>JAGZQO010000021.1 GCA_018382125.1 Collinsella sp.
GGGCCGGCCGGTCCGGCCCTCAGGGTATCGGGTTCCCACATTCATCCGCACATGTGCGGATGAATGTGGGAGGTGTTCGGATGAAGTCGATAATCAAGGTATTTGCCACTTTTTGACCACGAGGTGTTCAGAGGAGCTCTCGAGAAGCATCTAACGGTACAATAGCTACCACGTGGCTGGGTTTTGCCGGCCGAATGTGCGATGTCGTGGGAGGGGACATGGTCGAGTTTACAAAGACGATTAAAGATC
Organism: Collinsella sp.; assembly: GCA_018382125.1. GTDB lineage: Bacteria > Actinomycetota > Coriobacteriia > Coriobacteriales > Coriobacteriaceae > Collinsella. Next base: position 250 of record JAGZQO010000021.1, read on the forward strand.
CGTTGGGATTACATGCCCGCCCGGTTGCGCTGCTCTATGACATCATTGCCAAGCATCGTAGCGACGTGTCGGTCAGCATCGGCGACCGCCACACGGATGGCCGCGATGTCATGGGACTCATGGCTCTCTACGGCGAGTGCGGCGAGGACATCATCTTCCGCGTTTCGGGCGTAGATGAGGCCTCCTGTGTCACATCGATCAGAAATCTCTCGCTTTAAGCATGACAGGGCGTGGTAAAGGATGGTCCTTTGCCGCGCCCTTTTGTTTCGTATAGGAAACTTTTTCGAAATCTGAATGGGGACCCTTTCCAAAAAGTTAACCACGTGCTAGTTTACTAAAGCGAACATAGACGTGGTTAACTTTTATCGCGTCGATGTTGAGGACGAACTGACGTTAGGAGCCACTCATGTCTTGCGGACCGCAGATGCCGGCCATGCCGCTTTCGATGGTAAAAGCGGGCGAAACCGTGCGCGTGTCCCGTGTAAAGGGCAATGAGGACATGAAACACCACCTCAAGGACCTCGGCTTTGTCGAGGGCAACGAAATCCACGTGGTGAGCTCGAGTGGCGCCAATATTATCGTCACCGTGCTGGGCGCACGCTTTGGTATCGATTCCAAGGTTGCCATGCACATCATGACCGTCGGTTAGTCTGCAGCATTTCATAAAAACCGAAAGGGGGACAAGAGGATGAAGACGTTGGGTGACGTTAAGGTGGGCGAGAGCTCCACCATCGTCAAGCTTCACGGTGAGGGTGCGCTTCGCCGCCACCTTATGGACCTGGGGCTCATCAAGGGTACTTCGTTCAAGGTCGTGAAGGTCGCACCGCTCGGTGATCCGGTCGAGATCAACGTGCGCGGCTACGAGCTTTCCATCCGCAAGGAGGAGGCCGCCGTCGTCGAGGTCCAGTAAGGACTCGTGGCGCATATTTCTGCAGATAAAGTTAGGTTTTTCTAACTTAATGCAGCATCTTTGAAGCACATTATCCAGCCTGCGCGGAGAAAGCAGCGCAGGCACACAAGGAAGAAGGATTGAATGGCGGATTCTCAGATCCATGTCGCGTTGGCGGGTAACCCCAACTGCGGCAAGACCACGCTTTTCAACCTGATCACCGGCGCCAACGGCTACGTTGGCAACTGGCCCGGCGTCACGGTTGAGAAAAAGGAGGCCAAGCTCCTAAGCGACAAGAACGTTACCATCACGGACCTCCCTGGCATCTACTCGCTTTCCCCCTACAGCCCCGAGGAGCAGTGCTCGCGCGATTACCTCATGAGCGGCGAGCCCGATGTTGTCGTCCAGGTGGTCGACGCCACCAACCTCGAGCGTAACCTGTACCTGGCGCTTCAGGTTATCGAGACCGGCCTGCCCGTGGTCGTCGCCCTCAACATGGCCGACCTGGTCGAGAAGAACGGCGATAAGATCGATACGGACAAGCTCTCCAAGAAGCTCGGTTGCCCGGTCATGATGATCTCCGCTCTTAAGAACAAGGGCATCACGGAGCTGTTCGATCAGGTCAAGAAGTCCGCTGCTTCTAAGGGCCAGGTGCCGGAGCACAAGTTCGATTCCTCCATCGAGGACGTTCTGGACCACATCGAGAACAATCTGCCGGCAAGCGTTCCCGCCAAAAAGCGCCGCTATTACGCCGTCAAGCTGTTCGAGCGCGACGCGGACGCCTGCAAGCTCATCAACCTCACTAAGGAGAAGGCTGCTCGCGTGGAGGAGCTGGTCGCCCAGTGCGAGCAGGACTGCGACGACGACGCCGAGTCCATCATCACCGGCGAGCGCTATGGCGTCATCGCGCACATCATTGACGAGTGCCTCACCAAGGCTCCGGCCAAGATGAGCACTTCCGAGAAGATCGACCGCGTGGTTACCAACCGTATCCTGGGTCTGCCGATCTTTGTGGTCATCATGTTCTGCGTGTACTACATCGCCGTTTCTACCTTGGGCGGCACGGTGACCGACTTCACCAACGACCAGCTCTTCGGCACCGACGGCTGGTACGTGCTCGGTCAGGGCCGCGACGCCTACGACGCGGCCGTCGAGGCTGCGGGCGACGATGCCGACTCGGTCGACCCGGCACAGTACGGCCCCTATGTCCCCGGCATCACCACCGTGGTGCACGACGCCCTTGTGGCGGGCGGCACCGAGGACGGTGGCCTGGTCGATTCGCTGGTCTGCGACGGTATCGTCGGCGGCCTGGGCGCCATCTTCGGCTTTGTGCCGCAGATGTTCCTGCTGTTCGTCATGCTGTCCTTCCTGGAGGACTGCGGCTACATGGCCCGCGTCGCCTTCATCATGGACCGCGTGTTCCGCCGCTTTGGCCTGTCCGGTAAGTCCTTTATCCCCATGCTCGTGTCCTCGGGCTGCGGCGTCCCCGGCGTCATGGCTACCAAGACCATCGAGAACGAGAAGGACCGCCGCATGACGGTCATGACCACCACGTTCATTCCCTGTGGCGCTAAGCTGCCGATCATCGCCCTGCTCATGGGTTCCATCATCGGCGATTCTTCCACCACCGCCGCGTGGATCAGCCCGCTCTTCTACTTCCTGGGCGTCTTTGCCGTCATCGCCTCGGGCCTCATGCTCAAGAAGACCAAGCTCTTCGCCGGTCGCCCGACGCCGTTTGTTATGGAGCTTCCTGCTTACCACTTCCCGGCGATCCGCTCTTGGGCGCTGCACGTGTGGGAGCGCTGCTGGGCCTTTATCAAGAAGGCCGGCACGGTCATCTTCGCGTCCACCGTCGTGGTTTGGTTCCTCTCCAACTTTGGTAGCTACAACGGCTCCTTTGGCTTCCTGCCTGCGATGGACGGCATCCCCGAGGAGTTCATGGACTACTCCGTGCTCGCCATGCTGGGCAATCTGGTCGCTTGGATCTTCGCCCCGCTCGGCTTTAGCACCTGGCAGGCAACCGCGCTGACTGTCTCTGGCCTCGTCGCCAAGGAGAACGTCGTCGCCACCGCCGGCTCGCTGCTGTCCGTCGCCGACGCGGGCGAGACCGACCCGAGCCTGTGGACCGCGTTTGCCGGCATGTTCCCCACCATGGGCGCCTGCGTTGCCTTCGGCGCGTTCAACCTGCTGTGCGCTCCGTGCTTTGCCGCTATGGGTACCATCCGCAACCAGATGGATTCCGGCAAGTGGACCGCGATTGCCCTCGGCTACGAGTGCGCCTTCGCTTGGGTGATCGGCCTGTTCATCAACCAGTTCTATAACCTGCTTGTCCTTGGGCAGTTTGGCTTCTGGACGGTTGTGGCTATCGTGCTGCTGGTCGCGATGCTCTTCCAGATTTTCCGTCCTATGCCCAAGCACGCTTGGACCGACGAGGACGAGACCAACACTGCTTCCGCTGCAGTTTCCGCCTAAGTCCGAATAAGGATCAACCCCTTTCCACGAGCCCGGGTGTCTCAGTGACACTCGGGCTTTTTGACGCAATGGGGGACAGATTGCTTTGCTCCAGAAGTAAGATGTGGCGTTTCCGCAGATAAAACCGACCAAAATAAACCTGTCCCTATTTGGTAGGTGGAGAATGGGGTAAAGTAAGTGCTGGCTAACTAGAGGAGGCTTGCTATGGCACCTATCGATATTGTTGTACTGGCTGTTATCGGCGTTGCGTTTGTCGCCGTGTGCGTGCGCATCTACCGCAAGGGCACCTGCGCCGACTGCGCTCAGGGTGGCGTTTGCACGGGGCATTGCTCCAACAAAAAGACGTGCGCTGCACTTAAGGGCGTAGACAAAATCGCCGAAGACTTGGGTCGCGGTATCAAATAAGGTCCGGACATCCAAGCGCTCCGCGGGCATCCGTTCGCGGGGCGCTTTGTGCATTTGAGGGAGAGTACGGCGAGTCGAAGAGTATTTTTGGGGTATCGTTAACTGGACTATTAATTGGCAACTTATCTATAACGGAGTAACCGCATGAGCGCTCGCGTAACCATGAAGGACATAGCCGCCGAGCTTGGCGTTTCCATCAATACCGTGCACAAGGCTCTGACGGGAAAGGCCGGCGTGAGCGAATCCGTGCGCGCCAAGGTGAACGCTAAGGCCGAGGCCATGGGCTATCACCGCAACACAAGTGCCTCAAGCCTGCGCCGCAAGGATATCAATCTGGTGTTTTGCCTGCCCCGCGCATCGCGCGAGGGAGCGTACTTTTTCCGTTACCTGTGGGAAGGCTGCAATCGCTTTGAACAGGAGGTCATCGACCGGGGCATTACGGTTGAGCGCGTTGAATTTGGCGTGGGCGGCTACGCTGATGCACTCGAGCAAATCGACGAGCGTCTGCAGGTGGGCGAGAAGATTGATGGCTTGCTCGCCTATGCGCCGGGCGACGATCGTGCGACTGAGCTTTTGGGGCAGATCGCCGAGGCGGGCGTGACGATTGAGCTTGTCGACGGCGACCGTCCGCATTTGAATCGTTTGGGTGCGAGCTTGGCCGATTATTCGACGGCAGGCAGCCTTATGGCCGAGCAGGCGGCAAACCTGGTCCATGCTTCTGGGGCCGACGCCCGCGTGCTCCTTTTGACAGGCGACCCATATACCGATTCGCACTATCTAACCGCCCGCGCCTTCCACAATTACCTGCGCGAACGTGATATTCCATGGCAGGTTGAGGATCTTGCAGGTGCCCATGCGCAAGTCAAACAACTCGAGCATGAGCTCGAAAAGCGCTTGAGTGCGCCGGACGCCCCTGAACTTATCTGTAGCGTTTTTGCCGTTGGTTCCGAAGTGGTTGCCGACGCGCTCGTCTCGACCGGCAAGGCCGGTCAGGTCATGGTGATCGGCAACGACCTGTTTCCCGAAAGTGCTCTGGCCTTGCGCCGCGGTATCTTTACCAATATTGTCTATAAGGACCCGACGAGCCTGGCGTATCGCGGCGCTAAGACGCTGGGCGATTATCTGCTGTGGGGAAGGACCCCGACGGTGCCCGTCCAGAAGGGTGCCGTCGAGATGGTATTTGCCAGCAATGTCGACCGCTACTGCGAACTTGCGGGTATTTAGCCGATTGAGCAGGTACCCCCTCTTGCGACGTGCATTTTTGGGAGTATTCAGCATTGGCATGCCCTGAATGAGGTGCAGAACGACTGTTTTAAGTGCCCCCGATGGCGTAATTTGCCATCGGGGGCACTTTTTATGCCGATCGGGCGCTATCTGCGTTCCAAATAGGACGCTGAGGATGGCGCACGGCGCGCTCCAATGCTGAATACTCCCAAAAATGTACGTCGGGACATGACCCACCTGAGCAAAAGCGCTCAAGTTCGGTGTTCGGGGACGCCAACCAGTCCGCAATACATGCAAGTCACATCCCCAGCAACCGTTGAACGGGCAAAATCTACCGTTCACCCCGTGGTGGTTAGGTGAACGTTCACCTTTTGAGGTGCAATGGATTAGTATAGTGAACGTTCACCTAAAGGATAACGAGCGCGCCGTGCGCCCGCCTTGCCAGCAAAGGGGCTGTTTGATGAAAAACTTTATGGACGATCAGGATTTCCTGCTGAGCACCAAGACCGGCGAGGAGCTGTTCCACAACTTTGCCGAGGGCATGCCCATCGTCGACTATCACTGCCACATTTCTCCTAAGGAGATTTGGGAGGACAAGCGTTTCGAGAACATCACCGAGGTTTGGCTGGGCGGCGACCACTACAAGTGGCGCCTGATGCGTGCCAACGGCGTCGACGAGCGTTTTATCACTGGCGACGCCCCTGCTCGCGAGAAGTTCCAAAAGTGGGCCGAGACCCTGGGTCGCTGCGTTGGCAACCCCGTCTTTGAGTGGAGCCACCTGGAGCTTAAGCGCTACTTTGGCTACGAGGGCGTCCTCAACGGCAAGACTGCCCAGGAGGTCTGGGACCTTGCCAACGCCAAGCTCGCTGAGGCTAGCTTTACCTGCCGCAACCTGATCAAGCAGTCCAACGTCCGCATGATCTGCACTACCGACGACCCCGCCGACAGCTTTGAGTGGCACAAGAAGATTGCCGCCGACGACAGCTTTGACGTTCAGGTCGTTCCCGCCATGCGCCCCGATGCCGCTTTGCGCATCGAGCGCGGCCAGGAGTTTGCCGACTACTGCAAGCACCTTTCCGAGGTTGCCGGCGTTGAGGTCAGCGACTTTGAGGGCATGAAGGCTGCCATTTCCAAGCGCTACGACGTTGCTCACGAGCTGGGCTGCCGCGCCTCCGACCACGCACTCGACTACGTTATGTACGTCCCGGCTACCGCCGACGAGATCGAGGCTATCTTTGCCAAGGGTCTGGCTGCCGAGCCGCTTACCGAGGAAGAGGTCCTCAAGTACAAGACTGCCTTTATGCAGTTCGTTGCCGGCGAGTATGTCCGTCTGGGCTGGGCCATGCAGCTGCACTTTGGCTGCAAGCGCGACAACAACCGCGCCATGTTCGCCAAACTCGGTCCCGACACCGGCTACGACTGCATCTCCAACTACACGCCGTCCGACCAGCTCGCCGATTTCCTCAACTCTATCCAGGAGGCCTGCGGCCTGCCCAAGACCATCCTGTACAGCCTGAACCCCATCGATAACACCATGATCGATACCGTCATGGGCTGCTTCCAGGAGGCTCCGACTGCCGGTAAGATCCAGAACGGCTCCGCCTGGTGGTTCAACGACAACGAGGTCGGCATGCGCGAGCAGCTTACGGCTCTGGCTAACGAGGGCGTGTTGGGCAACTTTGTGGGCATGCTTACCGATTCCCGCTCCTTCCTGTCCTATCCGCGCCACGAGTACTTCCGTCGCGTGCTGTGCAGCGTGATCGGCGAGTGGGTCGAGCAGGGCAAGTACCCGGCCGACATGGAGCTGCTGGGCGAGGTTGTGCGCGACATCAGCTACAACAATGCGGTCCGCTACTTTGGCTTTGACCTGGACACCGTCGAGGCCTAAGCCCGCATCGAATCACATCGAACACGGGAGCGCCGTTGCCACACACGGCGCCCCCGTTTTGCTTGCACGCTAACAGCTATCTAAGGAGAGACACAGATGGAGAACATCAGCTACGATGCGCTCGAGAAGATCGGCTACAAGGGCTATCTGCTGCCCAAGGACGCTCCCGAGAAGGTTCTACAGTTTGGCGAGGGCAATTTCCTGCGCGCCTTCGTCGACCGTTTCTTTGACATGGGCAACGAGGCCACCGGCTGGAACGGCAAGGTCGTCATGGTGCAGCCCATCAGCGGTGCCTTTGGCTTTGCCGACGGCATCAATGCCCAGGACGACCTGTACACCGTGCTGGTGCGCGGCAAGGAGAACGGCAACACGGTTGACGAGTCCCGCGTGATCAGCGCCTGCAGCCGCTGCCTTAACCCGTATCGTGAGGACGACTACCGCGCCATGATGGAGGTCGCTGTCTCCGACGACCTAGAGATCATCGTCTCCAACACCACCGAGGCCGGTATCGCCTATGACCCGTCCTGCAAGGCCGACGACATGCCACCTGCGAGCTTCCCCGCCAAGCTTGCCCAGGTGCTCCACACCCGCTGGGCTGCCGGTAAGCCGGGCGTCATCGTCCTCGCCTGCGAGCTCATCGATCACAACGGCGAGGAGTTGCTGCGCATCATGAACCAGTATGTGAGCGACTGGGGCTGGGAGGACGAGTTTGCGCAGTGGATGGCCAACGACTGCACCGTCTGCACCACGCTCGTCGACACCATCGTACCGGGCCGTATCCGCGACGCATCCGAGGCCGCCGCGGTGGCTGAGCGTCTGGGCTACGAGGATCCCTTCCTGGCCGTGCGCGAGCCCTTTCAGATGTGGGGCATCCAGGGTGACGAGTCGCTTGCCGAGAAGCTTCCCTTTGTGAAGGCTGGTCTTCCGGGTGTCTTTGTGACTCCCGACGTCACCCCGTACAAAAAGCGCAAGGTCCGCATCCTCAACGGTGCCCACACCGCCTTCGTTCCGGGTTCCTGGGTTGCCGGCTTTGATATCGTGCGCGACTGCATGCATGACGAGACCATTCGCGGCTTCATGAACACCATGCTCTACGACGAGGTCATTCCGACGCTTGCCGCCGACTTGGATGTCGAGGACTGCAAGGCCTTTGCCGCCGCCGTCGAAAACCGCTTCGACAACCCGTTTATTGATCATGCGCTGCTCTCCATCTGCCTCAACTCCACGGCTAAGTGGCGCGCTCGCGACCTGCCCACACTCAAGGACTACGTTGCCGAGACCGGCAACCTGCCCAAGTGCCTGGCGACGAGCCTCGCTACGCTCATCTCCTTCTACACGCAGGAGCTCGTGTCCCGCGAGGGCGACGGCCTGCACCTGCGTCGCTCCGACGGCACCGAGTACACCGCTCAGGACGACGCCTTCGTGCTCGACTTCTACGCCGCCCATGCCGGCGCCGACGATGCCCAGCTGGTGCACGACGTGCTCACCAACGAGCAGATGTGGGGCGAGGACCTTACGCAGATCGCAGGTCTTGAGGAGTTTGTCGTCAGCGCGCTCGCTGTCGTGCGTGCCGAGGGCGCCAAGCAGGCCTTCGCCAACGCTCAGGCGTAAATTTCCGGCGCAGACGCGGGCGCGGGACGGCGTGCCCGCGTCTCGACTTCTGCTCAACCTGTAGGGTTAGGACCATTTGTAATGAATACTATCCAGATCAATCCGGCCGATAACGTGATCGTTGCGCTGTCGCCGCTTGCCAAGGGCACTGCCGTCGCGGTTCCCGGGGTGGGCGAGGTCGTGGCCGTGGAGGATATTCCGCAGGGCCATAAGATGGCGGTGCGCGCGATTGCCGCAGGGGAGGACGTCATCAAGTACGGCCTTCCTATCGGCCATGTGACGGGCGATGTCCAGCCCGGTCAGTGGCTCCACACGCACAATGTGAAGACCAACCTTTCGGGCGAGGTCGAGTACGCCTACAACCCCACGCATCCGGTCGTGGATCCCGTTGAGCCTGAGACCTTTATGGGCTTCCGCCGCGCCGACGGTCGTGCCGCGACGCGTAATGAGCTGTGGATCATCCCCACGGTCGGCTGTGTCAACGAAGTCGCCCGTGCCATGTGTGAGCAGGCCCAGGATCTGGTCGATGGCTCGCTGGATGGTGTTTACTACTTCCCGCATCCCTTTGGCTGCTCGCAGACCGGCGCCGACCATGCCCAGACGCGTCGTCTGCTGGTGGCGCTCTCGCGTCATCCTAATGCGGCCGGCGTGCTGTTCCTGTCGCTCGGTTGCGAGAACTGCACACACCAGCAGGTGCTCGACGAGCTCGGTGACTTCGATCACGAGCGCGTTCGCTTTCTCACCTGCCAGGATGTAGCCGACGAGCAAATCGAGGGTCACAAGATTCTGGCCGAGCTGGCAGACCTGGCAAAGCAGTCCAAGCGCGAGCCCATTCCGGCCTCCGAGCTGGTCATTGGTCTTAAGTGTGGCGGCTCCGACGGTCTTTCGGGCATTACCGCCAACCCCACGATCGGTCGCGTGAGCGATATGGTCGTCGCCCGTGGCGGCACGTCGGTGCTTACCGAGGTGCCCGAGATGTTTGGCGCGGAGAGCATCCTGCTCGACCGTTGCGAGAATGAGCAGGTCTTTAACGCTGTCTCCGACATGCTCAATGGATTTAAGGACTACTTTATTAGCCACGGCGAGGTCGTTTATGAGAACCCGAGTCCCGGCAACAAGGACGGCGGTATTACCACGCTCGAGGACAAGAGCTGCGGCTGCGTGCAAAAGGGCGGATCTGCCCCCATCGTCGACGTGCTGCCGTATGCCGGCCAGGCAAATAAACACGGCCTGAACATGCTGTGCGGTCCGGGCAACGACATGGTATCCACCACGGCGTTGACGGCTGCCGGCTGCCACGTGATTCTGTTCTCGACCGGCCGCGGCACACCGTTTGGCGCGCCGGCGCCTACGCTCAAAGTGTTCACCAACCAGCGTTTGTGCGACCACAAGGCCAATTGGATGGACTTTAACGCCGGCGTGATTGCCACAGGTGAGCGCACGCTCGACGAGGCCGCCCACGATCTGTACCAGCTGGTGCTGGAGACGGCGAGCGGTAAGCTCACGAGTGCTGAGCGCCGTGGCTGTCACGAGATCAGTATCTGGAAGGACGGCGTCTGCTTGTAGCGGCAAGTGCGCCCAAGCATAGCGAGATGTCACCGGCCCCATCGGGAGTGTTCCCGGCGGGGCTTTTTCGTTTCGTGGTTAAGTGAATATGTTGGAAAATCTGATAAACGTTCACCTATCTCATGGCTGTCCAGCATGGCACCCTTACCAGCAGAAAATAGGTGTGAGGATCTCAATTGTGTCCGTTCAGCGGTAAAAATCGACCGTTCGGGGATAATATGCAAGTGAACGTTCACCTCACGTAAGGAATCGCGCATAATCTAGCTAAACGTTCACCCTGAACGCCACGCAGACCGACGTCAGTGTGGACTTCAATGTCTTGTTCAAAGACAATCGAGAAAAGAGAGGGAGCTCGATGACTAATAAGATCGGAAAAAAGCGTAAGATCACATTCTGGACGCGCTTGGGCTTTGGTATGGGCGGTATGCTCAATTCCGGTGCCCTGACCTTTACGCACAGCTACATGGTGCTGTTCCTGTCCACGGAGTGCGGCCTGTCTGCAGGTGAGGCTGCGCTGATTAGCTCGTTTGCCATCTATGTCAACGCCATTCTTTGCCCGCTGATGGGCTTTGTGGCCGATAACTTCTATGCCACCAAGATCGGCCGCATCTTTGGTCGTCGTCGTTTCTGGATCTTGCTGGCCATCCCGATGATGATCGCCGAGCCGCTCATCTTCGTGGCTACGCCGTTTGGCTTCCCGTACTACTTTGTGCTGTACCTGATCTACAACGTCGCGTACACGTTCTGCACCGCCAACCTGTCGCCGCTTACCATCGAGATGACCGACGACTTTAAGGAGCGTACGTACCTTACCGGCTACAAGCATCTCTTTGGTAACGCCGCCGGCTTCCTGATGGCTGCACTCGTCGGCTTTGGCTTTGGCACCTTCGGCGAGACCAACCCGTTCAGCTACTTCATCATCGCTACGGTCAACGCTTCGGTCATGGCAATCTCGCTGCTCTGCGTGTACCTGTCCACGTGGGAGCACACCCCCGAGGAGGTCGCTCAGGAGAAGATCGAGAGCGTCGGCGAGGGTATCAAGAAGTTCTTCATCGACGTTATTTCCACCTTCCGCAACAAGTCCTTCCGCAAGGTCCTGTACGCACAGGTCTCCACGAAGCTCGCTGCTGCCTGCTGGTCTGCCTGCCTGTCCTTCTTCATCGTTTACTGCCTGCAGATTCCTAAGTCCTACGAGTCCGTGATGGAGATGCCTGGCAAGGTCGTCGCTATCGTCTGCACCGCCATCTGGGTCGCCCTCATGGCCAAGAAGGGCTTCCACAAGTCTTGGTACCTCGCAAATGTCGGTTGCGCTGCGTGCATCATCGCCTACAACTACTTCGCCTTTGGTCAGATCAACGGCACCTCCACGGTCGCCATCGCCATGATCGCCTACCCCATCATCTTCGCCATCTGGAAGTTCTTCTACGTCGGCTTCCAGTACCTGCCCGATGTTCTGCTCAACTACATCCCCGATGTCGATGAGCTCATCACCCTGCGTCGTCGCGAGGGCATCTACAGCTCCGCTCAGCAGCTCTGTCAGCAGATCGCCCAGGCTATCGCCGTTAACGCATGGGCCATCGTCCTTGCTGCCTCCGGCTTCATTCAGACCGCCGGCAACAGCGACGCCGTGACCCAGCCCGCCACCGTGCCTCTGTACATCTGCGGCTACATGCTCATCGGCTGCGCCGGCTTCTTCCTGCTCGCGGCTGTCCTTGCCCGCGGCATCAAGATCGACAAGGAGCAGTGCGACGTCCTTTGCGACGAGATCCGCCGCGTCAAGGAGGGCGGCAAGATGGCCGACGTCAAGCCCGAGGTCAAGGCGCTTTGCGAGGAGCTCTCCGGCTTTAAGTACGAGGACTGCTTTGCCCACAACAACGTTGGCTTCCAGGACGGTAGCGTAACTCCCGCCGAGTAAGGCCGACATATCGTCCAAATCACAGGGCCGTGCCACCGGAATTCCGCCGGCAGGCACGGCCCTTTTTCAACAGCGTACAATTTGCCTTTAGAGCATCTTTTTGAGGGAGAAATCCATGGAGACGAACGTTATCTGGCGCAACGCGCGCGCGGCGGTTATCGAGCTTGACGACGGCGGTTACTTTACCTGCGCCGATACGTGGGAGATCTTTGTCAACGACGAGCCCGCCGGTACCACGAATACGGTCGAGACCTATGTCGACGGCCTGACCCCCGGTAAGCGCAACCTGGTCCGTTTTGTCTGTGGCGAGCGTGAGCTGAGCGTAGGTGTCACCACGCCGGCTGAGCCCTTTACCATCAACGTTCGCGACTGTGGCGCCAAGGGCGATGCCGAGCATGATGACACCACCAACATCCAGGCTGCCATCATGGCTTGCCCCAAGGGTGGCCGCGTGCTGATCCCCGCCGGTAGTTATCGCATCAAGTCTCTCTTCCTTAAGAGCAATATCAACATCGAGCTCGCCGAGGGAGCGGTGCTGCTGGCCCGCCACGATCGTGCCTCGCTTGCCTACATTCCGGGCACGGTCACGGGCAACGAGGGCGCCGGGTATGCCGGCACCGATATGCTGCCCCTGGGCCGCTGGGAGGGCGAGAGCTTCTCGACCTACTGCTCTACCTTTACGGGTCTGAGCGTGCACGACGTGTGCATCTATGGTCGCGGCGCGATCGACGGTCAGACTGATTTTGCCGAGGACAACTGGTGGAACAAGGACTTTAAGAATATCTTTCGCCCGGAGGAGGGCCGCGAGGTCGCCCGCCCGCGCATGATCTTCCTATCCGAGTGTGAGAACGTGAGCTTGGCCGGCTTCACCGTGCGCAACAGCCCGGCGTGGAACATCCATCCCATCCTGTGTGAGCACGTCGATGCACTCTGTCTGTCCATCGAGGGCCCCAAGAACTCCCACAACACCGACGGCTTTGATCCCGAGAGCTGCGGCTTTGTTCGCATCTTGGGCTGCCAGTTCTCGGTGGGCGACGACTGCATCGCCATCAAGAGCGGCAAGCTGGGCATTGAGCCTGAGCTTCGCCCCGCAACGCACGACGTACTGATCTCGCACTGCTACATGCACGATGGCCATGGCGCCGTGGTTCTGGGTTCCGAGGCCGCCGGCGGCATCAAGGACCTTACCGTGAGCAAGTGCCTGTTCGAGCGCACGGATCGCGGCCTGCGCGTCAAGACCCGTCGCGGTCGCGGCAAGGACGCCGTCAACGAGGGCATCACCTTCGAGCACATTCGCATGGACGAGGTGCTCACGCCCTTCGTGGTCAACTCGTTCTACTTCTGCGACAAGGACGGCAAGACCGATTACGTGCAGTCTCGCGAGGCGCTGCCCGTCGACGACCGCACACCCGGCTTTGGTGCCACGACGTTTTGTGATATCGAGGCTACTAACTGCCACGCGGCTGCTGCTTACATCACGGGCCTGCCCGAGAGCAAAGTGACGCGCCTGACGTTCCAGGATGTCCACGTGACCTTCGCGCCGGATGCCGAGCCCTTTGTCCCGGCCATGGCCTGCGGCGTTGAGCCCATGGTGCGCCAGGGCATCATCGCGCAGAACGTGAAAGTCCTCGACCTGCAGAACGTGCGCATCGAGGGTCAGGATGGCGACGAGCTGCAGCTGCAAAACGTCGACAAGGTTATCCGCGCGTAGGGTAGTGCTCCTGCACAAGTGAATACGGCATGTTGAGGCGTGCGACGGTCGGGTCTGCCCGGCTGTCGCACGCAATCTATAGGTGCCGGTACTGCACGGTGGGTGTTCTGTGACAGAAAGCGTAATGACAGATGAGTGGTAAAGAACAGCTCTTTGAGGTATCGCTCGAACGCGAAGGCGCGTATCGCAGCATTTCGGCGGCGCTCGAGGCGGCGGAGCGGTGTGTGCCCGATGTGACCGTGCCGGTGCGTGTGCTGGTGGCGCCGGGCGAGTATCGCGAGCAGGTCGAAATTCGTCGTCCGCATGTGACGCTTGAGGGCGAGACCGCCGACAGCGTGCGTATCGTGGGAGGCCTGGGTGCCAAGATGCCTTCGGAAGATGGTAGCGGCCAGGATGGAAGACTCGGCACCTTCCGTACGTACACGGTGCTGGTCGATGCCGACGACGTGACGCTTGCGGGTCTAACAATCGAAAACAACGCCGGTGATGGGCGCGAGGTCGGTCAGGCGATTGCCCTGTATGCCGATGGTGACCGCCTGGTTGTCGATGCCTGCTGCATTAAGGGACACCAGGACACGCTCTTTTTGGGGCCGCTGCCGCCGCGCGAGGCCAAGCCGGGCGGCTTTATAGGCCCCAAGCAGTTTGCCCCGCGCCGGGTGGGGCGGCAGTATTTTCGACGTTGCCGGATCGAGGGCGATGTCGACTTTATCTTTGGCGGCGCGCGTGCCTACTTTGAGGGGTGCGAGATTCGCTCGCTCAACCGCGATATGGATGTCAACGGGTATGTAACGGCAGCCTCCACACCTAAAGGCGAGCCGTACGGATTTGTGTTTCATGGTTGTTCGTTTACAGCTCCGGATGGCGTGGCGCCGGATTCGGTCTATCTGGGTCGTCCATGGCGCGAGTGGGCCCAGACCGTTTTGCTCGAATGCTGGCTGGGCCCCCATATTTCACTCGAGGGTTGGTGGGATTGGAATAAGCCAGCGGCACATGACGGCACCCTGTATGCCGGCGGTACCCTGTTTGGCCCGGCGGGTGATACTGCCGCTTGGGTGCCGTGGGCGCATTGCCTGACCGGTCAGGATTCCGAACGCTATACGCGTGACCGAGTGCTTGCCGGCACGGATGGTTGGGATCCCGAGGGCGGCGACGGTGATGCGGTAGAGACGGCTGGGCTATCTGCCAATGGCCGCACCGTGCACATCGAGACGTACTACGAGGACGAACCTGCGCTGCGCGCCCGACTGAAGCGCGAAGGGCGCTCGGCCGCATTTACGGGCAAGACTCCCACAGACTTTGAGGCATGGAAGGCTGCGACCAGGACTCGTCTATACGATATTTTGGGTCTTTCGCTTATGGACCGCGCCCCAATTGAGATTCGTGAGCTCAATCGCGTGCGGGTTGCCGGCAGCATCGTGCGTACTCATGCGGTGTTGCAGGTTGAGCACGATGTGTGGATGCCGTTTTACCTGTTGGAGCCGTCCCGCCCCAAGCTTGACGAGCGGGGACTCAAGCGCTGTTATATCTGCCCGCATGGTCACCAGGGGGCGGGTGCTGCAAGCATAGCCGGCGTTGTGGGCGTGCCGGCGGTCGACGATGCCGTGCGTAAGTTCAATTACGACTACGGTCTGCGTTTGGCGCGCATGGGTTACGTGACCGTCTGCCCCGATGCGCGTGGTTGGGGATACCGTCGTGACTGGAAGGGTCAGGGCGACGACGAGAACAGCTACCTGCGCGGTACGTGTCTGAATCAAGCACGTATGGCCGAGCCGCTGGGACTTACCGTTGCGGGCCTCAACGCCTGGGATAACATGCGTCTGATCGATTACCTAGAGGCGCGCGGCGACATTGCCATGGACGACCTGGGCTGTTTTGGCTTTTCGGGCGGCGGATACATGACGCTGTATCTGGCGGCGCTCGACCCACGCGTATGCAAGACGTTTGTCTCGGGCTACCTGTACGGTGTCGATGATTCGCTGCTGCACCTCAACGGCAATTGCAGCTGCAACTACACACCCGGACTTTGGCGCTTGCTCGACATGGGCGATATTGCCTCGCTTATTGCGCCGCGCCCGTTGTTAGTGCAAAGCTGCGAAGAGGATCATCTGAACGGTTCGCGCGGGCTGAAAAATGTTGACGAGCAGCTCGAGATCGTGCGCGATGCCTACAAGTTGCTGGGTCGCAGAGATGGCCTGCGGCACGAGGTGTGTCCGGGTGAACACCATCTGGGCGTGGCACATCTTGTCGAGGATATCGAATGGCTCGATTCGCACGTTGCGGAATGCGCCCGTGCATAGCCCCTCGGCATGCTGCGAATAAACGGTACGTTCCTGTATGACTGCCGATGGGCGGATGAGGAGAAGATTATGGAAACGAAGAGTTTGAGTGAATCGACCATTTGCTGCTTTGGCGATTCGACCACATGGGGGGATAACGGATGCGGCGCAGGCGGCAACGACATCTCTTGGACTTCGCATCTGGGCGCGTTGCTGGGAGGTGCAGTCGTCGAGAACTTTGGCATCAAGGGTTCGCGTATCGCCATCAAGGCCGACCGTACCGATTCGTTTGTCGAGCGCCTGGACGGTATCGACGATGCGGCCGATATCTACATCGTCTTTGGCGGCGTCAACGACTTTAGCCGCAACGTGCCGCTTGGCGAGTTGGGCAGTACCGATGCGCATGAGTTCTACGGTGCGCTCGATTATCTGATCCGCACCATCACGGCACGCTCGCCTCGGGCAAAGCTCGTGTTTATGACGCCGTGCAAGACGAGCGGCAAGCACGAGAAGGATATCCCTGCAAGCGACGAGCTCAACCATTTGGGGTTGACGCAGGTCGCCTACGTAAAGGCGATGCTCGAGGTCTGTGACCGTTACTCCGTTCCGGTGATTGACCTGTATGCGCAAAGCGGCATCAGCCCGTTTTTGCCGGAGCACCGCGAGCTCTATATGCCGGACGGTCTGCATTACAGCCCGGCTGGCTATGAGCGCCTGGCGCATCGCATCGCCGCGGGCTTAGCCGCCGTTTGCCGTTAAAAGTCTGCCGTTCGCGGGGAATATAGGGTTAACGTTCACTCTATATTCCCCGTTCGCGTTACACTAGGGTTAACGTTCACCTATCATTAACGTCAGAGGGGACAGCAATGGGTTGCAATCAAATCCTGGACCGTTATATCGAGCAATTGATCGAAACCTCTACGCCGCAGGCGCCGGCTTGGAATATCGAAAAGATTCGCGCCGGCAAGGAGAACACCTGGAACTATATCGACGGCTGCATGATCAAGGCGCTCATCGAGCTGTATGAGATCACGGGTGAGCAGCGCTACCTGACGTTCGCCGATGACTACATCGATTTCTTTGTCCAGGACGACGGTACCATCAAGCATTACAACCCGCAGGAGTATAATCTCGATAACGTCAATGCGGGCAAGACCCTCTACAAGCTCTATGACCTGGTGGGCAAGCCCAAGTACCGTGCCGCCATGGACACCATCTACCGCCAGCTCGAGACCCAGCCGCGCACCAAAGAAGGCGTGTTTTGGCACAAGGCCGTCTATCCCAACCAGATCTGGCTCGATGGCATGTACATGGCCCAGCCGTTCTACATGCAGTACGAGCTGAGCTTCCACAACCGTCGTGCCTGCTCGGACAGCTTCCATATGTTCCAGGTCGTGCGCGACCTGATGCGCAACCCCCTCAACGGTCTGTACTATCACGCTTACGACGCGAGCCGCAAACAGTTCTGGTGCGACCCGGTCACCGGCCTTTCGGCTAACTTCTGGCTGCGCGCCGAGGGCTGGTTTGCCATGGCGCTCATCGACACCTGGGAGCTTATGCCGCCTTCGATGTCGGCCGAGAAGGACGAGATCCGCAAGATGTTCCACGATCTGATCGACGCCATGCTGCCGTATCAGGACGAGAAGACCGGCATGTGGCATCAGGTCATCAACCTGCCCAATATCGCCCCCAACTACCTGGAGGAGTCTGGTAGCGCGATTTTTGCCAATGCCATCATGAAGGGCGTGCGTCTGGGCGTGCTGGGCGAGCGTTACTACCAGTACGGCCGTCGCGCCTTCGACGGCATCTGCGAGACCTGCCTGTCCGAGCATGATGGCCAGCTGGCGCTCGACAACATCTGCCTGGTCGCGGGCTTGGGCAACACCGCGCACCGCGAGGGCACGTTTGATTACTACATGAGCGAGCCCGTGGTCAAAAATGATGCAAAGGGTGTGGCGCCGCTGGTGCTTGCCTATATCGAGACCATGCATCACGACAAGCTGGCCGGTAAGCGCGATCCGCTCGCCCCCTCGGGCGTGTGCTCCATCGAGGACCCGTTTGGCGGATACACCCCGGGCATCAACGCTCATAAGGGATGTGAATAACGTGGGGGCTATTACTCCGGGTGTACGTTTGCACGACCTTCCGCAGGGGACCGTCGAGGAACGCATTCGCATGGCGGGAGAGCTGGGCTTTTCGTGCATTCAGCTGCCGAGCAAGGTGCTCTACGCATCGATGGGGATCGATCGAGGCGGCCTGACCCGCGAGCTTGCCGACCATTTGCGTGCCGTGCTCGACGAGGCGGGCGTTTCGGTCGCCGTGCTCGGCTGCTATAAGAATTTGGCGACGCCCGATCGCCAACAGCTCATGGATAACTTTGCTGAGTACGAGGCATGCCTGAACTTTGCCCAGATGCTCGGCGGCTGCCCGGTGGGTACCGAGACCGGTCGCCCCAATGCGCAGAACCGCGTTGCTGACGACCGCATGACCGATGAGGCACTCGATGCGTTTGCAGACGGGCTTGCACACGTCTGCGATCGGGCCGAGGCCGTGGGTGGGCAAATTTTGATCGAGCCCGGTTGGAACGAGACGGTCAACACGCCAGATCGCTGCCGTGAGGTGCTGGAGCGCGTCTCGAGCCCGTCGCTCGGCGTGATCTATGACCCAGTGTCGCTGCTGCACCCCAGCGTCGTTGACGAAGCGCAGGAAATCACCACGCGCATGCTCTACTTATGCGGCAGCAAGATCAGCGTGCTGCACGCCAAGGATTTTGAGGTCGTTGATAACGAGGACGAAGCCGGTTGGTGCGACGGTACGGGTTCACGCCTGGTGTGTCATGGCGTGGGCGAGACGGGCCGCTATGACTTTGAGCCCGTAGTGGCCTGGGCGGCTGCCGCCTGCCCTGGGATTCCCTGCGTGGTCGAGAACAGTGTGCCGGCGACGGCGGCTGACTGCCTGGCGACACTCGAGCACATGTCCGCTCGCTGCGGGGCTTCGCATCGCGAGTTATAGCATTGGCTTTTGCTGTGTCGGCAGATTGAGATTACCTGTATGGGGGCGGCGGTGAAGGGTCTTTATCGTCGCCCCCATTGGATTGCATTAAAAAGGGGAGTTGCGTGGCTATCCACATTGTCGAAGAGGCGAATCGTTGCCTAGGTTGTAAAAGGGCGTTCTGCCAGATTAAGGGCTGCCCGGTTCAGACGCCTATTCCGCAGGTCATCGACCTGTTCAAACAGCGCCGTCTAGAAGAGGCGGGCGAGCTGCTGTTCCAGAACAATCCCATGAGCGCGGTCTGCTCCGTGGTGTGCAACCATTCGGGCCAGTGCGATGATGCTTGCATCCAGGGCCGCAAGGGCACACCCGTGCATTTCTCGAGCATCGAGAACTATATCTCGACAGCGTATTTGGATCGTAAGGAGTGGACGTCCGCGCCGTCGTGCGGCAAACAGGTTGCTGTGGTCGGTTCCGGTCCCGCCGGTATTACCGTGGCCATTAAGATGGCCCAGCTAGGCTGTGCCGTCACGGTATTTGAACAGCGCCCCGAGATCGGCGGTGTGCTGGAATACGGTATCCCCGAGTTCCGCCTGCCCCGTGCGCTCGTGCAAAAGTACCGTCATGTGATGTGCTCGCTTGGCGTGCGCGTGCGCCCCTCGACCACCATCGGTGGCGCGCTGCATATCGACGACCTGCTGCGCGACGGCTACGATGCGGTCTTTGTCGGTACCGGTACCTGGCGTGCCCGCAAACTGGGCATTCCCGGCGAGTCGCGCGGCAACGTGCTGTTTGGTATCGATTATCTGGTCGATCCCACGAGCGTGGCGATCGGGCAGAACGTGGCGGTCATCGGTGCCGGTAATGTGGCCATGGATGTGGCCCGCACGGCGCTGCGTTCGGGTGCTCGCAAGGTCACTGTGTATGCTCGATCGCGCCATATCTCGGCCATCGACGACGAGGTCGAGCTGACCGAGCTCGATGGTGCCGAGATTGTGTGCGGCAAGGCGATCTGCGCCATCGACGATAACGGTCCGGTGTTCGAGACGGCTATCTTTGACGAGGACAACAACGTGGTGGGCTACGAGGAGGAGCTCGACCATGCGTCTGCCGACACAGTTGTGATTGCAGCTTCGCAGGTGCCCAAAGACAAGCTTGTGCTTACAACGGGCGGCCTAGAGACCGACCATCGTGGCCTGCTTTCGGTCGACGAGTACGGTATGACCACCGTGCCTGGCGTCTTTGCCGCCGGCGACGTGGTTAACGGCCCGCTCACCGTGGTTCATGCCGTGGCAGGCGCCAAGCTCGCCGTCGAAGGCATGACTGCCTATTTGGGTCTCTAACTCCATCCCACCCATCAGTTGCGGTGAAATACGGACTGTTTTGGCTGTCAAAAGCCTCGGCTGCCCCGTATTTCACCGCAACTTTTTGGGGGGTGGGCTAGAGACGCTGCATGCGGTACCCGACACCCATGTGCGTCTGAATCATCTTGGGGTGAGAGGGGTCTGCCTCGATCTTCTTGCGCAGGGTGCGCATGAACACGCGCAGGCTCGCCAGATCGCTGTCCCAGCTCGTGCCCCATATCTCGCGGGTGATGAAGGTGTGGGTGAGCACCTTGTCGACGTTTTTCGCCAAAAGGACGAGTAATTTGTACTCGGTTGGGGTGAGCGAGAGCTCGTGTCCGTCCTTCGTCGCGTATCCCGCGGCGTAGTCGATATGCAGCGGACCGTTGTCGAACGTGCTCGCTTCTGTCGACTCGCTCGACGCCATCGAGGAGCGCCTCAAATTCGCACGGACGCGCGCGAGCAACTCATCCACAGAAAAGGGCTTGGTGAGGTAGTCGTCTGCCCCTGCGTCAAGTGCTGAAATTTTGTCGGAATCTTCGGTGCGCGCCGAAATGACGATAATGGGGACTGCCGACCAGCTTCGGATCTTCGTGATGACCTCGATACCGTCAATGTCGGGAAGGCCGAGGTCGAGCATGATGAGGCTGGGGCCGTGCGACACCGCATCCATGATGGCGGCCTGGCCGTTGCAAACCTTGCTCACGACATAGCCGTGGAGGTCAAGCGCGGTCGAAACGAGGTTTTGAACGGTCAGGTCATCTTCGACCAGGAGGATACGTGGCTTAGCGGCATTATTCATGAATCTCGATCTCCTCGGCGGGCAGGGTAAAACGGAAGACGGCCCCATGGGGGTGGTTGTCGCGAACTTCGATGACGCCGCCATGCGCCTCCACGATGGAGCGGCAGAGCGACAGCCCAAGGCCGATGCTTCGACGCGAATCCACGGGCCGCGTATTGCTTGAGGTGAAGAAGCGCTCAAAGATATGAGGTTTGTCGCAGTCTGCCACACCCGGCCCATCGTCTGCGACGTCCACCACGATGAACGCACCCTCGCGACATGCGCTGATGGTGACAGTCGAGTCCTCGGGCGTGTATTTGAAGGCGTTCATGATGAGATTCGTAAGCACCTGCATGATGAGATGGGCGTCGATGCGTACCAGCAGGATGTCGTCAGTGTGGTCGATGGTGACGGTACGTCCATGCGATGCTTGGGCGACATGGCTGAGGGCGGCCTCGATGACCTCGTCGATGAGCTCGGATGTTAAGTTGAGGCGAATGGTGCCGTCCTCGACGCGTGTGATGGCGAGGAGGTTCTCCACGGTATCGATAAGCCAGAGGGAATCGTCGTAGATGGCATCGGCAAGATCGCAGCGTTGTTCGAGGCTGAGCTTCTCGTCTCTCTTCCGAAGGATTGCCGCAGATCCGGATATAGCCGTGAGGGGCGTCCTCAAATCGTGGCCGATGGAGCGCAAAAGGTTGGCGCGCAGCTGCTCGTTTTTCGCTAAGACCGCAGCCTCTTCGCGCTCTTGCGCCGCCCGGTCGCTTTCGAGCGCCAAGGCGCATTCACCTACGATAGATAGGACGATCGAATGCTCGAAGGCTTCGATCTCGCGCCTCTCCAGGGCGATGCCGATGACACCGAATACCTTGTCGCCGGTGCGAACCGCGAGGTAGAGACAGCGCGCCTCAGGCAGGGTCCGCGTGCTTGCGCCCGCGCGCTTGTTGTTGGTGTAGGTCCAGGTTGCAACGGCGCGCTCGTAGTCGGTGAGCAGCGACGCGGATCGGTTTTCGGTGTCAGCGGACTCATAGAGCGCCTTGCCGAGCGTGCCGTGTTCGGCGGTGTAGAAGACCACGTCGAGTTTTAGCAGTTTGATGAGTTGGTTCATGGCGACGCGGGCGCACTCCTCCGCGCTATGGGCTTGCTGCAAGAGCTGGTTCGTTTCGAGGAGTACGCGCGTTTTGAATGCGTTCTCGGCGGAGGTACGGGCGTTGTCGGCGATGCGCGCAGTTAACTCGCCGGCGACCATAGCGGTAGCGAACATGATGCCGAACGTGACCAGATAGCTTCGGTCGTAGCTGGCGAGCGAAAACAGAGGCGTGACGAAGCAGAAGTTGTAAAGCACTACAGAGAGCACGCTCGATACGATCGTGCAGATACGCCCCGTCGTGGTGACGGCGGTCAGCAGGGCCGTGAGGATATAGAGGGATATGATGCTGGAATCGGCAAATCCCAGATGGCGAAAAGCCGTGCCGATCGCCGTGGCGACAAGAGAGAGGGCCAGCGTGCGAAGCACGTTTCGGCTGCTGGGCGGCTGCAGGGCGAGTGCACGGCGGCGTCCTTTGGACCGGGAGGGCGGAGTTGACTGGTCTGGAATGATGTAAATGTCGAGGTTCGGGGCGAATGTTATGAGCTGTTCTACGAGAGATTTGCGGCCGAAGAGGGCCTGACGGACGCTGCTGCGCTCGCCCGTGCGCCCCATGACGATCTTCGAAATACCCGACAGGCGCGCGAACTCGGAGATCTGAAACGCGATGTCGTCGCCATAGACGGTTTCCATATGTGCTCCGAGCTGCTCGGCTAGGGCGATATTGGCTGCAAGCTTGGTGCGCTCATCATCGCTCATGGCTTGCGTGCGCGGGCTCTCTACGAACAGGGCGACGAGCTCGCTGCGAAACGCTTTCGCCATGCGTGCGGCGGCACGGACGATGCGGGGATTGGTCGGCGCCGGGGAGACACAGACTAAGATACGCTCCCTGGTGTAGTAGTCACGGTTTCCCAGCACGCGTGCGGCGTCTGTGAGGTGACCGGTGCGATCGGCGCAGCGGCGCAGCGCGATTTCTCGGAGTGCGGTGAGGTTCTCGACGGTAAAAAAATGCTGTTGCGCTCGGTCGGCTTGTGCGGGACGGTAGACGAGGCCGGCGCGAAGGCGCTCAAGTAGGTCTTCGGGCTCTATGTCGACGAGCTCGACCTGGTCGGCATCATCGAAGATACGGTCGGGGATTCGTTCGCTCACGACAACGCCGGTGATGGATGCAACCATGTCGTTTAGGCTCTCGATATGCTGAACGTTCACGGTCGTATAGACGTCGATGCCCGCATGTAGAAGTTCCTCGACGTCTTGATAGCGTTTGTCGTGGCGAGACCCCGGCGCATTCGTATGGGCGAGCTCGTCGACAAGGATGAGCTGAGGGGCGCGTTCGATAGCCGCATCTAGATCGAACTCGCTGAGCGCAATGCCGTTGTGCTCGATGAGTTTACAGGGCACGTTCTCAAGCCCTTGTGCAAGATGGGCAGTTGCCGGACGTTCGTGCGGCTCGATGTATCCCGCGACGACGTCGACACCTCGCTGCTTGGCGGCGTGGGCGGCTTGAAGCATCGCATAGGTTTTGCCTGTGCCAGCAGCGTAGCCAAAGAAAATTTTGAGGTGTCCCCGGCTGGTTCGAGTGTCATCGGCGACCTCGTCTTTCTCAATTGCCTTGAGGATGAGGTCTGGATTGACGCGAGTGTCCGATGCGTCGCGCTGCATAGCGTAGCCTTTCTGAAGCGTTGTCCATGCGTGCATACGCGGTGAAGACACCACTGTATGCTCGCGAGGTCGAGTATAGGCGCACTGCAGCTGCAATAGTGCTTTCTACCTGCATCTTTACGGCATCTTAAGGACGTGAGCCCCGCCCCTCACGCCTCTTTAATCCCTAGAAGCGTTTACTGTCCCCAGACGCTTGCGAGGGCAGGCGTCCGAGACATCGGACCGCGTGTGAAAGGGGCGGTAAATGGACATCCTCATTCCCATCATCGGAGTCGTCTGCATTGGACTTCTTATCTATTACATCTACATTCTGATGAGGAGTGATTCGTAAACTATGGACGCTGCGATTCAGTACATCTTGTACTTTGCCGTACTCGTCGTCCTGGCCGTTCCGCTCGGTCGGTTCATGGCCCATATCATGGATGGTGAGCATACGTTCCTGTCGCCTGTGATTGTTCCTGTGGAGCGTGGCGTCTATCGTCTGCTTCGCATCGACGCGGCAGAGCAGATGGGGTGTAGGCGCTATCTGGCGAGCGTGCTGGTCTTTTCGGGGATCGGCCTCGTGGCTCTTGTGGCACTCCAGGCGCTTCAGTCCTTCTTGCCAGGCAATCCCCAGCACCTGCCGGGTGTGTCGTGGGACCTGTCGTTCAATACGGCCGCCTCCTTCATAACCAACACCAATTGGCAATCCTATTCCGGTGAGACCACCCTGTCCTACTTTGTGCAGTTCATGGGCCTCACCGTGCAAAACTTCTTGTCCGCCGGCACCGGTATTGCGGTCATGTTCGCGCTCATCCGCGGCTTCCGTCAGGTCAAGGAGCAGGGTCTGGGTTCCTTCTGGGTCGACCTCACCCGCACCGTCCTGTATGTGCTCATCCCGCTGAACCTCGTGTTCGGCATCTGCCTGGCTGCCGGTGGCGTCATCTCCAACTTCCAGCCGGCTCAGAAGGCTGAGCTCGTAGAGCCCGTCGCTGTCCAGCCT
This sequence comes from Collinsella sp., assembly GCA_018382125.1. Lineage (GTDB taxonomy): Bacteria > Actinomycetota > Coriobacteriia > Coriobacteriales > Coriobacteriaceae > Collinsella. The sequence continues at coordinate 25,053 of JAGZQO010000021.1, forward strand.
AATGCAGACGGCGGCTGGAGCGTCATCGACGGCGCCCGGATCGAGGGCGACACGGTCAAGGTCGACGGCAAGGTTGTCGAGGGCGCGCGCGTGGTCACCGAGCAGTTCCTGCCCCAGGGTCCCGCGGCTCCTCAGGTCGCCATCAAGCAGTCCGGCACCAACGGCGGAGGCTTCTTCGGAGTGAACTCCGCTCATCCGTATGAGAACCCCAGTGCCTTCACCAACATCATCGAGATGACCAGCCTGCTGCTGATCCCGGCCGCCTGTTGCTTCACCTTCGGTATCGGCGTCAAAAACACCAAGCAGGGCAAGGCCATCTTTGCCGCCATGTTCATCCTGCTGGTGATCTTCGCCGGCATCATCGCCCTCAACGAGCATGCGGGCACCCCGCAGCTGGCAGATGGCGGCGCGGTCAACATCGAGATGACCGATGGCCAGGCTGGCGGCAACATGGAGGGCAAGGAGAGCCGCTTCGGTATCGCCTCCTCTTCCACCTGGTCCGCTTTCACGACGGCTGCTTCCAACGGCTCGGTTAACTCCATGCACGACTCCTACACCCCGCTGGGCGGTTTTGTCCAGATGCTCCAGATGGCTCTGGGCGAGGTCGTCTTCGGCGGCGTGGGCTGCGGCCTGTACGGCATGATCGGCTTCGCCATCCTCACAGTGTTCATCGCCGGCCTCATGGTCGGACGCACGCCTGAGTTCCTGGGCAAGAAGATCGAGCCGGGCGAGATGCGCTGGGCAGTTGTCCTGTGCCTGGCAACTCCGTTTGCCATTCTGGTGTGTTCGGCCATCGCCTGCATGGTGCCCGGTCTTGCCGACCAGCTCAACAATGGTGGCGCGCACGGCTTCTCCGAGGTGCTGTATGCCTTCACCTCATGCGGCGGCAACAACGGCTCGGCGTTTGCAGGCATGAACTGCAACATTCCCTGGATCAACGTCATGCTCGGCCTCGAGATGCTGTTCGCCCGCTTCATGCCCATCATCGGTACGCTGGCTATCGCCGGCTCGCTGGCCAAGAAAGGTAAGGTCGCCGAGAGCGCCGGTACCCTGTCTACCACCAACGGCATGTTCGTATTCCTGCTCGTGTTCATCGTTCTGCTGATCGGTGCCCTGAGCTTCTTCCCGGCCCTGGCGCTTGGCCCCGTTGCCGAGTTCTTCCAGATGATTGCGTAAAGGAGGGCGCAGATTTATGGCTATGCAAAAAGACATGATGGGCCGCGCGGTCCGCGACTCGTTTGCCAAGTTGGATCCTCGCGTCCAGATTCAAAACCCGGTCATGTTCCTGGTGTGGCTTTCCGCCGGCATGACCTCCGTCCTGGCCGTCGCTTCCATCTTCGGTGTGCAGGACGCGGGTGTGCCCACCTACTATGTGGTCGCCATCGCGGTCATCCTGTGGCTCACAGACCTGTTCTCGAACTTCGCCGAGGCGCTTGCCGAGGGCCGCGGTAAGGCTCAGGCCGATTCCCTGCGTGCGGCCAAGAAGGATGTTGAGGCCCATCGCATCGAGTCCGTTGAGGACAAGGAGCACTTCACCGTCGTTCCCGGCACCGAGCTTACGCGCGGCGACCTGGTGATCGTACGCGCCGGCGAGCAGATTCCCGGCGATGGCGACGTCATCGAGGGCGCTGCCTCCGTTGACGAGTCCGCCATCACCGGCGAGTCCGCCCCCGTGGTCCGCGAGGCCGGCGGCGACCGCTCTGCCGTTACCGGCGGTACCACGGTGCTATCCGACTGGATCATCGTCAAGATCTCCAGCGAACCCGGCCAGAGCTTCCTGGACAAGATGATCGCGATGGTCGAGGGTGCCGCGCGCAAGAAGACCCCTAACGAGATCGCTCTGGAGATCTTCCTGGTGGCCCTCTCTATCGTCTTTATCCTGGTCACGCTGGCCCTGTATTGTTACTCCTGCTTCTCGGCCGGTCTTAACGACATGGTCAACCCCACGGCCGTGACCACGCTCGTGGCACTGCTCGTGTGCCTGGCTCCCACTACCATCGGCGCCCTTCTGTCCGCCATCGGTATCGCCGGCATGAGCCGTCTGAACGAGGCCAACGTGCTGGCCATGTCCGGCCGCGCCATCGAGGCCGCCGGCGACGTCGACATCCTCATGCTCGACAAGACCGGCACCATCACCCTGGGTAACCGCCAAGCCGCCGAGTTCATCCCGGTCGACGGCGTCGATCCCGCGGAGCTGGCCGATGCCGCCCAGCTTTCCTCGCTGGCCGACGAGACCCCCGAGGGTCGTTCCATCGTCGTGCTCGCCAAGGAGCAGTTCGGTCTGCGCGGTCGCACGCTCGAGGATAAGGGTATGGAGTTCATCCCGTTCACCGCGGCAACGCGTATGTCCGGCGTGAACTACGAGGGCAATGAGATCCGCAAGGGCGCTGCCGATTCCGTGCGCACTTATGTGGAGGCAGCCGGCGGCGTGTTCTCCCAGGAGTGCGACGAGGCCGTCGAGCGCATCGCCAAGGCCGGCGGCACCCCGCTGGTCGTGACCAAGAACTGCCGTGTGCTGGGCGTTGTGTACCTTAAGGACATCATCAAGTCCGGCGTTAAGGAGAAGTTCGCCGACCTGCGCCGCATGGGTATCAAGACCATAATGGTGACGGGCGACAACCCGCTCACCGCCGCGGCAATCGCCGCCGAGGCCGGCGTTGACGACTTCCTGGCCGAGGCCACCCCTGAAGGCAAGCTCGAGAAGATCCGCGAGTTCCAGCGTGAGGGGCACCTGGTCGCCATGACCGGTGACGGCACCAACGACGCGCCCGCTCTGGCCCAGGCCGACGTCGCCGTGGCCATGAACACGGGCACCCAGGCTGCCAAGGAGGCCGGCAACATGGTCGACCTCGACTCCAGCCCTACCAAGCTCATCGAGGTCGTGCGTATCGGCAAGCAGCTGCTCATGACCCGCGGTTCGCTCACGACCTTCTCGGTGGCCAACGACATGGCGAAGTACTTCGCTATCATCCCGGCCCTGTTTTCGCCGATCTACCCGGGCCTTGGCGCGCTCAACATCCTTGGTCTGGCAAGCCCGCTGTCCGCGGTTCTTTCGGCCATCATCTATAACGCGCTCGTTATCGTCGCGCTGATCCCGGCCGCGCTGAAGGGCGTTAAGTACCGCGAGGTCCCGTCCGGACAGCTGCTGACCCACAACCTGCTCGTGTGGGGTCTGGGCGGCATCGTTGCCCCGTTCGTATTCATCAAGCTCATCGACATGCTGCTCGCGTTCTGCGGCATTATGTAAGTGGAGGTTTGTATGTTCAAAGGTGTTGCATCGCGCGCACTGGGCGTGTTCGCGCTGTTTACCGTTGTCTGCGGCCTGGGCTATACGCTCGTCGTGACCGGCATCTCCCAGGTTGCGTTCCCGTATCAGGCGAACGGTTCGCTCATTACGGTCGACGGCAAGGTTGTGGGTTCCGAGCTCATCGGCCAGAACTTCGATGACGAAGCCCACATGTGGGGTCGTATCCAGAACGTGTCAATTGTCGAAGGCGAAGATGGCGGGCTCATGGCGTATGGTGCCCCGTCCAATTTGTCCCCGGCGAGTGATGAGTATCGGCAGCTTGTGGATGCGCGCGTGAAGAAGATCCGCGCCGCCAACCCCGATGCCGATATGGACGCTGTGCCCGTCGACCTGGTGACGTGTTCGGGGTCCGGCCTCGACCCGGAGATCTCTCCGGATGCCGCCGAGTACCAGGTCCCGCGCCTTGCCAAGGCCACGGGCAAGAGCGAAGGCGAAGTGCGCGAGATCATCGCCCGGTGCACCAAGGGCCGATTCCTGGGCGTCTTCGGCGAGCCCACGGTCAACGTGCTCAAGGTGAACCTTATGCTGGACGGCGCGCTGTAGGTGAGGGAGTGGCGGATGAGGGCATGACTGACTACCTGAGCCCTCAATTCCACTCCGCCCATCAGTTGCGGTGAAATACGGACTGTTTTGCCTGTCAAAAGCCTCATCTACTCCGTATTCCACCGCAACTTTTTTGTGAGGGTCGGGATTGAAGGTGGGGAGTGCGAGCGAGTGCGAATGCGGCGGATACTGATACGATAGGTACGTTAGCAACTGCCGCCGAGCGGCTCAAACGAAAGGAACCCTGCATGGAGTCCTCCGCCTATCCGATGCTCTTTAGCCCGATCAAGGTCGGTACGACCGAGGTCAAGAACCGCGTCTTTATGCCGCCGGTGTCCACGAACCTGGCCGATCATGGCTATGTGACCGACGACTTGGTCGATCATTACCGTGCCCGTGCCAAGGGCGGCGTTGGCCTCATCATTACCGAGGTCGTGACGGTCGAGCCCACCTATACCTATCTGCCGGGTGACATGTGCTGCTACGACGACACGTTTATCCCCGGTTGGGAAAAGCTCGCCGCGGCCGTCCACGAGTACGGCTGCAAGATTATGCCGCAGCTCTTCCACCCCGCCTACATGGCCTTTAACATTCCGGGCACGCCGCGCCTGATCGCTCCGTCCTTCGTGGGACCGTCCTATGCCCGCGAGGCACCGCGTCCTATCACGGTCGATGAGATCCACGAGCTCACGCATCAGTTTGGCGACGCTGCCGTGCGTATGCAGAAGGCTGGCGTCGATGGCGTCGAGGTCCATGCGGCGCACGCCCACGGTATGCTCGGCGGCTTTTTGACCCCGCTCTACAACAAGCGTACCGACGAGTACGGCGGCTCGCTCGACGCTCGCATGCGCTTCCTGCTCGAGGTCATCGCCGAGATTCGCGAGCGCTGCGGCAAGGACTTTATCATCGACGTCCGCATCTCGGGCGATGAGTACACCGATGGCGGCCTGACCCTCAACGACATGATCTACGTCTCGCGTCGTCTGGAGAAGGCCGGCGTCGACATGATTCACGTGTCGGGCGGCACCACCATCAAGCGCGGCTCCGCGATTCCCGCCGCCGGTACCCAGCAGGCCTCGCATGCCGCCTGCTCGCGCGAGATCAAAAAGCACGTCAACATTCCCGTCGCCACTGTCGGACGTATTAACGAGGCCTGGATCGCCGAGGAGCTGATCGAGGACGGCGCTGCCGACATCTGCATGATGGGCCGCGCCAATCTGTGCGATGCCGAGTTCTGCAACAAGGCCGCTGCCGGCAACGCCGACGACATCCGTCCCTGCATTGGCTGCCTGCGCTGCCTGAACGGCATTATGTTCGGCAAGCGCATCTCCTGCACCGTCAACCCGGACGTGGAGCGCGACGAGGCTGGTTACGAGCCTGCCGCCGAGGCTAAGAACGTGCTCGTTGTGGGCGCTGGCCCTGCGGGTATGGAGGCTGCCTATATTGCCGCCAAGCGCGGACACAACGTGGTGCTCGTGGATAAGCAGGATGAGCCGGGCGGCGAGATGCGCATTGCAGCCGTTCCGCCGGCAAAGCAGGAACTCACCCGCGTGATCAAATACCAGTATCGCCGTCTTGCTGAGGCGGGCGTGAAGTGCGTCTTTGGTACCGAGCTTTCGGCCGAGGACATTCAGCGTGACTACGCGGGCTACGAGGTCGTCCTGGCTTATGGCGCCGAGCCCATCGCTCCGGCCTTCATGCAGGGCTTTAAGCAGGTTATGACGGCTGACGACCTGCTGGGTGGCAAGGCTTTCCCGGGCAAGAAGATCGTTATCGTGGGCGGCGGCACCGTTGGCTGCGAGACGGCCGATTACTTGGCCCCGTTGGTCAATGACCTCTCGCCGGCCAATCGCGATGTCACCGTTATCGAGATGACCAAGACGCTCGCCGCCAACGAGGGCGGCGCCGGTCGCGCGGTGCTCATCACGCGCATGCTCTCCAAGGGCGTTCACGTGCTGACAGAGGCCAAGGTGACCGAGATTACCGAGGACACTATCAGCTACGAAAAGGACGGCGAGGTCCACACCATCACCGATGCCGATACGCTGGTGCTTGCCATGGGCTATCGTCCCAACACCAAGTTGGCCGACGACCTTGCCGCCGCTGGCGTTGCTGTCCACGTGCTGGGCGACGCCAACAAGTGCGGCAATATCCGCGACGCCATTGGCGATGGCTACAAGGTTGCCTGCGAGCTCTAGTCGCTCCCTTGGTGCATGGGAGTCAGGTTAGTTTGCACCAATCTGGTGCATACAAACCTGACCCCTTTGCACCAGTCATCTTGCTTCTCTGTATGATATTGTATAGCTACTGTCATACAGGAGGCTAAGATGAGTGCTTCAGTTTTGAGCGTCCGTGTTGATGCATCAATTAAGGAATCGTTTGCCGAGCTCTGCGAGGAGCTCGGCATGACGTCTTCCGTGGCGGTCAACATGTTCATGCGTCAGATGCTGCGGGAGCGGTCGCTTCCATTTACCCCTTCTCTTTCAGTCAAACGGGACGAGGCGAAGACCGACGTTTTGACCGTTGCTGAAATCAGGGATGCCGTTGCTCGCGCGGCGGGTACTCGAAAGGCGATTCGGTCGGTCACGTTGTTCGGCTCGTATGCTCGACGTGACGCAAATACCGATAGCGATATCGACCTGCGTATAGAGGTCGATTCCGATGCGACATTTGGGTTATTCGCTCTTTCCTCGTTCGCGGAGGAGATCAAAGAGGCAACAGGCAAGCAGGTCGACGTCGTTTCGAGCGAACACTTGCGAGAAGACATTGCGCATGCCATCGAGAGGGAGGGTGTGGTGCTGTATGTTCGCCCGTAAATCAGATGCGTTGCGCGCCCAGGAGATTCTCGAGGCGATTGATGAGACGACCGAGAGAATCAAAGCGTTCGGTGTGACGGAAGACGAGTTCCTCCATGCGGATGACATCAAGGCCAGGACACTCGCCGATTCTCTCCTTATGTGTGCCCTCAGGGTGACGGAGGAGGCGGGTAAGCTGTCCGAGAAGGCGCAGCGACTACATCCCGAGATTGAGTGGCGCGGTATAGTGGGGATGCGTAACTATCTTGCCCATGATTACGGCAACGTCGATCGCGCCGTGGTTTGGGACGCGGTGACATCAGAGTTTCCCGCTCTTGCAGCGGCATGCCGACAGATTATCGAGGAATCCTAATCTTGCTCTCTTTGAGCCAACATGGTGTGAGATAACCTGACCCCATTGCACCATTTGATAGCAAAAAGCGGCGGCCGTCCCGTGTTGGGGCGGCCGCCGCTTGCGTTTAGCTGCGATGGGTCGCGATTAGAGACCCAGGAGCTCCTTGACCTTGGCGATGATGGCCTCGTCGGTGGCGTTGGCGAAGAAGTACTCCTGGAAGTGCTCGCCAGCCAGAGCACCCTTGACCAGGTCCTGGTCGATCTCGCCCAGGACGTCGACGAGCGGACGCATGGTCACAGCGCGGACGCCGTCGAGGATCTTCTTGTTGCGCTGCTCGGGCTCAACACGCTCGGCAGGATAGCCGTTGCCCGAACCAAAGCCGAAGAGCTTCTCGAAGGTGTACTCGAGGTTGAGCTCCTGGCCCCAGCCGTTCTTGAGGGCGAAGGGCATGGCGACGGCGTTACCGTCGTTGACCTGGGCGAAGGTGTAGGCATCAAGCGGGTCGGCGACATGGCCGCAGAGCACGCCGGGGAAGGAGTTGCAGGCGAGCATGGCGCCCTCGCCGGTGCCGCAGCCGGTCACGACATAGTCGGCAGCGCCGGAGTTGAGCAGCACGGCGGCCAGGATGCCGTTCTGCACATAGGTGAGGGGCTTGGAGTCGGCATCGGCATACATGCCATAGTTAAAGACGGTGTGGCCCATGGGCTCGACGACCTTCTTAAGGGCAGCCTCGATCATGGGGTTCTTTGAGTTCTGGGAGTTCTCGTTGATGAGAGCGATTTTCATGGGAGTTAACCTTTCAACCAAATGTTTCTTTTTTTGTTTCTGCATGCGGGCGGCGGCAAAACCGACCCGCGATGAGCTGTGCGGGCGGTCGGCAGTTAAGTCTGTCGCGAGTTCCGCACGCAAAGGAAAGCACTTAATGTGCTTTCCGTCTTGCGCAGGACTGTCCGAGCAGCAGACTTAACTGCCGACCGCCTCGCCCAGTTTCCTTATTGCGGCTGCTTGCCGATGTAGGCGAGGATGCCGCCGTCGACGTACAGAATGTGCCCGTTGACGAAGTTCGATGCGTCGGAAGCCAGGAACACGGCGGGGCCCTTCAGGTCCTCGGGCGTGCCCCAACGGGCGGCCGGCGTCTTGGCAATGATGAACTGGTCAAACGGGTGACGGCTGCCATCGGGCTGCGTCTCGCGCAGCGGTGCGGTCTGCGGGGTGGCGATGTAGCCGGGCCCAATGCCGTTGCACTGGATATTGGCCTCGCCAAACTCAGAGCAGATGTTCTTGGTGAGCATCTTGAGTCCGCCCTTGGCGGCGGCATAGCCGGCGATGGTCTCGCGGCCGAGCTCGCTCATCATGGAGCAGATGTTGATGATCTTGCCGTGGCCTTTGGCGATCATACCGGGCAGGCAGGCCTTGGACACGATAAACGGCGCATTGAGGTCGATGTCGACGACACGGCGGAAGTCCTCGGCGCTCATGTCGAGCATGGGGGTGCGCTGGATAACACCTGCATTGTTGACCAGGATGTCGGGCGTGGTGCCAAAATCGGCCTCGATCTTGGCGACGAGCTCGGCGACGACGGCCTCGTCAGTGACATCGGCCACGTAGCCGTGAGCCTCAAAGCCCAGCTCGCGGTAGTGCTTCTCGGCCTCGGCGACCTTGTCGGCGTGGCGGGCGTTAAAGGCGATCTTGGCGCCGGCCTCGCCGAGCGCCTCGGCAATGGCCATGCCAATGCCGTAGGTGGCGCCGGTCACGAGTGCGACCTTGCCATCCAGGCGGAAGCTGTCCATAAGATCAGACATAGCGATCCTTTCAAAAGAAACGTTCATCTATATAAGTCTTGCTTTTAATACAAGCTCAGTATAGGAGAAGCGGAGGAATTGACGCCCCTATTCTCCTAAAAATAGGTGAACGTTCACTTTTAAAAGGTGAACGGTTGAAATCGGTTGTCGCGATGCCCTTACTCGCTTTTCGCCATCGCGCCTTCCGCGATCATGTTGCGGTTGTAGACCAGGTGCAGATACATGGCGTCGTGCGCGGCGGTGGGGTTGCGCGCCTCGATGGCGTCGGCCACGCCGCGGTGCGCGCGGATGGTCTCCTCGACGAGCTTTTTGCCCGTAACGTCGATAAAGAGGGGAACGGATGCCTTGAGCACGCCCATCAGGCGGGGAACGACGAGGTTGCCGCCATTCAGGGTGACTACATGGAGTAGCGCCCGTACGCATCGAATTTCTCCTCTCATAGATGCGCGGCACAAAGAGCCCCGAGTTCATACGAGCTCGGGGCTTTTTCGTCTGGATTGCGGACGTATTGACGGACGAAAACGATTTGCGTCTGGCATTTAGCCGTACGAAAGCGCAATTTGCGTCTTAATTCCGGACGTAAATCAAGACGAAAATCGTTTGCGTCTGTCTGAAATCCGTACGCAAACGGTTTTCGTCTTATAATACGATTCAGATGAGTATGAATAGAGAGGTGCGGTGCATATGGTTGTTAGAGAGAGCCCTACAGTCGAATACAAGGAAAGCGTTACGCCGACGTTTCTTAAAACGGTGAGCGCCTATGCAAACTACGGGACGGGCAAGATTGAGTTTGGCGTTGATGACGAGGGCGTTGCTGTCGGTCTTGCAGATCCGGTTGCCGAATGTCTGCGCATCGAAAATATGATTAATGACAGCTTAGATCCAGCCCCCCGTTACTCGCTTGAGCCCGATGAGAAACACGGGACCGTAATCCTTACGGTCTATGAGGGCCAGGACAAACCCTATCGAAGCAAAGGAAAGGCATATAGGCGTAACGATTCGGCAACGGTGGAGGTCGATCGGTTTGAGTATGGCAGACTAACGCTCGAGGGCAGTAACCTGACGTTCGATGCGCTCACGTCGGCTTTTCAGGACTTGAGTTTTCACACGCTCGAGCATAAGTGTGTTGAACACCTTGGTATTTCCGAGCTAACGCCGGATATCATGCGTACGCTTCGCTTGCTCGGCAAGGACGGCTATACCAATGCCGCGGCGATATTGGCGGATAAAAACGATTTTCCGGGCATCGACTGTGTGCGGTTTGGTGAGACCGAGGACGTTCTCTTAGATCGTGAGACGGCGACAGGTCTATCTGCAATTGAGCAGGTGGACAGGGCGGTTGCTATGTTTGCACGCTACTACCGTTATGAGCGTATCGAGGGGATGGAACGCGTCCAAACCGATCGAATTCCTCTTGAGGCGTTCCGCGAAGCTGTCGCAAACGCTTTGGTGCATCGGACATGGGACGTTCGGGCGAATGTTCAAATCGCTTTGTACGATGATCGCGTCGTTGTGACTTCCCCCGGATCGCTACCCGCCGGTTTGACGACGGAACAATACCTGTATGGGCAGATATCCGTGCTCAGAAACCCAATTGTCGCCGAGGTCTTTTTAAAGCTGGATTACATCGAGAAGTTCGGTACGGGAATCGCGCGAATCAGGCGAGCGTATCGAGATTCTTTGAGCCAGCCGGTATTTGATGTTCGCGGCGGCATGGTGGCCGTCACGTTGCCCGTTATCGATGCCTTTGAAGGGTCTGAGGAAGAGGTCCAGGTTCTCAAGGTTTTGTCAGGCGGACGAATACTGTCGCGGGGTGAGATTGAGCAACAGACGGGATTGAGCCGCACGCGCACGTTGACGGCGCTTGAATCTTTGCTCAACCGAAACTCGATCGTAAGGCGGGGGACAGGACGCGCCACGAAATACGAGCGCGCATAGCTCAAAAGAGCAAAGCTACAAAACAGGCCCCAAGCCTACACCGGCTTGGGGCCTGCTGTCCTCTGGGATATTGGCGCCTCTACAGTTCAACTTCCAGTTCGGCTTTGTGTTCGTTGAGGTAGTCGCGCATGTAGGGGATGGCAAATGAGACCTTGCCGTACGAGGGCGCCTCAATGATCGACTCTCTCAGCAGACGACTGCGGATGGAACTTACCTGTTGAGGTGTCTTGTTTAAGTCATCGGCAACCATGCTGGTCGAGCATGTCTGTCCCAGTGAAGCCATGCTCAAAAGATAAGCGATGCACGTGGGCGGAATGCGCTGCAGCGCGGGTTCAATCACCATGGCGCAGAAGCGTTCGCGTGCTGTTGCGATGCCTCGCTTCGCCTCTTCCTCTCCAATAACAGTTGTATGGGCGCGTCGTGCCAGTTGCCATGCGTAATATCCAACGAGCTGGATCATAAAGGGGTAGCCCTGCGTTGCCTCGGCAAGTTGCCCGGCAATACCTGGCTGCAGCTCCATGCCAGACGTTTCAATGGTTTCCTCGAGGGAGTACGAAACTTCGGTTACTGCCACAGCCTTCAGGTCAAAGGGGAGGGCGCGGCGCAAAAACGTAAGTGTCTTTCCGTTGATGACACTTTCTATCATCGAAGGCAGCCCCGCAAAAACAAAGGCGATATCAAGGTCTTCGCCGATAACCTGTTGAATCGCAATGGAGAGCGTTCGGACCTCATCGAGCTCTGCGTCTTGGACCTCATCGAGGGTGATGAGCAGACCATTGCCGTTCTTTGATATTGCCTGCCTCATGGCGTCACGCAGCGATGGGCCGATTCGCTCAATGTCTATGCTGCCGATGGATATGCCAGCTACGCTTGGCTCAAATCTGGCGTGTTTGGCCTGGAATTTGGGCTGCAGCTGCTCGAGAATGCGCTGACAAAGTCCTTCGGTTGCGACTTCTTTTATGACCGTCCAGCCATGGCTTTGCGCCAAACGTGAGCACTCGTCAAGGAGGACCGTCTTGCCCGTTCCGCGGACGCCGGCTATGCGCATAAGGCGTCCCGGGGCGCCAGGACCGTTGACGAGGCCTTCATTGAATTCCTCGAGGACATCTTCGCGGCCGATAATTGTGGGAGGTGTTTTGCCTGCCGTGGGCTTAAAAGGGTTTGTTTGCATGCGAGCCACCTTTGCTCAAGATATAGCAAGATATAGCAAGATATAGCAAAGTATAGCAAGATATAGCAAAGTATAGTGAGATATAGCAACGTATAGCGCTGTTCGCGGGTTCTTACGGTGGTGCTATTTTCCGAATGCCGCGCGGATAAAGCGCTGGGCGAACAGCTTGTTGGCAACTCACGAGGGCTCGGGGTGCCAATTTGGGGTGCAGTAGTGCTGCGCCACGAAAACGGCCTATCTACTACGTTTGAACCGTAGGGGTCAACCATAGTCGGCTTTTTCGAAAATCGGCCAGCTCTCTACCTGCACTGATAATTGTCCTTGGGGGAAGCGGGCACTGCGGGGGCGCGTCAACGGCGCGCGATTTCCGCGTC
>JAGZQO010000022.1 GCA_018382125.1 Collinsella sp.
GCCGGCCGGTCCGGCCCTCAGGGTATCGGGTTCCCACATTCATCCGCACATGTGCGGATGAATGTGGGAGGTGTTCGGATGAAGTCGATAATCAAGGCTCACTTGCATCTGCCCATCCCCTTTGTGGTGGTTTGGAGCTCTCCTCGGCGGAATGCTAGACTGGCGGCGTATACATTCGCGCCAAAACACGGGTCGCATGCAAGAAAGGAGATGCCATGGCGCCTATCGCACCGCTCAAGATGCTCGTCGCTCCTGCCGCCAAGACCATCGCCCGCCTGAGCGACTCACTCACCTACGAAGATATCCCCTGCGTTGTCGACGAGCGTACGGACAGTTGCCCTTACCTGGGCCACGTCCCCTACTTTGCGCCTAAGCTCGCTTCTGATCCCGAGCACCGCGAACAGTAATCCAAGATGCAGCCAGCGCCGCACAACTCGCGGCGCTACTGTTTTGGTGCGAAGCGACCGGTCCCCCTTGCGCCAACGCCGGGATTATCGACACTGCGGCCGCGGCGCGATATGAGGCGCGAAACCTCGCCCAGCAACACGCCGATCACCACTCCCATGAGGATCGGCAACTTTGACATCTCGGCGGGCGAGCTGTTAAGCGGCACGATTGTCGCAACAATGGAAAGCACGAGCTCTACCACCGGCACCGCAAGCGCTACCGCAAGCACCTTGCCCTCGAAGGGCGCGCGGAACACACGCGGGCGGTCGTCGTATTTGCGCAGGCGCCAAAACGCCGGGAACATCGGGATATAGCTCATGAGCAGAAAGACGACGTTCATCGAAAAGAAGACCCAAAAGACGTCGGAACCCTCGCCCAGCGGAATCTGAAGTAGCAGCACCAAGCTGGCGAAACAACCGTTAATGAGTGCCGAGCCGTCTGGCATGCCGGTCCTCTTGGACACCAACGCAAAGGGACGCGGCATGTTGCCATGGCGCGCGGCATAGCTCGCCACGTTGTTGACGCCAAAGCTCCAGCAGATCATGTTGGCGAACAGCGTCACCAAAAAGGCCACGCCCACGACCATCGTCAGCGGGTGAGCGCGCCCCACCATGGCGGCGACCGCATCCACAATGCCCGAATCGAGCGAAAGCTGCTCGGTGGGAACCGCAGCCCCAATGCCGATGCCGCAAATGATGTAGATTGCCGCAATGGCAACGCCACCGGCGATAACCGCCTTGGGGATATCGCGCGACGGGTTTTTCATCGTACTAGCAAAGGTCGCGACCACTTCGAAGCCCATAAAGTTGAATAGGATGATCGAAAGATACGTCAGTGAGTTAGTGTCTCCAAGATCGGGGACAAAGGTCTTAAACGACATATCGTTGGCAAAGCCGTTGTTGCAGGCAAACCAGATGCCGACGATTCCCACCACGGCGGTAATGAGCACCTTGATGACGGCGCCGCCATCCATGACCCAATCGGCCTCGGCCACCGGCTGCATTGCCATGACCGTGACGCCCCACACAAAGGCAAGCTCGATGGCAATTCGGACCCCAAGCGAAAATTCGATGCCCCATACCGCATTGATGACACTGGGGAACATGCAGGCGATACTTGCCACCCACAGTGGAAAGTTGACCCAATAGCACCAGGAGCAGCGGGCGCCCCAACGGTCGCCCAAGCCCAGGCGAACCCAATCGTACAGGCCGCCCTCGGAATCGAACGCCGTACCGAGCTCGGCCACCACCAGGCCATAGGGAAGCAAAAACGTAATGATGAGGAAGATCCACCAGAAGAACTGCACGTTACCCATGGCAGATGCCGGAGCGGCCGCCTCGATGGTAAAGACAACGCAGATAACCGAGAGGATGACCTCGAACAGGGAGAACTTTTTACCTGCCACGACGCGCTCCCCCTACAGCAAAAAGGATGGCATCTGTACCGAAGGCGCAGCCCAAGGTAGGGTTGCAGGCCGCGTCACCGGTGCAGGTGCCATCCCAAAGAGAAGAGAGGATGCAATTGTTGGACCAACGCTCGCGGAACAGGCGCGTGTAGATAACGATACGCTGGTACATAGATACTCCGATCAAAACGGTCGCGCTCGCAACCGGAAACTTTCGGCAATTGAAGACGCGTCTGACCTGGGATATTCAAGCAAACAATTGGCCTAGCCCGCAATAAATCCCAGATCAGACGCGTACTCAATCAAAGAGGCGGGCACTCCGAAGTGGAGGCAACGGAGTGCCCAAAGAAAAACCCAGCCGGCCAAGACATCAAGTAGCAGCCCATCAATGCCCCGAGATGGGACGACACGCCACCTGTCCGCTTGACCGGCTGGGTTTTCGAGGTGCCCCAGGTCGCCGCGAAAGAGGAGCGAAGCGTACTTTGGTACGCGAGCGACGGTTTGAGCGACGAGATGGGGCACCTCGGAAAGCCCGACGATTAAGCGTCTGCGTGATTGGCTGGGTTTCCGAGCTGCGGCAGATTGCCCTGAAAGAGGAGGGCATAGACCTTAAGGGTCATGCCCGACGATTGAAGGGCAAGGTGCCGTGCCTCGGGAAGACAGACGATTAAGCGGACGGCTCCTGCTGCGTGATGCAGTGGATGTTGCCGCCGCCGAAGACGACCTGCTCGGACTGAACGCCGACGCACTTGTAGACGCCCTCGCCCCAGACCTCGTCGTAGATCTTCTGGAGCGTGTCAACGGCCAGCTGGTCGTTCTCGTCGCCGTACTGCGGGACGATAACGCCGTGGTTGGTGACCAGGTAGTTCATGTAAGAGGCGATCAGCGGCTCGTCGGGGACGCGCGGCTCGGCGTTCTCGTCGGCGTCGATGGTGTCGCAGGAGGCCTGGTCCATGAACAGCGGGTTCACGGGCATGCAGAGCTTGTAGACCTTCATCTTGCGGCCCTTAGCGTCAACCGCGTTGGAGAGGGTCTCGTAAGCAGCGTGGCACTGATCATAGAACGGGTACTCGGGATCGTCGGTCCAGATGCAGGCCATGACGCCCGGGGCGATGAACGTAGCGACGTCATCGATGTGGCCGTTGGTCTCCTCGGGGTCGATGCCCTCCTTGACCCAGATGACCTTCTCGACACCCAGGTAATCCTTGAGGTGCTCGTCCATATAGGCGCGAAGCTCCTCGCTCCAGGGCTCAAACTTCTTGTGGTACTTGGGCCAGATGGACTCGGGATCCTCTTCCTCCTCCAGAACCGCAGAGCAGGTGCGGCCCGGGGAAAGCAGGCACTGGTCGGTCACGACAAGGGTGCCCTCGCCGTCGACGGTGATGGAGCCGCCCTCGAGGATCATGTCATCGGGACGATAGCGGCGGCAGCCGGAGAGCTCAGCCATCTTGAGGGCGATCTGCTCGTCCTTGTCCCACGGGAAGTACAGGCCGTCGACGAGGCCGCCGTAGGCGTTGAAGTGCCAGTGGTTGGCGCGCTTCTCGCCCTTGCCGTTGATGACGTAGGTGGCGGCAGTGTCGCGGAACCAGGCGTCGTCGGTGGTCATCTCGATGACGGTGACGTTCTCGTCGTTCTCGAAGACGGCCTTGCAGTTGGCGTAGTCGACCTGGTTGGCGCACATATAGACCGGGGTGAACTCGGAGATGGCGCGGGCGATGGCGGCATACTGCTTCTGGGCCGGCTTGGCGCCGTGGGCCCAGGTGTCGGTGCGGTGGGGCCAGCCCATCCACACGCGATCCTGCGGGGCGAACTCGGCGGGCATGAAGAAGCCGTCGGCCTTGGGGGTGGACTCGGACTCGGTGATCGTACGCATAAGATTTCCTCCAAATCGAACGATCGCTTGCTGCGGGCGGGTTACCCGCAGCCTAAAACCAAGAGATGGTAGGCGCCCGTTCCCCGGCAAAGGTCGGGGCGCCCGGTGCCGGTTTTCACGGAATCGCACCGGCAAGCGACGACGTAACCAAGTGCGCGGAGACAAAACGCACGAAGGATACGGAAGAGAGATTGGGGTGGGCGGTAGTTACCGGAGCTATCGCTCACACCCACCCCGGGGGAATGGTTATCAAAACTGTCGCTTGGGCACGCCTCCGAAGAGGCTAGAGTGCCCGGAGTCGGGAGCGACAAGCCCGACGAAGCGCGCGTTGGTACACGAGGAGGGTTGGAGCCCCAGAACCGGGTGCTCTAGTTCTCCTCGGCCTCGGCGGCCTCCTCAGCGAGACGCTGGGCTGCGAGCTCAGGGGTCAGACCCTTGTACTCGGTCTCGCGGCCCTTAGCGCTGACGACGCGGACGACCTCGCCGATGAGCACGAGCACGATGAAGATAACGATCATCGGGAGCTTGTCGCCAATCTCGGCGGCGGAGAACGGCACCAGCGTTGCGACGATGGCCAGGACCAGCTCGATGCAGGGGATAGCCAGCATGACCTTCATCATGGCGCCCTTAAACGGGAACGTGAAGATGCGCTCGCGGTTGGGGTCGTTCTTACGAAGGTTGAGGAACGCCGGGAACATCGGGATATAGGTGAGCAGCAGGAAGACGACGGAGGTGCCGAAGAGCATCCAGAAAACACCGTTGGAGATGGCGTCGATGGGAACCAGCTGCAGGCACAGCACCAGGGAGGCAACGATGGCGTTGACCAGGTTGGCGCCGTTGGGCATATCGTCATCCGAGATCATCGAGGCGAAGACCTTGGGCATGTTGCCGTGCTCGGCGGCGTAGCGAGCGACGGAGTTAACGCCGAAGGACCAGGCGGCCATGTTGGCGAACAGGGTGATCAGGAAGGCGATGCAGATGACCTTGAAGATCATGGAGTCGCCCACCATGGTCTGGACTGCGACAATCATGCCATAGTCGGGGTCGATGGAATCGGCCGGCATAGCAGCGCCGATGCCAAAGCCAGCGAACAGGTAGATCACGGCGATGGACAGGCCACCGACGATGATAGCCTTGGGGATATCGCGAGCGGGATCGGCCATGTCGTCGGTCATGGTGCAGATGACCTCGAAGCCCATGAAGTTAAAGATGATGATCGACAGGTAGCCGAGAGCGTTGGTGTTGGTGAGCTCGGGCAGGAAGGTGACAGCGGACATGTCGTTCGCAAAACCGTTCTCCATGGCATACCAAATGCCCAAAGCGCCAACGATAACGGCGACGGCGACCTTGATGATGGCGCCACCGTTAAGGACCCACTCGGAGTCGGCCGCCTTGGAGCGACCCATGAGGTAGACGATCCACACAAAGGCAAGATCGATACCCATCTTGGCGATCAAGTTGAACTCGACGCCAAAGACCATGCCCAAAATGTCGGGGAACATGGTAGCCAGCGAGGCGATCCACAGCGGGTAGTTGACCCAGTAGTAGTACGAGATGCGGGCGCCCCATTTGTCGCCCAGGCCATCGCGTACCCAGTCGTAAATGCCGCCCTCGCCGTCATAGGTGGTACCGAGCTCGGCGACAACCATGCCGTAGGGAAGCAGGAAGGTCAGGATCAGGAAGATCCACCAGAAGAACTGCTGGTTGCCAATGGCAGCAGCAGGAGCGGCGGCCTCGCAAACGAAGACGACGCAGATGATGGTCGAAATGACCGTCAAGAAGGAAAGCTTTTTCTTTCCGTCGCTCATGATGAGCTCCTTCGCTCAGTCTTGGACAGATCCGAGGCCCTAAGGTATTAAGGCAATTGCTTGGGCCTCGGTGAGCGGGCGACAGGAGACGAGCATCCGCCGCCCGCAAACGTGCTTTTAGAAGCCTTGAGGCTTAGAGCTGCTCGAGAGCCTCGAGAGCGGCGTGGAGCTCAGCCTTGGCGGAGTACTCGACGCCCTCGTCGTTGAGCGGGGTGCGCTTGCCCAGGGCGGCAAGGAGAGCACGGATGGAGTGCTTGCGGTTCTCGGCCTCGACCCAGCACAGGGAGCGCTCGGGATCGTCCATGACCTCGTCGACGACCTCCTCGTTGCGGGTGGCCGGCAGGCAGTGCATGAACTTGGAGTTGGGACCGGCGAAGTTCATCATGTCCATGGTGACCTGATACTTGGGATAGAACACGTCCATGTAGTTCTCGCCCGAGACCTCCTCGTCGTACAGGCCATACCACACGTCGGTGTAGATGAAGTCGGCGCCCTTGATGCACTCGATGTCGTCGGAGATGACGACCGAGCCGCCGGAGACCTTGCAGTTCTCCTCGGCAATGGCCATCATCTGCTTGCCGAACTCGGCGCGCTCCTCGACGGTGCCGACGTGCAGGCCGCCGTCGGGGATCTGGTGGCCCTTAGGTCCAAACTGGACGAACTTCATGCCGACCTTGGAGGCGATGAACATGAGGGAGACGCAGACCTGGGTGGCGTCGCCGATGAAGGCCAGGGTGCAGTCCTCGATCTTCTTGCCCTCGGGGAGGTTCTCGAGCATGGTCATGAGGTCGCCCATCTCCTGCGTGGGGTGGTTGAACTCGGACATGCCGTTGATGACGGGCACAGCAGAGCCCTCGGCGAGGCCGACGACGTCCTTGTGACGGTCAACGCGAGCCATCATGATGTCGAGCAGCGAGCCCATAACGCGAGCGGTGTCGCCCAGGGACTCGTGACCGCCGAGCTGGATGGTGCCAGGGCCATAGAACTGAGCATGGCCGCCGAGGTCGGTCATAGCGGTCTCGAAGGAAAGACGAGTGCGGGTGGAGACCTGCTGGAAGATCATGCCAAGGCTCTTGTTGCGGAGCAGGTGCGGATAATAACCGTCAACCTTGATGGCCTTCTTCATTGCCAGGCCAAGATCCTCGATAGCCAGGATCTGCTCTTTGGTGAAGTCGTTGGTGTCGATGAAATCCTTAGGCAGTGCCATGTCGATTTCCTTTCCGCCGGTCTTGCCGACTATTACTATGAGGCGCTCGAACATCACGCCTCTTGTTGACAAGACCATCATTCACCCGTATGCAATTTTTACCTAGTTTATTCGGGATTAAAGACCGTTCACGGAGTTACACCCTCTCTAAACCAATATAAACCCGCAGGTAGCTGGCTTGCAGGGGGTTTACTATCTAGAACCGTGAACGGTATACGGGTATCCTGTATCACGTCCTCTAATCCGCAACGGGACATACGGTTGAGGGCGGTATATCCGTAGGGTTTACGGAGCTTATCCAAAGATCAGATGAGATGGGACGGCGACAGATGAACACGCTCATGTTCTTCTACACCCTAGCGATACTCGTTATCTGTATTGTGACGGCGGTGCTTTCGCTTGCCGCCTATGCCTCGTCTCGTCGACGCTTCTTTATCTATGGCAGCGGCGTTTTTATTTGCTACGCCATCGAGATGACCGAGATCTTCTTTTTTGAATACACGTTGCAAAACCAGAGCTTTCCAGCCAGCGACTATTACTCAATTACCATGCCTGTGTTGCGGACCCTTGTGGCGACCGCTTCACAGGCTTTTATTTGGCTGATTGCCATGGATTTGCTCGACAAGCACTCTAAGAAGCTGTTCGTCATTCCCGTCGCAACGTTCTTGGTAAGCGAGCTGTTGATTATCGTCGCCGTCCCCTATGGTCCCATGCACCAGTGGCTTTACTACACCATGCGCCAGGTGTTCCTTGTCTTTGTGGGACTGTATATCTTTTGGACGGCTCGCAAGAGTACGAAGGTTGAGCTGAAGGCACGTGTTAACAACCAAAAGAAACACCTGATTATCGGCGCCATTCTGGTTGGCTGCATCGTTGCCGAGGACTTCTACAACATCCTGGTAGTTCCCATGAGCCTGGCGCCCTCTTGGCTGCAGCTGTACCTGTCCGAGCGCAACTTTAGCGAGAACGTCTTCGCTTGCTACTTTGCCATCCTGCTGATCATCTACGCCTATCACGTGCTTTCAATCCGCATGCAGGAGGCTCCCGAGGAAAAGAACGTCAGCGATCTTGATCGACACATCGAAGAGCAGATGCCCTTCTATCGCAACGCCTACAAGCTCTCCAACCGCGAGACCGAGGTCATGCGCCTGGTTGTGCTGGGCAAGTCGAACCAAGAGATCGCCGACGAGCTGTTCCTTGCCGTGGGCACCGTCAAAACCCACATCCACAACATCCTGGTCAAAACCGAACAGCAAAACCGCACGACCCTCATCCTCCACTTCTGGAAAAGGTAGGTTACGCGGTTTTACCAAACCGCGTAACGGCTCGACGCTGCAAACGTCCCAGAGCGGCAACCTGACGTTCAATCGTCGGTCGCGTACCAAAGTACGCTTCCCTCCTCTTTTACGTCATCTTGCTCGCTCTGGGGCGTTTTCGCTGACTTATGCTCTACCTGCGATGATTTTTGTTCTGCACCAGGTTGGCTACTCGCTGTAGCGGGTGGCGATGGTGGCTCGTACCATGCCGGTGCTCATGAGGTAGGTCACCAGGAAGTAGCCGCCGTAGGCTGCCAGGAAGATCGCGCAGGTGAGACCCACCGTGCCGCCGATGCTCATGTCGCCAAACGTACTCACCAG
Organism: Collinsella sp.; assembly: GCA_018382125.1. Classification (GTDB taxonomy): domain Bacteria; phylum Actinomycetota; class Coriobacteriia; order Coriobacteriales; family Coriobacteriaceae; genus Collinsella. The sequence goes on from JAGZQO010000022.1 coordinate 8,378, forward strand.
CTCGATAATCACCTTAAGTGCCACAAAGGAGTGCGCCAGGCCCACTGCCAGCGGGAACAGGAAGAACACCGCCTGCTGCGCCATCACCGAATGGCGAATCTGGCGGTCGTCACAGCCGATCTGTGCCAGCACACGATAGCTGCGGCTGCCGTCGGCCACATTGGAGAGCTGCTGGATCGACAGTATCGCCGCGCACGCAACGACCAGTACAAAGCCAATGTAGATGGCCAGATAGCTAATCATGCCGTTCATTTGCGCTGCTTGCGTGTACACCTCGGAGCGTGTGATGAAGATTCCCCATGACCCTGGCTCCTTGCCGTCAACGAGCAGATTGTCGAGCAAAGTGTATTTAATGCTCTCGTCTGCCTCGGTCGTATCCATCCCCTGTTTGTAATTAACGAGCAGGCTACTGGAATACGGCTGCAGATTAAGTTGGGACAACAGCTCGTCGGCAACGACGACGGTACCCGGATTACTGCCCATCGCCGAGTTGGCGATGGCCGCCGTGTCCTTGTCCGACTTATCGGTTGCGGGCTTGAGCTCATGCCCGCCCAAGGTGAGGGTATGGCCGCCGGCCATGTACTTGGTGTACAGGTCGCCCAGCTCACCGCCCATATCACACGTAAGCAGGTACTGGTCGCGGCCAATGCTCACCGGCTCCTCGCCCATCATCTGGCGCAGTTTGTTGTACTGGCTCGCCGGCGTCACAAACAGACCCATCGTATCGGCATTGCTACCCCCGAGCGCCTTGGGGAGCTTTTCGCCCATGGTCTTGCACATCTCACCCGCAGACACCGAAGGATTCGAACCGCCAAACGGGTAACTCAGATACGAATCGATCTGAACATGCTCACCGGCAACATCGGCGATATTGACCTTCTTGCCGGTCTCGTCGTTGTTGTCCGCCGACTTGCCCTTGCCGTGCCATGCGGAGTACAAATCGACCGTTGTATCGGCTAGCACCATGCGGTCGGCTTCAGACGGATTGACATACTCTTTGTAGTAGTCGAGCGTATCGGGCGTGTAATAGACATACGTCTGAGACACATCAACAGGGTTATAGCGCCCCAGGTTCTCGTTCATCACGTTGGCAATCGACATACCGCACGTCACCGAGGTGATGGCCAAAAACAGGAGCATCGCGATGACGCCCATCGAAAAGCACACCGTGTTGACCTTGGCCGCAAGCTGGCGCACGGTAAACATGTTGAGGCCGCGCCAATACACGCCGCGCAGGCTCTGCAGCAGCTTGATGAGCATGCCCGAGAGTCCCCAGAACAGGGCAAAGGTGCCCACGGTAACCATAGCGGTCGTAATACCAAACTGGCTCATGGCCTCTTGCAGCTTGCTGTCCGTCGCGGTTAGCGGGAACCCATCACGTAGCAGACGGTAATAGGCCACGCCCACCAGCACCGCGCCCACGGCAAAGATGGCAATCGCGATCCAGGGGTTGCGTGTCTTGATGCTCTCGTTGCGACGCTCGGCACCCATAAGCTCGATGAGTTTGGTACGACGCACGGCGCGAAGGTTCAGCAGTAGCGTGAGCACAAACATTACGAGCATGCAGGCAAGGGTCAGGTTGAACGCATGCACCGAGAAAAAGAAGTGGAAATTGGCGATCTGTGTCTTAAAAAGCGAGGCCGTAAAGAACGTCATGAGCTGGGAGAGTCCCACACCCAGCACAATGCCAGCGACAAAGGCCACGACCGACACTATCACGGTCTCGAGCGCCATGATCGTGGCGACGCGCCCACGCCCCATGCCGAGCACCTGGTACAGGCCAAACTCCTTCTTGCGGCGTTTCATGATGAAGTTATTGGCATACACCATCAAAAAGGCCATGACACCGGCCAAAAAGTACGTCAGGTCGCCGAGTATGCTGCCCATAACCTGCGCCAAGCCCTCTTCATCGATTCCGGCGATGTCGACCTGCATCGAGATGGTGTTAAAGGCATAGAAGACCGTGACGCCCAGGGTGAGCGTCAAAAGGTAGACGAGGTAGTCGCGGCCGGCACGGCGGACGTTGCCCCAAGCGAGTTTACAGAGCATCGGAGCCCTCACCGCCCATCATGGCAACGACCTCCATAATGCGGTCGAAGAACTCGCGACGGTCGGTGTCGCCGCGGCGCAGCTCGGTGAAGATCTTGCCGTCGCGGATAAACAGCACGCGGCTCGTGTAGCTGGCGGCAAAGCTGTCATGCGTGACCATGAGCACGGTGGCGCGCAGGCGGCGATTGAGGGCCTCCAGGCTCTCGAGCAGCAGGCGGGCGCTCTTGGAATCGAGGGCGCCGGTGGGCTCGTCGGCCATGATCATGGTGGGGTCGGTGACGAGCGCGCGAGCCGCGGCAACGCGCTGCTGCTGACCGCCGGACATCTGGTAGGGATACTTGTCGAGCACCTGACTGATGGACAGGCGCGCTGCCACATCCTGCACGCGGGTCGAGATCTCTGCCGAGTTTGTGCGGGCAATGGTGAGCGGCAGGGCGATATTCTCGCGTGCCGTGAGCGTATCGAGCAGGTTGGAGTCCTGGAAGATAAAGCCGAGCTCCTCGCGGCGGAACTGCGAAAGCTTGGCCTGCTTCATGCGCGTCACGTCCTGACCGTTGATGCGGATGGTGCCACTTGTGGCGCTATCGATGGTCGAGACGCAATTGAGCAACGTCGACTTGCCCGAGCCCGAAGCGCCCATGATGCCAACGAATTCGCCGCGGTTGACGGTAAAGCTGACGTCGTTGAGCGCGCGGGTCACGTTGCCCAGCGCTCCATATACTTTTTCGAGATGCGCGACCTCCAGTACCGGGGTCGCCATGTGCGTGGTTTGCATACCGAGTCCTTTCTTGCGATTAGTCTACGGCATCTATAGTCGCAAGAAAACGAGTCGGCTACCATCGATATGGCTTACGCTTGCCTTACCGTTGTGTAAGGTAGGGGTAGCTACCCTGTCACGTGTTGATGTTGAGAGAGGACTCCTGTTGAAAACTGTTCATGTTGCCGCTGGGATCATTCGTAAGGAAGAATCTGACGAGCTGCTTGCCGTGCAGCGCGGCTATGGCGACATGCAGGGACTTTGGGAGTTCCCAGGCGGCAAGCTCATGCGCGGTGAGACACCCGAAGACGCCGTGCGCCGCGAGCTCATGGAAGAGCTGCAGGTAAAAGTCACCAACCTGCGCGATTTCTACACCGTTGAGTACGACTACCCCGATTTCCATCTCTCCATGGAGTGCTACTACTGCTCGCTCGCCAAAGAGTCTGGCGAGCCGCAAAAGCATGACCGTCAACTCGATATCCGCTGGATTCCGCGCACCTCACTTGCCACCGTTGAGTGGATGCCCGCCGACAAGGGGCTCATTGATGCCCTGATTGAGCTGAAGGAAGACCGGCTTGAGGCCAACGGCAGCACCAACGACGCCGAGACCGCAACGGCTGACGAGCCTGCCGCCAAACCCAAGCGCAAAACCAAACGCCGCAGCAAAAAACACCCCAAACCAGGTCTGTTGGACGGTATCGACACCTCGGACCTCTCCGCTGACGAGCGCGAACTGGTCCGCCGTCGCGCCGCCATCAAAAAGTCCATGAAGGGCAACAAGCGCGCCAACACCAAGCCCGAGCTGCTCGTACGACAGCACCTGCGCGCAGCGGGCCTTACGGGTTATCGCTTGGAATGGAAGGTTCCCGGCAAGCCCGACATCGCCTTCCCCGGCCGCAAGATCGCCATCTTCGTCAACGGCTGCTTTTGGCACCGCTGCCCCAAGTGCAAGCCCAGCCAGCCCAAGCGCAACGTTGAGTTTTGGGAGGCAAAGTTCCGCCGCAACGTCGAGCGCGACCGCGCCGCCGTGGCAGCGCTTACCGAAATGGGCTGGACGCCCATAACCATCTGGGAATGCGAGCTCAAAAAAGACTGCATCGACGCCACGATGGAAAAGGTCATCGAGCAAGTTCGTGCCGCGACCCCGCAGCGCTAAAACAAGCCATTCACACGCTCCGCACGTCCGCGCCACATCCACGTCACAAACCTTAGAAAGCCCTTAAGCTCAAAACCTTTCAAGAATGTTACTCGATACCTCTGGCCTGCAGTTTCATCGCAACACCAAACCAGGTTAAGCCTTTCTTTAGCGCTTCTTTGCAGCAGCCGCGGCATAATACTGCCAACGCACGGGACCTAGCAGCATACCCCGAGCGCAATCTATTGGTGGACATCGAGGAGGCCGCATAAGCATGCATTCTTCCAATGACGCAGCACAGCAGCCATCCCTAAAATATGCAAACCTTTTCTCCTTCCCCCCGACACAGAGAAACGGTCTCCTCGACTCCCCCACCACAAAAACCAAGCGCTCAGCCGATCAGAGCCTCAACTTACGAGCATCCTTCGAAAAGCTCCAAGCATCCCTAGACAAGGCGTTCCCCGAACAGGCAAGTGCAATCTAAGCCCATCGCGCTTTATACTGATGCCATGCGAAACATGGATCACATAGAATTGCACCGCGGAGGACGCGAGGAAGCGTTTCCCGAGACCGCCGAAGACTGGCCCTATATTGCCGAACGCGCAGAATTCGCTCGCTATCCGGGCAATTCCGTCCCCTGGCACTGGCATTCCGAAGTTGAGCTTTTCTACATGGAGCAGGGAGCGATTGACTATCGAACGCGCGCGGCTCATGAGCACGTACGCTTTGAGGAAGGGTCCGCCGGCTTTATCAACGGCGGCGTTTTGCACAGCACGCTGCAATCACCCAATTCGGCGCCAGCCATTCAAATGCTGCATATCTTTCAGCCGTCGATGCTCGGCGATCCCGCGGGACGTCTCCAAAAGCGCTACATCAATCCATTACTTCAATGTCGAGGCGTCGATGTGCTCAAATGGTCGCCCACCAACCCCGACGATATGCCCTTTATCGATTTGCTGAAGAGCTCCTTTAGCCACGACCTTCAACGGCCGCAGAACGAGATGGCGCTTCGGAATAGCTTGTCAGAGCTCTGGATTCAGATTTACGCCAAGGCCGAACCGCTCTTTTCCTCCGACGGCGCCTCTTGGATGACCGGCCGCGACGTACAGTTCAAGGGAATCCTGGACTTTATCCGCGCAAACTATGCAGCCGCTATAGATGTGCCCCAGATGGCATCTGCAGCCGGCGTAAGCGAAAGAGAGTGTTACCGCATTATCGAAACTTGTGCAGGAACGACCCCGGCGGCATATCTACGCGCATACCGCATAAACCGTGCTTGCGAACTTTTGGCACACACCACGCGAACGGTACAGACAGTCGCGCGCCAATGCGGATTTATAACAGCAAGCCATCTTGGCCAGGTATTTAAAGAACAAATGGGGTGCACTCCTTCGAGCTATCGAGCAGCGAGACAGAATCTCGATAGCACCAGGCAGAAATCCCGCTAGCCTTTCTTCTGTCACCGCATCAAACTTGCAGGCAAACAACAGAGAGGAGCAATCATATGAAGCACTTTGAACATATCGTATTTGACGTTGATGGGACATTGGCAGATACAGAAGAAAGCGTTCTATCATCGCTTGTCCAGATTGTCCAAGAAGAGACCGGCAAAACGCTCCCCCGACACGAGCTTGAATTTGCCCTCGGCATACCCGGCAAGGATGCCCTTGAGAAACTTGGAATCTACTCGCAGGCAACGTTGGATCGCTGGTGCCAAGTTGCCGCCAGCTTTAAAAGCACCATCAGCGTGTTTCCAGGTTTGCTTGAAGTCATCGCAACACTCGCCGATAGCGGCTGCAAACTTGGCATCGTCTCCTCACGTGCGCGCGACGAATACGCAAAAGAAATAGCACCTCTTGGCTTCGATACGTATTTTGAGCACATCATCCTTGTCGAAGACACAACCGAACACAAACCCGCACCCGCACCCATGCTCGAATATCTCCGACGTACGGGCGCAAACCCCAACAGCGTCATCTACGTTGGCGACACCGTCTACGACGAACAATGCGCAACTTCAGCAGGGGTCAGTTTTGCCCGAGCAGCATGGGGATCACACCAAGACATCCCAAACGCCACCTACAACCTCAAAACCCCCAACGACCTACTAACCCTAACAACCAAATAACCCACGCGTCCCACCCTTTTAGCCCCAACGCCACAAGGGCGACGACCTCGAGTAGGTCAACTTGGGAGGGACGAGGGCTTAGTTCCCCAATCTTTCCGCAGGGGGCAAAAAGCAACGTCTTATTTTTCTGACACTAACGCCACAAGGGCGATTGAGCAGGACGGTTTGGACGGGTCCCGTACTTAGTTTCCAAAATCATTCCGCAGCGCGAAGGCTTCTTATTATTTTCAGACCTAACGCCACAAGGGCGACGACCTCGAGCAGGTCAACTTGGGAGGGACGAGGGCTTAGTTCCCCAATCTTTCCGCAGGGGGCAAAAAGCCTCGCCGCACGAAGTGCGCAGCGAGGCTTTTTGCATGCCCGAGGACGATTGGGGAACTAAGCCCTCGTCCCTCCCCGGGATATGTAGCGAGTCGGAGTACCCTTGCTGTTACTCTGCTTTGCCCACAGAGTTGAGGTTGGTCATGCGGATCTTAACCAGCTCGGTGATCTCACGCATACCCTCCTTGGCCGGCTTCTTGGGATCGAAGCAGGCGGGGTTCTCGGCCATGTAGGCCATGAAGCCCTTGGTGTAGGCCTGACGCAGCTCGGTAGCGTAGTTAACCTTGCAGATGCCGTTCTTCACAGCCTCGGCAACCTGCTCATCGGGCACACCGGAGGTGCCGTGCAGAACCAGCGGCACGTCGACGGCGTCGCGGATGGCCTTAACCACGGACTGCTCAATGTGCGGATCGCTCGTATACACACCGTGGCTGGTGCCAACGCCAATGGCCAGCGAGGTGCAGCCGGTACGCTCGACGAACTCCTTGGCCTCGGCCGGATCGGTGTAGGGGCTCTCGCCCTCAACCGCGGGACCGTCGTCCTCCTTGCCGCCAACCTTGCCGAGCTCGGCCTCAACGGGCACACCCATGGCGCGGCCAGCATCGGCGACGGACTTGGTCAGAGCGATGTTGTCCTCGAAAGACTCGTGAGAACCGTCAATCATGACAGAGGTGTAGCCCGTGCGGAAAGCCTGCATGCAGCGGTCATAGCCATCGCCGTGATCGAGGTGTAGAGCGACGGGCACGGAAGCGCGCTCGGCGGCAGCCTTGACCATGCCGTAGAAGTAGTCCAGACCAGCGGTCTTGATGGTGCCCGGGGTGGTCTGCATGATGACGGGGGACTTGGTCTCCTCGGCAGCGGCCAGAACGGCCATAACAAACTCGAGGTTCTCGACGTTGAACGCGCCGACAGCGTAGTGACCGGCCTGAGCGTCCTTGAGCATCTTTTCGGTGGTAACAAGTGCCATGAGCGTTTGCTCCTCTCCCTCGCCCGCATCTGGACATCGGGCGTAGTTGTTCACAAGGCGTTTTACCTTGCCTTTTGCTGCGCTCATTGTATGAAAAGCGACGGTGTCGCACGCATGAGATATCACCGGCACACAGGTCAAGACACTCGTTTTTGAAAAGCAAACGGAAGGGATTCGCGCCGGATCCCTCTATACGACATTGAAGTTTTCAAGCGAATCATCTTTCTTTTATAGAAAAGATAAGTAATCGAAAGGCGTTTTCTTACTAAAAAAGAAAATGAACGAAAATAGTTTCAACATAATTCCTGCAAATTTCGGTTCAGGATGGAGCAGCAATGACCCACGCAACAAACCGCGCTTTCGCCGATGAGCGTCGTGCCGCCATCATGGAGATGCTCGAGCACAACGCCTCGGTGCAGGTAGCAGAAATCGCCCAGACCTTTGGCGTGTCCTCCGTCACGGCGCGCGCCGACTTGGACGCCCTCGCCGAGTCCGGCAAGCTGCGCCGCACGCATGGTGGCGCTGTGTCGCTCCAGAAGCGACTGACCGTCTCCACGCAGGATCGCCGCATCAATGTCAACGTCGCCGCCAAGCAGGCCATCGCGCAAAGCGCCATCAAGCTCGTCAATGACGGCGACACGTTGCTCGTCGACTCAGGCACCACCGCGCTCGAGTTCGTCCGGCTCCTCGACCAGCGCAACGGCATCACCGTCATCACGGCCGACATTACCATTGCCGATTACATCGACGAGAGCATGCCCTCAGTCGATGTCGTCATGCTGGGCGGGGCGCTGCGCAAAGGTCATCGCTATCTGTACGGTCCACTTACCATGCAGGCACTCCAAATGGTCCACGCCGATCTTGCCGTCATGTGCCCTGGCGCTTTTGTTCCCGGCTGCGGCTTTACGACCGACTTTCCCCAGATGGCTGAGACCAAAACGGCCATGATCGGTGCCGCTCATCAAAGCGTCGCCCTCATGGACGCCAGCAAGGTCAACGGACGCGGCATGTACCGCTTTGCCGAACTGACCGATGTCAACACCATCGTGATGGACCGCGACCCCGAAGACGCCGTCGCCACCTCAATCGCCGAGATCGTCGACGACGCCCACCCAAATCTCGTCATCGCCGGCGCTTAAACAAAAACCACCACAAAGGTGCCTGTCCCCTTTGTGGTGGTTTTGCTCGTCAAAAGTGAAAATATCGCTACTTGGACAGCTCGTCAGCAAGGACCTCGATCTGAGCGCGCGAGGCGTCGTTGAGCGAACCCAGCACGGTCACCTTGTTCTGCGCCAGGGTGATGTCCTTCATGCCCTCGAGCTCCTTGGTCATAACCTTGGCAGCGGTGGGCGCCCAGGAGCCGGCCTCGACGAGTGCCACCGTACGGTTCTGATAGGCATGCTCGGCAAGCGTATGGATAAAGGTGCTCACGAACGGGAAGACCTCGCCCTGATAGGTAATGGAAGCGAGCACCAGACGGTCATAGCGGAACGCATCCTCAACCGCCTCGGCCATATCGTCGCGAGCTAGGTCAAAGACGGAGACCTTCTGACCGCGGGCCTCGAGCGCAGAAGCGAGCTCCTCAACGGCAGCCTTCAGATGACCATACACACTCGCATAGGCAATCGTGATGCCCTCGTCCTCGGGCTGATAGCTCGACCAGGTGTTGTAAGTATCGAGGTAATAGCCCAGGTTCTCGCTAAGAACAGGACCGTGAAGCGGGCAAATAATCTGGATGTCCAGATTGGCGGCCTTCTTGAGCACGGCCTGCACAAACTTGCCGAACTTTCCCACGATGCCAAAGTAGTAACGGCGCGCCTCGCAGGCCCACCCTTCCGGATCCTCGATGTCGTTGGCACCGAACTTGCCAAAGCCGTCGGCACTAAAGAGCACCTTGTCGGTGGACTCGTAGGAGAAGAGCACCTCGGGCCAGTGCACGTTGGGGGCGCCGACAAACGTTAGGCTGTGACCGCCCAAATCGAGCACGTCGCCATCTTTGACGACCATCTTGCGCTCGGGGAAGTCGGTGCCAAAGTAGTTGACCATCATGCGGAAAGCACCCATGCTGGCCACAATCTGCGCCTGGGGATAGCGCTCCATAAAGGCGGCGATACCGGCGGAGTGATCGGGCTCCATATGATGGACAACCAGGTAGTCGGGCGTGCGGCCATCGAGCACGGTCTCGAGGTTACCGAGCCACTCGTCGACAAAGCCAGCGTCGACCGAATCGGCGACAGCGATTTTATCGCCCAAGATAACGTAGCTGTTATATGCCATACCGTTCTCGGACACGTCGTACTGGCCCTCGAACAGGTCAATGTCGTGATCGTTGACGCCAATGTAGCGGATATCCTTGGTGATCTCCATCAGGCAAAGCCTCCTAGATAGACAAAAGAGCTCGTCTATCATAGCACTCGTCTTTAGAGCCACAGCTATCTGCCGGCATCCTTACCGATTGTTATTTAGGCGGAATATACCGCCGTTGACCTGCAAAAACTATACGCGATGAGCTGCCGTGGTATGTCGAACGATAAGCTGGCCGGGAATACGAATGGCAACGGTTTTGTCCGTTGCCCCCGCCTTGGGAACCGCGTGCTCGAACACCTCGCGTCCACGCTGATGCAAATCGAATCGAACGGTCGTGAGCTCGTTGTGTGCCACAAAATCATCGAGCGAATCGTCGACGCCCACCACGCTCACGTCCTCGGGCACGCGCAGACCGCTATCGCGCAGCGCTGCAATCGCGCCATTTGCCATCTGGTCGTTTGCCGCGTAAATCGCCGTCATGGTGCGATCGTGCTCGGCCAGGTACCTGCCGGCCTCGTAGCCGCTGTTGGCAGACCAGTCGCCCTCGAGCGGCTCTGCCGGCTCGATGTGTTTACGCTCGAGTGCATCCTGCCAACCGGCGCGACGAAATTGCTCGTCGACCGAGAATGACGGGCCGCCAATATAGCGAATCTGCTCGTGCCCTAGCTCAAACAGGTGATCCATAAGCAATAGCGAGCAGCCGTAATGGTCGGAATCGACCGTGGTCACCCGCGGGTGCGCGTACATGGTAACGATGACCGTGCCAATGCCCGGCAGTGGATCAAACGTCTCAAAATCGGGCGCCATGCGACTCATGCCGATAATGATGCCGTCCACCGGCAATGCGGCCATACGACGCGTGGCCTCGGCAAGCGAAAACTCCTCGGTCTTGGACATCTCGACCAGCGTGATGGCGCAATTATGCTCGCGAGCAGCGCTGGCGATGCCGTCGATCATTGAGAGGTTGCCGAACTTGGTGACATCGTTGACGCACAGGCCGACCGAATGATAACGGCCGTCGCGCAGCGAGCGACCGGCATAACTCGGACGAAAGCCGAGCTTTTGCATAGCGGCCTGTACGCGCTGGCGCGTCTGCTCGTTAACGTTAGGCAAGCCGTTGGCGACGCGCGAAACCGTCTGCTGCGAAACGCCGGCAGCGCGGGCGACGTCGGCCATGGAGACCGGACGCGAACTGGTATCGTTGGACGGGCGCCTTGCCACAGGATCACCTTCACCCTTGCGAGATCTGAATAGCGTGAATGCCGGCCCGGGCAGAAATACATCCCGCGCCGAGGCCCGCTATCGTCGGACGCATGTTAACGTACTCTACTTTTTCTATCTGCATCTCTTCTGCTTTATAAGTCCATACGGCAGTACCGTTCACGGCTGAATTTCTACCGATTACCAGATTCTCAAAAAGTGACAAGCGATGTGTTATGAGTACGTTAACATAGCCCGTAACGTGCGGTATCGTGAACACTTGGTTCATGCCGCTTTAAGTTGTTAACGTACTCATAACGACGCAAAACCCACCCGGGCGCGCCAAGGAAAGGACTCCCATGACCACCCCCGACAAAAAGACACTCGCCACGCTCACCAAGCTGTTCGAGGAGGAGTTTGGCCCCATCGGCGACCGCCAGGTGCTCTACGTGCACGCGCCCGGCCGCTCCGAGATCAGCGGCAACCACACCGACCACGAGGGTGGCCACGTTATCGCCGGCTCGCTCGATGTCGCCGTCGACGGCATCGCCGTGGCAACCGATTCCAACAAGGTTCGCGTAGCCGACGAGGGCTATCCCACGTTTGAAATCGCGCTCGACACGCTAGACGTTCAGGAGTCCGAGAAGGGCACGTCCGCGAGCCTCGTACGCGGCATGGCCCACGAAATCGCTGCCCTGGGTGTTGAGCCCCAGGGCTTTGACTTCGCCTTCACCTGCTCCGTCCCCTCGGGCGGCGGCCTTTCGAGCTCCGCTGCCGTCGAGGCGGCATACGGTCGCGCCATGGAGACGCTCTGGAGCGCACCCGCCATCGAGCCCGTCGCGCTCGCCCAGATGAGCCAGCGCACCGAGAACAACTACTATGGCAAGCCCTGCGGTCTGATGGACCAGGCCGCTGTGTGCCTGGGCGGCCTTGCCTACATGGACTTTGAGGACCAGGCTCAGCCTAAAACCCAGAAGCTCGAACTCAACTTTGAGGATCACGGCTATGCGCTCGTGCTCGTTAAGGTTGGTGCCGACCACGTGGCCGCCACCGATGACTACGCCGCCGTTCCGCGCGAGATGCAAGACGTCGCTGCCGAGTTTGGCAAGACACGCCTGTGCGAGGTAAACGTGGCGGACTTTGACGCCAAGCTCCCCGAGCTGCGCGCCAAGCTGGGCGACCGCGCCTGTCTGCGCGCCGTTCACTACTGGTACGAGAACGGCCTGGTCGACAAGCGCTGGGCGGCCCTGAACGCCGGCGACATCGACCAGTTCCTGGTCCTGACGCGCGAGTCCGGCGCCAGCTCCGCCATGTACCTGCAGAATGTTGTTGCCAAACTGGGTTCCGAGCAACCCTCCATGTATGCCCTGGCGCTGGCCGAGCACGTGCTCGACGGCCGCGGCGCCGTCCGTATCCACGGCGGCGGCTTTGGTGGCACCATCCAGGCCTTTGTGCCACTCGATCTGGTCGACACCTTTATCACCAAGATGAACAGCTGGCTGGGCGAGGGCTCTGCCCGCCACTACGCAATTTCTGACAAGGGGGCTTACGCGACATGGCTGTAATGACCGACGTGCGCGAGGCTGCGCAGGGCCTTATCGAATATGCCATCCACCGATCGATGATCGGACAGGACGATCGCATCTGGGCCTACAACACCATTCTGGAGTGCATCGGCGTCACGGGTCCCGCGCTCGACATGACCTGGGCGCTCCAGGTTGAGAAACTCTCGCTCTTGCATCCCGATACCCTCCCCGACTTTGACCTGGAGGGCACGCTTGCCGCGCTTTCCGAGGCTGCCGTCGCAAACGGTGCTGCCGAGGACACGGCGTCGGGCCGCGACCGCATCGCCATGCGCATCATGGGCGCGCTCATGCCGAGGCCTTCGGTTGTAAACGAGGAGTTCAACGGCCGCATGGGCGTCGACGAGCCCCGCGCCGCGACCGACTGGTTCTACGGCCTATGCTGTGACGCCGGCTACGTGCGCCGCGCCGCCATCGCGCGCAACATCAAATGGAGCACCCCCACCAACTGGGGCGACCTCGAGATCACTATCAACCTGTCGAAGCCCGAGAAGGACCCGCGCGATATCGCCGCGGCAGGTGCAGCCAAGAACACGGGCGAGAAGTATCCCGCCTGCCAGCTCTGCATCGAAAACGAGGGCTATCCCGGACGCTCTGCCGCAGCCGACGGCGGTGCTCACCCCGCCCGCCAGAATCTGCGCGTTATCCCCATTCAGCTCAACGGCGAGCGCTGGGGCTTCCAGTACAGCCCGTATGCGTACTTTAACGAGCACTGCATTGCCATGAGCTCCGAGCATCGCCCGATGCACGTCGACCGTAAGGGACTGACCTGCCTGCTCGATTTTGTGGACCTGTTCCCGCACTACTTCATCGGTTCCAACGCCGACCTGCCCATCGTGGGCGGCTCGATTCTGTCGCATGACCACTTCCAGGGTGGCGCGCACGAGTTCCCCATGATGCACGCCGCCGAGGTCTCGCAGTTTAGCGTGCCCGGCTTTGACCAGGTCAGCGGTACCGTGTTGCAGTGGCCGCTTTCGGTGCTGCGACTGCGCTCGCACGACCGCGCCCAGCTGCTCGACGCCGCCGAGAAGATTATCCTTGCCTGGCGCGAGTGGACCGATGAGTCGGTGGGCGTCATCGCGCACACAGCCGACGGCGTGGCGCACAACACCGTGACGCCCGTCATCCGCCGCGTCGACTCCCGCGGCAACGCCGGCGGCGAAATCTACGAGGCCTACCTGGCGCTTCGCTGCAACATCACGACCGACGAGCATCCGCTGGGCGTATTCCATCCGCATGCTGAGTACCACCACATCAAAAAGGAGAACATCGGCCTGATCGAGGTCATGGGCCTGGCCATTTTGCCGCCGCGCTTGGTTCCCGAGCTCGGCGCTGTCCGCGAGCACCTGCTGGCGGCCAAGGCAGATGCCAGCTACGACCTTGCCGGCGCGCTCGAGGGCGACGACCTTTGCCGCAGCCACGCCGCATGGGCTGAGGACGTCTTTGCCCGCCGCGCCGATGAGCTTACGGCCGACAACGCCATCGACATCCTGCACGAAGAGGTCGGCGTGGTGTTTGGCCACGTGCTCGACAACGCCGGCGTCTTTAAGTGGGACGAGGCAGGACGCGCCGCCCAACAGCGCTTTGTCGACTCGCTATAGCATGCGAGCTCGAACGCACGCACTCAACAAATAGCGTCTACACGACAACGGCGCCCGCCGGCAACATCACCGACGGGCGCCGTTTTTGAGTGTAGTCATTGGGGTCATTCTTAAGGGGCGTTCTTAAACGACTAGTCATTAAAGAGCGTCCCCAATGACTATTTGCGACCAAGGCAACGCCGGTGTCTTGGCAACGACAGCGAAAACGCCCCTAAGCGAGCAAGGTGACGTGAAAGAGGAGGGCATTGACCTTTTGGTCATGCCCGACGATTGAACGTCAGATTGCCGCTTAGGGGCGTTTGCAGCGCCGAGCCGTTACGCGGTTTGGTAAAACCGCGTAACCCTAAAGCTCCGTTACTTCAACGTTGTTGTAGATCTCGTCCCAGCGGTCCATGACCAGGTGACCGGTCTTGGGATCCATAGCGTTGAGTTTGCCGCAGGTATTGGCGGTCTTGAGCACCGTGACGTCGTCGGCGCCAGCAGCAATGGCATGTGCAAAGCCGGCGATGGTCGAGTCGCCGGAACCCGTTGCGTTCACAGCCGCAATCGCGGGCGTCTTGGCGCGGAACGCGCGACCCTCATGGAAGCCAACCGAACCGGCAGCGCCCATCGAAACGACAACCCAGGGGATACCGGCAAAACGGTCATCGGCGGCGAGCGCCTCGCGCAGGGCATCGACATCATCGGTCGTAAAGGACGTACCCAGCAGGCCGTTAATCTCGGTCAGGTTGGGCTTTACGAGCTCAGGCTTAGCGTCGGACTCCAGCGCGGCCTCCAGCGATGCACCCGAGGTGTCGAGCAGCACCTTGGCGCCCGCCTCCTCGGCGATCTTGACGAGCTCGGCATAGTAGCCGGCATCGACGCCACGCGGCAGCGAGCCCGAAAGCGTCACGACGTCCGCCTTCGCTGCAAGCTCGGCAAACTTGGCCGTAAAGGCCTCGAGCTCGGCCGGGGCGATCTGCGGGCCGCTCTCCAGCAGCTCGGTCTGATTGCCCTCATGCAGGATATTCAGGCAGATGCGCGTCTCACCAGCAATAGGCACAAAGTCGTTCTTGACGCCGTCGGCATCCATAAGCTCGGCCATATAGGCACCCATGTGGCCGCCGAGCAGGCCGGTCGCGAGCACGTCGTCACCCAGCTGCAGCAGCACGCGACTCACGTTGAGGCCCTTGCCGCCAGCGGTCTTTTCGGGTGTCACACGGTTAACATCGTCGATGATCAGCTTGTCGAGCTGATAGCGCGTATCGATCGACGGGTTCATGGTAACGGTCAGAATCATGTTGAACTCCTGTTCCGGGGCGGCATAACCCGCCCCAAACATACGATAACTCGTTAAAGGATCTCGATCTCAAAGCCGCGGGTGACGGTCTCTCCCGGCTTGGCCACCAGGCAGCCGCGCTTGTGCTCCAGAATATCGTCCTCGTCGGAGCAGGTGGACAGGCCGCCCCACGGTTCCACGGCCACAAAGTCGCCCTCGGGCTTGCTCCACACAATCAGGTACGGCATATCGGGGAACGTCAGGCGCACGCCCTTGTCCTCGGTTTTCTTGGTCAACGTAACCACGCGGCTCTCGAGCACGTCAAAGATGGTCTCCGCGAAGTCAAAGAGTTCGTGGGTCAGCGGCAGGTCATGGCCAACCATCGGGTTCTTGCTGCGATGCTCAACATCAATCAGGCCCGTCGAGGGAACGGCAGTACAGAGCTCGGCGGCCTCGCGCTGCTCAAAACGGAGCTCGTAGTCGTCATAGGACTCGCCCTCGTCAAGCGGGCACTTAAAGCCAGGGTGACCGCCCACAAAGAACGGCATGTCCTCGGTGCCCTCATTGGTCACCTCGTACGACACGGCCACCTTCTCCGCATCGATCGTGTAACGAGCAACGATCTTAAACGGATACGGGTACTGCTCGAGCAACTCGGCATGGTCGGCAGAGCTTAAGCTCAGCACGACCATGTTGTCGCTCTGCTCCTCGAGCTTCCACTCCTGCTTGCGAGCAAAGCCGTGGCGGGCGAGCTTGACCTCGCGGCCGCCCATGGTCATTGCGCGACCGTCACGAAGGCCGCCGCAGATCGGGAAACAAATGGGTGCCTGGCCCGACCACACCGCCGGGTCGCCCTGCCACAGGTACTCACGGCCGTTGGCCGTAATAGAAGTGAACGACCCGCCCGCCGTGCTCAGTGCCACGCGGATAGAACCGTTATCAAGAACAAACTCCATAGGAGCCTTCCCTTTCTTACGACAGCCCGCCAAGTCAATAGGGCTGATAGAAAACCGGCCCGCGCCCCCTCACAGAAACGCGAGCCGTCAATTGAAAAGCTGCAGAATACCGGGTCCCGCCAAAACGAAGCCCACAAGCTCAGCAAGCAAACGTGTTATCGGAGCAGCTTACTGAACCAGAAAGCTTCGCAACAACAGCGGTAACCCCACAGGTACCCCCAACGTCAGCGAGAAGTTAGCTGGCGAGGCAAGGTGCCGTGAAGCGAGGCGGCATTGACCTTCTGGTCATGCCGCCGAAGCTGAACGGCAGATTGCCCGCCAGATGGCTTCGCAGCGTCGGCCGGTCCGGCGTTCGGTAGAACGCCGGAACCCCTTAGTCGTGGTACTCGCCGCGGTCCCACTTCTCGAGGAACTCGTCAAAGAAGTGCGGGTCGGCCTGAGCCTCGGCGTCAGCCTTGTTGCAGGCATCGATCTTGGCAATCAGGGCATCGTGCTCGGGAGTCTTCTCGTAGGGCTCCTCCAGGAAGGCAAGCATGATGTCGGCCATCAGGAACTCGCCGGTGATCTTGCCGCCAAAGCCCACGATGTTGGCGTTGAGCTCGCGACGGGCATACAGGGCAGAGGTCATGTCGCGGACCAGAGCGCAGCGAGCGCCGGGAACCTTGTTGACGGCGTTGGTGATGCCGATGCCGGTGCCGCACAGGGCCACGCCAAAGTCGGCCTTGCCGCTGGCAACAGCCTCACCCACGGCCTTACCGTAGATGGGATAGTGCGTACGGGTGTGGCTGTAGGTGCCGCAGTCGAGCACCTTGTAGCCAGCCTGCTCCAGGCGGTCGGCCAGATAGATCTTCTCGTCCGTAACGATATGGTCGCAACCGATTGCGATGGTCTTCTTCATCAGAACGTCCTTTCGTCTGAATTCACAAGTTGAGGTAGAAGTTCGAGTTCTCGGTGGCTCTCGTTAGGCCATCTTGTTGAGCATGTCGACACGGATCTGGTGACGGCCGCCGGCGTACTGGGCGCGCAGGAACTCGCGGGCGATCTTCTTGGCGACCTCGGTGCCCACAACGCCCGGGCCCATGGTGACCATGCGCGAGCCGTTGTGCTCGCGGGTCATGTAAGCGGAACGCTCGTCGGAAATGTTGGCGACGACCATGCCCTTAATCTTGACGGCGGCCATATAGGAGCCGACGCCGTACTTATCGAATGCGAAGCCCTGGGAATCCTTGTGCTCCAGCAGGTCCTTGGCAACGGCGGTCGCGGAATCGACAAAGTCCGCGGCAGGGGTCTCAGAATAGTCGACGACCTCGTGACCGTCGGCGATGAGCATCTCCTTGATGGACTCCTTCATCGACATACCGTCGGCATCGGAAGCGATTACAACCCTCATGACATCCTCCTTGAGAGATACGCAGGTGCGTAGTTTCTGTTTGGAAGTGTTGAATCGCGTTCAGGTCCGGGCATCTGAATGTGCGGTTCTTCACTGTTCATGTTTATTTGAACACATTCGAACAGTAACTGCAAGAATTATTTGTTTATCTTTGTTCTTTTTTGAACAAATACCGTTCACGGATGATTGTTGACCGTTTGGGATCGTGAAAGCTTCGTCCTGGCACGTCTTCAACAAACAAAAGGGACGGCCGAGAACGAGTCTCGGCCGTCCCTTTGCGGTATGCCCCAGCAAATACAGCTGTTTTAGCTACTCGACCTGCCTACCCTTTTTGGTGTGCTTGGACGGAGCACTCAGAAAGCGGCCCGTCAAATAGTTCGCCGGGCCGGAAATATCAATCCCCAGCAGCACATGCCCCAGCCACAGAAACGCCGCGAGCACCAGCAATGGAATCACGCACGAGGTCACGATCATCACGATGACGCCTTCGATGAGATCGGTCACCTGCTGCACAATCTCATCGGTCATCTGCTTGGCGCCGCTGGTCACCGACGTGACAAGACCCGAGGCGCCGTCGGCAAGCTGCTCAAGCACGTTCTTGGACTCTGTGGACTCGGCCTTTTTCTTGCTTGCCTTGGAGTTATCACTATCTTCCGCACTCGCAGCGTCAGTCGCCTTTTGCTCAGCCGCTTCGATGCTCACTCGATACGTTTCGTCGACCTTTTGCGACACCCATACACTTGCAGGCACCAACGCCATGCCGATCATGGCGACCACCATCACGCCGTTTGCCATGCGACGAAGGACGGCGCTGGTGCTCCAGCGTCCGTGAATGCCAAGCGACACCGCGAAGAGTACGAACGAGAACGGGATCAGGATGCCCAGACCAACCGACCACAAAATCGTAAGCAAATATTTCTCGAGGTATAGCACGGCAAGCACGATGCCCAAGTTACCCGAAAGCTGTGCGAGCTGCTCGGCAACCGGCGTTCCCGTATCGCCCGGCAGCGCAGTGATGCCCGCAGACAGCGCCACGCACGAGGTCGTGAGCGCCAGTACGTTACCTTTCTTTTGATCGATGACCTCGATGGTGGAGTCCCAAGTTTTGGTATCGGCGAAATGCGGACGGGCCACAAAGCCCGACAGCAACGCCAGCACCACAAGGGCAACGATGATACCGATCTGCAGCTTTTTGTTTGCGCACACGACATCGGACAGGCTGGGCTGCAGCTCTGTTACCGTCGTGTGCTCGGTTATCTGGACAGGACGCCCATGAGCCATCTCGTTCGCGTCTCTCTTTTGAATCGATCCGTTGTCCGGCATTTGGATACCTCCTCATTCCGGCCTGTATTGCGGATGGAAGTATACCCACCCAGCGAAAAACCGAACGGCAAGACGAACGGAGCGCACCAAGACTGTCCCCAATGACTATCTCGGGATGAGTTGCGGTGGAATAGGGATTGTTTAGCGCCCGCCAGCCCCTATTCAGTCCCTATTTCACCGCAACTTGGAGAAGAACAGAAAAAGCCCTGCTGCGGGTAGCAGCAGAGCTTTTGGAAGGGGACGAGGTTGTGCGGACTCGTTAGGCGAGCTTGGCCTCGAGCTGGGCGATGCGCTTATAGGCATCGATGGTAAAGCGGGTCTGCTTCTCCAGGATCATAGTGGTCATGAGGGTATCCTGAGCGTGAGCCATGATGAAGGTCATCTCCATCTCGCCACCGCCGGCCTCCTGCGAAAGCAGCTTGGTCTGCGTGTCGTGGGCACCGATGAGCGCATCGCTGGCATCCTTGTGCAGCTGCTCGGCCTTCTCAAAGTCACCCTCGCGAGCAGCATCGAGCGCTGCAAGCAGATCGGTCTGGGCGTCACCTGCGTATGCGACAATCTCGAATCCAACCATCGAGATTTCTTCTTTGGTTGCCATATTGCGTTCCTTTCACATATGAACCAATGGAGAGCATCGCGTCCGGGCATACGCGCTGCGTTCTGTATGGCAGAAACATTAACATTCAAACAAAAAAGAACAGCGCAAAACGTAATTTCAAGCTATGAACGGTCACTTTTCGCCCGTGAACGGTTTTTAAACCAATCTGAACAATATCGAACACAATTAGCGGAAACCCAAACAGGCCCGTGCCCTAGCGCCAATCGCGCACCGTATCGCCCTCGACGAGTACGCCCGGAAACAGCATGTGCTCCACACCGGGTTCAACGCCCTCGGCACCGGCGATCTTATCGACTGCCCACATGCCGACACGCTTGTTGTCAAAGCGCACGGTGGCCAGGCGACGATCGGGCACGATGTCGCCCAGACTGTCATCAACACCCACCACGCTCACGTCCTCGGGCACGTGCTTTCCGCGCGACTCGAGTCCGCGAATGCAGCCGTAGGCCATGGCGTCGTTGGAAGCATAAATGGCCGTACAGGTCGGATCGTCCGCCAGAGCCTGACCGGCAGCATACCCGCTCTGTGCCGTCCAATCGCCACGAACGAGTCGCGGTGGCTCAATGCCATGCGCGCGCAATGTCTCGCGCCAGCCTTCCTCGCGCCGCATGCCCGAAAGCGAGCGCTCGGGACACGAGATAAAGTGCACGGTCTTGTGTCCCTGCCCCAGCAAGTACTCGACAACCTGGCGTGAGCAATCGAGCTGATCGTTATCGACCGTCGAGCACAGTGGGTGCTCCAGCATGGTAACGAGCACCGTCTGCATGCCAGGTAGCGGCTCGAAGGTGCCAAAGTCCGCCGGCATGCGATTCATGATTACAACCATACCGTCCACCGGCAGTGCACTCATACGCGACGATGCGCTCTCGAGGGTATAGGGATGTCCATCTACTTTAGTGAGGGTGATGGCATAGCCATGTTTGTCGGCCGCGGCAGCAAAGCCCTCCATGCGGTCGAGGTTGCCGGTACCGGTAATGTTGAACATGGCGACGCCGACGGTCTTAAACTTGCCACGGCGCAGCGATCGACCGGCGAAATTGGGGCGATACCCCAGCTCGCGCATGGCGGCACGCACGCGTTCCTTGGTCTCGGGGCGCACACTGGGCGAATCGTGCACGGTGCGCGAGACCGTCTGCTCCGAAACGCCCGCGAGGCGCGCCACGTCCTTAACGGAAACCGATTTTTTAACAGCGGCCATTGGTCGATCTTTCCGTGTCAACGATGCCATTGACGGCATCCTGCGCAGTCATATTAAACGCCTTCAAGTATATCTAACGCCGCCTCTGCAATACGCTTACCACCCAAAACCTACCGTTCACCGACATTTTTGCTTCCCCAAACGGCTTTTTGCGCCCAAATGTTAACGTTGCCATTGCGCAAACACAGAGCCACCGGGCGGCTCAAACGTTTACGCATAAGGAATCGACGGTTCGCAGGCACAGGAACCACCGGTTCGCGTCTTTTTTTGTGTCGCAAAATGGCAACGTCAACATTTTGGCAACAGAACGCCAAAAGCTACCATCGTTGCTAACCCACCGACTCTTAGGAGCATTGCATGGAGCAACTCATCGCCATCATCGAAAAGGGCCAGCCCTTTTTCAACGCGATCGCCCGCAACAAGTACCTCAAGGCGATCCGCGACGGCTTTATCTCTGTCATCCCCATCATCATCTTCTCGTCCATCTTCTGCCTGGTAGCCTCGGTCCCCAACATCTGGGGTTTCTACTGGCCCGATGACATCAACAACGCCCTGTGGAAGTGCTACAACTACTCCATGGGCATCCTGGCCATCGCCTGCGCCGCCACCACAGCCAAGCACTTCGCCGACGCTCAGAACCGCGATCTGCCCAAGAACAACCAGATCAACTTCATCTCGTGCATGTGCGCGGCCATCATCGGCTTCTTGCTCCTTTCGAGCGACACCATCGCCACGGACGCTGCCAGTGGTTTCAACACCACCTACCTTGGTTCCAAGGGCCTGCTGACCGCTTTCATCGCTGCGTTTGTGACCGGCATCATCTACAAGTTCTTCATTAAGCGCAACATCACCGTCAAGATGCCCGAGCAGGTTCCGCCCAACATCTCGCAGACCTTTAAGGACATCATCCCCTTCTCCGTCTGCATCACCGTTTTTTGGGTTTTTGACATCGTCTTCCGCGCTGCTTTTGGCTTCTGCTTTGCCCAGGGTGTCATCCAGGTGTTCCAGCCCCTGTTCACCGCTGCCGATGGCTACATCGGCCTCGCTGTGATCTACGGCGCCATGAGCCTCTTCTGGTTCGTGGGCGTCCACGGCCCCTCGATCGTCGAGCCCGCCATCGCCGCCGCTCTCGTTGCCAACATGACCGACAACCTGGCTGCGTTCCAGGCCGGCCAGCACGCTTCCGCTGTCCTGACCCAGGGTGCCCAGTACTTCGTCGTCTGCATGGGCGGCACCGGCGCCACGCTCGTCCTGGTCTTTATGTTCTGCTTCCTGGCCAAGTCTCAGGAGATGCGCGCCGTCGGTAAGGCCGCCATCGTCCCCGTCTGCTTTGCCGTCAACGAGCCGCTGCTGTTCGCCGCACCCATCGTGCTCAACCCCGTCTTCTTTGTCCCGTTTGTCTTTGCTCCGATCGCCAACATCTGGATCCTCAAGATCTTTATCGACTTCTTGGGCATGAACGGCTTTATGTACACCCTGCCTTGGACCGTCCCTGGCCCCATCGGCACCATCATGGGCCTGGGCTTCCAGCCGCTCGCCTTTGTGATGCTCGCCATCATCCTGGTCGTCGACTTTGCCCTGTACTATCCGTTCTTCCGTGCCTATGACGCCCAGAAGTGCGCCGAGGAGGCCGAGATCTCCCAGGAGGAGCTCGCCGCCAAGAACGCCGAGAAGGCCGCCAAGCTCAACGATGCCTTCCAGGGCAAGGCCGATGCCAAGAGCGTTGCCGCCGGCGCTGCTGCCGAGGCCGTGAAGGCCGACGCCCCCGCCGCTTCCGCAGCGCCCGCCACCGAGGCAACGACCGCCAGCGACCTTAACGGCAAGCGCGTACTCGTGCTCTGCCAGGGTGGCGGTACCTCGGGCCTGCTCGCCAACGCGCTGGCCAAGGCTGCCAAGGAGCGCGGCATCAATCTTGAAACCGCTGCCGAGGCATATGGCAACCACGTGGACATGCTCCCCGACTTTGACCTGGTCGTCCTGGCCCCGCAGGCTGCCAGCTACCTGGCCGACCTGCAAAAGGACTGCGAGCGCGTGGGCAACAAGTGCGTCGCCTGCCGCGGAAAGCAGTACATCGAGCTCTCCCAGAACGGCGACAAGTCTCTCGCCTTCGTGAGTGAACAGCTTTCGAAGTAAGTAACGCTCAGGGCCAGCCGACCATCCAAGACCGGCTGGCCCTTCGATTTAGACGATTGGATCATCATGTCCGTTAACCCTGCTAGCGTCACTAACCCGCCTGCGCAGTTTCCCGAGGACTTTGTCTTTGGCGGCGCCACTGCTGCCTACCAAGTAGAGGGCGAGACCCGCACTCACGGTAAGGGCAAGGTTGCCTGGGACGACTTCCTGGAGGCCCAGGAGCGCTTCTCCCCCGATCCCGCTTCGGACTTTTACAACCAGTACCCCGTCGATCTGGAGCTGTGCGAGGAGTTCGGCATCAACGGCATTCGCCTCTCCATCGCCTGGAGCCGCATCTTCCCCAACGGCACCGGCGAAATCAACCCCGAGGGTGTGCAGTTCTATCACGATCTCTTCGCCGAGTGCCACAAGCACCACGTTGAGCCGTTTGTCACGCTGCATCACTTCGATACGCCGCTGCCCCTCTTTGAGAAGGGCGACTTCCTCAACCGCGAGACCATCGATGCCTTTGTGGACTTTGCCACCTTCTGCTTTAAGGAGTACGCCGACCAGGTGACCTACTGGTTCACCTTTAACGAAATCTGGGCCGACGCCTCCAACACCTACATCGAGGGCACCTTCCCCGGTGGCGTCAAGGCGCATCTTGCCGAGGCCTTCCAGTGCGAGCACAACATGATGCTCGCCCACGCCAAGGCCGTGCTGGCCTTCCACAACGGCGGTTTTAAGGGCAAGATCGGCGTCATTCAGTCGTTGGAGTTCAAGTACCCGCTCAACGAAAACGACCCCGCCGATATCAAGGCCGCCAACAACGAGCACGTGCTGCAAAACCAGTTTTTGCTCGACGCCACCTTCCGCGGCGACTACGCGCCCGACACCCTCGAGTGCGCCAACCGCCTGGCCGCCGTCTCGGGCGGCACCATCGAGATCTTGGACGAGGACCTCGAGATTATGCGCGAAGCCGCGCTCTACAACGACTACCTGGGTGTTAACAACTACCAGTGCCGCTTCTTGAAGGCCTACGATGGCGAGAACGACCTGCACCACAACGGTACGGGCGAGAAGGGCACCGGCCGCTGGCGCGTCAAGGGCATTGGCGAGCACGTGAACAAGCCCGGCATCCCCACCACCGACTGGGACTGGATCATCTATCCCGAGGGTCTGTTCGATCTGCTCGTCTACATTAAGCAGCGCTACCCCAACTACAAGCAGATCTTCATCACCGAAAACGGCATGGGCTACAAGGACCCCTACAAGGACGGTTTTGTGGACGACCAGCCGCGCATCGACTACATCGAGCAGCACCTGCGCTGGTTGCTCAAGGCCATGGAGGTGGGTGTCAACGTGGGCGGCTACTTCCTATGGAGCCTGCAGGATCAGTTCTCCTGGACCAATGGCTACAACAAGCGTTACGGCTTCTTCTACGTTGACTTTGAAACCCAGAAGCGCACGCCCAAGGCAAGCGCCTACTGGTATAAGCACGTGGCGCAGACCCGTCGTCTGGACTAGTGACTGGCGGGGTTGCCCGCTCACATAACCTGTCCCCATTTCTCAGCCGGGGGCGGCACGTCACACGGCGCGCCGCCCCCGGCCTTTTGTTTTTGTTCGGCCTGGGGGCCGTTTGTCTCGATCTGTAACATCTAGCCGAGATTTTCGGCCCTACCTGTTACAGATTGAGACGAACAGGATTGCTCTTTCCGAAGAATCTAAATCTGTAACACGTAGCCCGCTTTTGACCGTCTACCTGTTACAAATCGAGACAGACGGAGTAGGACCTAACCCCGTATGTCCCTAACAGTCGAGCGTTCGACCAGCGTGCTCGGCACATGAATCGCCTCGATAGACGAGCTCTCTCCAATCGCCGCCTCAAACGCAAGCTTACCGACACCGCGCAAATCAAATCGCAGCGTCGTCAGTCGATTGTGAGGAACAAGTCCCTCGAGTGCGTCGTCGATACCAACCACGCTCACGTCGTCGGGCACGGACAGGCCCGCGTTCTCGAGCGCGGCGATAACGCCCAGCGCCATCTGGTCATTTGCCGCAAGCACGGCAGTCGGCGCCTGCGACCCGCCGGCAAGCACCTCGGCCGCAATCCGCTCGCCCATGGCGTACCCACTGTCCGCACTCCAATCGCCACGCAGCATCGGAGCGGCATCGACATGAGCACGACCCAGCGTATCGCGCCAACCGGCCTCACGAAAACGCGAGGAAATCGAGTTTTCCGGACCCGCCACAAACCGCATATTCGAGTGACCATGTTCCAGCAGATAATTGGTCAACAGCTCGCACGAACCATACTGGTCGGAGTCGATCGTCGTGCAGCGCGGATGCGCATACATGGACAGGATGACCGTTCGCACTCCCGGCTGGGGAACAAACTCCTCAAAATCGGGAGCCATGCGGTTCATGTTGAGAATCATGCCGTCGACGGGTCGCTCGACCATGCGGCGCGAGGCATCGGCAAGTGTATAGGGCTTGTCGCCGCCCATCTCGATCATAGTGACGGCAAAATCGTGCTCGCGCGCCGCTTGCATGATACCCTCGAGCGTCGCCAGGTTACCGACACGTGTGATGTTGTACATGCACAGGCCAATAGAACGATACGACCCGCCGCGCAACGCCGCTCCAGCAAAATTGGGACGAAAGCCCAGCTCTTCCATGGCGGCCAGCACACGCTTGCGCGTCTTTTCCGTCACGTTGGGCATACCGTTGACCACGCGAGACACAGTCTGGCGGCTCACGCCAGCGAGCGCCGCAACCTCTGCCGCGCTCGCCGAATGACCATTCCTTGTCTGCTGAGCCATGCCTTCCACGCTAACCTGCTTCCCAACTATTCCCCGCGCCCATGGCGCATCGTACATACATCGATAACGTGCTCATGATACCCGAGCCATATACCACAACATGAAAACTTCTGTCAATCAAAACCGCTTACCGAACAAATACAACCGTTCGCGGCTGTTTGAAGTTGTTTTGTTTCTATACATCCCAGCCGGATGTTAACGTGCTCATTGTCAAATGTTCACGTGCTCATTTTGGTTCTAATCATTTTAAGATAGTGTTTATCGGGCTTTTTCACCGCTGAACGCTAACCAGGGAGCCTCCTGAGCGCAAACGCACAATATCGAACAGCAAGACGAGAGGGTGTATGCATATGTCTTTGCTAAACCGCGTACAGCAGCTGCCGAAGGGCTTTGTTTGGGGCGCCGCAACCGCCGCGTACCAAACGGAAGGTTCCACGAAGGTGGCAGGCAAGGGTAAGACCATGTGGGACGATTACCTTGTCGCCCAGGGTCGCTTTTTGCCCGACCCGGCCAGTGATTTCTACAACCGCTACGAGGAGGATATCCGCCTTTCTGCCGAGCATGGACTCAACGCCATCCGTGTGTCCATCGCCTGGACCCGCATCTTCCCCAACGGCGACGATGCCGAGCCCCTCGCCGAGGGCGTTAAGCACTACCACGAGCTGTTCGCCTGCTGCAAAAAGTATGGCGTCGAGCCCTATGTGTCCCTGCATCACTTTGACTCCCCCGCCGCCCTGTTCAACCAGGGCGACTGGCTCAACCGCAAGACCGTCGACGCCTATGTGCGCTATGCCGAGTTCTGCTTCCGCGAGTTCCGCGAGGTCAAGAATTGGTTCACCATCAACGAGCTCATCAGCCTCTCGCACTCCCAATACATCCAAGGCAACTTCCCGCCCAACCATCACTTTGATGTGACGAGCGGCATCCAGAGCCAGCACAACGAGCTCGTTGCCCACGCCCGCGCCGTCAACCTGTATAAGGATCTTGACGAGACCGAGCACCTGGGCGGACGCATTGG
>JAGZQO010000051.1 GCA_018382125.1 Collinsella sp.
GCCGGCCGGTCCGGCCCTCAGGGTATCGGGTTCCCACATTCATCCGCACATGTGCGGATGAATGTGGGAGGTGTTCGGATGAAGTCGATAATCAAGGCTTCCTCGGAATTGCAAAGCTTTTTCTTTTATTTTGATAGCCCGTGGTGCACTTGGGTATAATGCCAAACGTTGGCCCTATTAGCTCAGGGGATTAGAGCGTCTGCCTCCGGAGCAGAAGGCCGTTGGTTCGAATCCAACATGGGGCACCATCGAACGTAAGACCGTCCGAACCTCGCATGGTCCGGGCGTTTTTTCTTATACCGACGCGACGTGATGGGACGTGGTATGGCAGCAACGGATATCGAGCGCGGACTCTCGACCGCCGAGGTCGAGGAGCGCATCGCCGCCGGTAAGATCAACCGCAACATGGAGCTCAAGACCAAGTCGGTCAAAGAGCTCATCATCGAGAACCTCTGCACGCTGTTCAATTTGATCAACGTGATCTTGGCTTTCCTGGTCATTTTGACCGGTTCGTTTAAGAATCTGACGTTCCTGTTCGTGGTGTTCTTGAACACCGCTATCGGCGTCATTCAGTCCATGCGTTCCAAGAAGATGGTCGATAAGCTCACGCTGCTGACCTCCAAGAAGGCCATCGCGGTGCGCGACGGTGCCGAGGTGGAGCTCGACTTGGACCAGATCGTTCTCGACGACATCATCCGCCTGGGGCGCGGCGATCAGATTCCCGCTGACGCCGTGGTGGTTTCGGGCGAGGCGCTCGTGAACGAGAGCCTGCTGACGGGCGAGAGCGACCTTATTAAGAAACAGCCCGGTTCCGAGCTCATGAGCGGCAGCTTTATCGACTCGGGCTTGCTGCGCGCCCGCGTGATTCATGTCGGCGCCGACAACTACGTGGCCAAAATTAATAACGAGGCCAAGTACGTCAAAAAGGTCAATTCCGAGATCATGAACGCGCTCAACGCCATCGTGCGCTTTGCGAGCATCATCATGATCCCGCTTGGTTTGGCGCTGTTTGCTTCGAGTGTGAGCGAGCTGTGGGATGCCGCGGGAACCCCGGGCGATAGCGCGCTTTCGTGGTGCTTCTCCGAGCTGTTGGCTGGTCATGTGCCTTCGTCGGCGCTGCTGTCCACGGTGGGCGCCCTGCTGGGCATGATCCCGCAAGGCCTGGTGCTGCTGACCTCGTCGGTGCTCGCCATCGCCACGGTGCGCCTGGCCCGCCGCAAGGTGCTGGCGCAGCAGCTCTACTGCATCGAGACGCTCGCGCGCGTCGACGTGCTGTGCCTGGACAAGACGGGCACCATCACGTCGGGTCGTATGGAGGTCGAGGGCACCTACCCGCTGCCTGTTGAGGGTGTTGGCTTTGGCGTGGACTCGGAGGAGGCGGCTGTTCCCGTCGATACCACAGTGCTCGATTTTGCGCTGGCTAACGTCGCGCGTGCGACTTCGGCCGATGCCAACGAGACCTGCCAGGCGCTGCTCAACTATTACGCCGATCGCCCGGTCGAGGTGTCTGAGCCGCTGTCGGTCATTCCGTTCTCGTCGTCTAAAAAATGGAGTGGCGCTTCTTTTGCGCAGGGCTCCTATGTGATGGGTGCCGCGCAGTTTGTGCTCTCTGATCGTGTGTTTTCGCAGGTCGAGAACCGTGTCGCCGAGCTTGCCGATACCTGCCGCGTGCTCGTGGTGGCGCGCGTGGACGGCTTTACGCCCGATGGGGATATGGTGGGCGAGGCCGAGCCCGTGGGCTTTGTGACCATCCGCGACGAGATTCGTACCTCGGCGGCCGAGACCATCGGCTACTTTAACGAGCAGGGCGTGACCCTCAACGTGATCAGTGGCGACGACCCGCGTACGGTGTCGTCGATCGCGCGCGTGGTGGGCGTGCCGGGGGCGGACGCTTATGTGGACGCCACGACGCTCGATACACCGGCCAAGCTTGATGCCGCAGTGGACCGCTACCATGTCTTTGGTCGTGTGACCCCGCAGCAGAAGCGCGAGCTCGTGCAGGCGCTCAAGCGCCGCGAGCACACCGTGGCCATGACGGGCGACGGCGTCAACGATGTGCTGGCGCTCAAGGAGGCCGACTGCTCCGTGGCCATGGCGGCCGGCTCCGATGCCGCGCGTAACGTGGCCGAGATCGTACTCGTCGACAACGACTTTGCCTCGATGCCCGCCGTGGTGGCCGAGGGCCGTCGCTCCATCAACAACCTGCAGCGTTCGGCCTCACTGTTTCTGACCAAGACGCTGTTCTCGATGGGCCTGGCGGCGCTGTGTATCGCGCTGCCGCCGTACCCCTTCGAGCCCATCCAGATGACGCTCATTAACTTCTTCTGCATCGGCGCGCCGGGCTTTGTGTTGGGCCTGGAGCCCAACAATGCTCGTGTGAAGGGTGCGTTTTTGAGCAACGTACTCAAGCGTGCACTGCCGGCGTCGATTGCGGTCATTTTGGCTGCGGCGCTCGATATCTTTGTGGCGCACGTGTTTGGCTTTAGCCAGCTCACGCTGTCTACGATGTGCCTGCTTACGTCGTGCGCGGCGAGCGTCAGCCTAATCTGGCGCATCTCGCAGCCTCTCACGCCCTTACGTGTGGTGCTCTTTGTGTTTGTAGTCGCCGGCATCCTGGTGGGCGTTATCGGATTCCCGGAGCTGCTGTCTATTGCCAACCTGTCGATGGGCCAGATGGTTATCTTGGCTGTTATCGTGGTCTTTACCTGCTCGGTGTTCTTTAAGCTCGCCACGATGATGGATTCGCTCAAGCCGCGTCGTCGTCATGCCGCAACTGGTTTTGGCCGCGGTGTGCGCGTCCGCCTGGGTCGCGGTGGCGGCAAGGTGAGCTCGACGGGCTCGACGGCCGAACGTTTTGCCAAGCGCGTCGCCGCCGACATGGCGCAGCGCCGCGAAGATCGCACCGCTCGCGAGGCCGAGGCCCGCGCACTCGAGGGCGTGGCCCAGGCCCAGCCCAAGAAAAAGAAGAGTACCGGAGCTAAGCGCTCTCGTGTGACCAAGTCCGCCCAAGGCATCAAAGTCTCGATGCCAAGCAAAAAGAAGAAGTAACTACGCGCCCTGGCGATGTTGAATTGGTGCCTTGCTCCTGTGGGGCCGTGGCGATGTTATGCTCTAACCTCGATTGTTTGAATTGCTTCGAAAAGAGGATGCCGTGATCTGCCCGCATTGCCTTAAGACTATCGAGGACGGCGCCTCGTTCTGCCCCTACTGCAACGCCTATGTGGGTCCGGGCGATGGTCCCGAGCACACCGAGTTTGTGTTCTGTGAGGGTTGCGGTGCCCGTCTTTCTCCGCATGATCGTACGTGCCCCAAATGCGGACGTCCCGCTCCGGGTATCCTCTCCGAGGACGCGGCCGCATCCGACCTGGCAGCGGGCCGCACGGCGGGCTTTCCGCGCCTAACGCAAGAGCAGATCGATACCGAGGTGCCGCATGCGCCGGCCTCTGCCGCTGCGGTGCTTTCGGACGCCGCTGACCCCAATGAGACCTGCGTGCTGCCGGCTTTCGATAAGGATTTCGGTATCCCCAAGGTCGATATTCCCACGTCCGTTTCCCTGCATGACGATGCTCAAAAACCCAAGCGCAAGGTGCATCCCGACGAGGACGCCTATCACAAGCACAAGCGTCATATCCCCAAGCCGCTCATTATCATCGCGGTCCTTGCCGTCGTTTGCGGCGGTGCCTATTGGTTCGTGACGACCGATCCCATGGGTGTCATGCCTGGCTTCTACGACCAGTTTGGCCAAGCTGCACAAACCACCTTCCCCACGCGCCAAAAGGGCGAGGCGACTGAGGACGATACCAAGCAGGACGATTCTGCCGAGGTGGTCCAGGAAGAAACCGTGCTCACCGATGATCAGCTCTATACCAGGCTCGACGGTCTGTATCAGACCATCGTGTCCTACGGTGACGAGGACCAGATCGGCGAGGTCATCGATTCTTTTAACAACGGCTATCTTCGAACGCCGCTGTCCACCCGTCAGGAACTGTCGCAGAGTGCCTACGCCTTGCGCGACCAGATCAAAAAGACGCAAGATGAGCTCAACAACCTTAAGGTGCAAGACGATACGGTCTATGCGGATGACATCGCCCACTTAAAGCAGCTTGCCGAGTGGATGTACGAGCGCGTCGACGTGATCTGCCAGAGTTGGGACATCTCGCTGGCCATTCCCGATGGCGAGTCGATGAGTTCTCACCAAAGCGAGATCCTGGCGCCCATCGCTCAAAGCGGCAACAGCGCGCTGAATCAGTACGACGCCAACGTGGGCTCCTGGAAGCCGCAGCAGCGTTCCTAAAATTAGTTCGCCATAGTCGGCATAACCTACGTGCGCAAGGTTGATTTCCGATCTCAGCCGAACACATTAGGCGGACAGGCCGTTCCCGCAGCTAGCCGAACGCCCCCGAGGCCCCATCCGGGCCCCGGGGGCGCCG
>JAGZQO010000023.1 GCA_018382125.1 Collinsella sp.
TATTCTCAAAAGGTATGAAGGCCGTACCAATCTCATAGAGGGACCAGATTTCCTGTTAGACCAGCAGACCTACACGCTTTATATTCATAATACCTCTGTGGTGCTTCCAAAAAATCAGGGAAAACTGTTGGTCGCTCTTTTGTCCGGCGGCGATGCTCTGGTCACGACGGAGCAGCTTTGCATGGCACTATGGGGAACCACGGAATACATAGATGAAAATGCCTTGCAGGTTAACCTAACCCGGCTGAAAAAAACGATGTCCGCCCTTGAAATGAAGCAGCGAATCGTTGCAGTTCGAGGAATGGGCTACCGTTTGGAAGCGGAGGTGTCTCTATGAAGCAGCTTTGGCACATGATAGAACGGTACTACCCCTGGCTTCTGTTGCTGCTGGGCGTGGATTGCTTTTGCGCTGTCATTCTTTGGATTTCTGACATTCAGGTATTTCAAACCTTGATCGGGTTAGTAGTTCTGACGAGCATCCTTTTGTTTTCAGCGATTCTGTTTGTACTAAACAAGAGGGAGAACACCCACATGGAACTGTTCCGAGATTTCCTCAGTGATCCTACCATCTGCAATGAAGAACGGCTGCTCAGTGCCATTAGTCAGAAAGAAGGAGAATCTGTCCGATTTTTGGCTTCGGTTTTACGGGAATACAAAAACGAGAGTAACAATATGGCGGATGCCCTACGGGACTATGAAGAATACGTGGAGGGCTGGGCACATGAAGCGAAAACGCCCCTATCGTTGCTGACCATGCTCTTGGATAACCGGAACGATGAAATCTCTCCTTCCCTGCAAGCAAAGCTGGATTATGTCCGCAGTCAGCTTCAGGAGGATGTCACGCAGATGCTGTACTATGCCCGGTTGAAGAGCAGTACAAAGGATTACCGATTTGAGGATGTCAATTTGAATGACTGCTTGGGTGAAGTTCTGGAGGACTATGCCCCACTTCTTGAAGAGAAGCATTTTGTCATTCTCAACAAACTGCAATCTGAAACAGTCTATACAGACCGTAGAGGACTTCAGTTTATGTTGGGACAAATCGTTAGCAATGCCATCAAATATAGCAGCGATAGTCCCATGCTTACAATTTCCGTGATACATTCGGAGACTGCAGATATCCTTTCTGTTGAAGATAACGGCATTGGCGTAAAAAAATATAATCTGCCGTACATTTTTCAAAAGGGCTTTACCGGGGATTCTACTGACAGCAGAAAGAAGGCTACCGGTATGGGACTTTACCTGGTTAAGAAGATGGCCGACGATCTAAATCTTCATCTGGAAGCAGCTTCCCAGTGGGGAAAGAGCTTCAAGATTGTCATCTTCTTTCCTAAATTGAGATCCAACGGAGGGAAATAATATAAACAGAAAAACGCCCGCAGGATTTTCTCCTGCGGGCAGCGTGTTGTCAGCTATCCCAAGGCTTGTATTCTGTTACAGTTTTCAAATAGGTTTCGGGATCGCCGTTCAAGATAAGGTCTGCATACTCCAAAGGAGCGTTGTAGATCAAATAATCCAGCTCTGACCGCTGATACATATTGTCAGCAATCTCGTTCTCAACGACGATAGTGTCAATCGCAATCATACTGCCGTCGCTGAATTTCACTTCCACACAGCAATTATCCATATTGTAGGCACAAGATATTAAGGTTTTCATGGTATGTCCTCCATAATTCGTAATATAAAGCGAAAATCCCGTCTGACTTCCTGTTAGAAATCAGACGGGATTTGTCCGTATGCACCCCGGAAACCGTCAGCTAACAGTTGATAAGTAAATTAGTTCCTTATCACTGTTAAGCCAAGACATTGGATCGCCTTTCGGGCAAGGGCCAGACCGTCGCATCTGGTAATGGAATTAAAGAACTGTTTTAGCCTCTCGGTCGAGGTGAGCGCGAAACGCTCGTTATAAGAGGTGGAAGAGCCGGTTCCAAGGGAGTAAGCGCTGCACAGTTCAAAGTAGTACTCCACTAGTTCGCGAAAAGAAAGATAGGTGGCGGCCTGAAGTGCGCAAAGCTTAACGCCAACAATGAAGATGCCATCTTTGAGCTCTATAAAGCGTGAGTTCGAGAATCGTTTTGAAGAAACGTGGCACTGACAGTTCATTGCATAGCGCGCATTCCTGCGATCAAACACCATCACCTCGAGGGAATCATTTGCGTCGAGGGAAACATCATGTTTGGTGAGTCATTCTGTGGCTGCGTCAAGGAGCGTTCCGGTGGGACATGATCCGTAAATCGCGGCAGGACTACAGGATTCGATGCCTTTCGCAGACACCGAATGCGCGGCCTGGTAGACCGCTTTTGCAGTGGTATGTGACAATACGATACTCATGGTATATATCGTGTCAGCTAATGCCGTGTTGATGGCACTGAGTGGAAAAGCCGTTTTAGAGGTCTAACCAAATGCTGTCCAAAAGCTTGACGCAATTATGAGTTGGTATGCCCTAAATAAAAGTTTTCGCAGCTTAGCTATAGCATATAAATACTCAATTGCTGCACATTTGATATCGATGTATCACCATCCGACAACGAATTGCGTGTTGGGAATTGGTCGAAATCGTTCAAAATGAGGGTTCAGAATTTGTGATGGCAGATCTATCTGTGGAACGTAGGGCGGCCCCGCTGCGGGGTTTCCCGCTGCGAGGCCGCTCGTGATCTACGTCGGAGTTTGTCGTAGACGTTTCTACTTGGCAAACAGGTTCTTGAGGTTGAACTCGGCCTGAACCGTGCGGAGCATGAGGTCGGTGTCGTCGAGGCCCAGGTGCTGCTCGTTGGCGTCGGCGGCGAGGGTGCCACGGCGGCGCGCCCAGTTCTCGAGCGCGGCGGGCGCGGACTCGCGGGGGAGCGAGCGGACGTCGGCATCCAGGCTGCGGCAGATCTGGCGCGAGTCGATGACGATGATCTTGCCGGCGCGGCGTGCCTCGGCGTAACCGTCCAGGTGGATCTTGAACCAACTGTCTTCGAACGCGGCGTTATGCGCCATGTACGGGTACTTCTTCATAAGTTTGAGCAGCTGCTTCTGCAGTTCCTTGTTCTCGCGGAATGGTTTTTTGCCGTCGATGTCGTCCCAGGTAATGTGATGGATGTTCGATAGCGGCACATCCTCGCCGCGGTAGATGTCGGGCAGGCCGCAGTAGTGTGCCTCGGCGTCATGCGGGACGGCGTCGCTGGTGAGCTCCATGATCTCCCAGCCCACGTTGATGATATAGCCGCGCTCGGGTGCACGGCCGGTGGTCTCGATGTCGATACCGAGCACGGTGCCCTGGATGGGCTTGCGGGCGTAGGCCACGCCGAGCGCGTCGCGGTCGCCGCGGATCTCGCGCATGACGGACGCGGCGGTGCGCTTTTGCATCTTGCCGATGGCGGCGCAGGTGTCGGCGTCGGACAGACCGCGCGAAAGCGTCGCGGGCGTCACGTTGCGCAGGCGCGCCTCGCCAATCTGGTCGCACAGGTCGCGGTTGCGGTCAGCCAGGTCGCGCACGGTGGCAAAGTCGAAGCTGGGGTCGCCCTCGGCGGTAAAGTACTCGGTTTCGAGCACCTTAAGGGCCTCTTCGCCCTTCTGGCGCTCGGACTCCATGGCGCCATGATCGCCATAGATAAACATGGGAATAAACGGCTGACGCTCGTATTCGAGTGCTTGTGAAACGTTCATATAACTGCTCCTTGGACGGGCCGCACCGCGCGGCTCGGGTTCATTGAGATATGGCGAGATGATAGTTTACCATGGGCAACTATTGGCATCGCGCCTAGGACAACTACAATACCCTAGTTGTCCGCTAGGACTTTTACAATGCTGCCGAAAGACATGAAAGGTTCCATCCGTCATGGATTTGCTGATTGATATTCTGCTCGACGCCGGCAAGGACACGCTCTCGCTGGCGCCGTTTTTGTTGGTGACGTATCTTGCTCTCGAGACACTTGAGCACGTCGCGGGTGACAGCGTTAACGGCGCCATCAAGCGCGCTGGTGCCGCGGGCCCCGTGGTTGGCTCGTTACTGGGCATGGTGCCGCAGTGCGGCTTTTCGGCAATGGCGGCCACGCTGTACGCCGGTCGCGTCGTGACGCTGGGCACCTTGGTGGCGGTGTTCCTTTCGACCTCCGATGAGATGCTGCCGCTGCTACTTGCCGAGCAGGTTCCCGTGCAGACCATGGCGATGCTTTTGGCTTCGAAGGCACTGATCGCGCTGGTCACGGGCTTTATCGTGGACGCGGCCATTCGCGGCCTGCGTCGTAACGCTCGCGCGCATGCGGCGATTCGCCGTACCGTGCTGGGGACCGCTTCCAATCCGGCTCATGTGAACTGCGCGCACGACGACCATACCGGGGGCGACATCATTGATGAAGTGGCCGAGGCGGGCGTGAGCGCCGATCACATCCATGAGCTGTGCGAGCGCGACCATTGCGGTTGCGATGAAGACGAGGACGAGTACGAACACGGACATGGACACGATCACGGTCATGGGGGCGAGCATGAACACCATGATGGCCACGGTCACTCCCACTCTCACGAGAGCGCGCCCCTCCTGTCGATTATTCGCAGCGCCATCTCGCACACCGTGCAGGTATCGGTATTCATTTTTCTGGTGACGCTGATTCTGGTCGCCGTGCTCGAGACCTTCGGCGAGTCCGCGATCGAGCAGTTCCTGCGTGGCAACGAGACGCTCGCCGTCCTGGGTTCGGCGCTTGTCGGCCTGATCCCCAACTGCTCGGCCAGCGTCGTCATCACACAACTGTACCTGGAGGGCGCGCTACAGCTGGCGCCGATGCTCGCCGGCACGCTCATCTCTGCCGGTGTGGGCTACCTGGTGCTGTTCCGCACCAACCGCAGCGCCCGCGAAAACGTCCTGTTCCTGATCATGATGTACGTCATCGGTGCCGGCTGGGGCCTCATCCTCTCCGCCGTTGGCCTTTAAGTAGATTATTGGGACATGTCTTACGATCTACCCCTGTGACCAGGGCATTTCCGCTGCCAAAACAAAAGGGTAGATTTCCGGGCATGTCCCGAAAATCTACCTTGGTTAGCGCAGCAGCTCGGTGAGGTTGCGCTTAAAGCGGGCCCGGTCTTCGCTGGTAAATGCCGCCGGACCGCGAGTGCGACCGCCGGCGCGGCGCACCTTCTTTTCCTCGTGGCGAATAAACAGTTGCATGTCGATGGTCGCCTTATCGTAGACGCGCCCGCGCACGCCGATGGCGGCGGCATCGCGCCCGAGCACCATGCTCGCCAAGCCAATGTCCTGCGTCACGACTACGTCGCCCGCCTGCAGGCGTTCGACAATGGCAAAGTCGGCGCTGTCGACGCCCACGCTCACATCGAGCGTCGTGACCCAAAATCCGCGTCGCGCATGCTCGACGTCGCGCGGATCGTTGCGGCGAATGTGGCGTTCCAGGTTCTGCGTGCTGTTGCCGGCGATAACGACGGCAACGCCCGCCCGCCGCGCGCAGTCAATCGACTCGCGCGTGACCGGGCAGGCGTCTGCATCAATAAAGAGCGTTCGCGGCATCTAGTGCACCAGTTTGCCAAATTGAATAGCGCGAACAATCAGCGTTACGCCAAACACCAGCAGTGCGGCGCCGCTAAAGATGACGAGCATCTCGGCCGACCACAGCGGATAGATAAACACGAACACGCCGGCGATGATGGAGAGTGCGCCGCTCAGGATGGCGAGGGCACGGTTGGACGAAAGCTCGGACTCCAGAATGGACATGACACCTTCGACGATCCAGCCAAAGCCGGCCACGATAACCACCATCGTGGTGAGCGTCGCGGTCGAGAAGGCCTGGTTGCGCAGGATTATGACGCCGCCCAAGATAATGAGTAGGTTGGAGATGATGCTCGTCACGCGCCAGCCGGTGGGCAGCAGTGGCTCGAAAACAGCGGTAAACAGCCTGATCGCGGCCGTGATCACAAAGTAGAAGCCCAAGACGGTCGTTAGGAAGACGAGGGACTTGGCAGGCGCAAACAGCAGTGCGATGCCGGCGACGAGCGCCAAGACGCCCGTGATGGCGTAAATCCAGCGCACGGCCTTGACGGCCTTGCCTGCCATGCTTTTCTCGTCAAATCCAAACTGGCTCGATTTTTGGTCATCATTCTTAAAGATGCCCATAATGTCTCCTTTCCGTGCGGCGTAAGCCTTGATCGTTACAACCAGTATCGCCTAAAGGCGCTGGCGTATGGGTCGGGGAGGGCGAAACGTAACCCAAAGGTCCCGAATTGTTCCCGTTGTTCCCCACGTCGCGATTTTCTATTCAACAGGTGTAGAACATTGCAGCCCTGTTCGTTATTGCCTACGTTTTAGGTTAGATTTTCCTAAGGACAATTGGCTTGTATTGGGGGTCCCTATGAACGAAGCAGTTCCCGAGGCACCGTCGAGTGTCGAATCGATGGCAAAGCAAGGTTGCGAAAAGCTCGGCTTGAACGCGTTTGATGCGTTGGTTCGCCGCGCCCGTACGTGCCGTCGCTTTGACGAGTCCATGCGCGTGCCGCGTGAGTTTTTGCTCGAGCTGGCAGAGCTGGCTCACCTGACTCCCTGCGGCGCCAATGCTCAGCGTCTGCGTTTTCATGTGGTGAGCGGTGCCGTGGATTGCGCGCGCGTATTTGATGAGCTTGCATGGGCCGGTGCGCTTAAGGATTGGCCGGGTCCTGCCGAGGGTGAGCGCCCGACCGGCTACATCGCGATTTTGGCTGAGCGCGCCGTTCCGGGCAAGCCAGCCGCTCCCATTACCGAGGTCGACACGGGCATTGCCGCGCAGACGATGATGCTCGCCGCCCGCAGCGCCACGCCCGAGGTGGCAGCCTGTATGTTCAAGGCCTTTACGCCCCGCGCGATCGATGCCATGGGGCTCGATAACGACAAATATGAGCTCAAGCTGATCATGGCGTTTGGCGTTCCGGCCGAGACTCAAGTTATCGATGCGATCGATTCCAACCCCGACGGCTCTATTAATTACTGGCGTGACGAGGCGCAGGTGCACCACGTACCTAAGCGTTCGCTCGCTGACGTGCTGGTGTAGCTGAGCGTCATCGCGGCGTGATCAGACGGTAAACCACCACAAAGGTGCCTGTCCCCTTTGTGGTGGTACGAGGGGAGGGTGTGTGGCAGATCTGTATTTGGTGCGGCATGGGCAGACTGAGCTCAATGTGCAGAGCATTTTGCAGGGCTGGCACGATTCGCCGCTTACGGCGCGCGGGCGCGAGCAGGCGCTGACGGCGCGTACGGCGTTTGCGGCGCGTGGCGTGGCCTTTGATCATGTGTATTCCTCGCCGTTGGGCCGGGCGCAGTGTACGGCCGAGCTAATTGCTGGTGAGGGCCGCTCGATAGAGCTGGTCGATGACCTGCGTGAGTGGCATTTTGGCTCGCTGGAGGGCACATCAAATCGCGAGATGCCGCCGCAGCCCTGGGGTGATTATCCGGTTGCCTTTGGTGGCGAGTCGGAAAGTGAGCTTCGCGCACGTATGGTCGCGGCGCTGTCCCGTATCATGGCCAGGCCGCAGCACGACTGCGTGCTGGCGGTTTCCCACGGCTCAGCCTGCCAGGAGTTTCTTGAGTATGTGACTGGCGAGGGAGAGCTACCCGACAACGGTGCCGTGCTTCATTTTGGCTATTGCGACGGGGCGTTTTCGCTCTTGGGTTGGTAACGAACGAAAGGACCCCTATGAATAAAGATCTGTATCTGGTCCGTCATGGACAGACGATATTCAACCTTAAGCGCATTATTCAGGGGTGGAGTGACTCGCCGCTTACGCAGTTGGGTTGCGACCAGGCGGCGCGCGCCGGCATGTTTTTACGCGCGCGCGGCATTGAGCCCGATCATGCCTACACCTCCACGCTTCATCGCACCGAGCAGACTATCGCCAACTTGTGGCCGGGCTTGGCGTACGAGCGCCTGGACGGCCTGCGTGAGTGGTTCTTTGGCGACTTTGAGGCCGAGCGCGTGATGCTCATGCCCAAGCGCCCGTGGCGCGACTTCTATCGCCAGTTTGGCGGCGAGGGCCAGATGCAGGTGCGCGAGCGCATGGCGGCGACGTTGACCGATCTTATGCGACGTCCGGACCACGAGTGCGTGCTCGCGGTGAGCCATGGCTCGGCTATCAAGGAGTTTTTGGACCACGTGCGGGGCGCGGCGGCAGACGAGCGCGAACGCGTGCCGGGCAACTGCTCAGTGCTGCATTTTGCGTTTGACGATGCGGCCGATACGTTTGAATTTGTCGAAGTCTTTACGCAGGAGGACTATGCGCGCGAGCTGGGGCTTGAACCGCTCGTGGCTACTGCGGGTCCGCAGCGCGGATAACGCGAGCGTGGCGGCACGGGTCGCCGGCATAACTTCTCGACGCAAAAGGGGCGGAGATGCATGTACCTGCTGCATCTCCGCCCCCTGTTTGTTGGGCTGCCGATTTTTGTGCCGGGCGGTCTGGTCTCGCTAGAACCGCGCGATCTGGTGGGTGAGCAGGCCCATCGGGACCTGCGGCGCGCCGCCGCTGACCTGCGCGGTGGGGAAGAGCACAGCTACGGTAAAGTTGAACGGCTCTTTGCCCGTGTAGGTGCCGGCGGCACGGGCATCGTCGGCCAGGAGCTGTGATGCCCCGACCAGCGCGGCAGCGTAGGCGGGGTCGTCGGCCAGTGCCGGCTCCGGTGCCTGGTCGAGCATGGCACGGATGGCGCCGACGGCGTCCTCGCGCTTGACCTCCCACACGCGGTGCGTAATGCCGGCGGGGTCGGTGACGGCATAGAGTGAAGCGCCCTCTTTTGCGGCGCCGAGGATGATATCCATGACGGGCGAGGCTTCGTAGGCAAGTGTTACGGGACGGGGCTGCACCTTGAGCTCGGTGATCGCGCGCGCGGCGGCGAGTGCGTCGACGCTCTCGGCGGCAGCCTCGTCGCTACCCGTCAGCACGTTAACCGGGCAGATCGCCACGACACCCGTCACACGTCCCGGCTCGCCCGAGCATTCGTACACGTAATACGCCGCACCCGGGTCCTTGAGCATCAGACCATCGGCAATGGCTCCGCGCAGAGCATCGTTGCCGCTCAGGATGCTGCCCATTGCAGGCAGCGCCTCGAGCACGCGGTCCTGAGCCGGGCGGATGCAGGGAAACGGAAGTGCTTTCATGGGCGGTCCTAACGCACGAGTCGGTTTGTTCGCGGCTTATTATGCCCCAACTTGGCCGCTCGCGTCCCAGAGCACGTTATCGGCGAGCGCGATTAGCACCTGCTGACAACGAACGATATCGGCGTGGGGCACATATTCGTTGGGCTTGTGCGCGAGCGCGAGCGACCCGGGACCGTAGCTCATGCAATTGCGGTTACCTGTCTTGCCGGCAATGACGGCGGTGTCGGTGTAGCCGGTAAAGAAGCCGACGGTCGTGTCCGCGTCCGTCACGTCATCGGCGGCACGCTTGAGCGCTGCTAGAAGGGGAGAGTTCGGGTCGCGCTCGATGGCGGGGCGGTCGCCCGTCACGGTGTAGCTGCCATGGCAACCGGGAACGGCGGCTTCGGCGACGGCGATGGCCTGCTCTACCATGCGCGTCGCGGCGGCTGTATCGGTCGGCGGGGTCAAGCGCATGTCGACCCAGACCTTGGCGTGGTCGGGCACGACATAGGGGCGATAGCCGCCCTCGATTTGGCCAAACGTGATGGTCGATGGTCCCAGCTCATCATGTACGGGCAGAGCCGCGAACGCATGGCGCAGCGCACAGACGGCCTCGGCCATGGCGGCGACGGCGTCGGCGCCCTTCCAGGGCTGGCTCGCATGCGCTGTCACGCCAGCCATTTCAATCTCGAACCACGTACGCCCCTTGTGCGCCACCTGAATCTGTCCGTCGGTGGGCTCGGTATCCAGCACCCATTCGCGCGAGCCGACCCAGCCAGCATCGATCGCGGCCTCTGAGCCACGCATAAAATCTTCCTCGTCGACCGAGCAGATGAGCGAAAAGCCGCGGCGGGGCAGCGCGCCATCCGCCAACACGTGCTCGAGCGTATGGACCAGTGCGGCAATGGCACAGGCCAGGCCACCCTTCATATCGCAGGCGCCGCGGCCGTAGAGCTTGCCGTCGCGCACGACCGCCCCGAGCGGCGTAATGTCCGCGTCCCAGCCGTCGCCCAAGGTGACTGTATCCATGTGGCAGATGTAGACGAGCCGTGGCTCGTCGCTCAAACCGGGCACGGTGACCATGAGATTGCGGCGTCCGGTCAGCACCTCGAGTTCCTCAACCTGCACGGCATGGAGCACCGGATGACTCAACCGCTCCAATTGAGCCTCAACCAACACTTTGATATAGCGTTCAATCTCGCCCTCATACGCACCTGGGTCGGAACTGTCGATCCGCACGAGCCCTTGCGTAAGCCGCCAAGCAAAATCTGTATCAACCATAGGCACCTCACAGATAGTTAGGTCAACATACAAATTGTATGTCAAGAAGCGGCTCGGTGCATTTAATGGAGCGCTCACAAAAACGGGGGCGCCTCTCGTGCGAAAGGCGCCCCCGCGGGCATTCAATGTCAGTAACGGGCAGGCCACATGGGGAACTGCCCGTCAGATCAGCCGGCGCTATTTGATCACGCGCACGCGATACATCGAAGGAATCTGCTTGAGCGCCTCGATCGTGCTGCCGTCCAGGTGCTCATCGGTGTCGAACATGGTGTAGGCGTTCTCGCCAGCGGACTCGTTGGTCATGCGCTGCACGTTGGCGTTGTCCTTGGCGAGAATGGCCGTGATCTGGCCGATCATGTTGGGCACGTTGGCATGCAGGCAGGCAATGCGGCTTGCGGCGCGCGCCTTGCCCATGCTGCAGGCGGGGTAGTTGACGCTGTGCGCGATGTTGCCGTTTTCCAGGTAATCCTTGAGCTCGCTGATGGCCATGTCGGCGCAGTTGGCCTCGGCCTCGCCGGTGCCGGCGCCCGAATGCGTGGTGATAAACGTGTTGGGCATCTTGACGGTCTTGGGCGTGGCAAAGTCGCAGCTAAACCAGCTGAGCTTGCCCGCGCGCAGGGCGGCGTCGACGGCGTCCTCGTCAATGATGGTCTCGCGCGCGTAGTTGATGAGCACGGCGTCCGGGGCCAGCAGGTCGATCTGCTCGGTGCTGATCATGCCGATGGTATCGGCCTTGCTGGGCACGTGCACGGTGAGGTAGTCGCAGCCGCGGCAGAGGTCCTCGAGCGTGCCCACGCGCTGCACCTCGCGACTCAGCACCCATGCGTGCTCGACGGAAATGAACGGGTCGTAGCCGTAGACGTCCATGCCCAGATCGACGCAGGCGTTGGCGACCTTGGAGCCCACGTTGCCCAGGCCGATGACGCCGATGCGCTTGCCCTTGAGCTCGCGGCCCACAAAGGCCTTCTTGGCTTTCTCGGCATCGACCTGGATCTCGGGGTCGTCGGCGTTGTCGCGCACCCAGTTCATCGACTGCACTACGCCGCGGCTCGAAAGCACCAGCATGCCCAGGACGAGCTCCTTGACGGCGTTGCTGTTGGCGCCGGGGGAGTTAAAGACGACGACGCCCTTCTTGGCGTACTCCTCGACGGGG
Source organism: Collinsella sp. (assembly GCA_018382125.1). Lineage (GTDB taxonomy): Bacteria > Actinomycetota > Coriobacteriia > Coriobacteriales > Coriobacteriaceae > Collinsella. Next base: position 11,521 of record JAGZQO010000023.1, read on the forward strand.
ATGTTGTTGACGCCGGCGCCGCAGCGGGCGATGGCGCGAATGCCCTCGGGCAGTTCGTAGCCGTGCAGGTCGGTGGAGCGCATCAGGATGGCGTCGGCCTCCTCGGCGGTGCCCACAAACTCGTAGCCCTCGCCAAACTCGACTTTGCCGTCTTTGGTGATGTCGTCGATGGTCTTAATCTTACGCATGGAAAAACTCCTTAGCAGATTTTGATCTAAACAGGGCGGTTTGAGATGGCTGGTCGGCCCGCGCGTTGCGGGCTAGTTAGATCGCGGACTCAAACTATGCTGCGCTTCGAAGTCCTTCATGTACGAGGCAAGTGCCTGCACGTCTTCCATGGTTACGGCGTTGTAGACGCTGGCGCGCATGCCGCCCACCAGGCGATGGCCCTTGACGTTTTGGATCTGGTGCTTGGCCGCGCCTGCGACAAAGGCCGCGTCGAGCTCGGCGTCGCCGGTGCGGAAGGTGACGTTGGCGATGGAGCGGCTGTCGGCCTGCGTGGCGCCATGGAACAGCTCGCTGTGCTCGAGCAGGTCATAGAGCAGGTTGGCCTTGGCCCAGTTGCGCTCGGCCATGGTTGCGAGCCCGCCGGTCTGCTCCACCCAATGGAACACCTTGCCGCATACGTAGATGCCAAAGGTGTTAGGCGTGTTGAGCATGGAGCCCTTGGCGGCCTGGGCCTTAAGGTCCATGTACTGCGGCGTCTGCGCAAAGGCGGGGCCGTCGGCGATGAGGTCGTCGCGCACGATAACCACGGTCACGCCCGCGGCGCCGGCGTTTTTCTGCGCGCCGGCGTAGATGAGCCCGTAGCGCTCAACATCGAGCGGCTGCGACAAAAAGCAGCTCGAGACATCTGCGACCAGCGGTACGTCGCCGCAAGCGGGCAGCTCGTGGTACATGGTGCCAAAGATGGTGTTGTTCTGGCAGATGTAAACGTAGTCGAGCCCGTCGCTCGCGGCCTCGGCGGCAATGCGAGCGTTGATGTCGGCCATGTCGGGGATGCGGTCGAAGTTGGTGTCCTCGGAGCTCGCGAGCAGCACGGCCTCGCCGTACTTGTCGGCTTCTTTGTATGCCTTGTTGGCAAAGTTGCCGGTCACGATGTAGCCGGCGCGGCCGCGGCGCATGAGGTTCATGGGGATGCCCGCAAACTGCAGCGTGGCGCCGCCCTGCAAAAACAGGACGCGGTAGTTGTTGGGGATGCTCAGCAGGCGACGCAGGGTTACCTCGGCGTCGTCGATGATCTGTTGGTACATGCTAGATCGATGGCTCATCTCGAGCACGGACATGCCGCAACCGCGGTAGTCCATCATCTCGTCGGCGATCTCGGCGAGCACGCTTGTAGGCAGTGCGGCCGGGCCAGCTGAGAAGTTGTGCACACGTGCCATCTTCTAGTTCCCCCTCGTAGTCGTTTGAACGTTCGGGATACTTTAGCACAGTGCAGCGTCAGGCGCGACCGCATCACAGCAAAACCCGAGCGCGCCGCTATGATTTACAGGATGGTTACATGGGGGAGGGCTTATCTCGAGGCTCGCATCCGATCCGCCTCGGCCTTCGCTTGTTTCCAGGGGCGCACACGACCGTTGGTGAGGTCGTCGTAACCATGAGCGATGGTACGTTGAATGTGATCTTCGCGTTCCTGAATGGTAGTTAGCGCGCGCGTCTGATCAGAAATAGGCTTTACGACAGGCATACGAAACTCCTTACATAGAAGCATATGTATAACTCTATGTTGAATATAGCGGAGGATGGCGTTGGGCGTGTGCGTGCCTGCATTCGTAAGCGCGTTTATCTGGCAAGTGTGATTTGGGGCGACCTCGTTAAAGTTTCTAAGCTGCGAAAATGACCGTTAACCGGATTAAATTTTGTTGCTCAACATTTGACACTCTGGGGGTGGTAACTTTTTTACCAACAGGTATGATTATTGTCATGTGCGCCGCGCCTGCCTGCCGGGTTGCGGCGCACTTGTGACAGCCTTTGACACCCTTGGAGCGTGTACTGTGGATGTAACCACAAAAAGCGTTCGGGGGGGGGGTGCTCACCCGCGAGCAATTCCTCCCGCATGAGATGCGCATCGTCGCTGCCCTTCGTATGCGGGGCGCAAGCGACGAGCAGGTCATTGTACGCGTAAAGAGCGAGAACCTCTTTCAATATCCCACGGAGCGCATGGTCGCCAACCGCGCAACCGTGTGCCTTCGCCGCCTTGACGCCATGGTGCCCACGGACGCCGTATGCGCCGCGCGCGGCATCGACCCCAAAACCGCCGTCGAGGCTGCGTCATCCCTAACCAGGCTCATGGCATCCGGCACTCCCACGCAGGCGGACCAGGCCATCTTCTACAGCATGATCTGCCGCTACGATATCGTGCGCGAGCTCGTGCTCGTCGAGGTAGGGGAGCGCCTACAAAACTTCGATTATGCCTTTACGGCGGTTGACATCAACGCCTTTATGACACGTTTTACCACGGAGTATCCGGACGCGGCCCGCTGGACTGAGGCCACGGTCAAGCGCATTAAGGGCTCGCTCCGCCAGACGCTCCGCCATGCCGGCCTTATCGGCGAGGGCCAGGGCCCGGAGTCCGAGCGCCTGTCACCACTCTTCCTCGATTCCGATGTCGAGCGAGCCTTGGTTCAGCTGGGCGAGCAGTCGCTTATCGCGGCCCTTACCGGCAGGGCGGTGATGTAGCGTGGCTCCCGTCAAAAGCGCCGTCGACCCTGTTATCACCCCGGCGACCGATCTCACCACCAATATCGGCATCCATTCCCGCAAGAGCGTCGTGGCGGCGCATGTCCGCTCCGAGCGCGTCTGTCAGGAATTTGAGCGCCGTGCGCAGCTTCTGCGCGAGTGCCTGTGCAGCGAGGACTTTTTGGCCAACAAGGGCATAGGCAATGAGATCGGCTTCCACACCTTTTGCTATGACCCCGCGCTGGAGTTTGAGGCGCGTGCATTATTTGACACCCTTTCATGCGATGCCGAGGCCGACAAGCTTCCGTGCACGCTCAAGGTCGTGAACCTTTACGACGCCGTGCTGGCAATTCTCGAAAAGCGCCGTGTCCTCAAGGCTATCCCGCACCAAGAGGAGCGCCGCGGTACCCAGCGCGTGCTCGAGGACGTGGCCAAGTTCGCCTCGCCCGAGAAAGTCGCCGCGTACATCTTTGAGCAGACCGAGCCGCACGCGCCTGGAGACGTCGTTCTCCTCACCGGCGCGGGCGAGGTTTTCCCGTTCTTTCGCATACACACGCTTCTCCACTGCATGCTTGCGGATTTTGATGAGGTGCCTGTGGTCGCCGCCTATCCGGGCAGTTTCAACGGCTCTTCTTTCCAGCTCTTTAACCGTCTGCCGGCCGACAACTACTACCGCGCCATCGATATCTCGTAAGCACGGCTCCCCGCAGGCAAGTCCCTGCCGCCGGTAACAACCCTTTGCCATAACGTTCCCAAACCCAAAGGAGCACCCATGGACAACACGCTCATTCGCGACCTCTTTGCTAAAGACATCAACCGCTCCATCAACGGCGTGGTCAAGGTCCAGGATTCAAAAGATGGGTCCATCCGCCAGGAGCTTGACGAGTACGTGGTGACGCGCGAGTTGCAGAGGCACTTTGCCACGTTCTTCAAGGCCTACGGCGATGCCATCGATGTGCCCACCGACAAGATCGGCGTGTGGATCAGTGGTTTCTTCGGTTCCGGTAAATCGCACTTCCTCAAGATGCTGAGCTACCTGCTCGAGAATCGCCAGATCGGCGGTAAGAGCGCCATCCGCTACTTTGACGGCAAGATCGTCGACCCCATGGTTGAGGCTGCCATGGAGCGCGCCTGCTCGGTGTCCACGCAGGCCATCCTCTTTAACATCGATAGCAAGGCGGGCCAGTGGAAGCAGGGCGATACGGCTCCCACGGCGCTGCTTCGCGGCTTTGAGCGCATGTTCTACGAGGCGCGCGGCTTCTACGGCGAGGACCTAAAGCTTGCAAAGCTCGAGGAACACATCGATTCCCTGGGCAAGACCCAGGAGTTCCGCGAGGCCTTTGAGCGCGTCAACGGCGAGTCCTGGCTCCAGACCCGCGACACCTACAGCTACTTTGAGGACGACGTCGTCGAGGTGCTGCAGAGCGTGCTCGGCATGAGCGAAAAGGCCGCATGGAACTGGCTTGAGGGTTCTGAGGACGAGGTTTTGGCCCCCGATGTCTTTGCCAAAAAGGTCAAGGACTACGTAGACGCTCAGGCAGCGGCCCACGGCGGCAACTACCGTTTGCTCTTTATGGTCGACGAGGTGGGTCAGTTTATTACAAACGACCGGGATCCAAGCCTTATGTTGAGTCTTCAGACCATCGTCGAGGAGCTGGGTGCCGCCTGCGGTGGCCGCGTGTGGGTGATGGTCACGAGCCAGGAGGCCATCGACAACCTGAGCCTGCCCGTGGGCAATGACTTTTCAAAGATCCAAGGCCGCTTCAATACCCGCCTTTCGCTCTCCAGCTCCAGCGTGGACGAGGTTATCCAGCGCCGTGTGCTCGAGAAGACCGCGCCGGCGGCCGATATGCTTGCACAGGTCTACGAGCAAGACGCCGCCGTCCTCAAAAACAACTTTACCTTTGAGGGTGGCTCGCGCTCCGACCTTGCCGGCTTCGCCAACTCCAAGGATTTTGTGGCCAGCTACCCGTTTGTGGGCTACCAGTTTAAGCTCCTGCCCGACGTGATGACCGAGGTGCGCAAGCACGGCGTCAAGGCCAAGCATATGTCCACGGGCGAGCGTTCCATGTTGAGCGCATTCCAAGAGAGTGCCCAGGCCATCCAGCATGACCAGACTGGTGCACTCGTGCCGTTCTGGCGCTTCTTCGACACAATCTCCAAGGATTTGGAGCACGGCATCATTCAGGTCGTCGTCTGTGCGGAGCGCGCGGCTGAAAACGCAGAGGGTCTTGAGAGCTACGATGTCCGGGTGCTTAAGCTCCTGTACTTGATCCGCTACATCGGCTACGTCAAGGCCACGGTCGAGAACATCTCCATCCTTATGATCGATAGCCTGGACGTGGACAAGCGCGCCCTTAAGGACCGCGTCAAGGAATCTCTCGCCCGCTTGGAGCGCGAGAGCTACGTGGCACGCCAGGGCGATACCTATAGCTTCCTCACCGACGAGGAGCAGGAGATAGCGCAGGAGATCGCACGCACCCCGATCGACAACGCGAAGGTGATTGAGTACATCAAGAAGCGCCTGTTCGAAAGCATCTACACTGCGCGCAAACTCAACCGCGGGGCCAACGACTTTCCGTTTGACCGCTATGTGGACGGCTCAATCCACGGTACCAGCATGGGCGGCATGGAACTTTCCGTGGTGACCATGGCCAGCGATCTGGGCCGTTCGGACGATGCCGAGCTGGCATTGAAATCCGTGGATAAGGCCATCGTGGCCTTGAGCGACGAGGTGGATTATTGGGCCCCACTCGTCAACGCCGCTAAGATTCGCATGTACGCCCAGACGCGCAATCTGCAGGAGCTACCGCCGAGTACCCGCCAGATTGTCGAGGCCAAAATGCGCGAGAAGGACTTTAACGAGAAAGAGGCTGACGCCCTTTTGGCTGAGGCGGTGCTCCATGCACGATGCGCCGTCAACGGGCGCATGATTGAGATCCGTGCTGCCAAACCCGCTCAGGTCTTTGAGCAGGTGCTGGCGCAGCTGTGCGATGTGGTCTTTGAAAAGGCCGACTATATCGGCGCGCCGGTCACGAGCGATTCCGATATTCGCTCTACTCTGGTGGGCAACGTTCAAGTGGGGCTCGCTGGCATGGACGCGGGCAATACGCGTGCGCTCAAAGAGGTCGAGGACTACCTCAAAGTGCAGCACCAGCGCCACCTGGATACCGCTATGGGCGATATCCAGCGCCAGTACCAGCAAAGGCCCTTTGGCTGGCGCGAGGTCGACATCGCAAATGTGGTGGCGCAGCTTGTGGTGGAGCAGCGCGCGCAGGTGCTGTTTGGCGGTCAGACGGTTCAAGCTAACGACAGCCGCATGGTGGCGCTCCTGCGCAAGGATGCCGATAAGGCCCAGGTGCGCTTGCGCATGCGCATGAGCGACCGGTTGCTACGCGCCACGGGCGAACTCATGTGTGACCTGTTTGATCTCAAGACCGTGCCCTCCAACGAGGATAAGCTCGTGGCCGAGCTCAAGGAGCGCCTTGAGGGCTTGCGCGAGGCGTGCCTCGCCATGGCACGCGACTACTACACGGGCATCAAGCCGGCCTACCCGTATCCCGGTGAGGACGAGTGCGAGAAGATGCGCTCGGAGGTGGCCGACGTCCTTAAGGACCAGAACGAGGCCGAGGCGTTCTTGACCACGTTCACCAAGCATGAGGAGCGTTTGCTCGATGCCAAGGAAGACTTTGACAAGGTGGTTGAGTTCTTCGAGTCCAATCAACGAACAGCGTTTGACCACGCCAGGGATTTCTTGAACCGCACCGAGGGTATCGAGTATGCCTCCGATGACATTCCCGGTGCGGTGGAGAACGTGGCAACGGTTCGTGAGATCCTCAAAGATCCCAAGCCCTACGGCCGTATTAAAGACCTGCAGCCGCTTATGGATCCCGTCGAGGATGACATGAAAAAGCTGTTGGGCATCCGCCGCAATGAGTTTTTGTGTCGCATCGAGAGCGATCTGCAAGACCTGCGGGCGCAGGCCGAGAGTCAAAAGGGCTTTGTCAATCAGGCCAAGGACGCCATAGCAGACGCCGGCACTAAATACGAGTCGTTCAAAAACCGTGCCCACAGCGCTCAAAGTCTCAACGAACTGAGCGTTGTTGCAACTAACTGGGGCGACTGGCTCAGTGCGGCGGCCAACGAGATGTACGACGCTGTGGATGAGGCCCGCGTGCGTATGGACAACGAGCGCCGCACCACCGAGGTCATGAGTACGGGCGAGGTGGTCAAGAAGGTCTCCAACAAGGGCGTCGCATCGTCTGCTCCCGTGCCCGCGCCCAAGCCCCAGCGCAAGATCAAGACTGTGCGCCGCGCCGATCTGGTCAAGCCGAGTCGTCTCTTGTCCGCAGAGGACGTGGAGCGCTACGTGGACGACCTGCGCTCCCGCCTTATGCAGGCGCTCGCTGCAAACGACGAGATCCGTATCAACTAACCCGCGGAGCCACCGGTGCCAAAGCGCGCACCGGTGGCTTATGGCGTTTAGAAAGGCTCATCAACCATGAACGATTCTGCTCTTAAGAGCTTCTGCACCTGGGCCCGTACGGAGCTCATCAAAGGCGTGGAGGCGCAGATGGTGCGCTACGGCATCACCGAACCTGCACCCGCGCCCGTTGGGTCCGAGACCGTCAACGGCCTGCCCCTAAGTCCGGCTGAGATTGAGCAACGCGACGAACTGCTGCGCATGCAGGCAGAGGTGGGTCACGAGGCGCTGCACGACCGTGCGGCCTACACCTGGTTCAACCGCATCGTGGCCATTCGCTTCATGGATGCATGCGGATGGCTTCCCAGCCGTATGCGCATGCTAAGTCGCGCGGACGGCAGCCATGGCAGCGAGGCCGTGGAGAACGCACTGGACGTGGAAATAACGACGGCCGATACCGATCGCATAGCCGAGCTCAAGATGGCGGGCTTGGATGAACCGTTGTGGCGCTACCTGTTTGTTGCTCAGTGCGAGGAGCTTGCCGATTGCCTGCCGGGCGTCTTTGAACGCGTGGGCGGAGCCATGGAGCTGCTGTTGCCCCAGGGCCTCATGATGGCTGACAGTGTGGTGGGCAAACTCAATGCCGTCCTCACTGACGAGGACTGGCGCGAGGGCGTAACCGTTCTGGGCTGGATGTATCAGTACTACAATGCCGACGTTAAAGACGAGTTCTTCAAGTCCAAGCGCAAGGCAGCAGCGGCGGACATCGCGACCGCCACGCAGCTCTTCACCCCCGAGTGGATCGTGCGCTATATGGTCGAGAACTCGCTCGGCCGTCTGTGGATGCTCAACAATCCGGGGAGTTTGCTACGCGAGCGCATGGAGTATTACATCGAGCCCGATGCTGAGCACGAGGACTTCATTCGCATTTCGAGTCCCGAGGAGATAACCCTCTGCGACCCCGCATGCGGCTCGGGCCATATCTTGGTCTATGCGTTTGAGCTGCTCTTCCATATGTACGAGGAGCGCGGCTATCGTGAGCGCGAGATTCCCGAGCTCATTCTTACTAAAAACCTTGCAGGTATGGAAATCGATTCCCGCGCGGCACAGATCGCGGAGCTGGCGCTTGCCATGTGCGCCCGCGAGCACGACCGTCGCTTCTTTAGGCGTGGCATTCGCGCCGACGTTACCGTGCTCTCGAGCATCCCGCTAGGGGAGGACGAGCTGCCGGGTAACAAGAAGCTCGCCGAGGAGCTGAGTCATTTGGGCGAGATCGGTTCGCTGCTCAATCCCTCAGAGGACGAGATCGACGAGCTCAAGGCTGCCGCCGCGAGTTGTTCCGATGACCTTTTTGCCGCTACGGCCAAAACTAAGCTCGAAAGCGCTGCCGCCATCTGCGAGAAGCTGTCCCGTCGTTTTACCTGCACCGTTGCGAATCCTCCGTATATGGGCAGCAGCAGCTTTAATCCATTCATGAGCAAGTGGATCAAGAAGAACTACCCCGACGTGAAGAGCGACCTCTGCACGTGCTTTATCGAGCGCGGTTTTAACCTTGTCGAGGATAAGGGCTACGCCGCAATGGTTACCATGCAGAGTTGGATGTTCCTGGGCAGCTTTGAGAAGATGCGCGCCAAGGTTATCGACAACAAGACAATCGTTTCCATGGCCCATCTGGGACCTCGCGCGTTCGATGCCATCGGTGGTGAGGTCGTCAATGTGACTGCCGATGTCATCTACAATGGCCGCGCGGCATGCGAGGGTGCCTATGTTCGCCTCGTCGACATCAACGGCAGCGAGGCGAAGCGTCTCAAGTTGCTCGAGGCGATCCGAAACCCCGACTGCGGCTGGTTCTATCGCCGCGACGCCGACACCTTCAAGCAAATCCCCGGCACCCCCATAGCCTACTGGGCCAGTGACGCTCTTCTGGATGCGTTTGGAAACGCAAAACAGCTCAGTGAGTATGGCAAGCCGCGCCAAGGGCTTGCTACTGGCGAGAACGCTCGTTTCGTTCGCGAGTGGTGGGAAGTCGATGATTGCAAGAGCGTCTATTCCTGTGGATCTATTCAAGAGTCGATTGAAAGCGCTTGCAAGTGGTTCCCCTACAACAAGGGCGGCGATTTCCGCAAATGGTACGGAAATAATAGCTCAGTTGTTAACTGGGAGAATGACGGACAGGAGATCCGTAATTACAAAGACCAGAATGGTAGATTGCTTTCCAGGCCACAGAATACAAACTGCTTCTTTAGCCCATCGATTACCTGGTCGAAGATTTCAAGCGGGTCCATTGCGTTTCGTTTTAAGCCTGCTGGGCATATCTTTGATGTGGCGGGCACGAGCGTTTTTAGCGACGAGGAGTCACTCAAGTATCTCCAGGGAGCTTGTAACAGCTCCGTGATCATGCGTGTCGCAAGCATGCTCTCGCCGACGCTTAATTTCGAGGTAGGCCAAATCGCAACCTACCCGATCATTCAGAACGAGGAACAGGAGCCGTTGGTCAACGACATGGTCGACTCGTGCCGCGAACTATCAAAAACCGATTGGGATTCGTTTGAAACCTCTTGGGATTTCAAACATAACCCTTTGGTGTAGGTGCTGGTTATGGACAAAGCCTGTATATCTTCATTTCATATGTCTCTGCATGAATCTAGCTATTGGACTCCGGATGAGATTTCTTCTATTTGGGATTTCTTTGTGACTAAATCTGTAGCTAACTCTGCCTCTCAAAGAAGAACCGCCTCTGATTATGGATTGAAACAATTGCCATTCGATACTCTTCTTGAGTATGAAGGGGTGCCTTCCGGGAAGCGTGAATTACTTATGGCTGATAATCTTGGAGATGTGATTGAGGAATATGGATTTAAAACAACTGTAAATCAAAAGTCGGCTGATGGAGTTAAACAAGAGATTGAAGCTCCGATTGATATCGTTAGTCCGAGGGTCCTCTGTATTCAACCTTATACAATCTCTGGTCGCAAGGGTCCCGAACCTAAAGACTCAGGTAAAGGAATGACTTTACTAACTCATATCCGCAATTCACTTGCACATGGGTGTACGTATTACTTCCCTAATGGAATGATGCTTCTCGAGGATAAAGCTGGTGGTTCAAGTGGAAAAACGACTGCCATGATGCTTCTGCCTCAAAAGGCGTTTACCGACTGGATAAAGGCGATTGATATTGACGCTCGTTTTTATTTTAAGGACGCTAGCAGAGGCGAATTTGAAAAGCTCATTCATAGAAAGAGCAACAAACACTAGGGAATTAATAAACGACGCGCTTTAATCCGTAAAGAATTTAAATCTGATAATTGTTTAGCTGGCTAGCGCAAATTTTAAATTTGCATAGCCGCACTTTTCAACAAAGAAAGGGCGGTCTGTCATGGCCACTTTACTTCAAGATAAATACGAGGCTCGTAAGGCCGAGGTCAATGCTCGCTTCGAGCAGCTTCGCACTAACGAGGAAGAGCTCAACCGAATCTTTGCCAAGATCTACAACATGGAGGGTGAGGTGCCCATCGAGGTCGAGGATAAGTTCGTTTCGGTGGCGCGCATCTTCGATACCGCAGATGAGATTCCCGAGAGCTATAAAGGCAACAAATACGTGCGTACCAAGCGCGACGAGATCACCTCGCTCATAAGCTATGCCGTGGGCTGCATGTTTGGTCGCTATTCGCTGGATGTGGACGGACTGGTCCTGGCCGATCAGGGCGCCACGGTCGACGACTATCTGTCAAAGATGTCTGATCCCGCGCACGTGACCTTTATGCCCGATAGCGATAACGTGCTGCCCATCACCGACGATGAGTACTTTGACGACGACATCGTGCGCTACTTTATCGACTTTGTGCGTACCGTGTACGGCGAGGAGACGCTCGAGCAGAACCTGGCCTTTATTGCCGAGGCGCTCGGCGGCAAGGGCACCTCGCGCGAGGTAATCCGCACCTACTTTTTGAAGGACTTCTTTAAGGACCACTGCCAGACCTATAAGAAGCGTCCCATCTACTGGCTGTTCGACAGTGGAAAAAAGAACGGCTTCAAGTGCCTTGTTTACATGCATCGCTATCAGCCCGACCTGTTGGCTCGCATCCGCACCGACTATGTGCATGAGCAGCAGGAGCGCTATCGCTCGCAGATCGGCTATGCCAACGATGCCCTTGCCAGTGCCGAGCGCGGCGAGCGCGTGCGCTTGGATAAGCGCGTCAAAAAGCTCAACGACCAGCTCAAAGAGATCATTGGCTACGAGGAGAAGCTGCATCACTTGGCAGACCAGATGATTAAGATCGACCTGGATGACGGCGTCAAGGTCAACTACGCCAAGTTTCAGGATGTGCTGGCAAAGATCAAGTAACTGCAGATACGGTAAGGATATTCATGCCCAAGATCGATGTAGAAGAACAGCTCAAACTGCGGTTTTTGCAACCGTTGCCTGCATGTATGCCCCGCCGTGTGGTGGTTTGGCACGATGCGGACGGCGAGTTTGCCCCTGAGTTTGAGCGATTGGCCGCCGAGGGTTTCGACGGCGCGGGGGCCGATGCTGGCGTTATGCCCGCTCACGGTGACTTTGAGCGCCCGGTGCGGTTTGTTGAGGCCTGCGAGGGCCGCATGTTTGCCGTTAAGAAGCTTATCAACCGCGATGACCTTGCGAGCGATATCTTGCTGTATCGCCGTTGCCCGCGCGGCAGGCTTGAGGGCGATTGGCTTGCCGATGTCGAGCTGTATGCCGATCGGTTCCAGGCTGACTATCTTTCGCTTTTGGCCGATCAGCTTGGTATCGAGAACATCGATGCCGTGCGCGAGAGTCTGCGCGAGCACAAGGCGTTCTTTGATGCCAAGACCCGCTGCGCTAAGTTTGCCGCGTGTGTTCCGCATGCCTCGGGCGCATCCGATATCGAACTCGGCATCCTTACGGTGATTTTTGGCGGTAAAGAGCTTGGTGACGCGCGCCCCGCGTTTGTGCTGCGTGGCTGTATGACCATGCTGCTGCACGAGGGTCCCGAGGCACTGGCCGAGTTGATGGACAAGTACTGCGTGCGCGATGTGCTCTCTGCCTTTATGCTTCGCTGCTATGGGTTTGAGGGACCGCTGTATGAGCGCGACTCATTGCTTATGCTTTCATCCCATGTGCTCCTTACGGCGGCGTCTACCGCGCTTCCCGAGGGGGCGCTCAAGGGGCTTGAGAGCCATGTGGCTCCCGCCTATGGGCCCTATTGCCTTGAGGCGGTGCGTACGTGGGACCAGGCCGCCGATACCCAGGCATCGAGCGAGGACCTATTTGAGATTTGCCGTTTGGTTGAGGACGCCCGCGGACTCTTTGCACGGTTCGAGACCTTGCCGATCGATGTGCTGACCTCGCTTGATGTGTTTCCGTGCGTCAATGAGGCTGTGCTCTCGCAGCTGTTCTGCTCGTTTGCGCAAGGTGCAGACCGTGTTGAGGATGCGCGTGCCTTTGCTGCGCGCCGTTGCGACCTAAGCTGGTACCGTCGTGTCGAGAGCTACTTTGACCTGCTTGCCGCTGTGGCCGATATGTGTGCGTTTAGGCAGGCGCACGCGGGCGGGTTCCATCTGGCGCAGCCCCAGCAGGTGTGGGATGCCTACACGTCCGATTGGTATGCCATGGATGCCGCCTATCGTCATATGTGCACCGCGTATCTGCGGGCGCGCTCCGTCGAGTGCGATGTGCTCGAGGAGTCCACCCGCGCTGTGGCGGACTGGGCGGAGAATCTCTACAGCAACTGGTTCTTGGCGGATGCCAATGCCTGCTGGACATCCGCTGCGCAAGGGGAGTGGGCCGATTGCGGCTACATCGAGGGTCCCGAACGGCAGGATGAGTTCTACTGGCATGTGCTGCCCACCTTTGTGGGCTCTGCTAAAACGACGGTCGTTATCGTGAGCGACGCGCTGCGCTATGAGGTGGCCTGCGACGTCGCGGCGCTGCTCGAGCGCGAGCGCGGCGGCAACGTCAAGGTTTCTAGCATGCAGGCGGTCTTTCCCTCCATTACAGAGGTGGGCATGCCCGCGCTGCTGCCGCATCAGGCGCTTGGGCTTGCAGCGGATGGTTCGTTTGTGCTGGCTGACGGCAAGCCCACCGCAACGACTCCGCAACGCGAGGCCGTGCTTACCCACGTTGAGCCTACGGCCCGCGCTTTGCGCTCGAGCGCATACCTCAACATGGCGGGAACCGAGCGTAAGGCGCTGCTCAAGGACTCAAGACTTGTTTACCTCTACCACAACAAGATCGATGCCACGGGCGAGAAGGCCGCTACGCAGGATGACGTCTTCGGTGCCTGTGCGGACACCGTGGAGGAACTTGCTGCGTTGGCGCGCCGCGTGTGCACCGACGCCCCGGGCGCGCGTGTTGTTATGACGGCGGATCACGGCTTCATCTACACGCGTCGTGAGCTCAACGAGTGCCAGATGCTCGGCAAGCCAGATCTTCCCTTCCTTGACGCTCCTGTCATGCACGGCAAGCGTCATCTGGTGGTGCCCAACGAGGCCGTGGCCAAGCTTTCGGAAGAGGCATGTGAGGTGTTTGTTAATGTTAACATGGGACGTTTGGGCGCCGGTTTTGAGGGGTTTGCCCCGCGCGAGAACGTGCACTTCAAGCGTCCCGGCGGCACTAACAACTACGTCCACGGCGGCATGAGCCTGCAGGAGCTCTGCGTGCCCGTTATCGGTTTTTGGCGTGCGCGCTCGGGTTCCAAGGACTTTGTCGACACGCGCGCGGCGACGCTGCGCGCACTAAGTGAGGGACGCCGAGTGACCAACTCGCTCTTCTCAGTCAACTTGATCCAGGAAGAACCTGCCCAAGGTAAGGTCTTGCCGTGCGAGTACGAGCTGGTGTTTACCGATGCAAGTGGCAACGAGGTGAGCGATACGGTCAAGGCGCATGCCAACAAGATTTCTGTTAACTCGCAGGAGCGCGTGGTGCATGCCAAGTTTGCGTTGCATGCAGCGGATGGATTCTCGGCCAAGGGTCCGTACTATCTGGTCTGCCGCGAGCGCGAGACGGGCAAGATCGTTTGGCGCGAGACGTACACCATCGCTGTTTCGTTTGCCCCTGTTGCTGACTTTGGTTTTTAAGAGTGTGCCCTATGTTTGATAGCCATGACGAAGATTTGTGGGAAGTTCCCTCGATTGATGTGGATGTGCCCGAGCAGGCTGCGGTGCCTGCAGGGGTGGCCGTGCCTGCTGCGGAGGCTGAGACTGCCGCGCCCGTTGAGGCTGCTGTGCCCGCCGAGGACGAATCCTCGACCGATGGCTATGACCAGGCCGTGGACGAGGCCCCCGAGGACGACGGCTACGACATGGATGGGCTGGACGGCAAACTGCTCGAGCACTTTGCTGGCAAGATCGTGCGCAAGGACCTGACGGCCCTTATGAAGCGCGGCGCCAACGTGCCCACCTTTGTGCTGGAGTATCTGCTGGGCATGTACTGCTCAACTGATGACGAGGATGCCGTGGCAGAGGGTTTGGAGCGCATCCGCAGGATCCTCACCGATAACTACGTGCGTCCCGATGAGTCCGAGCGCATTAAGTCCAAGATTCGCGAGCTGGGTCGTTTTACCATCATCGATAAGGTGACGGCCAAGCTCGACGAGTACAAAGATATCTACGTGGCGTCGTTTGCCAACTTGACCATCGAGCCGTTTGTGATGCCGGCTGAGTACGTGCGCGACTATTCCAAGATTCTGCAGGGCGGCATTTGGTGCATCATGAGCATCGAGTATCGTCACCCCTTGGATGAGGAAGACGAGTTTGGCATGGAGGTCTTTGGCGACGATGCACCGCGCCGCTCCAAGGCCAAGCGCAAAAAGCGCGGACCCGAGGACTCTCCGTTTAGCGTGGCGTCGCTCACGCCCATCCAGATGCCCAATCTGGACCTGGATGCCATGGTCGACGAGCGCCAGTACTTTACGCGCGACGAGTGGCTCAACATGCTGCTGCGCTCCGCTGGCTATGAGCCTAGCGAGCTTTCCGAGAAAGAGCGCCTGCACTTTATCGAGCGTATGGTGCCGCTTATCGAGCGCAACTACAACCTGTGCGAGCTGGGTCCCCGCGGTACCGGTAAGAGCCACATCTACAAAGAGGTCTCGCCCTACGCCATTTTGCTTTCGGGCGGCCAGACCACCACGGCCAACCTGTTCGGCCGTATGAACTCCATGCGAGCCGACCGCGTGGGCCTGGTGGGACACTGGGATTGCGTGACGTTTGACGAGGTCGCCGGCATGCGTTTTAAGGATACCAATGCCGTGCAGATCATGAAGGACTACATGGCGAGTGGTAGCTACGCGCGCGGCCGCGACCAGATCAACGCCGATGCCTCCATGGTCTTTGAGGGCAACATCAACGACACCGTGCAAAATGTCCTTAAGACCACGCACCTGTTTGATCCGTTCCCGCCGGAGTTTAACAACGATTCGGCCTTCTTCGACCGTATCCACTATTACCTGCCGGGCTGGGAGATTCCCAAGATGCGCTCGAGCCTGCTGACCGGGCATTACGGCCTGATCACCGACTGCCTGTCGGAGTTTTGCAAAGAGATGCGCCGAAAGGACTTTACGCACCATATCGACCGGTATTTCCGCTTTAACAGCGACTTTAACAAGCGTGACGAGATCGCCGTGCGCAAGACCTTTAGCGGCCTTGCAAAGCTGCTGTTCCCCGACGAGGCCATGGACAAGGACGACGTGCGCTGGCTGCTGGACTACGCCATCGAGGGCCGTCGCCGCGTAAAGGAGCAGCTCAAGATTATGGCGGGCGTTGAGTTTATCGACGTTAACCTGGGCTATATGGATGCCGACAACCCGCAGGACGTGCATGTGGTGCGCGTGCCCGAGCAGAGCGAGGACACACTGATTCCCGACGGGCCGCTGCTGTCCGGTCACGTGTTTGGCGTGGGCAGGTCGCAGGGCGGTGAGGTTGCCGTGTACAAGCTGGAGAACAAGGCCGTTGCCGGCGAGTGCAAGTTTAAGCACGAGGGCGTGGCCTTTAACAAGCCGGTGCGCGATACGCTGGAGGCCGCGTTCGACAACTTTGTGAACCTGGCGAACCGCGTGGCGCCGGGCATGCACATTGGCTCCAAGGATTACCTGCTGTTCTATAACGACCTGCAGAGCAAGGGGCTGTCCGAGGAAGTTTCGCTCGCCGAGTTTGTGGGCCTCTGCTCTGCGGCATGCAACCGTCCGGTGATGCCCGCGCTGGCGATTCCGGGAATCTTGCGCATGTCGGGTTCTATGGACGAGATCCGCGGGCTCGAGGACATTATGCGCGTGGCCAAAAACGCCGGCGCCAAGCGCGTGATTTTGCCGCTGAGCGCCATCGCGGGCTTGCAGAGCGTGTCGTCCGAGATTATCTCGGGCTTGAGCCCGGTGTTCTACATGGATGGCGACCCGGTCGACGCCGCGAAGAAGGCACTGGATCTGTAGGAGTGCGGGCGAGCGGGCTTGCGTGCGCGTAGACCCGCGGGCGTGTTGGTGCGTAGTGCGTGAGGGGGTCTGCCATGGCGGGCGAGCGTTCTGTTGGCGAGTTGCTCGACGAGCTGTTTGGCTTTGAGTTGGTGGCCAAGCGCCAGGCGGCGCTTGAGCAGTACGATCGCGGGGAGTTGGTGCGCGAGGCGCGCTCCCGCGAGCTGTTGGGCGTGCTTAGGGGCGTCGAGGCTGCCGAGCGCGCTGCGCGCGACTCTGCCGTGCGGGCTGTTGACGGGTATGTTCGCCTTGTTGAGGGCGCCGCGCTTGCACGCGCTCGCAAGCGGGCGGGCATTGTTGGTCCGCTGCGGATGGAGCGCCGCTATGCTGCCTTTTTGCGCATGGAGGACAAGGCCGAGTTGCTGACGCGACTGGAGCAGACACTTGCGTTTGTCGAGGTAAAGCTGCGGGCCAATACTGCGGCCAGGGTTCGCGCGGCGTACGATGCCGCGGGGGCTTTGGTGTTGCAGGGTGCGGCGCGTTTGAGTGACGTGCGCGTTGCCGAGGCAGTGCCCCTGGATGCCGATCTGCTATGTACACAGCTGGAGCAGATGCGCTGTGCCGCCGACGCGACGGATCTTGCGGGTATGATCACAGCGACGTTTGAGTCCGAGCTGAGTGCGACGGGATCGCAGGGCGCCGCCGGGTCTGCGGGCGATGTAGCTGGTGACGTGGCGTTGGAGCGTGTACTTACTAACGTGCGCGGCGCAGCGCAGCGAGCGCGCTTGGCGGCGCAGGCGTATCGGGCCGAGCGCGCCGCCCGCGTTGCGGGGAGCACGGTGGAGCCGGTATCGTTGCCCGAGTCTGCGTGCGTTGCGTGCGAGACGGCGTGTGATGCCGGAAAGCTTTCCGAGTTGCTCGCTCAGGTTAAGAAGTCGTTTGATACCTACCGTCGTGTTGTTGCCGACGGCGGGTTGTTCTGTGCGTTTGGCTCTGGCTCACCTCATGGGATTTGCCGGGGCTTGAGCTATTTAGACTACGATTCTCGGCTTGACGAAGACGTGCTGGTGGGTGAGTACGATGGCGCTACCAGGCATGATGTTCGGCGTGAGGTCGCGATTCCCGAGCTTGTGGATGAGGCTTCGACTGATGGCGGCGACTCGCTCGAGGTTGCCGTGGCACGCATGCGCGAGTTCAATGGGCGTCGCTACGATGGTGTGCTGGATGAGGATTCCGCGCGACATGTGAATGCGTTTTGGTATGGACTCAAAAAGCTCAGTCAGTATTGCGAGGCCGCCGTGCGTGTGGACGAGCGTGCTTGGGATTGCTTTATCGATAAGGTACAGTTCGCCTACGATGAGCCCGTGGGGCGCCTGGCCACGAAGATGGACGACAAACAGGTTGCGGCTTTTGTTGCTGCCGTGGAAGTACTTGGCGCTGACGAGTAAGGGCCTGGTTTGGCGGGAGGTTTCACCATGAAGATCGACGTTGATGTAGACCAGCTGCGCGAGAGTCTGCTCGACCGCGCGGGGAGTGCGGCCGGCGTGGGCTTTCCGGCCGCCATGCTCGACGTAGTGGATGTCGAGGACGAGTCGCCCCAAGAGCTCCTGGCCCGAGCCGAACGCGAAAGCCTCGACCTCCGCGACTTTGCCGTCGATGACGACTGCGGAGCGTCTGACGACTGGTGACCCCGGGTCAGTTCATCCTTTTCTTCCTGAGATATAAGAGAAATCCCTTTTTGAACGTCCTTCGGGTTCCAAAAAATAGCCGATCAGTCTTTGTATCTTCCTTGCTGTCAAACTTGATAGCCGTTAGCTCGATCGTACAGATGTTGTCAGCAACTTGGAATAGCCGGTAGGCTCGTGGTGTGGCTTCTCGGTATACGATGACATCCCTTGCTAGAACGTACTCAAGCGCAGAATGAATGACCTCCGTTACAATCGGTTGGCCGTTGTCGTAGTAAATCTTAACGGTGTCGTATCGCTGGAAGAATTCCAGATGGTCGAAAAGTTCAACTGTGAGGTCTCGCCTCATTCTCTCCGCGAGACCGTTTTGATTGCCGGCGAATTCGCTCATTCGGTATTGCAGACAGAGATAGCGTATGGGGAGATGCTGAATGAACGCGCGAAATGCGCTCAACATGTGCCTTCGCTGCTCCTTGGGAAGATCTTTGTAGTCGCCGTTTCCATTCAGTAGGGGTCCTGCATGAAAAGGCGTATTGGGAAGCGAGGACTGCGACAGGGCGCGCTCGTAGCGGTCAATGCGTTCAACGATTGCATCGTTTTGATCGTGAAAAACGAGGGTGACGAGGTAGTAGTTGGAGACGCCTCCGAGGTCGCCAGATTCGTCAACAAAGACGGAGAGTTCGCTCATGATGGGCCTCCATTTTTGCAAAAAAATGCCGGGGGTAAGACCCCGGCTCTTGGAGGCCCCTCTTTTGGAGGGAACCGTATTCTTTATACCATGAGATAAGGGGTGCTTTCAAGTAATATTATAATAAGCAAACATATGTTCGTCAAACTACCTGCGAAAAGTCCTTAGCCGTCCAGAGGTGGGTAGAGCGGCTCGTAAATTGCTGACGCAATGGCGCCGGCGGTTTCCAGAGAACTGTTTAGTCTTGACTCGCATAAAAAATGCCGGGGGATATCTCCCGGCTTTTGGAGGTCCCTCTATTCGAGGGTACCGACTTTTTTATTGCATGAGATCGGACGGCTTTCAAATGGTATTTCAATTTGGGATTATTCGACGCAGCCGGAGTTGAATGAGGCTGCCGGTCCTTCTCGGAAGTTGCGGTGAAATAGGGACTGTTTAGGCCGGTAGAAGGCCTATTCAATCCCTATTTCACCGCAACTTATGGGTGGGGATGGCTACGACGCCAGTGTGGCGATGACGGCTTCGTCGCCGGCGTATATGAGGGTGTTGCCGTCGGGGATGATCGTCTGGCCTTCGCGCTTGAGCATCACGACGATAAAGGGGTGCTTGCCTTGCGGCACATCGCGCAGGCGCTGGCCGGCCAGGCGACCGTGGGGTGTCACGGTGACCTCGCGTAGCGTAACTTCGGCACGCTCTTCAAACGTCGGTGCGGCCATAACTAGAAGGTCGCCTTCTTCAATTACGGTGTCGCCATTGGGCAGCACGGGGTGTGCGCCGTTACGCAGCACCAGGACCACGAGCATGTCGGTGACGCTGCCAATGTCGGCGAGCGAGCGCCCGGCAAACGGATGCCCCGCGCCTACCTTGAGCTTGACGAACGACATGCCGTCTTCGTCGCGGTAGTCATTAAAGGTGCGGCGCACATCGCCTTCCGCATCGATCATATCGAGCTTCTTGGCCACCGCCGGCAGCAGCGAGCCCTGCACCACAATGCTCGACACGGCAATCACAAACACCAGGTCAAACAGGTCGTGACCGCCGGGAACACCGGCTACCACGGCAAAGAGGCTAAACACGACCGAAGCGGCGCCGCGCAAACCCGCCCAGCTTACGAGCGCGATCTGGCGAGGGTTCGTCTTAAAGGGCGCCAGGAGCACGCCGACGGCGATGGGACGGCTCACGAAGAGCATAAACGCCATGAGCGCCAGGCCCGGCAGCAGCATCTGCGGCAGGCGTGCGGGCGTTACGAGCAGGCCGAGCAAGAAGAAGATTGTCATCTCGGCCATCTCGGTGAGGGTGTCAAAGAAGTGCGCCATCTCGACTTTGCCAGTGATGTCACTGGCGCCCAGCACAATGCCGGCCAGGTATACAGCCAAAAAGCCGTTGCCGCCCAGGTAGCTCGGCAGCGCGTAGGCGACGATGGCCACGGCGAACAAAAAGATGGTCTGCGCGCCCTCGGCCGTTGCGTGCGCGCGTTCAATCAGGCGGCCCGCCGCCCAGCCGATGGCAAGGCCCAGGCCCGCGCCCAGGATAATCTGCTTGGCCAGCAGTGTGGGAATGTTGATGTCGCCGCCGGCCGCGAGTGTGGCGAGCACGGCGGTGAGCATGTAGGCGACGGGGTCGTTGGAGCCCGATTCGACCTCGAGCAGCGAGTCGGTGCCGCCCTTCAGCGAAAGGCTGTGCTCGCGCAGCACGCTAAAGACGCTGGCCGCATCGGTGGATGCTACGACCGAGCCCAGCAGCAGACCGCCGATCCAGTCGAAGCCCAGCACAAAGTGGGCGAACACGCCGGTGATGCCGGCAGTGATGACGACGCCGAGCGTGCTCAGCAGCACCGCCGGCGCAGCGACGGGCTTGGCGCGGTCGTAATTGGTGTTAAAGCCGCCGTAGAACATGATGAACAGCAGCGCCGTGCTGCAGACGGTTTCGGTGAGTGCGTAGTCGCTAAAGTCGATATGCGCCGGGCCGTTGACACCCAACAGCATGCCGAGCGCGATAAAGATGAGCAGGGTGGGGAAGGGGAGCTTTTTGCCGACGGGTTTGATGGTCAGGCACAGAATAATGACGAGGCCGATAAAGAGAAGAATCTGGTTCATAGGGAGTGTCCGCTCCTGGGTGGTTGGCGTGGCACGGTCAGTTGTCTGCGGTTATTTGTACCCAAAGATGGTGGGTTTATGGGGTTGGATTGCGGGCGTGCGCGATATCGTCATAGACGGTTTCCGTCGGTTGATTTCCGATCTCAGCCGAACACATTAGGCGGACAGGCCGTTCCCGCAGCTAGCCGAACGCCCCCGAGGCCCCATCCGGGCCCCGGGGGCGCCGT
>JAGZQO010000003.1 GCA_018382125.1 Collinsella sp.
TCCCACTCGATGGCGTCGGTTCTTCCGTCCCGTCACTCCAGTTACACCCAGTTTTCGGCATCGACACGGAACGCGTGCCGCCGAATGACGCGATGTCGCGTTTCGTCGGCTTCGGGGACAAAAGCTGGGACAACCTCAAAAACTTTTTTCAAACTCAGGGCTTTGAGTTTTTGTTTTTGTCCCAAAGTGCGCGGCGGGTCGCCTTTGGATGCTCGATGGCGCCGAAAACGCCCGTTTTGAAACTCAACCGCCCTTTTGCCCGCAAGCCGCCAGCTGCAATCGCAAGTGAATTAACGCGGGTGGCTTACGCGCCATTTGCAAAACCCCAGGTCGCAGGTCTTCGCCATTCGTGAACAAAGTGAGTAGTCTCAGGTGGCTTGCTTATGAGTTGGCGAACGGGCCTTCAGGATTCAGGGCAAACATGCTGGTAGAATAGGATTCTCAAATCAATGACAGGAGACCGAGCATGGCCGAACCCCACGATAGGAAGCCGATCCTCACGATCGAGCAGCAGATAGAGCACCTCAAGCAGAAGGGCGTAGCCTTCGAACTGTGTTCCGAGGAAGAGGCCGCGGACTACCTGCGCGACAAGTGCAACTTCTTCAAGCTCGCATCCTACCGCAAACTCTTCTCGAAATACGAGGGAGGCCCGCGCGACGGCCGCTACGTAGACCTCGACTTCGGCCAGCTGCGCCTGCTCGCGGCGCTCGACCAGGAGCTGCGCCACGCCCTGCTCGGCATGACGCTCGACATCGAGCATTTCCAGAAGGTGACACTGCTTCGCGAGATGGAGGACCGTGGAGAGGACGGCTACGCCATCGTGGCCGACTACATGGCATCGCTTACCACTGCAAACAGGGAGTACCGCCTGCGCGAGCTCAAGATGAGCGGCCGCAGCCCCTACAGCTCGAGCCTCTACGCGAAGTACTCCGGCGACATGCCTGCCTGGGCCTTCCTTGAGCTCACCTCGTTCGGCACCCTCATCGACTTCGTGCGCTTCTGCGCCAGGCGATGGGGCGACAGGCGCCTCGAGGCCTCCCACTACGACCTCAAGCGCGTGAAGTCCGTCCGCAACTGCGCCGCGCACGGCTCGTGCCTGATCAACTGCTTCGCCGAGAGGGGCGCCGCCCGGGGCTCGGCGTCCAGCGGCGTCTCCCGAAGGGTCGCCGCCGTGGGGATTCCCAAGGCGACCAGGAGGAAGTGGATGGGGAATACGGCCATGCAGGAGGTCGCGACCGTGCTCGTGGCGCACTCCGGCTTGGTACCCGAGGGCTCCTCGCGCTCGCGCGCCGCATCCGAGCTCGCCGAGATGTTCGCCAGGGCCGACGGCGAAACCGAGGCGCTGCCCGACAAGGGGCCCGACGCCGCAGCTCGCTCCGCGCTCGAGTTCCTTCGCAGGTTGACAGAATCGCTCGGGTTGGTAGAATAGCCTGCAGATAGCAAAACCTTCACGGTTTTAGGGGCGGACTTGCGCAAGCGACTCTGCCCTATTTTTATATTCACTCGCTATAGGAGACGGATGATACCTGGGTCAATGACAGAACTGAGAAGCCCGGAATAATGGAGCCAGTTAGAAACCCTCGGGTTTGCGGGGCGGGATCGTGAGAGCGATTCTGCCCTATTTTTTTCCTCCGTCTGCCCCAACCAAGTAGTTCGAAGATAGCCTGTAGGTGTCCTCGTGGGCGCCTTTTATTTTCAGGGAATCGGCCGCTTCATGAACGAGCGACCGGCTTGACCTAGACGAACCGCCTTCATCTCCGTCTAGGCGCCGGCAATCAACATCGTGAATCCGCGCGTGCTACAATGCGGTCACCAGAGATGAAAACACAGTCCCCGTCGGGTAGTCGTGGGCGTGCGGGAGTCCGCATCAGTAACCTGCCTCCTTGGTTGTCCCTTCTCTGCATGGTCATCTACATAAAGGAGGAACCAGCCATGCAGATCAGCGTGTCGTCCACCCTGACCGTATATCACGACGGCCAATTCTGGGTCGGGCTGGCGGAGCATGTCGAGGACGGCAGGTACGGCGTCGCCCGCATCGTCTTCGGCGCAGAACCGTCCGATGAGGAGATCCTGCGATTCGTTACAAGCAAATGGGCGAAGCTCGCGTTCTTCGGTGACGATCCGTCCGAGGCGAGCGAGCCCGCGAAGAACCCCAAGAGACGCGCCCGCGAGGCGGCGAAAGCCCTCAAGCAGCCGGCGATGAGCACCAAGGCGCAGCAGGCGCTCGCGAATCAGCGGGAGACGATGAAGCGGGAATCGGCTCAAGCAAGAAGCCAGCGTCGAGCGGATGAGGCGGAGGCGCGCTTCGAGCAGCGAAAACTGAAGCGCAAACAGAAGCATCGCGGTCATTGATACCACCATCAACCCATATATAGCAGCAGGCGTAGCTTCGATTGAAACTACGCCTGCCACCTGGTGCTATAACGTTATACAGAACGTATGTTCTATACCCACTCGATGACTAACCCAGTCCGAGCACTACCGATGCGTGTCGCGTCATACCGCCTAAGAGCTGATTCGTTCAGAAAAGGTTCAGGGGGATCGTCGAGTTTATTGCACCCTCGCGTTTTACAAAAGAGAGTACAAGGCCCTTTAGCTCGAATTATTGCATTTAGAACCCCGCCGCTCATCCATCCTAGCTTGCCCAAACAGCCCTCCCGCGATGTCCATGTTCCAACGGATGGGTACCATTTACCCGGGTGCACCTGGGGCAACGGGCCGGCAGGCCCGCGCAAGGTCGCTCGCATAACACACAACATCAAACACGACAGAAGAGGCGAACGACAGATGCCGGATCCCGGACGACAGCACCGCGGAAGAGAAGCATTCCAACCACAACCGAACGAACATCGCTCCTAGGCAGGCGCCCGCATGGGCGCCTTTTACTTTTCAGGGACTTAGCTGAGAGCTAAGCCACGCGGCTCATGGCCGTTTCGTGGAGGCCCGACCAGCTCGACCCACCTCGACCCGTCTCCGTTCCCGTCATGCGCGCGATGCGCCAGCAGGCGGTTCAATCGTCGCGCAGACGAAAAGGGACACTGTGCCGCGCGGTGTGCCCGCACGGTGCCGCACGGGAAGATTGGAGGAACCATGGCACGCACAGCCGAATGCGCCGCGCCCGAGAACAACCAGGGCCGCGACGAATGGATGACGGTGATCGAGATGCAGCAGTACATGAGGGCGAGCCGAAACAAGGCGTACGACCTCATCTGGTCGGGAGAGATCGACTCGTACAGGCTCGGCAGGAAGCTCCTGGTTTCGAGGGCGTCAGTGGACGCCTACATCGAGTCAAGGAGCGGCAGGAAATGACGGCGGCGACCGCCCCGGGAGCCGCCCGCGGCCGGGCACGCGAGGGAGCCTCGAGACGAAAGGAGCTCGAGGACGACCATGACCAAGAGCACTAGCAGGAGCCAGGTGAGGCTCATCGCATCGACAAACGCGATATTCGGCGCCGACGAGGCGTGCGCGATGCTGCGCATCAGCCGCGACGCCATGTACCGGCTCGCCAAGGACCGCGACGACCCGTTCCCGATCCGCTACATCGGCGGCAAGACGCGCGACGGCATCGTGCTGCACGACGAGCTCGTCGCATGGGTCGAGCGCAACAGCGTCGTCGGCTCGCCAAGAAGGGGCTAGCGCCATGGCGGCCGCAGGCCCGAGGGGGCGCGACGGCCCCTCCCCGCGCGAGTTCGCGACGGTACGGCACTTCATGATGGCGGACCTCGGCCTCTCAGGCCTTCCCCTGCTCGTCTACGCGCGCATCTTCGGCTTCTGCGACGCCGGGTGCGGCTACTTCGAGAGCAAGGGCGGCCTGGCCCGATTCCTCAACGTGCAGGAGCGCAGCGTCCACCGCGCCATCCGCAACCTGCTCGACCAGGGCCTCATCGAGGAGTGCGGCGTGCACGCCCCGGCGCGCGGGCATGCCACCAAGCGATACCGCATCGTGCGCGAGAGGCTGCCGCCCGGAGCGTTGGCAACCCCTGACGATTCGTCAGGGTTCCCGGCGCGAAAGGGTGACGAAATGACAGGGTTCGCCGCGAACAAGGATGACGAACCGTCAGGGCTCGCAGCCCGAACCCCTGACGAAATGACAGGGAAACCCCTGACGATATGCCACCCAATAAGCAAAAGGGACAACAAGGACTTCAGAAGATAAGGAAGGGGCGCCCGATGGACCGAGCGGGACTCATCACCCTGGAGCAGGCCCGGGCCGCCGGGCTCTCCTTCGACGAGCCGGAGCCGAGGGCGTGCCCGCACTGCGGCGCCGCCCTCGAACCGCTCGGCGCAGCGCTGGCGGGCAGGGTCGCCTGGGTCTCCAGCGCCCCCTGCCCGTGCGAGGGCGCAACCAGCGAGCGGGAGGCCGAGGCGCGAAGGCGCGCGGCCCTCGCCGCCAAGGAGGAGGCCGCCCGCCGGGAGAAGGCGCTCGCGCGCGCGGGCATCCCCAGGCGCTACTGGGCCGCCGAGGCCGACCGCCCCGAGTTCGCCGAGTACATCGCCTCGTTCGCCGGCAACGGAGGCGCCGGGCTCTACATACACGGGGGCGTCGGCGCCGGAAAGACGCACGCCGCCTCCGCCATGGCCAGGCTGTTCGCCGAGGCCGGCTACGACGTCGCCTTCACGACGGCCAAGGGCATGCTCGAGCGCGTGAAGGCCACGTTCGACGAGGGCGGCACCGAGGCGGCCGTCGCGCGGTACGCCAAGTGCGACGTCCTCGTGCTCGACGACCTCGGCAAGGAGGACGCGACGGAATGGTCCGTCGGCACCGTGTTCAGCGTGCTCGACGCGCGCTACGAGGACATGCGCCCGACCATCGTCACGTCGAACTACGCGCCGGGCGCGCTGGCGGACAGGCTCGCGAGGCGCGGCGAGCGCGTAACGGCAGAGGCGATCGCGAGCAGGATCTCCCAGACCTGCAGGCCCGTCTACCTGGGCGGAAGGGACAGGCGCCGGCTCGGCTAGCTTGTGCGCTTCCCGTGGAGGCGCGGACGGCTCGACCCAGCTCGACCCATCGCGGGCGGCCCCGGTCGCCGCCGCAATCGAAATCGCTATACACGTCTTGGGCGGCGCCGACGCGCCGGCACGCACGCCTGCTCCGACTCGCACCGTGCCCCCATCGCGAGGACGCCGCCCGCCAAACAACAAACGAAAGGCGGAGGGCCCATGGACGGCTTCGAGAGGATAACCGGCCGCGAGCACGACGGGCTCGTGGAGAAGTGCCAGGAGAACGGCTGGCTCAAGGTCGGCGGCTTCGACTGGCAGGACGACCCGTTCCTCGAGGAGTACCCCTACGAGTTCTCCCGCACGGACAGCGTCGACAGGCTCCGCGAGGCGCTCGGCTCGGGCAACTGGGCCATACGCCAGGGGTTCTGCTACCGCGACCTCGCGTTCATCCAGCAGGTGAACGGCGGCGACGAGTGGTGGACGCTCAAGCGCGACGGCGACGCGTGGACCGGCTTCGAGAGCTGGAGCTTCGGCGCCATCGCCCAGGAGCCCGAGCGGTTCGAGCGCGCCATGCGCGACATGTGCGAGGCGACGCCGGAGCAGTGCCGCAGCGGCGAGCGGGCCCATCTGCACGAGAAGGCTCCCGAGCCGCTGGCGCAGCGCGCCGCGTCCGCCCGCGAGGCGAGCCGCGCGCACGCCGGGCAGGAAGCCCGCGCCCCAATGGCGCGCGAGAGGGCCGTCGGGGCCGAATAGGGACGACCGGGGCGCGAAGGCGCCCTTTTTCATCTCGACTGGAAGGGAGGCGCGGGATGGCGAGCGACTACGGGGACGAGGCGGGCGGCAAGCTGCTCGACTGGATGCTGAGAATCGGCCAGGAGGCCGGCGCCGAGGCAATGGCGCGCAGCGCGAGGGAGCTCTCCGAGCGCCTCGCGGGAATCCGCGGGACCATCGCCGGCGGGCGCGCCGAGGCCATCGCGGCCGACGGCGCGCCGACCTACGCGAAGCTCAGCCTCGAGGAGCTCTCTGGGCTTCCCGAGTACGCGACGATCAAGGAGGTCGTCTCCGACAAGCTGCGCGCCGCGTCGGTCGAGCACCACATCATCCCCGGCGAGGGCCGCGACTGGCTGCTCTTCAAGGTGGAGGACGCCCCCGAGGTCGACGAGGCCTTCCGCCAGCTGGAGCAAGAGACGGGCAAGGCCGCCGATCGCGCAAGGGAGCGGCTCTCCGAGATAGCCGAAAGGCGCCAGGCGCCCGAGCGGCTGGCGGAGCGCGCCGAGCGGGCGCGCGAGGCGTCGAGGGCCCACAGCCAGGGCATCGGCCGGGACCGCGGCCCGCGCCAGATCGAGGGGCCCGAGAGATGAGGTGGCAGGCGGCGGCCGCGCTGGCCGCGGCGGCGTTCGCCGCGGGAGACTTCGCGGCCGCGGCAATCGCGGCGTCGGGCGCGAACCCGATCCTCGACCCGGAGGCCGCCATGGCGGCGATCCCCGCGGCGCTCCGCGCGGGGCGCGTCTTCTCCGCGGAGGCGGTTCCCCTGTGCGCCGGGACCGCCTGCGCGTGCGGCGCGCTCCTCGCCTGGGCCCGCTCACTGGGGACCAAGGGGGCCCGGCGCGACGGCGAGGAGCACGGTAGCTCCAGGTGGGCCACGCGCAAGGACATCGCGCCCTTCGGCGACCCCAAGGACCCCGACAACAACATCATCCTCACCGACAACGCACGCATCCGCCTCGTGAGCCGCAGGTTCGACCTCTCCACCGACACCAACGACAACGTGCTCGTGGTGGGAGGACCCGGCACCGGCAAGACGCGCTACTACGTCAAGCCGAACCTCCTGCAGGCCAACGCCAGCTTCTTCGTGACCGACCCGAAGGGCACGCTCATCCGCGAGATGGGCGGCGCGCTGGCGGAGCTCGGCTACGAGATCCGCGCGTTCGACACCATCGACTTCACGCGCTCCATGCGCTTCAACCCCATAGCCTACATACGCGACGAGGCGGGCGTCATCCGCTTCGCCCGCGGCATCGTCGCCAACACCGAGGGCGAGGCCGACCACAAAGGCGACCCCTACTGGGAGAAGGCCGAGCGCCTGGTCTACACCGCGCTCACGGCCTACCTCGTCATGCACTGCGAGCCCGCCGACCGAAACCTCGACGGGCTGCTCACGCTGCTCTCGCTCGCCGACGCCCGCGACGACCCGGGCTACATGAGCCCGCTCGACATGGTGTTCCGCGAGCTGGAGACCGGCGAGCGCTACGTCAGGCGCGGCGGCGCCTCGGCGGAGGGCGGATCGCTGCGCGGCTTTTCCGAGGAGGACGGCGCGTGGGAGTGGGTCAAGGTCCGCGAGCCCGCGCCGCCCGACGACTTCGCGCTCGCGAGCTACCGCGAGTTCCGCGTGGCCGCCGGCGACACCATGAAGTCGATGCTCTCGAGCTGCAACGTCCGCCTGAAGCCGCTTTCCATCCGCGCCGTGCGCGACCTCACCTCCAAAGACGAGCTCGACCTCGCCCACATGGGCGACGAGGGCGCCAAGGTCGCGCTCTTCGCGTCTATGAGCGACACCGACTCGACCTTCGACTTCCTGTTCGCCCTGCTCATGGATACGGCCGTGAGCGCGCTTTGCGCCGAGGCGCTCGAGGCGCACGGCGGCTCGCTGCCCACAACGGTGCACTTCGTCTTCGACGAGTTCGCCAACATCGGGCGCATACCCGACTTCGAGCGGACCATCGCCGTCACCCGCAGCCGGAACATCGCCGTCTCGATGATCGCCCAGTCTCTCTCGCAGCTGAAGGAGACCTACGGCGACAACAACGCCGAGACCATCGTGAACGCCTGCGACACGCTGCTCTACCTGGGCGGAAAGGCGAACGAGACCAACGAGGAGATCAGCAAGATGGCCGGCAAACAGACGGTGGCGAGCGAGACGCAGAGCGACTCGCGGGGCGCCGGCTGGACCCGGACCGTGAACCGCGGCATCTCCGAGCGCGACCTCATACAGCCCGCCGAGGTGGCGCGCATGCCGCGCGAGGACGCGCTCGTGCTCGTGAACGGGTGCATGCCGCTCATGGACCGGAAGTACCGGCTCGAGCGCCACCCGCGCTCGCGCCTGCTCGAGGAGGCCGCGCGCCGCGGCCCGTTCGACTTCGCGGAGTACCGCAGGCAGAAGGAAGGCAACTCGTGACGGGGCCGCGGCGGGCGCGGGCCTCCCCCGCCGCGGGGGAGGAACAGCAAGGAACATCGTCAACCGAAAGCAAAGGAGAGCAGCATGCTCGCAAACGTCATCAAGCTCGTGTCGGGCTGCGTGACCTTCCTCGGCGGCTTCCTGGTCGTGTGGGGAGCGGTCTCGCTCGGCCTGGCCATCAGGGAGCAGCAGGGCGGCCCGCAGATCGCGACCGCCATATCCACCATCGCCGGCGGCGCGATCATCATCGCCGCGTCGGTCTACTTCGGTCAGCTGGACACGTCCTGGCTGCCGGCATAGGGGGCGTCGCGGATGGCGCTCAGGATACCGGTGCAGAAGGACATCGGCGAGTACGAGGAGAAGATCGTCGGGAAGATGAGCCTGCGCACGCTCGCATGCGTGTCGCTCGGCTTCGGCAGCGCGGTCGGGGCGGCGGCCTTCGTCCACCTGGGCCTGCACGCCGACGTCGCGGACGCGGCCTTCCCGATCATGCTCTGCAGCATGCCGTTCTGGCTCGCCGGGTTCTGGCGGCCCTTCGGCATGCGCGCCGAGGAGCTGCTGCCGCTTTTGGCGGCACACGAGCTCTCCCCACAGCTGCTCGCGTACGAGCCCTGCCTCGCCGGGAGCCTCCCCGAGGGCTCGCCGCGCCCGGGCCGCCCGGGACGTCGCGCGAGGCGCAGGGCAAGGAAGAAAGGAGCCGAGCTCTATGAGCCGAGCAAGAAGCAACAAGGAGAATAGGCCGAAGCGCCCGAGCACCCTCGGGCTGCTCCTCGGCGGCACGGGCGGGCGCAAGGACGCCTCGAAGGGCGCGGAGGCCGAGCGGCAGAGGCGCCGCCGGGAGCGCGACCGCTCGCGCGAGATGGCCGCCTACGTCGGCTACGACGCCATGTACAAGGACGGAATCGCCCAGGTGATGCCCGGGGTGTTCAGCCAGACGGTCGAGTTCTCCGACATCAGCTACCAGTCCGCGCGCAAGGAGGCGCGCGAGACGGCCTTCACCGTGATGAGCTCGCTGTTCAACTACTTCCCGGCGGACTCCCACGTGCAGCTCCAGGTAGTGAACGCGCCCATCCCCGCCGACGAGGTCGGCCGCAAGGTCTTCTTCGAGCCCGGGGAGCGCGCCACCGCCGGGCTCGCCGAAGAGTACAACCGGATCCTCAACGACAAGATGCGCGAGGGCGTCTCGAACCTCGTGCGCCACCGCTACCTGACCTACGCCGTGGGCGCCGAC
This sequence comes from Collinsella sp., assembly GCA_018382125.1. Classification (GTDB taxonomy): domain Bacteria; phylum Actinomycetota; class Coriobacteriia; order Coriobacteriales; family Coriobacteriaceae; genus Collinsella. Next base: position 9,348 of record JAGZQO010000003.1, read on the forward strand.
GACGTCGACGCCGCGGTGCCCAAGCTCGCGCGCATCCGGGGCGACGTGGAACAGACGCTCGCGCGCATACGCTGCTCGTCGCGCGCCCTCGACGGCGTCGAGAGGATCGAGCTTCTGCAGGGGCAGCTGCGCCCGGGGTCGCGCTTCGAGTTCTCCTGGGACAAATTGTCCCCGGCGTCGGGAGCGCGCACGAAGGACTTCGTCATGCCCTCCACGCTCGACTTCAAGCCCGAAGGCAGGTCCGACTGCTTCCGCAGCGACGAGCGCTACGGCGCGGTGCTCGCGGTGCGCAGCTTCGGGTCGGTCATCGAGGAGACCTACCTCGCCTCCATCATCGACCTGCCGCTGCCGCTCAACGTGACGCTGCACGTGCAGCCCATCGCGCAGAGCGAGGCGCTCGCGCTCGTGAAGCGCCAGATCGACTGGATGGACAAGGAGATCATCGACGAGCAGATGAGCGCCGTGAAGAAGGGCTACGACTACCAGATCCTGCCGCCCGAGCTGCGCTTCTCGAAGGAGGAGGCCGAGGAGCTGCTCGACTTCCTGCGCAACAAGTCCGAGCGCCTGTTCGTCTACACAGGCCTCGTCTACACCTGGGCCGACAGCCTCGAGGAGCTCGACCGCCGCGTCCAGCAGGTGACGAGCGTCGCGCAGGGCTGCACGATCGGCCTCGAGCCGCTCCACTTCCGGCAGCGCCAGGCTCTCAACTCGGTGCTCCCGCTCGGTGACAACCACGTCACCGTGAGCCGCTACCTCACCACGGGGCAGGTGGCCATGCAGATGCCCTTCGCCAGCCAGAGCCTCGACGAGGCGGGCGGAGGCTACTATGGGCAGTCCAAGGAGAGCGGGAACCTGGTGCTGTGCGACCGCAAGCGCTTGGCGAGTCCCATGGGCTTCGTGTGCGGCAAGCCCGGCTCGGGCAAAAGCTTCTCGGTGAAGCGCGAGATAACCAACACCGTGCTCGCGCACCCCGAGGACGAGGTCGTGATCTTCGACCCGGCCGGCGAGTACGGCAACCTCGTCGGCGCGCTCGGCGGCGCGAACGTCGAGCTCGCCCCGGGATGCTCGGCGGTGCTCAACCCCCTCGACACCGCCGACGTCGCGGACCGCGCCGACGCCGCCAAGCTCGCGTACAAGACCGACGCGGTGCTCGCGCTCTCGAGCGCGCTCATGGCCGAGGGCCGCGAGGGCCTGCCGGAGCGCGACCGCTCGATCATCGCCCGCTGCGTCGGCGAGGCGTACCGGGAGTGCGCGAAGGACGGCCGCCTGCCCACGCTCGGCGACTTCCACGCGGCGCTGCTCGCTCAGCCCGAGCCCGAGGCCGCCGACATCGCGCTGCGCTACGAGCGCTACGTGAAGGGCGCGTTCTCCTTCTTCAACGGCCAGAGCAACGTGGCGCTCGACAACCGCATCACCAACATCGACATGCACGGCCTCGGCCAGAACATGCGCGTGTTCGGCATGATCACGGCGCTCGAGATGGTGCGCAACCGCGTGATGGTCACGCCGCCGCGCCCCAACTACACCTGGCTCTACATCGACGAGGTGCAGAGCCTCTTCGCGCACCCGACGGTGGTCGAGTACTTCGCCCGCCTGTGGCGCGAAGGACGCAAGTTCGGCCTCATCTGCACCGGCATCAGCCAGAACACGAGCCACATGCTGGCCAACGCCGAGGCCCGCGACATGGTGCTCAACTCCGAGTTCTTCCTGCTGCACAAGCAGTCCACCGCCGACCTCGACGCATGGGCGGAGATGCTCCAGCTCTCCGCCACGGAGCGCGGCTACATCGGCGACGCCGTCAAGCCCGGCGAGGGCCTGCTCATCAGCGCCGGGATCCGCGTGCCCATCACCGACGACTTCCCGAGGGGCTCGCTCTACGACCTGTGGAACACCAAGCCCGCAGAGGTCGCCGAGCGCGAGATGCGCCGGGCGGCGCGAGAGGCGGAGGAATAGGAATGGCCGGCCCGAGCGAGGGCGGCGGGATGCTCGAGGTGGTAGGGGCGCGGCGCCGCGACGTGCTCACCGCGGGCGACGTCGCGGAGACCGAGCGCGACACCCTGGGAAACGTCTCGGAGGGTGCCGGCCCGCTCGACGAGGCGGGAGGCCCCGCCGCAGCGGCGAAGGGGCGCCCTTCCAGGCCCGACGCGCCGGAAGGCGGGCTCGGGGACAAATTGTCCCAACCAGCCGGCGACCGGCGCGCGGCGGCCGCGATGCGCTCGCGCGTCGATGCGGCGAAGCTGGCGATCGCCCGGGAGGCCGTCTCCCAGCTCGACGACTCGGAGGAGCTCGAGGGCGTCTCGGGCATGTACGACGCGGGGCGTGCGGCCAAGAAGGCCGCGGGAGGGCTGCGGCGGAGGAAGGCGAAGGAAGCAGCCCAAGGCAGCCGCAAGGCGGCGACCGCCCTCGGCGCCCCAAAGGGAGGCGCGCGCGGCCCCGAGGCAGCCGGCGCGACCGCCCCGGCCAAGCATCAAGCGGCCCAGGCGGCCGCGCAGGCGTCGGGCGAGGCGGCCCGAGCCGCGGGGTCGAAGGGCGCCGCCTCCGCGATCGCGGGCGCGGTCTCGGGCGCCGCGCCCGCCCTGCTCGGGGCGGTGGCCGGGATTATGGCCTTCGTCGCATGCGCGCTCGCCGTCGCGCAGCTGCTGAGCGCGCTGTTCGGCTTCTGGGACGACGCGGCCTCCAAGCGGGGCCTCGAGGGGCTGCCGCCCTACATCACCTACGAGATGGTCGAGGCGGCGCTCGAGTGCCAGGAGGAGTACGGGCACCCGGCGGGCTGCACCATCGCGCAGATCATCCAGGAGTCCGGCCAGGGCGACCGCATGAGCCAGCTCGCAGAGCGCGACCACAACCTCTTCGGCATGAAGTGGTGGTCGGGCTACGCGGGCTGCCCCGAGGTGGCCGGCAAGGCGAACTGGGCCACCAGCGAGGAATACGTGCCCGGCGAGCACACCCAGATCACGGCGAGCTTCATCCGCTTCACCGGCGACGCCGAGTGCATCCGCTTCCGCAGCAGGGTCTTCCTGCAGGCGGAGCGCTACTCGGGCAACGCCCTCATCCGCGAGGCGATCGAGAGGCACGACTCGGACAGGATGGCCGAGGGGCTCAAGGACGCCGGCTGGGCGACCGACTCGTCCTACGTCGAGTCCCTGAAGTCGATCATGGCGCAATGGGGCCTCTACCGGCTCGACTCCATGACGGTCGAGGACCTGAAGGACTCGACCGCGAACGGGAACGCGATCGTCGAGGCGGCGTACAGCCAGCTCGGCGTGCCCTACGTCTGGGGAGGCTCGACCCCCGGCAAGGCGCTCGACTGCAGTGGGCTCACGCAGTACTGCTACGCGCAGGCGGGCATCCGCATAAGCCACTACACGGGTTCCCAGTACGAGGAGCTCAGGCGCATACCGCTCTCGGAGGCGAAGCCCGGCGACATCCTCTACCGCTCGGGCCACGTGGCCATCTACATCGGCGACGACAGGTACATACACGAGCCGCGAACGGGCGACGTGTGCCGCATAGCGAGCGGCATCGGCAGCTTCAGCTGCGCGCTCACCGCGAGATAGGAGAAACCAATGCAGGGAAAGTCAAGGGTCATGGCCGCCGTCGCGGCAGGCGCGCTCGTCGTGGCGCTCGGCGCGGGCGCGGCGCGCTGCGCCATCGCCCCGCAGGAAGGCGCGCAGGATAGTCCCCAGGAGCAAGAGCAGCCCGCGGCTGCAGGCGCCGACGCGGCAACCGGGAAGGCCGCCTCGGGCGCCGAGGCGCTCTGGAACACCGTATGGACGGGCGCCGACGACCCGACAGCCACGCTGCGGATCGTCGAGGGCGCCATGGTGGAGAGCTCAGGCGGCACCGAGCGCGCCTGGTTCTTCTCGGCCGAGGAGCCCTCCGAGGCCGGCGGCGTGCTCAGCGTGCCCATCGACGTCAAGGGAACCAATGAGAAGCCGGGAGGCCTCTCGCTCATCCAGGTCTCGGGCGACGGGGACGCCCGCACCCTGGCCTGCGACCTCCTGACGCAGGCGTACACGCCCCAGAAGGTGCGCGGCGGCGCGTTCTCCGTGACCGGCACCGACGACCGCCTCTCCGAGGCGTTGGGCGCAGACTCGGCCGACATCGAAGACATCGTCGCCAGGAAGGCGGCGGAGGTGTCCCCGCAGGCGGCGGGTGCCTCCTGGGACAAAGAGGTGTGGCTCGACTACGCCGGGAACGTCGCGTCGACGACCTTCACGCTCGACGACCCCGCCTCGACGGTGGTCACCGTGGTCTCGCGCGGCGGCTCGCTGGAGGCGATGTAGCCATGGGGGCGCTCAAGGCGCGACGCCGAAGGGCGTTCGCCATCTCCGCCGCGACGGCGTTCGCCCTCTGCGCGCTCCTGCTCGTCCCCGTGCAGCCGGCATACGCCGACATAGCCGGGGACGTCAACGATTGGCTGTGCGGCCTTCTGCGCGACTGCTGCAACTGGATGTTCAAGGCGCAAACGGGCGTGCTCGGGTCGATCGGCGCGAACGGGATCCTCTCGGCCGACTTCGCGCACATGCTCACGAGCTCGAGCGACCTGACCATGCACGACGTCGCCCGGGGCGTATGGCAGGTTGCCATCCTGCCGATCGGGTGCGGGGTGCTCGGCCTGGTCTTCACCCTGAAGCTCATCGAGATCTCCCAGCGCATGGACGGCAGCCAGAGCCTTCCCGGCGTCAAGGAGGTCGTTTTCCTTCTCGTGTTCTTTGCCGTGTTCCTGTTCCTCATACAGAACAGCTTCGACCTGATGGCGTCGATCTACGAAGTCTGCGGGCTCGCCATCGACCGAGTCGAGGCGCTCTTCGGCGCCGGAGGCGCGCTCGACCTGCCCGAGGTGTCCGTCGTCACCACCGACGACGACATCCCGTCGCTCATCGCCATGCTCGTCGTGAGCCTCATCAGCTGGGTCGTGGTGCTGGCGGCCTACGTCGTCGCCCTCGTGGTCTGCTGGGCCCGCGCGCTCCAGCTCTACATCATGGCCGCGTTCGCCCCGATCCCGCTGGCGTTCCTCGGCATGGACGCCACGCGCCAGATAGGCCTTGGCTACCTGAAGAGCTTCGGGGCGGTCTGCATCGCCGGCGTCATCATCCTCGTGCTACTCATATCGTTCCCGCTCGTGCTCGGCGGGCTCACCGGGGCGAACCCCGGGACGGGTACCCCGGCCGACGCGGTCGCGAACGGGCTCACCTACGCGCTGCAGTACCTGGCCATGTGCGTGCTGCTCATCCTGGCCCTCGTGAAAAGCGGCTCCTGGGCGCGCGACATCGTGAGCGGCTTCTAGCGGAAAAGCGAGGAAGGGGGCGGTCGCCATGAGATAGGGGCACCGCGCCGGGGCACGCGTCCCGGCGGATGAAGACAAGGACCGATTGAAAACGAAAAGGAGGAAAGACATGGAAGAGAGGAAGAACGTGTACCTCTCGCTGCACAAGAGCTTCGTGCGCGAGGGCATCGAGTACACCGACCGCGCGACCGGCGAGGCCAGGACCTTCAACTCGGCGACCCTTCCCAAGGGCACCGTCGTCGACGGCATGGACGTGGGAGGCTACGAGTTCAGCCCCATATTCGTTAACGAGAGCCGCTTCAAGGGGGCCGACTTCCGAGACATACCGCTGCTCGCGAACCGCGAGGTGTGGCTGAGGAAGACGGTGATGGGCCCGGACGGCCGGCCCGAGCTCGACGAGGACGGACGCACGGTCAAGGACACCGTGAAGGTCATGCCGGCGCAGCTCAAGGAGGCCGTTGACGCAGGGCGCTCGCGCTACCTCGCGGAGCGCGCCGAGCACGCCCGCCAGGCGAGCCGCGCCGCCGAGCACGAGGCGCCCCGCGCACAGCGAAGCGTCGAGAGATAGGGAGGCGGAAAGATGAACGCAGCGAAAGACTGCACCCTGCAGGAAAAGCTCCTCCGATGCGCCATGGCGCTCATCCTGGCGGCGGGGGCTCTGCTCGCCTCTGTGGCGGCCTCGCCCGCCTACGCCGCGCCGAGCACGGTAGACGTGTCCATCGGCGGCAAGATCCCCTACGGCGGCTTCGCCACCACGTGGATGAGCGCCGACGGCAACATCGCCTACTGCGCCGAGCCCTCGTCCCCGACGCCCGCGCCGGGCTCCTACTCGACGAGCCCCGTGCCGAGCGGCGACGTGACAGCGGCGATCTGGTACTCGTTCGGCTCTCCCGGCTTCGACGCGTCGATGTTCCCGGGCAGCTGGTACGACGGCGGCGGCTGGGACGACGCCAAGTACGCGGCGGCGAGCCATGTGCTCATCGCCTACGCCTACTCTGGGTCCGAGTCGGCTGCCACGCACGGCACGAGCGCCGAGTTCGCCTCCTGGGCGAAATCCGAGCTGATCGGCGGGACCTTCGCCAAGATGAAGGCGGGCGCCGGCAAGGTATCCGCCGGGTTCGAGGCGTTCTGCGTCAGGACCGGCGGCGGCTCCCAGACGCTCGTGAGCTTCAGCTGGTCCGCAGGCGGAGTCAAGGTCGCCAAAACGGACTCCGAGGCGGGCGCGGAGCCCCAGGGCGACGCCTCGCTCGACGGCGCGAGCTTCTTCGTCGTTAACGAGACCGGCCGCTACGTGCTGGTCGGCGGCAAGTACTACGCCGACGGTGAGGTATGCGCCACGATAAAGACCGCGCCCGAGGACGGGTCGCACGTCGCCGCGACCGGCGCCGACGCGCTTCCCGCGGGCAATTACCGCATCGTCGAGTCCGGCGCGCCCGAGGGCTACGACGCCAGCGACGTCCCCGTCGCGTTCACCGTGAAGGCCGGCGAGGTGTGCGACCTCACGGGCGACCCCGTGACCGACGAGGTCTTCCGCGGCGGCGTGCAGGTGACCAAGTCCGACAAGGAGCTGCAGGCGTCCGAGGCGCTCGCGGGCAGCGGCCACAAGGAGGCGCCTGGCGAGCACCCCGGCCTCGACGGGATCGAGTTCACCGTCACGAACCGCTCGGCGCACAAGGTCCTCGTTGACGGCGAGTGGCGCGAGCCGGGCGAGGCCGTGGCCACGCTGACCACCGCATGGAACGACGAGGCCGGCGCCTACACCGCGCAGACCGCGGCCAACGCACTGCCGTACGGAACCTACGACGTGCGGGAGACGGCGACGAACGGGAGCTACCTGCTGACCGACGGCGAGCCCCGCACCTTTGAGGTCCGCACCGGCGACGAGATCGTGAGCGCCTCCGCGGACGGCGCCGCGCTCGAGTTCCGCGACCAGGTGGTGCGCAACGACCTCGAGCTCTCCAAGAAGAGCGAGTCCGACAACGCCGGCCTCATGGTTCCGTTCGCCATCGAGAACGCGGCCACCGGCGAGATTCACGTGCTGGTCACGGACCGCAACGGCGACGCGTCGACCGCGAGCAGCTGGAACAAGCACTCGAGGGACACCAACGCCAACGACGCCCTGCTCGGCCATGAGGGCCCGATTGCTGCCGCCGACATGGACCCGAAGGCCGGCATCTGGTTCTCGCTCGGCGAGGACGGCTCCTCGGCGCCGGTCGACGACTCGCTGGCGGCCCTGCCGTACGGCGCCTACACCATGACCGAGCTGCGCTGCGATGCCAACGAGGGCCTCGAGCTCATCACGAGAAGCTTCTGGATCGATCGCGACTCGACGGTCGCGAAGGCCGTGTGGATGGGCCTTGACGACCAGGAGGGCCCGCGCATCTCCACCACGGCAAAGGACGGGGCGGACGGCGACAAGGACGTCTCGGCCGACGCCGAGGCCAAGGTCGTCGACGCCGTCGCCTACGAGGGCCTGAAGGCCGGCGAGGAGTACGAGCTCTCGGCCACCCTCGTCGACAAGGCGACCGGCGAGCCCGTGACCGACGTCTCGGGCATGCCCGTGGAGGCCAAGGCCGAGTTCGCCCCCGCGCTCTCGACGGGCAACCAGGACGTCGAGATCTCCTTCGACGCGAGCCTGCTCGGCGGCCGCGACCTGGTCGTGTTCGAGAGCCTACGCAAGGACGGAGCCGAGGTGGCGTCGCACGCGGACCTCTCCGACGAGGGCCAGACAGTCCACGTCGCCGTCGAGGTAAGCACGCAGGCGGCTGACGCCGCCGACGGCGACCAGGTCATCGAGGCCGGCAAGGCCAAGGTCGTCGACGCGGTGGCCTACAAGGGCCTCGTCCCCGGCGAGACCTACATCGCCGTGGGCACGCTCATGGACAAGGGCACCGGAGAGCCGTTCCTCGACAAGGACGGCAACGAGGTGACCGCGCGCACGCCCTTCGAGCCCGAGGCGCCCTCCGGCACCGTCGAGGTGACCTTCGAGTTCGACACCGAGGGCCTGGCCGAGGGAGACGAGCTCGTCGTCTTCGAGAAGGTCCTGGACTCCGCCGGCAACGTCGTTGCAACCCACGAGGACATCGACTCCGCCGAGCAGAGCGTCGTCGTGGACAACCCCGACACGCCCGAGGTCCCCGAGGAGCCCTACGCCAAGACCGGGGCCGACGCCCCCGACGGCACCGGCTACGCCGTGGCCGCGGGCATCGCTCTGGCAGCTGCGGCGGGTGCGGGCGGAGCGCTCGCGTACCGCAAGCGCAAGACGGCCGGCGCAAGCAAGGACACGGCAGCCGAAGAGCCTGCCGAAGAGCCGGAAGAGTAGCGGCGCCGCATCGATACCGAACCGGAGGCCCTGGGCGCTCGCCCGGGGCCTCCCCTGCGAACGGGGGAGGACATGAACAAAGGGAAAGCTGCCACGGCGCTCGCCATTGCCGTGGCGTTGCTGGCGATGGGGGCGCTCGCCGTCCTGCCGCTGCCCGAGAGGAACCCGTACGAGGTGCACGAGGTGCCTACTGCGGAAGAGGACGCGACAATGGAGGCTCAAGAGACGGGAGGCGGCATCGACTGGGACGCCCTTCCCGCCTCCGTCGTCGCTTGGGTGCGCGTGCCGGGCACGACCGTCGACTACCCGATCGTCCAGGGCCGGACTGAATCGCCCGACTTCTACCTCACGCACGACGCCGGCGGCGAAAGATCCGCGTGGGGCGCTCCCTACATAGACGCCGGGTGCGCGCAGGGCGCCGAGAGCCCGCTCGTCATCGTCTACGGGCACCACATGTCCGACGGCACCATGTTCGCGCCGCTCGCGCAGTACTCGTCGCGCGACTTCGCCGAGGGGCACCGCACCATCCGGGTCTACACCCGCGAGAAGGCGATCGAGCTCGAGGTCTTCGCGGCCGACGTGGTCGACGCGAGCTCGGAGGGCAAGCGGACCGACTTCGCAGACGCGGCGGCGCTCGCCGCCTACCTCGGGGACAAATTGTCCCGGTGCGAGGTCGTCCTGGAAGAGCCTTCGGACGTCGCGCAGGCCTGGGCCTTCGTGACGTGCAGCTACCAGACGAGCAACTCGCGCACCGTCGTCTACGCGAAGGAGGTGGAAGGATGGGATTCGCGCCCTTCGGAATAGGGCTCCTCATGGGGCTCCTCACGCTCACGGCCTACGCCTGCTGCGCAGCCGGCGATGACGACCGGGACTAGCTGCCGAAAAACGAAATCGCAACCGAACAGAACGATCAAGCCCCTCGCTCCGATGGTCGGACGAGGGGCTTGCGCATAGTGGGATAATGAAGAGCGAGTGAGACGCGTCGTGTGTGCCGTGTTGCATCGGTTGCGCACGAGCGCCTTACATAAGGTTCGTTTACGTCAGGAGATACAGAATGGCGCTCAAGTTCGATCTCGGGGAAGCTCTGTCCCAAGCTGCCCACGCCGCAGGAGAGATGGCAAAAGGCGCATCGGCGACCGTCGAGTCCGCCGCCAAGGGCGTCGCGAATGCGGCCGAGAACGCGGGGAACGCCATCGTCGATACGGCCGCCTCGGCATCCGAAGCCGTCGGAAGCGCCATGTGCTCGGCTGCGGAAGGCGTGTCGAGCGCCGGCGAGCAGATCGCGTCGTCCGATGCGGGCAAGGCGATCGCAGGGGCTGCGAACGCGGTGGGCGGAATCGCCGTCGGCGCCGCAATGGGTTTGGCCCAGGGAGCGTCGTCCCTTGCGTCCGGCGCTGCGTCGACCGTCGAGGGCGGCATCAACGCCATCAAGGAGAACTCGTTCTCCGCGCGACTCCGCAAGGCACGCATCAAGGGGTTCCGTGACGGCATCAAGCAGGGGGCCTACCTTGCGGGCGAGAAGCGGCACAACTTCATCTACGCCTACGTGGCGACGCTCTGCTTCCTGATGCGCTGCGACGGCGACTTCTCCCAAGAGGAGCGGGAGTGGCTCGAGGACGGCCTCGACTACCTCAAGCTGGACGGCGGCCTCCCGGACGACGTGAAGGCGAGGGTGCAGGCGATCGCGGACGACGAGGACCTGTCCTTCGACCGGGTCAAGGACTGCCTAGACAACGTGAGCATCGTGTCGCTGGGCTCCATCGCCGAGCAGCTGCAGGTCGCCGCGGCCTCGGACGGTCAGGTGACGGAGGAAGAGGAGCACGCCTGCAGGCTCTTCGCCGACTACATGGCGGCGAGGGCTGCATGCGTGGCCGTTGACGAGGGCTGGGCCGAGCAGGCGGTCGAGAAGTCCGTCCGCGAGTACGGCGAGAATCTCGAGCGCATTGACCGCGAGTTCAAGGAGCGGACGAGGCTGCAGGACGCCGACGCGGCCTTCGTCGTCGCCGCGACCATGCTCCAGGTCGCCCGCGTGCTCGTCATCAACTCCCTGACGGAGGTCGAGCGGGCGGGAGCGGGCAACGCCAAGGAGGACGCCCTGCACAGCTTCCAGGACCGCGTTTTCTCCGGCTTCGGCGATGGGGATCCGGCGGAATCGGGCCGCCTGTTCGCCTCCAAGAGCCACATCCTCTCCTCGCGAGGCGTGCCGTACGACGCGACGCGCTACGAGGCTGAGAACTTCAAGGTGTTCAAGGGGGCGAACCACCGGTTCGCGACCCTCGGCCACGACCCGGTGCTCGGCCTCGTGTTCGGGACCTCAAACATCATGACCAACAGCATCACCTGCGTTAAGGACGCCAACGTCTTCGGGATCGGCGCGCGGATCCCCGCGACCTACTCGGTCTCCTACGACGCCTTCGGGAAGAACCCGCTGATCGGGGCGCCCGCCGGGACCGTGGAGATGCTGGTCGCGGCGGGAAGGCGCGTCGTGAGCGAGCCGGATGCCGCCGCAGCGGCCCTGGTCAAGCAGCTGATCCACATCGGCACGGACCTCTACACGCCGTGCGGGATACAGGTCCCGTTCGCCAACCTCGTTCTCGACAAGGCGCACACCGAGGCCCTCACCAAATACGTCAGCACTGGCGACGTATTGAAAGTCGGCATGCAGGCGGGCATGACGGTGCTCATCAACTGGCTGATAGCGGCGCTCCACGGCTGCTCGCTGATATTCAAGGACGACGGGTCGGACTACTGCACCGAGATGTACCAGGCGCGCACCAAGAAGATCATCCTCATCTCCGACACCATCGCGACCTCGAGCAGCGTCGTGCAGGCATCGATCACGAAGAACCCCAAGTGCCTCGACCTCGGAGGCGCGGCGGTGCTCGTCTACCGACTGTTCTCGGATGCTCGTTTCGTCGCGAGGCTCAAAGAGGAGTACGTGCAATCGGAGCTCGACAAGATCTACGATGAACGGGCCAAGCGGTTGCTTTGAGGTCTTACAGGAATGATTCAACCACTAAAAAGAAGCAGGAGAAGAGATAATGGCCATATGCGACTCGTGTAAAGGCAACAGCATCCTCCCAGAACATTACGGGGCTTTGACCCTTTGCAAAAAGTGCTCCATGAAGATACTCGCTCCAACGTGGAAGAACAAAATATACTCGACGAACGAAGAGGTTCACGAGCAGCGAGAGAAGACGCTTGCTCGAGCCGTTTCCGCTGGTTTTCCTTCAGATGCTATTACTAAGCTGGGATCCTACTTTGACGGCTTGATAATTCCCGGTCTCTTTAAGATCTTTGATGGCGGCAACGATCAAGGGCTAGTCGTCAAAGACGAGTCGGTCATTATCGTCACTGAAGATGATTTCGATCCAAGCGACGCCCGCAAGCAATTGGGGTTGATAGCGAGCGGGCGACGCGGCCTTTCAATCGACGAAGACGATAACGTCGACGCTTTTGATGCCGCCAATCTTGCAAAAATAGCTCTGGGAGCTTTCTCGAGTGGCGGATCGTTAGGGAAAATAGCCATGCGCGCTGGAGCGGAAATAGCCGGCGAAGTGATATCGAAGTCGAATCGGCCAACAATAGACGACCTGCCTGTGCTTCCGCAATTCGACGTCCCCTTTGGCGAGCAAACGGTTCGATACAAAGACGTTGACGATTTTGAGTTCTACATCCCAGAAGGAGAGGAGAACCTCGGTTTTCTCCTTTTCACGACAGCGGTATCCAGAAAGCAGAAAAAATAGTCTTCTCTTTCGATCCAGGGGAGAACAGGAAGCAAGCCGCCATAGAGATAGCTCGATTCATCGAAAGCAAACTCGATGACAAGGCGGCTGAAGCGGAAGAGCAAGAGGAATCCATGCGCACGGCGAACAGCCCCTCGCGTCAGGCCGATGCTTTATCTGCGCCAGATGAGCTACTAAAATGGAAACAGCTTCTCGACGCAGGCGCCATAACAAATGAGGATTACGCCGCGAAGAAGAAACAGCTTCTCGGTTTGTGAGTCGTTGCCGGCAATTCCGCTACGCAAGCGTGTTTCACATCACCCACTTGAACACGGCGCGGAACAGCCAGACGAAAAAGCCCAGCGTGACCTTTAGCGCCGCCATGAGGAACCTACCAAGCCTCTTCATCGACGTCACCCCAATCTTCCTTTACCTTGCGGGCGCCCTCCTCGGCGCCCTCTTCCTTCTCTTGCGCGAGCAGCCTCGCCAGCTCGTCTGGCACGCCCGGGACCTCCGCCCTCCCCAGCGCGCGCTGCAGGTCCCTTATCTGCGATTTCAGCGGTTTTGAGGGAGGGCCCACGTGCTCGCGGTAGCAAGCGCAAATTGCAGCCGCGTCGCACAGGTAGCCCCGCACCCGGGCGAACGCCTCGTCGCCGTCGAGCAGGACGCGGCGGGCGCGCCCAAGCTCCGCCTCCGAGGCCAGCATGAAGCGCCACCCGCGGGACCTGCGCGCGGCCGGGATGCCGTCCGCGGGCGCGTCGGCACGCCAGTCGTCGCGCACCTGGTGCCAGTTCGCCGTGAGCCAGAGCCCCTTCTCGGGCTCCTCGCGCATCTCGAGCTCGAACTCCGTGAGCATGTTCGCGCCGGAGAACGGCGACCCCTCCGTGAACGAGAGCGTGTCGAACAGCGTCGTCCTGCCGCCCTCATACTCTATCCTCACCATCATCTCCGGCCCCTCTCCCTGCGCTGGTCCTGCTGAGCCCGCTGCCGCTCGGCGGCGAGGATTCGCTGTTGCTCGTCCTCGCGACGGCCGTCGCGAGAGTTTCCTTCGGCAGCGCCGCGCCCGCGATCGTCCCCGTAGCGGGTCTTGAGCGGCATGAGCCCGTTCATCGCCATGTAATCGCGCGCAGCCTCGAGGCGGCGGTACCCCTCGCCGCCCGCCTGGCCGCGGCGCTCCAGCGTCGCCATCCTGAGCCCGAACTCCTCGATGGACTCGACGTCGAACTTCGCACAGGTCTCGAGCGCCGAGGAGAGCTTGCTCAGCTCCGAGAGGTCGTTGAGCTCGAGGGCGCGCTCAGCGGCCTCGCGAATGCGCGCGGTGCTCGCGTCCGTGGGACGGTAGGCGCCCTCGCGCTCGAAGCGCCGGCGGAGCATCTCCTTGCCGTAGACGAACCCAAGACGCTCGCCGCTAACCCTCTTGGACGGCTCCTCGACAAGGCTGAACACCCAGTCGTCCCGCCGCGCCTTGGCCGAGTTGTCGGCGACGTGCACGCCCAGGGCGTCGAGGATGCCGAGGAACTCCGCCTCGTCGCGCGCCGTGGTCTTGGCGAGTGCGACGCGGGCGCGGATGTCGCCGACCCACGAGTAGCCGCCCGAGCGCATGATCTCCTTCTCGGCCCTTCCAAGGTAGACGTTCCTGCGGCTCCTGGGCCCGCCCGCGCCGGCCCGCCCGCGTGCCCTCGAGGGCGATACGGGCGACCTGTCGTTGGAGAGCCCGGACAGCCCGCGCGCTCGCGCCATGTCCTGCAGGTCTCGGTTGAGGTCCTCCGGGTGCTGGGTCTGCATGCGGTAGCCGGTACGGAGGTTCGCGTTGTTCACGACGATGTGCGCGTGCGGTATGCCGCGGGCGTTGTCGTCGTGGTAGACGATGGCGATCTCGTGGTCGCCGAAGTGCTTGAGCGCCCACGAGCACGCGAGCTCCCGCAGAGCGGCCAGGTCGATGTCGTCACCGGGGTCCGGCGAGAGCACGAAGTGCTTGAACGTGCGCGCGGGCTTGCCCCTCCATGAGGCGTCCGTGCCGAACGCGGCGCGCGTGGCGTCCATCTCGGCGTCCCAGGCGCAGGCCTCCTTGGCGGCTTCTCCCAGAGCGCCGGCGTCGCGCTCGTCGTAGCTCAGGTTGAACAGGTCTCGCGCCAGGGCGCGGCCTCCCTTCTCGAGGTAGCGGCGGATGCCACCCGTCGAGCCGTGGCCGCTTATCGGCTTCAGGATCGGCATGGCGAGCCCTCCACGAGCGAGTCGGCGCCGATGCGCCCGAGCTCGGCCGCCATCTCGCGGGCCGCGCCGTTCACGTCGGCGAGCTCGTGCTCGATCGTTGGGATGCTCTCCGCGACGAGGTCCCGGTCGACGTGCCCGTGGCGGGCGTGGAAGTTGATGAGGTTCATCGCGTGCACTGCCTGGTTGTAGTGGTAGCCCCACTTCGTGAGCTCCCGAGACATCGACCAAAGGGCCCTGCGGTCCACGAGTATGCGGTGCTCGTCTCCCGCGTTGGCATCCGTCGACAGCGGTATGCGAACGAGGTAGCGCAGGTACTCCGACTTGCTGAGGCCGGCGCGCTCGCACCGCTCGCAAAGCGCGTCGTAGTCGCTTCCCTCCATGCGGAACGTGACTCGACGCTCCTTGCCTTTGGCGGCGTCGGCTTCCTCTTTCATGGCGGATTCCTTTCCTCGGGCCCGCCGTGCGGCGGGCGCGTTTCTCTAGGGGCGCGGGGGATCCCCCGCAGGCGGCGGCCCGGCTCGGGCGCCGCCTCTGGGACCGGGCCTCGCGAAAGCGGGCTCTTAAACGGCCCGCGGCATGACGGGTCCGAGGCCGCCCGGTCCCCAAGTGCTATGGACGCCCGACCGAAGTGTCGGACGCCATAGGCTACTTGCTGGATTTCGGGCCTGAGGCCCTTCTGCGACGCTTTCGGGCATCGGTGCCCGCCTCCGCGTACGGCGCGGTCATGAGCGCCATTTCACGCAGCAGCGAGAGGTCGGCCGCGCTCGGGCTCTCGGGCGGGCTCTCGAGGAAATCGGCGACGAGCCTCGCTGCCTTGGAGATGCGCCCGTCGGGGCCGGCCTGCGTTTTGCTCTCGCTCCTCACGTAGTCGGAGAGCTCCCGCTTGGTGCGCCGCCAGGGCTCCATTGCGGCGTGCATCTCCGCCTGGCGCTCCTTCGGCATGCCCGCGAGCGAGCGCACCGCCTCGGCGCTGAGGTTGCCGCGATCGGCCTCGGCGGCCCACTCGGGCGAGAGGTCCTCGGCAATCCGGCGGGCCAGCCTCTCCTCACGCGCAATGGTCTTGCCGGAGACCTTGCGGCCCGTCTGCCGCTCGATGATGGCGGCCTTCACGTCGTCGACGCGCATGCCGGAGAGCGAGGGGTCCTCGGAGCGCAGGCGCACGGCGTCGCCCCTGAGCGCCTCGGTCGCGGCGGCGCGCTCGGTCACGGTGAGCGCGCGGGTGAAGTAGTTCGCTGCGTGGAGCAGCGTCACCGCCCGCTCGTCGTCGATGCCCTCTATCACGCGGCAGGGCATCCTCTCGTAAGCGGGGTCGTCCTTCGCGAGCAGCGCGTAGGCGGCCTTGCGCCGATGCCCGGAGACCATCTGCCACGAGCCGTCGCCGACCTTTCGCACGAGCGGCAGGTCGGTGAGGCCGTCCTCGCGTATGGACTCGGCGAGCTCAGCTATCCCAGCAGGGTCCATAGAGTACGCGGCGTTCGCCGGGTGGTCGGCGATGTCGGCCACCGCGATCTCGGACACCGGGTAGCGCCCGCGGGTGCGCGACGCGCCGTCGAGAAGCCCCGTGATGGTGAAGCCCGCGGCCACCTGCCTAGGCGAGTTCACGGCACACCTCGTCTGCGAGCGCCTTGTAGTCGCGCGCGGGGCGGCTCCCCGGCTCGAAGGCGGCCACCGGCTTCCACTGCCAGCTGCCCTCGCAGACCTTGCTGCTCGCGTGGATGACCGTCTCGAACTGCTCGTCCGGGAAGAACCCGTCGAGCACGGCCGCGCCCGTGGCCTCGGCGTTGGTCATGCGGCCGGGCACGCAGGTGCGCAGTATCTTCCAGCGGGGCGTGGGCATGCGCAGAGCGTCGGCGATGGAGCGCGTCGCCTCGACGGTGAGCGCCGTGCCGCGCATCACGGTGGAGTCGAGCTTCACGGGGATGACGACCATGCTGCCCTCCGCCGCGGCGAGGTAGGCGTTGAAGGCGAGCCTGCGCATCACGGGACTGCAGTCGATGAGGCAGACGTCGTAGGAGCCCGAGGCGTCGTCGAGGGCGAACTTGAGTCGCTGCTCGCGCAGGAGCATCTCGTTCTGGTCGACGAGGTCGATGGTCGAGGCCACCACGTCGAGGTTCTCCCCGGCAGCGTAGGCGACCTCCTCCACGGGCGCGCCGCCGTAGAGCAGCTCGACCGACGTGCGCCGCTCGGAGACGGCCCGGTCGTAGAGGCCGAAGAAGTCTGTGGCAGACGCCTGCGGGTCGAGGTCGACAAGCAGGGTCCGAAGGCCCCGGGCGGCGAAGATCGCCGCCAGGTTCACGGCGGTCGTCGTCTTGCCGACGCCGCCCTTGTAGTTGGAAATGGCTATCGTGCGCATGGGTCGCGTCCTCTCTAGCGTGGGGCGCGCCTCGGCGCATCCGGTCCGGCGCGCCCCGAGTCTCGGAGCGTCGGGACAAAACCGTACGGATTTGTCCGACAAGCGGAGTGTACCACGAAAACGTACGGATATGTACGCTTTCGTGGTACAAGGGGTGGATTCGGGGAAACCCGGCCCCGGGAGCCCGGGGCCGGGCGCGCCGCCTAGGAGAGCGGCTCCATCTCGCCGAAGCAGTTGATGTGGTGGCGCAGGAGCGCTCGGTTTTCCTTGACGACCATCATCGCCACCTCGTCGAAGCGGACCGGCGTGTCGGCGTAGTCGTCGCCGTTGCCGGCGAGCCACGTCGCCGCCAGCGCCTCGCGCAGCCCGCGCGCCCTGTGGGCCTCGGGGAAGCCGTCCGTTCCGATCCGGACCGTGGCGTCGACGAAGACCAGGGTCCCGTCCTCGTCCACCGCCACAAGGTCGATTCCGCCGATGCCCTCGGGCCCCTGCCAGGCCTCATCGACGATCTCGTAGCCCTTACGCTCGAGGAAGGTCCTGACCGCGCCCATCGCCTTTTCCTTCATGTCGTTCATGTCTTGCTCCTTAGACTCGGAGGCCCGCCCCTGTGGCGTGCCTTGCGTCGCGTGAGTCGCATGCGGCGCGGGCGTGCCGGCAAGGGAGGAAGCGAAGTCGGGCGTGGAAATAGAAGTATTCCGACGGCAGTTTTTCGCGTTGTTCGCGCGCGCAGCGCATGGAGCGAAGAACCCGAAAAAGTGTCGCGGCCCTTGCGGGCCGCCTGCCGGCGTGCGACCCTGCGCGTCCAAGGAACGCCGGGGCGGGTTTCGGATCGGAAGGGCGCAGGCGTGCGGCATGGAATCAGGCATGGGCGCCGAGGCTTCCAGGCATGGGATGCGATCTGTCGGCGGTTGCTGGGCTCCCGTGGGATTGGAGACGACGCCGCGGCGGGAACGACGGCGCGTTCCCGAGTCGCGGTGCCGTGGTCCGCATCGGGACGGCATTCCCCGCGCCGCTTGCGGCCAATATGCGCACGGGATCGCGGTGGCGAGATGGTTCTCCATGCGGAACGGCTACGGTGCTGCGCAACACGTCCGTCGGAAGAAGGAGGACAGCCAATGATGGATATCAACGAGAAGGACGAGCGTCGTGAGCTGCTTGACGCGGTGGCGGATGCAGGAAGGCTGGCGAGGGGCCTGGACCAGCTGCTCGAGTCCCTGGCGCACGCCGACCAGCTGGACCTGCTCGACGTCGAGGGGGTCCTGGCCCTGAGGTCGATAAGCGAGAGGTGCGCCGAGCGCATCGGCGACGCCGCGCGAATCCTGGAGGCGCAAAACGAGATCCTCTATGTCGAGGAACGGACCGTTTAGCTTCCTTTCGCGGAAGATTAACTATTTGCTTTGCGGGCAACACCCTAAAGAATCGCAGTTCCTGGTCGGCGCTTAGATGAGCGTTAGCCGCGACCCATTCCAAAGATACTTGCATTGTCGGCGTTGTCGTTAGTTTCGACCTCAGTCGCCATCGCCGGGAACGATTCTTCCTGAGACGCGTCGTCCACTCGCGAGTCAATAGGCTCGCCGAGCGCCAGGAAGAACCTCATCACGTGCTCGACTCTCTGCTGCAGAGACTCGCTCAGCTCGCTGTAGGAGGCCGCCAGCCGTACTTCCTTGGCCAACTCCGCCATCGAGTCCTTCAGCGCCTTCTGCACGCTCACAGAGGGTCTCACCTCGACCTGGGTATCGGTGAGCTTGGCGATGATGTAGTCCTGCCTGTTCATGCCGCTCCAGGCGGCCATCTCGCATATGAGCTTATGCTCCTCGGGCGTGCAGCGGAACGCCATCGTCTTACTGCGCTTGCGGGCGCTGTTCTCGCACGGCATCCTTCTTATCCCCTCGCCCCGTCAAGGGCGGCGGCCATCTCGTCCTGCTTCGTGGGGAACAGGTGCGCGTATCGGTAGGTGATGTCCACCGCCTCGTGGCCCATGCGCTCGGCGATGGCCAGCGCGGAGAAGCCCATCTCGATCAGCAGGCTCACGTGGCTGTGGCGTATGTCGTGTATGCGGATGCGTTTCACGCCAGACGCCTTGCACCCTCGTTCCATCTCGTGGGCCAGGAAGTGCTTGGTAACGGCGAACAGGCGCTCGTCGGGGGCGACCTCGTCTCGTAGCTCGATGAAGTCCGCCATCTCGTCGCGCAGGAAGGCGGGCATGACGATCGTGCGCACCGACTTGGGCGTCTTGGGATCGGTCACGGTGTCTACGCCGTGGAGGCTTTGGTACGACTTGTTGATGCGCAGACGCGAACTCTCCAGCATGAAGTCGGACGGAGTGAGCGCCAGAAGCTCGCCGCAGCGGATGCCCGTCCAGTAGAGCAGCTCGAAGGCGTGGAACGAGAGCGGCTTGTCCATGACGGCCTCGCTGAACCTCAGGTACTCGTCCTTGGTCCAGAACTGCATCTCGCCGCCCTTCTTCGAGCCCATCTTGTCGACCCTTCGCACCGGGTTGTCGGTGAGCCCGTAGTAGCGCTCGGCGTGGTTGAAGATGGCGTTGAGTTGGTTGTTCACCGTGCGCAGGTACGTCGGCGCCCAGGGCTTACCGTCGGCGTCCCGGTGTTCAGTAAGCTCGTTCTGCCACCTAATAACGTCGATCGGCCTCACATCGCACATGCGCATATCCCCAAAGAACGGCACGAGCTTGTCGTTGATGATGTACTCCTTGGTGATCCACGTATGCTCGCGTATGCGAGGCTTCACCTCGGAGGCGTACACCTCAACGAACTCGGAAAACGTCATGTCCATGGCCCCGCCGTTAAGGCTCTTGAACTGGCTTTCCCATACGGCCGCCTCCACCTCGGAGGAGAAGCCGCGCTTTGTCTTGTGGCGCTTCGAGCCGCGGGCGTCGCGGTAGTAGCACTGCACGAAGAACGTGCCGTTGCTGTCGTCCTTGTACACCGGCATGTCAGTCCACCTCCGGGAAGTACAGGGCGTCGAAGACGTCACTTCGAACGCGTCCGCGGATAACCACGCGCCCGCGCGCCTCCTGCTCGGCGTTTATCTTCCTGATCACCTCGTAGGCGCTGCCTTTCTTGATCCTCAGCAGCTCCGCAACCTCGTCCGCATCCAGCATGTGCGGTCTCGGCGTCTTTGCCACCTTCTCGTCCATGGCTCCTCCTGTCATTAGCGTACAGATACGTACGGTTTACAGATTCAGAGTAAACGTACATATCTGTACTGTCAATAGAATTGCGTACATTTGCGTACGCTGGTAAGATGTGCGGGTACGTAATTCCAGGAGGAGGGCGCATGTCCGTAGGCGAGAACATAAGGCGGTACCGCAAGTCGCGCGGCATGACGCAAGCGCAGCTTGCCGAGGCGGTCGGCCTGACCGAGGGGGCCGTGCGCCACTACGAGAGCGGCATCCGCGCCGTGAAGCCCGAGCTGCTCGAATCCATCGCCGCAGCACTAGGCGTATCCGTCAACGCCCTCAAGGATTACGGCGTCGAAACCGCGGGCGACCTCATATCGCTGCTCGTGCGGCTCGAGGACTCATTCGGCATCGTGCCCTCAGCCGACGGTTCGGGCCTCTCCCTGAACCCCAAGGCGCCGCACGCGCCCAAAGCCGCGATGGCGATCGAGTTGTGGGCAGAGAAGCGCGCACGGCTCGAGAACGGCGAGATCGACGCCGACGAGTACGAGGACTGGAAAGCCTTGCTGTAACGGCTCCCCGCATTTCGCAATCAACGCAACCGAATCAGGACGCCAGGCTAGGCGGTGAGCTCCGCTCGCTCCTGCGTAAGCTGAGTTTTTACTCCCCATTGCATGCAAAGGCATTTCAAGCGTAAATGGGGAGTAAATGACGCGGTGGCTTACACGGCAGCACACAGCAGTACGCCGCGGCATTTCCCCTGGTTACTCCCGTTTTCATTGAGGCGGCGAGATTCTTTACTCCCCATTAACCACCTGGGGAAACGCCGTACGGAGACCGTAAAAACGCCCGTTGAGTTCGATTTGAGTTTCACGGGCCCCGAAACGGCCTCGTTTCGTTCTCGGGGACAAAAATCGCGCGTCTACTCATTCGGGATAAATCTTTACTCCCGTTCCTCCGAATACCGCCCCGTGCCTTGTCGTCTTGAAATACGGGGAGTAAATCGCGAAATCGCAGGTGAAAGGGAGTAAAACGGCAAAGAAAAAGCCTCCGTCCCAACGCGGGAACGGAGGCCAGATTACCGTATTTACTCACCGCCGTCGCTGGCGGCTTTGCCATGACTCTCGTACGAAACGAAACTCAGCGGCACAGTGCGGCACTCAAAAGTGCAGGTCAGAACCCTATCAGCCTACTCCCACTCGATGGTCGCGGGCGGCTTGGACGTGATGTCGTAGCACACGCGGTTGGCGCCGGAAACCTCGGCCACGATGCGGCCGGAGATGCGGGCCAGCACGTCGTAGGGCAGCTTGGCCCAGTCGGCGGTCATGGCATCGCTGGACTCGACGGCACGCAGGATGATCGGGCGCTGATAGGTGCGCTCGTCGCCCATAACGCCGACGGACTTGATGTCGGGCAGGACGGCGAAATACTGCCAGCAGCTGTGCTCGGAGTTACGCTCGCCGGTTTGCTCAAACAGACGCTGGTTGTAGGCGTCGAGCTCCTCGCGCACGATAGCGTCGGCGTTCTTGAGGATCTCGAGCTTCTCCTTGTCGACCGCGCCGATGATGCGGATGGCCAGACCCGGGCCCGGGAAAGGCTGGCGGAACACGATATGCTCCGGCAGGCCCAGCGCCAGACCAAGCGCGCGGACCTCGTCCTTAAAGAAGTGGTCGAGCGGCTCAATGAGGTCGAAGTGCACGCCCTCGGGGAACGGGATCAGGTTGTGATGGCTCTTGATGGTGGCCGTCTTGCCGCCCGTCTTGCGAGCGCCGGACTCGATGATGTCGGGGTAGATGGTGCCCTGAGCCAGGTACTTGACCGGCTTGCCATCGGTCTCGAGCTGCTGAGCAACCGCGAAGAACTCTTTCCAGAACTGCGTACCGATGATGCGGCGCTTCTCCTCGGGCTCGGTCACGCCGGCCAGAAGCTCGGCATAACGGTCCTCGGCGTGAACGTGGATAAAGTCGACGTCAAACTGCTTGGTGAAGACCTCCTCCACCTGCTCGGGCTCACCCTTGCGCAGCAGGCCGTGGTTGATGAACACGCAGGTCATCTGCTTGCCCACGGCGCGAGCGCCCAGCGCAGCCACGACGGAGGAGTCGACGCCGCCGGACAGGGCCAGAATCACGCGGTCGTCACCGACCTTCTCGCGGAACTCGGCCGTCATGGTCTCGACCAGGTTGTCCATGCTCCAGTTAGGCTCCAGGCCGCAGATCTCAAACAGGAAGTTGCTCAGCAGCTGCTGACCGTACTCGGAGTGCTTGACCTCGGGGTGGAACTGCGTGGTGAAAATCTTGCGCTCGACGCACTCCATGGCGGCAACCGGGCACACGTCGGTGCTGGCGGTAACGGTAAAGCCCTCGGGCACCTCGGAAACGGCGTCGCGGTGGCTCATCCACACGGTCTGCTCCATGGGCGTGGAGTTAAAGAGCTTGGCGCCGGCCGTGCGCGTGATGGTGGCGCGGCCGTACTCGCCCACCTCGGAGTGGCCGACCTTGCCGCCGAGCGTCACGGCCGTGATCTGATGGCCGTAGCAAAAGCCCAGGACGGGAAGGCCCAGGTCAAAGATGGCGGGATCGATAGACGGAGCGTCCTCGGCATACACGGAAGCCGGGCCGCCGGAAAGGATGAGCGCAGAGGCGTTCATCTCGCGAATCTCGTCGGCCGAGATGTCGCAGGGGACGATCTCGGAATACACGTTGAGGTCGCGGACGCGACGGGCAATGAGCTGACCGTACTGCGCACCAAAGTCGAGTACGAGGACCTTTGCGGAAGCCTTTTGATCCATGGTTCCCCCTCTTGTTGGCGGGGAGCCGGTGCCCACCCGCGCGAATAAACGAGAATAACTTTCATAGTGTACACGTTATATGGGGTTTCTCGTCCCTCGCAGCCATCAGCGCACGGCAAACGCACGACCTGGGCCCCTATTTGACGGCAATTGAAGTGTTACCAGACGTTACAGATGATGTAATACGTTTGAACATTGAACGCTCTGTGCCACAATACTGCCGAACGACTCCGCCTCTGCGGCGGCAAATACGATAGGAATACCAGCATGAAGCGCATCCTTCTCATCGCCACGGGCGGCACCATCGCATCGACCGAGGACGGCAACGGCCTCTCCCCCGCCCTGACCGGTGAGGAGCTCGCCCAGAGCGTCCCCGAGATCTCGGGCCTCTGCGAGCTCGACGTGGTGCAGCCCATGAACATCGACAGCACCAATATGCGCCCAAGCGACTGGATGCGCATCCGCGACGTCATCGTCGAGGGCTATGCCGACCACGACGGCTTCGTGATTCTGCACGGCACCGACACCATGAGCTACACCGCGGCAGCGCTTTCCTACCTGATTCAGGACAGCCCCAAGCCCATCGTGCTCACCGGCTCGCAAAAGCCCATGGGCAACCCATTTACTGACGCCAAACTCAACCTGTACCAGAGCCTGCTCTATGCGCTCGACGAGCATTCGCACGACGTCTCGATCGTGTTTGGCGGCGTCGCCATTGCCGGCACGCGCGCCCGCAAACAGCGCACCATGAGCTTTAATGCGTTCATTAGCGTCAACTATCCGCCCATTGCCTACATCCGCAACGACCGCATCGTGCGCAACGGGCTCCACGGCACTCATCAGGGCGAAAACCCGGTGCGTTTCTACGACAGCATCGACCCGCGCGTATTTGTACTCAAGCTTACGCCCGGCGTAAACCCGGGCATCCTCGACGCCCTTGCCGATAGCTACGACGCCGTGATTCTGGAGACCTTTGGCATTGGCGGTATTCCCGAGTTTGGCGAGTCGGGCGAGTCGTTCCAAGAGGCAATTTTCCGCTGGGTCGATTCGGGTCGCACCGTCGTTATGACCACGCAGGTCCCCGAAGAGGGCCTCGATCTGGGCATTTATGAGGTCGGCCGTGCTTACGCCAATCATCCGGGCATTCTGCGCGGCGACGACATGACCACCGAGACGCTCGTGGCCAAGACCATGTGGGCACTCGGCCAGTCACGCGATGCGGCCGAGATCCAGCGCCTGTTCTACAGCCAAGTCAACCACGACCGCATCCCGATGGCGTAATCCCTAAGGCAGTTCCACTTATCGCAGCCTCAAACGACAGGTGGTCCCCCTCGGGCCGTGCAAAAATCGGAGTATTCTGCAATTTCTCCGCCGGAGACATAGAATCGGCCGATTGTTAGACGAACTTTTAGGGCGAAGAGGCCGTCTAGTAAATATTTATTCCACATTTTTATTAAGAGTGTGGATTAACTACTGTCAAAAAGGCAAAGCCAGCCGCTCGAGCTACCATCTACGGCTGAACAAGTGCTGAATACTCGCGATTTTGCACATCGAAACCAGGGGGACCCGCCCAAAGAGCGTCAATTAGCAGCGAGGAACGCCCTATTCGATACCCTCGAGAAGCTCTGACACCGTCATGCCGAGTGCGGGCGCGATCTTAAATAGAACCTTGAGCGTGAAATTTGCCGTCCCATCTTCGATTCGGTCGAGGTAGGGTCGGCTGATTCCTGTCGCCACACAAAAATCAACCTTGGAGATACCAAGGTCCCTGCGTGTCTCTTCGACCCGCCTGCCAAGAATCTGTTTCGCACGTTCGTCCATGCAGCCGAGTTTGAAATGGAGCCGAACATAAACGTAAACTATAGTTTACGTTTTCCCGAATACACAGGAGTTTTCTATGTCGGGTTCTTCGGTCCGCATGTACCGAGCCACGCTTCGCACAAACAGCGCGCCGCCCAAGCTCGTCGTCGTTGAAGCTGAATGCCTTTCGCCCGATGAGCGCACAGCATTTACATTGCTATCAAGTCGCGTCGCCGCCGTTCTGGCCCCTTGCCCGGCGCAAGGTGAACTTGCCATTCAATGCCAAACGCACGGCTGCTCGCTCAATCAGGTTGCCGTAATCGCAACCAGCCAACGCGGCCTGCCGCTCCTTTTAGAAGCCGGCATAGCACTCGCCCTTCGCGGCGCCGGATACGAAAACGAGGCCGCCGCCGATGTAGTCTTTCAACCACGGTCGAGCGGCGGCCTCGCAGCAGCCATTGAATATGCGTGCAGGCTCGTTGCCTAAAGGCGCAAGCTAAAAGCCCAGGCCAAAGCCCATACCGGTAATCGCCGAATACATAAAGTAGACGTTGATCACGTTGAGGAACACACCCGTGATGCAACCGTTACGCAGGTAGCGCTCGCACACGATGCGCGCCATGGCGGCGGAGTCATCATTGTTCTTTGCCTGGCGTCCCGCCGTAAAGTACGTCGCCACGCTCAGCAGCAGATTGAGCACCGGCAACGCCAGCAGCTCGTAGCTCTTGCCCCAGCGCGTCGCCTCGCCGGCGGCATTAAACTTCGTTGCCACCTCGGGACCAATGTTGGGGATAACACACGCTGCGACCACCAGCGGAATCACCGCAAGTACGAGCAGCGCAATACCCATGTAGCCAGCTTTTTTGCCATATTTAAACATATGCGTCGTCCTTACACGTTAAAGCGGAAGTGCACGACGTCGCCGTCGGCCATGACATAGTCCTTGCCCTCAATACGCAGCTTGCCGGCGGCCTTGGCGCCCTGCTCGCCGCCGAGCTCGATGTAGTCGTCGTAGCCAATGACCTCGGCCTTAATAAAACCGCGCTCAAAATCGGTGTGGATGACGCCGGCGGCCTGCGGGGCGGTCGCGCCCTGACGAACCGTCCAGGCCTTGACCTCCATCTCGCCGGCCGTAAAGAACGACTGCAGACCGAGCAGCTTATAGGCCGCCTGCGCGAGCACGTCCAGACCGGGCTGCTCCAGGCCCAGGCTCTCCAGGTAGTCGGCGGCGTCCTCGGGATCGAGCTCGGAAAGCTCGGCCTCGATCTTGGCGCAGATGGGCAACGGCTTGACGCCATCGATCGGCGCCAGGTCGTCGTTGAGCATATCCTCGTCCACGTTGGCCACATACAGAATGGGCTTCATGGTGAGCAGGAACAGGCCCTTGGCAGCGGCACGCTCCTCGTCGGTCATCTCCATGGATGCGGCGCGCTTGCCCTCGTTGAGCCAGGCAAGCAGGCGCTTGGCGACCTCAAACTTGGGCATGAGCTCCTTGTCGCGCTTGGCCTCCTTCTCGAGCTTAGGCAGCTGCTTCTCGAGCGTGCCCATGTCGGCCAGGATGAGCTCGGTCATGATGGTGTCGGCATCGCCGGCGGGATCGACGAACTCGCCCGTGCGGCCCACCTCGCGCATAACGTTGGGGTCCTTAAAGTAGCGCACGACCTCGCAGATGGCATCGGTCTCGCGAATGTTGGCCAGGAACTGGTTGCCCAGGCCCTCGCCCTCGTTAGCGCCCTTCACCAGACCTGCGATGTCGACGAACTCGACCGTCGCCGGCACAATACGACCCGGGTTGACGATGTCGGCGAGCTTTTGCAGGCGGCTATCGGGCACATCGACGATACCCACGTTGGGGTCGATCGTGGCAAACGGGTAGTTGGCGGCAAGGCCGGTCTTTTTGGTAAGCGCGGTGAACAGCGTCGACTTGCCCACATTGGGCAGGCCCACGATACCGATGGAAAGGGACACGACAGCTCCTTTTGGTACAGGTACTTCAAACTGCATAAGTATAGCGCCGCCGCAGCATCTGGGCGAACCCGGACGCCACGGCGGCGCAAATGAAGCAGAGATTGGGGTCGCTGGCTAGTCCGCGAGCTTCTCCACTTGGTCGAGCATCTTATCGAGCTTGGCCTTTGCCTCTGCCTTGACCTTCTGGGCCTCTTCGTGGGCCTTTGCCTTCTGGGCGGCCTTTTCCTCGGCCTCGGGGTCGACAACGACCAGATTGGACGCATCGTGCTCGACCAGCTTGAGCGCATGCTCGGGGCACACCTTGACGCAGGCTCCGCAACCTAGGCAATACGTGGACTCCAATGCAAAGCGACTGCTTCCCACCAAATCGCAGGCAAACGTGGGGCACACGTTGACGCATTCGCCGCACGACGTGCACTTGTCAAAATCGCATTCCGGTGTGCTCACCTGCATATTCTGGGCAAGCTCGGGGTGGTTCTGCAGCGTCGAGAGCACCAGCTGCCGCCCGTGCGTGAGCGAACGGCGACGCTTGGTCGTCGTGGTGCCGCACATGGTGTTGAGCGTGCGCTCGAGCTGCGTGATCTGGTGACGGTGAGCCTTCAACTTCTGCGTCACCGAGGCCAGTGCCGCAGTCGCCGGATTGAGCTTGGTCACCGTCAGGCCCGTGGTGCGGGCAATCTTATCCATGTACTCCTTGCGCTCGTACTCGCGGCGCTTATGGCATTTGAGGCTCTTGGGGTCGACCTCCAGGCCCATGCCCGTACCCGCCCACTCCTCGGCGGTAGCAATGGCCTCGCCCAGAATGTCCTCGCCACCGGTGTTGCGGCACTTATCGCACACGCCCAGTGGCAGGTAGACGCTCACGTTGGGATAGTCCGCCAGTACCGAGAACCAGGTCTCGGCCGTAATGTCGCCCACGCAGGCAACGACGACCTCGTTTTCGCGCGGCATGCGCTTGAGGGCGCGTGTGCAGGTGACGTAGGCGGTCTCGTGGCTCGTAGCAGCAGAGACGATATCGTCATACAGGTTTTTGGGCGCCAGGCGCGGCGAGATGATCGCCTCGGTCGGACAGGCAGCGGCGCACAGGCCGCACTTGCGACAGGAGTCGAGGATCTCGATGGCGTCTTCCTCGACCTCGATAGCGTTGACCGGGCACACGTCCATGCACGCGGTGCAACCGCTCTTTTCGTTTTTGCAGGTCAGGCACGGAATGGTGTTGCCGCGCGGACGCTCCTTGTAGTCGGCAGGATTCCACTGCGGTGCCGACGGATCGAGCGCATCGGTCACGCCGCCAAGCGGGTTTTTAAGAAAGTCGAAACCCTTGCTGATCTCGATAATGTCATCAAACAGATCGTGTTCCTGCGCCATGCGCGGCCCCTCCCTGAGCAGTGCAAACAAGCAAGAGATAATGATACGCTATCGGCCCACACCTCGGGCAAATTACACGCGGCGCACCTTTGAGGCAAATAGCCTATGCCTATCGCCGCCTCGATTGCACAAGGTCGATCAAGCGCCTAGCTATGCCTCGCGCATGAGCTGCACGAGCTTTTGTTTGGTCACCTTGGCCTGCTCGTTGGCCATGTTACGCTCATTCTTAAAAGTTGCGTCCGCAACGCTCATCAAATCGGCATCGGAAATCTCGCCAAGGCCCAGCTCCTCGAGCGTCGTCGGCAGACCAACGCGCTGGCAAAACTCGAGCACCTGATCAAGCTCGGGTGCACGCTCCAGGCGCAGCTGCACCAACAGGCCAAATGCCACGGCCTCACCATGCATGGCGCGGCACTCGGGCAGAATCGTCAGACCGTTGGCGATGGCATGCGCCAACGCCAAGCCACCGCTCTCAAAGCCAACACCCGAAAGCAGAATATTGCACTCGATCAGACGCTCAACCGCCGGCGATATACGGCCCTTTTTGAGATCGCGCTTGGCAGCGACGCCGCACTCCATGAGTGTGTCATAGCAGGCACGAGCCGCAACCAAGGCCAAGTGCCCCGGCGCACCACCGTGCTCGTTAGTGCCGTGCGCTGCGATGCACGAACGCGCCTCGAAGTACGTTGCCAGTGCATCACCCATACCAGCGACCGTCATACGCAG
Organism: Collinsella sp.; assembly: GCA_018382125.1. Lineage (GTDB taxonomy): Bacteria > Actinomycetota > Coriobacteriia > Coriobacteriales > Coriobacteriaceae > Collinsella. The sequence continues at coordinate 38,041 of JAGZQO010000003.1, forward strand.
TGGGGCCGCCGCGACCACGTTGGTATCGACCACGACCAGGTCTGGATTCTTCTCGAGCATCAGGTAGCGGTCGAACGACCCATCCTCGTGATACAGCACCGAAATCGCGCTGCACGGACCGTCCATCGAAGCCGCCGTGGGGCATACGCATAACGGCAACTCGGCATAATACGCAACGGCCTTGGCGATATCGAGCATCTTGCCACCGCCAATACCCACCACCATGTCGCAATACTCAGCCTGGGCTTCCTTAGCCATATCGACAACGGCCTCTTCCGTACACGGACCGTCATAGACCTTAAAGAACGGCTCGCTTAGGTCTTCGTCCAGAAATCCATCGACGATCTGCCTGCACAGCCGATCCTCGGTGCCCTGGTCAAACAAGACATAGGCAGCGCAGCCCAACCATGACAAATACCTGCCCTGACGCGAGAGCTCACCCGGCCCCTGAACATACCGGCCGGGACCGCCATAAACCATGGGAAGCGCCATACGAGAATCCGCCCTTTCATCAACAACAATTGGTGCAAAGTAACCTGACCTCTTTGCACCATAGCAAAAAGGGGCAAAGCCATCTGCTGGCTTTGCCCCTTCCTTAGCTTGATTTACTCATCCATGAGATAGTAGTGGCCCAGCGCGTCCGCACCCAGGATGGCATTTGCGACCATCTCGGGCGTCACCTCAAACGGCATGTTGCACATGGTGTCATCGGGCGCGCAGGCGGCCTCGGCAACAATCATGGCCTTCTCGCGCGTAACCTCGGCAACGCCCAGCTCCTTGAGCGTAACGGGCAGGCCCAGCTCAATGCAGAAGCCCAAGACTTCCTCGAGCTTCTCGGTCGGGGCATCCTCGAGTACCAGCTGGACGATGGTGCCGAAGGCGACCTTCTCGCCGTGATACATGCCATGGCACTCGGGCAGCATCGTCAAACCGTTGTGGACGGCATGAGCGGCAGCGAGACCAGAGCTCTCAAAGCCAATACCGGAGAGCAGCGTGTTGGCCTCGATGATGTGCTCAACGGCAGGCGTGAGCGCACCCTTCTCCAGCGCAACCTTGGCCTTGACGCCATCGGCCATAAGCGTCTCGTAGCAGAGCTTGGCGAGCGCCAGTCCAGCCATACCGCCCTTGCCGCCAGCGCAGGTGCCGCCGTCGGCATCATGCGTCGCCTGGGCCTCAAAGTAGGTTGCGAGCGCATCGCCCATACCGGAAACCGTCAGGCGCACCGGGCTCGCCGCGATAACCGTCGTATCCATAAGGACAATGTTGGGGTTTGCCTTAAGGAAGAGATACTTGTCGAACTGGCCATCGTCGGTGTAGAGCACCGAAAGCGCCGAACACGGGGCATCGGTCGAAGCAATGGTGGGGCAAATGATAACCGGGGACTCCAGGTAATAGGCGACGGCCTTCGCGGTGTCGAGGATCTTGCCGCCACCGACGCCGACGATGATGTCGCAACCGTTGTCGCGAGCGAGCGCAACCAGGCGATCGACCTCGCCCTTGGAGCACTCGCCGTTAAAGTCCTCAAACAGCAGCTCGGCTTTAGCCTCGGCAAAGCCGCCCTCGATCTTGGCACCGACGCGCTTCTTGCCCGAAGGCGTCACGATGACGAGGGCCTTAGCACCGAGCGGCTCGACATAGGAGCCGAGCTTGGCCAGCTCGTCCGGGCCCTGGATGTACTTGCTGGGGCTATTGAAAATTGCAGCCATAACTATCCCATTCTCTAAAAGAAAAAAGAAAGGGGCTCCGTACGGATACGTGCGGAGCCCCTCGTTACGATAACAAGAGTCGATTAGAAATCGATGTCGGTGTCGTAGTAGCAGGCCTTGAGGATCTTCTCGAAGTCGGCAGCCTTGGTCTCACGCGGGTTCTCGGGCGTGCAGGCGTCCTGCTCGGCGTTCGCGGCGATCTCGGGGAGCTTCGCGAGGAACTCCTCCTCGGAAACCATCTGCGGGTTCTCGGCGTCGACCTTCACGCCGCCATTCGCGTAATCCTTGATGGACTGCGGAATGTTGAGCTGGTCGTTGAGGTCGCGAATCTTCTGGACGAGCGCAGCGATGAGCTCCTCGTTGGTCTCGCCGGGAAGGTGCAGGATCTCCTTGGCCACGTAAGCGTAGCGCTCGGCAGCACGCGGGTCCTTGGAGTTCCACTGGATGACCTTGCCCAGGTACATGGCGTTAGCAGCACCGTGGATGATGTGACCGTTCTCGAAGGCAGCACCGGTCTTGTGAGCCATGGAGTGGACGATGCCGAGCAGGCCCGAGGAGAAGGCGATACCGGCGATGCACTGAGCCTCGTGCATGTGCTGACGGGCCTCATGGTCGCCAGCATAGGACTTGGGCAGCCACTCGACGATCTCGCGGATGCCGTGCAGAGCGTTGGCGTCGGTGAACATGGAAGCACAAGTGGAAACGTAAGCCTCCATGCAGTGGGTCAGAGCATCCATGCCGGTGTGAGCGCACAGCTTGGCGGGCATGGTGTAGGTGAGCTCCGGGTCGACGATGGCGACATCAGGGGTGATGTTGAAGTCGGCCAGCGGGTACTTGATGCCCTTGGCGTAGTCGGTGATGACGGAGAAGGCAGTGACCTCGGTAGCGGTGCCGGAGGTAGAGGAGATGGCGCAGAAATGAGCCTTCTGACGCAGCTCGGGGAAGCTGAACGGCTGGATGATGTTATCGAAGGACTCCTCGGGATACTCGTAGAAGACCCACATGGCCTTAGCGGCATCGATGGGCGAGCCGCCGCCGATGGCGATAATCCAGTCGGGCTCGAACTCGCGCATGGCCTCGGCGCCCTTCATGACCGTCTCGATGGACGGGTCGGACTCGACGCCCTCGAACAGCTTGACCTCGAAACCGCCTTCCTTAAGGTCGTTCTCGACGTCCTGCAGGAACCCGCCGCGGCGCATAGAGCTGCCGCCAGAAACGATGATGGCCTTCTTGCCCTTGAGGTTCTTCACCTCGTGGCGAGCGCCCTCACCAAAGTACAGATCGCGAGGATTGGTAAAACGTCCCATACTGTGCCTCCTAAACAAGCCCCTCTTAGACTTGCGTATATAACGGAGCACCCGATTGGCTCCGTTAGGACCATTTTGTGCGTCGCCGGCGATAGCGACGCAATGTCTAAACGTCTCAACGCTCAGACAAACACTATTTTACCGTTCTGGTTGGTCAGTTATTCACCTAAAGCCAACAATGATGAAACGTTTTTTCTATCCCTGAAGACCCTTGTGGGGCATTCATACTCCCAAGCTGGGCAAACGTTTTATCAGGGTTGACCACATATCCCGGGTAGGACTGTGCCCCTCCAAAATGTGCCCCGTTCGCCGCCAAAAATCGACCGCTTACGGCACTGTGATACCACCCGCGCAACTGAGGTGCCGACATTTGTGCGACATCCGTCTTCGTGGTGCAAAGGTGCAAGTCCAAGTGCGGCACCCCCGGTGTGCCACATGCGGGTAAACTAGACCTTTATATAGAGACATTTGAACCCTAACCGCAGCAAAGGAGGCCCCATGGCATTCGATCCCATTCAAGAGGATTGCCATCGCCTCGTTCTTGAGGCCTTGCGCCGCGACAATATCCCGCTCACCGACGGCCCCGCCGTCGAGCGTCTGATGGAGCAATTCACCCGCAACCCCGCGCCGCTCATCGTGCACGATCGCGACCGCGCCGGGCACCTCATTGCCAAGGTGGTCGAGGCTGTCGACTACCGCATCCCTTTTATCCCCGACGACGCCCAGGCAGAGCAAGAAGAAGCCGCAGCCGAGAACATGCTCCGCGAGGCAGCCGCGCTCGATCCGGCCAACTGGGATGCCCAGCGCATGCTGACGGCGCTCACCGCCGAATCCAACGAGGAATACGTACAGTATCTGGTGTCCAAGTGCGACGAGGTGGAGCACGATTTGGCGCTCAAGATCGCCTCGGCGCAGGACCCCTACGAGCGTGAGGCCGCAGGCGACCTGACCCGCCGTCCCTACCTGCGCTGGCTTGCCGCCTTGGCATCGCGCGCGCTCATTAGCGGCCGCTACCGCATGTCGCTGGATGCCGCGAATCGCAGCCTGGACTTTGCGCCCAACGACCCCGCTGGCGTCCGCCATACCGCGATGCTTGCCATGGCAAAGCTCGAATACCCTGCCGAGGAGCTCAAGCGTTTTCGCTCCGCCCACTCCGTGCCCTATCTTGCCAACACGCCGCTGCGCCGCCGTCCCAAGGACGCAGAGCGCGACTTGGACCCGTGGACGCTCATCGCATTGATGAGCGCAGCCTGGCGCGAGCTGGACTACGAAGGCGCCGAGCACTACTTGCGCATCCTCGCACGCTCGTGCCCGCACGCAGCCGAGGCGCTCTACTTCCAAACCGAGTTTCCCGATGGCGTCTATGCCCGCGTCAACGTAGGTCCGGGCTCCACCGATGAGCTTGTCCTTGCCCTGTCCGAGGCGACGCCGGTGCTGCAGGAGGGCTTGGGCGCCCCCGACAACGCCAGCTTTGCCGCCTGGGTCGCCACCAACGACATCGTGCGCTCCCAAATCGACGAGCGCATCCTACGCGCAGCCGAGCAGGGGCTTCCATTTAAGGGAGGAGACCTCTAATGGATCCGAGCGTCTACATCCCCGCCTACCTGGAGCGCGCTTACGTTGCGTCGCACCCCGAACTCACCGATGCAGCACGCGAGCTTGTCCATAACGACATCAGCGCAAACCCTCAAAAGTATGCGCAGACCGAGCATGCCCAAGCGCTGCTGTCCTATGCCGGCGTTCATCGTCATTTGCTTGACGAGCTTCGCCGCATCGAGGACATGGGCAGCGACGAGGAGTTTGAGCAGACGCGCAACCGCTTGTTCGACGACATGCGCGATGAGCTGCTCAAGATTGTTCGCGTCGATGCGCATGTCCTCGATGCCCAGCTGCTCGCCATCATCCTGGCGGACACGCCCGTCGATGCCTGCCTGGGCGACTTGATGAAGCTCGAGACGAGTACGGCCGACTACCTGCAACAGAGCGTGCCCGGGTTTGATATGGAGGCCCCGCACTACTGGGCCAATAATGTTTTGGCCGACGGTGTCACCGCAGCAGACCTTACCGTGAGCGAGCCGGCGCTTATCGGCTGGCTTCACACGCTCGAGGCCATCTCGCAGCTGTGCATGGCGAGCGCTCGTTACCGCGCCGCCGCCAACTATTCTCGCCGTGTCCTTAAGGCGGAGGGTTATCCCACCCGGGCCGCCGGCACCGTGTTGCTTGCCCTCGCCCGCTTGGAAGACCAGGACGGTTTTTTTGCCCTGGCACATCAGCTCGAGGAACAGATGGGGGCAGACGCACTCGAGAACTCCCCCTGGTACCTGCTCGCCCGCACGATTCTGCTGTTCAAAACAAACAAGATGCGCCCGGCGACGCGCGCGCTGCGTGAGTTCGCCAACCGTTGCGAGGGCGGCGCGTTCTTCTTGCTGAACCCCATGTACCAGACGCCGTATCTTCCCTGCCGACCCGAGCCGCGCGACCCCTGGGACCTCTCGCACCAGGCGGTTTGGGAAGCCGACGGCATTATCTCGGACACCCCCGACTTTGCCCCCTGGGCCAACGCCTGCGAAGACGTATCGCAGCTTGCCCAGGAATTTGCACGCCGTTATGGCTTTTAACGACACAATCGCCACGACCATGTCATTCACGTTAGGAACGACTTCATGAACTTCCGCTCATCTCTCGCCTGCACCTCGAGCGATATCGCCCGCTGGGGGCTGCGCTCCGTCCTTAAGCGCCAGGGCGGCGTACTCCCCGGCCGCATCGCCATGAAGATCAACCCCGAGCTGCTACGCGACCTCGCGGGTCTTGTCGACCGCAGCGTGGTAATCACCGGCACCAACGGCAAGACCACCACCTCCAACCTCATCGCCGACGCCGTTGCCGCCAGCGGCGCCACCGTGGTATGCAACCGTGCCGGAAACAACATGGAGCCGGGCGTGGTGGGCGCGTTGCTCGAGGCCCGCAGCGGCCTCAAGCGAACCGGCGGCGGCGAGCGCGTGGGCGTCTTTGAGTGCGACGAGCTCTACACGGTGCGCGTCCTGCCCAAGCTCAAGCCGACCTACTTTGTGCTGCTCAACCTGTTCCGCGACCAGCTGGACCGCTACGGCGAGATCGACCACACCCAGGACGTCATCGCCCACGCGCTGGAGCTTTCGCCGGCAACGACACTCATCTATAACGCCGACGATCCGCTGTGCGCCTCGATTGCCGCGCGCGTCCCTAACACGAGCATCGCCTTTGGCATCGACGGCGCCACGGGCACCGAGTCCGATCGCATTAGCGACTCGCGTTTTTGCTCGCAGTGCAACGCGCCGTTGGAGTACGACTATGTGCAGTATGGTCAACTCGGCGCCTACCATTGCCCCTCGTGCGGTTGGGCACGCCCCGCACTGGTCCGCCGTGTGACGGGCGTGGAGCTCGGCTGCGACGGCTACGGCTTTGACCTGGTCTTTGGATCTGCGTCCGACGCAGCTGCCGTACACATCGCCACGCGCTACAACGGCCTGTACATGGTCTACAACGTTGCCGCTGCATTCTTTGCCGCACATGAGTTAGGCGTGGATACGGCGCACCTGCAGCCCACGCTCGATGCCTACGTCCCCGCCGGCGGACGCATGGGCCGCTGGGATATCGCCGGCCGCACCGTCGAGGCCAACCTGGCTAAGAATCCCGTAGGCTTCGATCGACAAATCCAGTCCATCAAGACGGCAGGCGGCAGACTCTGCGCTTTCTTCCTCAACGATAACGATGCCGACGGCCACGATGTATCGTGGATCTACGACGTCGACTTTGAGCGCATCGCCGACACGCCGGGTCTTGTCGCCTTTGCCGGAGGCACGCGCGCGCACGACATGCAGGTGCGCCTCAAGTACGCCGGCATCGATGCCGCGATTATCTCGGACGTCGCGCAGGCAATTGGCGCCGTGGCAGACGAGGCCGCCGATGACACCTTCTACGCCGTCGCCAACTACACGGCCTTCCCGCCGCTGGTCAAGGAGCTCGACGGGCTGAAAGGCGCCACCGCCGACGCTGTTGCTGGGCGCGCCGTAGCCCGTGCCGACGGCAGCGCTCTTCCTGTCGGTATCGCGCCAGTCGAGCTTTCGCGCCCGCTGCGCATCGTCTACCTGTATCCCGATGCCCTTAACCTCTACGGCGACGGCGGCAACGTCATCGCCCTCGAGCGCCGCTGCGCCTGGCGTGGCATTCCCGTGCGCGTGGACGAGGTCCGTATGGGCGAGTCACTCGATCTCACCGATGCCGATATCGTCATGATGGGTGGCGGCTCCGACCGCGACCAGCTAGCCGTGGCACACGAGCTGCTCGCCCAAAAAGACAAGGTCGCGGCCTATGTTGAGGACGGCGGCACACTGCTTGCCATCTGTGGCAGCTATCAGCTGCTCGGCCGTTCGTACTACATGGGCGACGATCGCATTGAGGGCCTGGGCGTCATTGCCGCCGAAACCGTACGCGGCTCCGACCGCCTGATCGGCAACGTAGCCGTCAAAACCGATCTGGCACCTGAGCCCTTTGTGGGATTCGAGAACCACGGTGGCCGCACGCTTTTGGACGCCGAGGCCACGCCGCTCGGAACGTCCGTCGTCACGGGCACCGGCAACAACGGCGACGATGGCTTTGAGGGTCTCATCTACAAGGGCGTCATCGGCACGTACCTGCACGGACCGGCACTGCCCAAGAACCCCGAACTCGCCGACTGGCTGATCGCGCACGCCCTCGAGCGCCGCGGCGATGCGCAGGCCACGGCCCTGCTGCCGCTCAAAACCCTCGACGACACCTACGAGCACGCCGCCCACGACGCCGCCATGAAGCTCCTCCCCTAACGCCCCAACCACCACAAAGGGGACAGGCACCTTTGTGGTGGTTTTTCAGTTTGCCAACGATATGTGAACAGCTAAAAAAGTCTGCTATACTCTTTCCCGCTGTCCCCATCGTCTAGCGGCCAAGGACGCCACCCTTTCAAGGTGGATATCGCGGGTTCGAATCCCGCTGGGGGCACCATTTGAATTGAAGAGTCCGTTACCCTCGCGGTAGCGGGCTTTTTGCTACCGATATGCCGGGATTCGAACCCGACAGGGTGCGGACCCCGGCATCATCGCAAAGCCAGCGGGCAAAAAATAGCAAATATGAGTACTGTTACCATTTTAGTAACAGCGATTTCATGCCTTCAGAAGGCGATTTAGCCGTCAGGCGTCCTACGGCGGAAAAATTACAGACGTTTATCGGCTAAGTACTTGGACATATGTTGCGTAACGCTACATATTTTGCAAATAAATAATGTTACAGGACTTGTGACAGTACTCATATTTGACGTTTTTTGCCCATAGCCCTTTATACCTAGGCAAATCGGCGGCAAAACGGGCTTCAAAGCGTCCTTCGCAAACAAAAAGCCGGGGCCCGCGTAATGCGGACCCCGGCTTTCAACCGTGACGGTATGTTATCCCAGTCCTACACGTAGAACAGGATGTCGTCGTAGGTCGGGACCGGCCAGTAGTCGGCAGCCACGATCTCCTCCATGGCGTCCACAGCGGCGCGCAGCGTATCCATAGCGGGAACGACCTCGTGCGCGTACACATTGGCCTGCTCCTGGCCATCGAGAGCCTCGGCCTTCTGATGTACGGCGTCGAGCGCCTTGATGGAGTCGTTGATGGCGGTGATGCCGTTGCAGAGCTTGTTGAGCGTGTTCTGCTCGCACTGCATGGCGGCCTCAGCACCGGCGGCACGAATAGTCTCAAGGCCCTTAGCGACCTTGGTGGCATAGGCGGTAATGACCGGACGATAGGTACGACGCGCCTCGCGAACCATCGTGGTAGCCTCGATGTTCATGAGCTTGTTGTACTTCTCGAGCTTGCAGTCATAGCGGCACTGGGCCTCGGCACGGGTCAGGACGCCTGTCTCCTCAAAGAGCGCGATGGCCTTATCGGAAACGAAGGCGGGCAGAGCGTCGGCCGTGGTCTTGTTGTTGGCAAGGCCGCGCTTCTCGGCCTCGATGGGCCACTCGTCGGAGTAACCGTCGCCGGAGAACAGGATGCGCTGGTGATCGGTCAGCACCTTCTTGCAGTACTCGAGCGCGGCGTCCTGGAACTTGTCCTCGGGCGTACCCTCAAGCGCGTCGGCGAAGGACTTGAGCGACTTGGCCACGGCGGCATCGAGCACCAGGTTGGAGTCGGAAACGTTCTGCTCGGAACCGCAGGCACGGAACTCGAACTTGTTGCCGGTGAAGGCAAACGGGGAGGTGCGGTTGCGGTCGGTGTTGTCCTGCATCAGCTTGGGCAGGGTATCGGCGCCCAGGTCGAGCACGCCGCGCGTGGCATGGACGGAAGCCTTGCCATCGATGATCTTCTCGACGACCTCGGTAAGCTGGTCGCCCAGGAAGATGGACATAATCGCCGGAGGAGCCTCGTTGGCGCCCAGACGATGATCGTTGCCGGCCGAGGCAACGGAGGCACGCAGGAGCTCCTGATAGTTATCGACGGCCTCGATCACCGCGGTGAGGAAGACGATGAACTGCAGGTTGTCGAGCGGGGTGTCGCCCGGATCGAGCAGATTCTCGGACTCGGTGCCAAGCGACCAGTTGTTGTGCTTGCCCGAACCGTTGATGCCCTCAAAGGGCTTCTCGTGCAGCAGGCAGACCAAGTCGTGGCGGGAGGCGATGAGCTTCATCTTCTCCATCATGACCAGATTCTGGTCGATGGCCTCGTTGACCTCGCCATAGACGGGGGCGAGCTCATGCTGGCAGGGAGCAACCTCGTTGTGCTTGGTCTTGGCGGGAATGCCAAGCGCCCACAGCTCATCGTCCAGATCCTTCATATAGGCCGAGACGGTGGGGCGGATAGCGCCAAAGTAGTGCTCCTCGAGCTCCTGGCCCTTGCAGGGAGCGGCACCAAAGAGGGTGCGGCCGGTGATGACCAGGTCCTTGCGCTTGCGATAGGCGTCCTTCTTGATCAGGAAGTACTCCTGCTCGTCGCCCACGGAAGGAACGACCTTCTTGGGGGTCTTGCCAAACAGCGCCAAAACGCGCTTAGACTCACGCGAGAGCGCGGTCATGGAACGCAGCAGCGGGGTCTTCTTGTCCAGGGCCTCGCCCGTGTAGGAGCAGAAAGCCGTGGGGATGCACAGGACATCGTCCTTGATAAAGGCGGGGCTAGTGGGATCCCAAGCGGTGTAGCCACGGGCCTCGAAGGTAGCGCGCAGGCCGCCGTTGGGGAAGCTCGAGGCATCGGGCTCGCCCTGGATGAGGTTCTTGCCCGTAAACTTGGTAATGGCGGTGCCGTCGTGGTTGGGCTCCAGGAAGCTGTCGTGCTTCTCGGAAGTAATACCCGAAAGCGGCTGGAACCAGTGCGCGTAGTGCGTCGCGCCCTTGGAGATGGCCCAGACCTTCATGGCGTGGGCAACGGCGTTGGCCACATCCAGGTCGAGCGGCTCACCGCCCTCGAGGGTTGCAGCAAGGCGCTTCCAAATGTCCTTGGGGAGGTAGTCCTTCATGACTTCCTCAGAGAACACCATGGTCCCGAAGCGGTCAGTAAGTTCGGCCATACGGAACTCCCTTCGTATCGGCACCGCGTGAGAAGCGGTGTTGATTACTAACGAACGAGTCATAGCTTAGACTCGCCGTGTTTCCGCGACATTACCGTTATGTTGCTGTCGCGAAACCAATCAATGAGGTTACCCTATCGAGGCGGCGTTGCCACCCTCAACAGCCAATCAACTGCATAAATTGCAGACCTCTCCCCATGGTTTAAGGGTAGTCAATTTGGGATGGAGCTCTATTAACTGGTATTTTGCATCAGATACCAGTCTTTATAGTCCGTGCCTAGATTAGCCGCTCTGTTACTCTGTTATAGAGAAAGCCGATAGCAAGGCATCTTTGATTGGTATCCTCAAATAGCGAGTGAAACTCCACCGTGGCACAGTGGTGCTGTAGAATCCTTACACAACACATCACACTATTACGTATCTAGAGGAGCACGATATGCGCGTCGACGAGGTTTTTAAGCAGGCAGCATCCCAGGGCACCGCGCCCATTTCGTTTGAGATGTTCCCGCCCAAGGGCGAGCTCACCCTCGACACGGCTCGCGAAGTGGCAGGCAATCTGTGCAAGCTTTCGCCGAGCTTTGTCTCGGTCACCTGCTCGGCCGGCGGCTCGGGCAACGGTGCCGCCACCGCCCCCATCGCGCATATGATTTCGAGCGAATTCGACACGCCCTCGGTGGCACACCTTACCTGCGTGGGCCGCTCGCACGCCGATATCGCCGCCAAGATTGACGAGTATCGCACCGCCGGCGTTGAAAACATCCTGGCCCTGCGTGGTGATCTTCCCGCTGGCGCGACCGAGGACGACAAGCCCGCCTCGGACTACGCCTACGCCCGCGACCTCATCCCCGAGCTCGTCGACGCCGGCTTTTGTGTGGGTGCCGCAGCCTATCCCGAGGGCCACATTGCCTGCGAGGACCTCAACGTCTCGGTCGAATACCTCAAGCAAAAACAGGACGCCGGCGCGAGCTTCTTTGTGACGCAGCTCTTTTTTGATAACGAGTGCTTCTACCGTTTTCGCGAGCTTGCCGACAAGGCCGATATCACCGTGCCCATTACCGCGGGCATCATGCCGTTTATGGGCAAGTCGCAGATCAGCCGCATGGTCTTTATGTGCGGCGCGTCGCTGCCCTCCCCCGTCATCAAGATTCTCGCCAAGTACGAGAACGACCCCGAGAGCCTGCAGGCAGCCGGTGTAGATTATGCCGCCCGTCAGCTTTGCGACCTCAAGGAGCACGGTGCCGACGGTCTGCACCTGTACACTATGAATCGTCCTGCGATCGCCGCGACCATTATGGAGCGCCTGGGGTAATGGAAAAACCGCACATCGATACAACCGCTGTCGAAGTGCCGGCCGACCTTGCGTCGCCGGCGCTTTATCGTATCGATGCTGCCCACCATCCCCGCGTCGACCGTGCCGAAATGTTGCGCTATCTGGGCTACGGCGGCCAGCAGATTGAGCCCGAGCTAGCGCAGCGTATTGAGCTTGTCGTTGAACGTCTGGAACTGGACATTGAGCCCCGTGGCGTGCGGCGCGTGTTTACCGTCGATGCTACAGGCGTGGACGAGCAGGGCGAGCCTTGCATTCGCCTGGTCGGCACCAACGTTGAGTTGCGCGGTCGCGATATCTATCGCCATCTCAAAGACGCCCGCTTTGCCGCGCTCATGGCATGCACCCTCGGCATGGACGCCGAGCGTCGTCTGCGCACCACGGGAGCCCAGCAGCCCCTAGAGGGAGCCGTGCTCGACGCCGCATGCTCTGCCTATGTAGAAGCCGCCGTCGAGCAGATGGACCAGCAGGTCAAGGCTGCGGCCACCGCACACGGACTCACCGGTAACTGGCGCTTTAGCCCCGGCTACGGCGACTGCCCGCTTACGGCACAGCGCTCGATCGTGGCCGCACTCAACGCCACGCGGCTCATCGGGCTTACCGTCACCCCCACCAGCCTGCTCATGCCCACCAAGAGCGTGACCGCGGTGATCGGCCTGTTTAATGGCGAGGTCCACGACGCCCAAAGCCGCCCCACCTGCACTATCTGCCGCATGCGCGAGCACTGCCGCTTCCGCGCCGCCCACACCACCTGCTATTCCAGCCATTAGGAGCTCATTGATGTTTACTCCGCTTATCACTCATGATCTGGACGGTGCCGCGCTGGCGGCGCCCGTTGATGCCGCACGCCGCAATGGCGCTGCATACAAGACGCACACAATCGACGACCTTCGCATTAAGGACGATCGACTGCGCGCCGCCATCGAGGGCACGGGACACCTGCTGTTCGACGGCGGCATGGGCACCATGTTGCAGGCGGCCGGCATGAAGGCCGGCGCCCTACCCGAGCTGCTCAACTTTGAGGAGCCCCAGGTCATTACCGACATCCAGCGTCAGTACGTCGAGGCCGGCTGCGACGTGATCACCGCCAACACCTTTGGCGCCAACGCGCACAAGCTCGATGGCGCCGCCACCGTGGCAGACGTCTTTGCCGCGGCCGTCACCTGCGCCCGCGAGGCCGGTGCCCGCTACGTCGCCGGTGACATCGGCCCCATCGGTGCCCTACTGCGCCCCCTAGGCACCCTCAGCTTTGACGAGGCCTACGACCTCTTTGCCGAGGAGGTGCGCGCCGGCGTCGACGCGGGCGTGGACCTCTTTATTATCGAGACCATGACCGACCTTGCCGAGATCAAGGCCGCTGTCCTCGCCTGCCGCGAGAATTCCGACCTGCCCGTCTTTGCCACCATGACCTTTGAGGAAGACGGTCGCACATTCCTGGGCACGAGTCCCGAGGTGGCCGCCATCACGCTCGACGCCATCGGCGCCGACGTTCTGGGCATCAACTGCAGCCAGGGACCGGCCGAGCTCCGAGGACTCGCTGCGCGCATGCTCACCGTTACCGACAAGCCCGTTATGGTGCAGGCTAATGCGGGACTGCCCCGCGTGGACGATGACGGCAACACCGTCTTTGACATCCAGGCACCCGAATACGCCGAGGCCGTCGCCGGCATGATCGAGGACGGCGTGAGCGTTGTCGGCGGATGCTGCGGCACCACGCCCACGCACATGGCAGCCCTTCGCGCCCTCATCGACAACCACACGCCCAGCGTGCGTCACCGCAAGCCCAGCATGTCGGTCACGAGCGCCCAGACGGTCGTAGACCTTCCCTGCGACGGCCACAAGATCGCCGTCATCGGCGAGCGCATCAACCCCACCGGCAAAAAACGCCTGCAGCAGGCTCTACGCGACGGCGATCTGGACTACGTCGTAAGCCAGGGCATCAGCCAGCAGGAGCAGGGCGCCGACATCCTGGACGTCAACGTGGGCCTGCCCGAGATCGACGAGGTCAAGATCATCCAGCAGGCAACCGAGCAGCTCCAGGGCTCCACGCTTCTGCCCCTGCAGATCGACTCCACCGACCCCGCCGCCGTCGAGGCCGCCGTGCGCCGCTACGCCGGCAAGCCCATCATCAACTCGGTCAACGGCAAGCAGCAGATCATGGACGAGATCTTCCCGCTGGTCGCTCACTACGGCACCAACGTCGTCGGCCTCACGCTCGACGAGGGCGGCATCCCCGATACCGCCGAGGCCCGTTTTGCCATCGCCGAGCGCATCGTGGCCGAGGCCGCCCGCTACGGCATCGGCCCGGACCGCATCCTCATCGACTGCCTGGTCATGACCGCCTCGACCAACCAGCGCCAGGCCGAGCAAATTCTGCGCGCCATGTCTCTGTGCAAGGAGCGCCTGGGCGTCAAGTGCGCGCTCGGCGTGTCGAACATCAGCTTTGGCCTGCCTGCCCGCCCGCTGCTGGGCTCGGTCTTTTTGGCGGCCGCCTTTGGCGCTGGTCTGGACGCCCCCATCATGAACCCCGGTTCCAAGCGCTTTATGGACACCGTCTACAGCTATCGCGTGTTGAGCGTTGAAGACGAGGGCTCGACCGGATACATCGAGCGCTACGCCGGCTGGACCGACCCGTACAAGATCGCCGCAAACCCGGCGGCCGCCCAAGCAGCATCAAGCGATACCGCGCCTGCCGCGGGCACCACCGCAAGCGCCGACGACGACCCCATCCGCCACATGGTCGTCTCGGGCCGCAAGGGCGAGATCGCGGCCGAGACCGAGCGCCTGCTGGCCGACCACGACGCCATGGACCTCATCAACAACCACTTTATCCCCGCCCTCGACGAGGTCGGTGTCCTCTTTGACCAGGGCAAGTTCTTCTTGCCGCAGCTCATGGCCTCGGCCGAAGCCGCGCGCGTGGGCTTCGACACCATCAAGCGTCTGATGCCCGCCGGCGAGATTGCCGACAAGGGTAAGATCTGCGTCGCCACCGTCAAGGGCGACATACACGATATTGGCAAGAACATCGTCAAGATGCTGCTCGACAACTACGGCTACACCGTCTTTGACCTGGGCCGCGACGTCGATCCGCAGGAGGTGCTCAAGACCGTCAAGGAGCGCGACATTAAGCTCGTCGGCCTCTCGGCGCTTATGACCACCACGGTCGTCGCCATGGAGGAGACCATCAAGCTGCTCCATTCGGAAGTCCCGGGCGTCAAGATCATCGTGGGCGGCGCCGTGCTCACCCCCGAATACGCCAAGCAGATTGGCGCGGACTACTACGCCAAGGACGCCGCCGAGAGCGCGCGCATCGCCGAAGAGGTCTTTGGCCGGTAACATAACGGAAACAACCCCGCACCAAAACGTGCCGCATGTGCCACTTGGCGCGTGCGGCACGTTAGAATAAAAGGGACTATGCTCGTTTTGGCAGATAGGAGCGCAAGGATGGCGATCACGCCTGCAGAAATCGCGGAAACCCGCGGCATGGTTGAGGAGCAGAACCTCGACATCAGAACCATTACCATGGGTGTTTCGCTCATGGGTTGCGGTGACGAAAACCTCGACCGCATGTGCACGAAGATCTACGACCACGTGACGCACACGGCTGAGCACTTGGTCGAGACCGCCGAGAACCTCGAGCGCGAGTACGGTATCCCCATCGTCAACAAGCGCGTTTCCGTCACCCCGGTGGCGCAGATTGCCGCGTGCTGCAAGGATGAGGACCTCACCCCCATCGCGCATGCCCTCGACCGTGCAGCCGAGACCCTCGGCATCGACTACCTGGGCGGCTTCTCCGCGCTCGTCCAGAAGGGAATCGGCGACGCCGACCGCCGCGTTATCCAGTCCATTCCGCAGGCGCTCGCCACCACGAGCCGCGTCTGCTCCAGCGTCAACGTCGCCAGCCTGCGCGCCGGCATCAACATGGACGCCGTGCTCATGGCCGCGCAGACCATCATCGATGCCGCCAAGCTCACGGCCGATCAGGACTCCGTCGGCGCCTCTAAGTTTGTCTGCTTTGCCAATATGGTCGAGGACTCCCCGTTTATGGCGGGCGCCGTCCACGGCGGTGGCGAGGCCGACGCTGTCATCAACGTTGGCGTCTCGGGCCCTGGCGTTATGGCCGCAGCCCTGGAGACGCTGCCCGACTCCGCCTCGATGATGGAGGTCGCCGAGAAGATCAAGCAGACCGCCTTTAAGATCACCCGTGCCGGTGAGCTCATGAGCCGCGAGGCCGCCCATCGCCTGGGTGTCGAGAAGGGCATCGTCGACCTGTCGCTGGCTCCCACGCCTGCCATCGGCGACTCTGTTGCCCGCATTCTCGAGATCATCGGTGTTGGCACCTGCGGTGGCCCGGGCACGACCTGCGCGCTCGCCATGCTCAACGACGCCGTCAAGAAGGGCGGCGTCATGGCCAGCTCCAGCGTGGGCGGTCTCTCGGGCGCCTTTATCCCCGTGTCCGAGGACGCCGGCATGATCGCCGCCGTCGAGGCCGGCGCGCTTTCGCTCGAGAAGCTCGAGGCCATGACCTGCGTATGCTCCGTTGGCCTGGACATGATCGCCATCCCCGGCGACACCCCGGTCGAGACCATCGCCGGCATCATCGCCGACGAGATGGCCATCGGCGTCATCAACAACAAGACCACGGCCGTCCGCGTGATTCCCGCCATCGGCAAGGGCGTGGGCGACTGCGTCGAGTACGGCGGTCTGTTCGGCCGAGCACCCATCATGCCGGTGAACCCCAACGCCGGCACCGTGCTTGCCCACCGCGGTGGACGCTTCCCGGCACCGCTGAACTCGCTGAAGAACTAGCTGAGGATACGGGCGAGGAGCCCCGGGGAGGGCAAATATATAAGGTCGCCTGCTCGGACAGTCCTGACTCGCACGGAGAGCACATTAAGTGCTCTCCGGCTCGTGCGGAACTCGCGATCGACCTTATATATTTGCCCTCCCCGGGGCTCCCGCACAACGAGACCTCAGTTGGGTTCTATCCCGGTTGCAGTTGCTTCGCTCCTGCACCACTTGGCTGTGCGGCGGTTTGGCGTTGGAACTGTTCTTTTTCTGATATATGCTTGTTGCGGCTCTTCTTTTGGGAGGAGCCGCTTTTTTTGTTGCTAGGAGGTTGGCCCGTGGTTGATGGGGACGCTCGCTCTGAGCTTCTTTCCGCTGATTGGAATGGCGAATGGATGCGCCTGCAGGCTGGTCGGCGGCGGGCTGATGATTCTTTTGAGTGGGATAAAAGGGCTCGGCATTTTCGGCCGTTGGAGACTGCCCCGTATGCCCGGGACCTTATGAAGCTGTTGGCGTTAAAGCCTGGTGAATCCGTGCTTGATATGGGGTGTGGAGCTGGGTCGATTGCTATTCCGCTTGCTCAGGCTGGGCATCCTGTGATTGCGGCCGACTTCTCCCCTGCTATGTTGGGCACGCTTGATGCTGGCATTGAGTACTATGGGCTCGAGGGTCGCATTACGCCGCTTGAGCTTGCTTGGGATGATGATTGGGATTTGGTTGGGCCGGTTGCGAAAGCGGTGGATGTTGCCTTTGCCAGTCGTTCGGTAACAACGACCAACCTGAAAGGCGCACTTGCCAAGCTTGATCGTACGGCTCGTCGGCGTTGTGCTGTCACGATGGTCGCTAACTCCAGCCCGCGCTATGACCTGCACTTGATGAATGCCATCGGTGCCTCGGTTACCTGCAGTAATGGCTTTGTGTATGCCTTTAATATCCTCATTCAGATGGGCACCCTGCCACAGGTCACGTACTTTGAATCGCCTCGTCGCGATACCTTCGACAGCCTTGAGGCGGGCGTGGCGGACTTCTCCCGCATGCTCGAGCACGGTAACGAGGATAAGATCGACCGTCTGCGCGACTATATCGCCCAGCACATGATTGAGAATCCCCATGCTGGCGAGCCGGGATCAAAAGGCGTGCCGCAGGGTCGCTACATGCTCGACCATATCCGCAAGGTCCGCTGGGCGTTTATTACCTGGGAGCCGGTCTCTGCGAACCGTCCGTAGACCGCTTGCGTCCTCATCACGCGTCCGCCTGCAGCCCGCACCGCCCACTCACTCGGCATCCGCATTCTTTTTGAACTGGGCAAACGCGCTCCACACCGCGCCGTTCCTGCGCTATCGTGGGACAGCTCACGTAGATTAAGGCCCCGTCGCGGGGCGCCCCATACATAGAAAGCGAGAACCCATGGCACTGACAGGAGCCCAGGTCAAGCAGCTTCGCAGCATGGCCCATCACCTCAACCCCGCCATCATCATCGGCAAGTCCGACGTCAACGAGGGCACCGTCGAGCAGACGGTCGCCTACCTGGAGAAGCACGAGCTCGTTAAGTGCTCCGTGCTCGATGGCTCCAGTCTTTCCGCCCGCGAGGCCGCCGAAGAGCTCGCCGAGCGCTGCCACGCCGAGGTCGTCCAGGTTATCGGCCGCAAGTTCTCGCTGTATCGCGAGTCCTCGCGCAAGGACATCGAGAAGATCAAGCTCGTCTAAGAGTCAATGATCCGGCGAGCCAACACATAGCAAGCCTGCGGGCGTCCGAGCAATTCGGACGCCCGTTTTTTATCGCTCGACCAGCACACGGTTAAGCCTGCCCTCCACCAAGCGCTCGTATAGACGCCGCGTCTCGGGCTCGGGCACACCATTGACCTGCTCCCTTAAGTGGTGCATATGCCCGCTGTACAGCTCGACGATATCGCGCCGCCGCCCCGCCGCGCCGTAGACGCGCATAGCGCAACGCACCATGTCCTCGCGCGCCGTCTCTTGGCGCAGCCCCGACTCCACTAGCCATACCGCCGACTGCAGGTCGTTTTCTTCTAGGGCGGCATTCGCTCCCCGAATCATGCAGTCGATATACTTCGATTCCATAATGCGCCGCATACGCAAGAAGTAGGTGGGATTGCAGCCATTGGGAACATACAACGGACCGGCGTAGAGCTGCTCGATCTTAAGGCACAGCTCGACCAGATGGGGTCCGCGCGCACCTGTGCGATTTCCCAAAACTTCGCGGCTTATCTGATCAAACAACCGCACATCGGTCTTAACATAGTCACCGTTGAGCCCAATGCACTCATTTTGGATCAGCACACACGATTTGCCGTCCGGCGTCGGCCCCAAGGCCGAGCGCAGGCGCGATATCGTCGAATACAGGTTGTTGCGGGCGCTATTGAACTCGGCGTGGGGCCACAGCTCCATGGCCAGCGTCTCGCGGTCGACCAGCGCATCCATGCCCAGTGCAAGCCGCTCGGCGAGCGTTGCCGCTTTCTTGCGGCGCCACATCTTGTCCGTAATGGGAAACCCGTCGCGCTCGGCGCGAAACGCCCCAAACATGCGAATCTCGATATGGTCGATAGTATCGACGGCTTCAACCTCGCCAGCCTGAAACAGGCGCTCACCCTCCCCTTCCAGATCGTCACGCAACGAATACCGCGATAGCTCGCGCACCGGGAGTTTCTTGCGAATTCTGGCCGCCGGCTCGCCCAGACAATGCATGGCAAGGCGCGCAAAGAGCCGATACGATGGGTCCAAAATCGCTGCGCGGTTCATGGACATCCATGCCGCAAGATCGCTATCTCTGCCCGCGCAGGCCAAGTGCAGCGCCACCATCCAGGCCTCCGCGCCACCAACCTGCGTCTGGCTTATATCGAGCAGCTCCGCCTCCTCGCGCACCGAAACCATCGATGTATTGCGCAGATACGCCGCACGCTCCAGCAGCAACGCGTTGTCGCGCATGTACGCAATTGGCTCCTCAGCAAGTTTGAGTACCTGGACCGCGCGGAACTTCGCATTGACCGGCCGCCCTTCTGCCAGCGATTGCCAGCCTTCTAGCAGCAGGCCAAACAGCTGAATCTGGTTGTCGCGCATGCGTACGGCAAAGCGATCGAGCTCGTTGAACGCCGCATCGTCGGTTACCGGCAAGCCGGAAAGGAGCCGCCGTGCCGCCAGCACCATGCGCACCCAGATAGCCGGCGCCTTAAGTCCACGTACATCGAGCGCGTCCCGTATCAGCGCCATCTCGTCGTCGCGCTCGTCGATCCCCGCAAACGACCCATCGAAGAGCTCCACTAGCATGCTATCGGCCCGTATAAAAGTCCCCGCGATATCGAGCTCGCAGTCATATGCTTTGCGCGTTTTGAGCTGCTGCAGAGCGCCACCGTCGTCTCCCCGCTCGGCCAACCAGTGCTTGACCCCGATATGTGCAAAGAGCATGTCGAGCGCCGTGTGTTCCGTCTCGATTTCCGGCACAGCAAGGTTCATGGGAAGCCCAAGCCCATTGTCCCCATAGCAAACTGCCGTAAGGGCCTGGGCAACCTTCCACGAAACGGGATCTATTTCACAGGCCGCCTGATCGCCCGCATGCTCAATGAGCGATGCCATGCAGCGGGCGAGCTTTGTGTTGGACACGCTGACTGCCGCCAAATATACACCGAGCGCCTCGGCAGGCGTTGGCTCTGGGGCGGGATCGTCGGCATCGATCGTGCTCAACGCCGCCCGGCAGACATCGGCACCGTGCCCCGTCAGAGCAAGATCGACCCCATACTGCCCGGCAAGTTCAAGGACCACGCTACGGTCCAAAAAGGCGTCGGCTAGGTCCATCGCCGCATCACATCGACCTGCCTTGAGCAAAATTCGAGCTGCCCGCGGAACAAGCTCGGGACGGATCTCGGCCACCAACTTACGCAGACGCAGACGTCCGTTGTCCTCGGCGCCCAGGCACGTAAAGCTCCGGTCGGCGGGATCTAAACCAAAGATCGGGTAATCGCGTACAAGGTAGGACTGGTCGATCATCGACAGCCTCACCCCGCAAGCCTCGAGTTCTGCAATATTGCCCTCGCCCATCAAGATTATGAGGCAGGCGACGCAGAACAGCGCATTATTATCGAGCGAAGCAAGATCGACAAGTGCCGCACCATACACGTTGACAATCTCGTTTTCGAGCAGACCGGCAACATCGCCCTGGCCGTACAGACCCGTCTGCAAAGCCGAAACAAGCTCGGGCACACCCTGTGTGAGCTGATAAAAGTCGAGCGATGTGCTAATCGAAAACGCCGATGCCCACGCCGAATACTCATAGGCATGCACCTTGAGCATTTGCGCATTGATCTTAACCGAGTCACCCAGCCCATGAATCAGCTGACGATTTGAAGGACGGCAGGAGATAAAGACCCCTACCCCCATAGCGCGCAGGCCGCGAATCCTGTCAATGAGGTCTTCGGTATCGTGCTGATCGAGATTTGGCACATTATCAATCGCGACAAGGGAATGCGGCTTGTCTTTGAGCTCTTCGGTTACCACCTCGAGCTGCATAAACACCTCGCGCCCAATGGCTCGATCCGCCTCGATAATCCGCACGGGGCCTCGCGTCGGGTCGCTTTTTACCTCTTGGGTGTACTGCAGCAGCACCGAGGTTTTCCCAAAACCATCGGGCGCGTAGAGAACCACGATGCCGGCCTTTCGGCCCTTGGCGATAAGCTCATTTAGCAGACGCTCACGTCGCACCATATAGCCTCCGCCCAGCGGCATCAGTTCGAGGTCGTCTATACTATCCAAATCGTTTACCATACCCGCTCCTCTACTCGACCGTATGGACACCGTAACCGCAAGACCATACAAGCCGCACCATGAATAGAGCGGTTTTGTGTTTTAGGTTGTCTTTCGGTACGCAAGCGGCAAGTTTTTGTACAGCGAGGGCCGATTGTTATTAATCCCCCGACTAATCGGTCTTTGAGCAGGTAAATGTGCTTGTCGGCTTGTCCCATCCCAGTGGCAGTGTAACTCATATGAACATGGTTCACCCCTGTCATTCAACTCGCCTAGCACCCGCTACCGTCTGCGACCTTTTAGTGGCATTTTTGCATAGAATCTGGTATGGAATGAATCAAGCTGTTGGGCATTCGACATTCGTCAAGCTTGCAGCAAGATTTTGGTCAAGCATATGACAAGGACAGCAAAAAGGCCCCCGCAAAGCGGAGGCCTTCGGCAAAGCTATGTCGAGGTGACGGGCTCGCGCTACTCGCAGAGCGAAAGGGCGGCCTCGTCGGCGACCACGACGCAGTTGGTGTGCAGCTGCAGGATCGAAGCCGGGCACTCGGGCGTAACCGGGCCATAGCACATGTCGTGCACGGCCTGAGCCTTGGCCTCGCCGTTGGCGACGACCAGAATCATGCGGGCATACATGATGGTCTGGGTGCCCATAGTGTAGGCCTGACGGGGCACGTCGTCGATGCTGTCGAACAGGCGGCTGTTGGCCTGGATGGTGCTCTCGGTGAGGTCGACGCAGTGCGTACCCTTGGAGAAGTGATCGTCGGGCTCGTTGAAGCCAATGTGACCGTTGTTACCAATGCCGAGCAGCTGCAGATCGGGGTAGCCGGCGGCAGCAACGATCTTGTCGTACTCAGAGCAGGCAGCGGCGGCATCGGGGTTAGAACCGTCGGGCACATGCGTGTTGTTCAGATCGATGTTGATGTGATCGAAGAAGTTCTCACGCATAAAATAGTGATAGCTCTGGGGATCGTCATGCGAAAGGCCACGATACTCGTCCAGGTTATAGGTGCTGACCTCGGCAAAGTCGACGTCGCCCTTCTCATACCAAGCGGCAAGCTGCTTGTAGGCGCCAATCGGGGTGGAGCCGGTGGCAAGGCCCAGCACGCAATCGGGCTTGAGGATGACCTGCGCCGAGATGATATTGGCGGCCTTACGGCTCATATCCTCGTAGTCTTTAGCTTTAATGATCTTCATTACGCGTCCTTTCTCGTACAAGAGAGGCAAGGCTCCCCTTACAAGCGCTTGCCCGCGGCCCGCGTCGACCGCAACCAACGTGTGCGGCCACCAGGGCGAGGTCGCGTAATGTATGTGTCTCGTGTCTAGCCGCGTCGAGGCCCCTGCCCGTCCACGGTGACCCGAAGCCCTTTAGCTTCGGACAAATCCCATCTTGCCACGGAGGGCGCCCTCTTTCAAGGGCGCCCTCCGTAAACGTGTTTGAATTGTAGGCTAAAGGCCAAGCGCCCTGTTAGCGCTCGCGAGCGACGATGAGCTGGTCCATCTCTTCGACATGCACGCCAACGGAGCCCTTGATGCTCGAGAACTCAACGGAGTTGCACACCAAGATGGGAACCGTCACATCGTAGCCCTCGGCAGCAATTGTCTCGCGATCGAACTCAATGAGTACATCGCCCTTATGGACGATGTCACCCACTTGCGCATGTACGGTAAAGTGCTTGCCCTCGAGCTGAACAGTGTCCAAGCCAACGTGGATGAGCACGTCCAAGCCATCGACCGTGTTGAGCGCAACGGCGTGTCCCGTGGGAAAAATGGCCTCGACCTTGGCGTCTGCCGGCGCAATCACGCGCGTACCCGTAGGCTGAATCGCCACGCCCTGGCCCAAAAGGCCGGTGGCAAATGTCTGGTCATTGACCTCGGACAACGGAATGACGTCGCCCGAGATGGGAGCATCCAGCGTAAGGACTCGACCACGCATACCAAAAGACCTTAGGACTTTAGTGAACATGATCCCCCTCGGACATACCAATCAACCAAAATAGCTTTAACAGTTTACCACTTGGCACCCGTTTTTGACCATTAGGGAAGTTCGCGCTTGACAACCTCGACGATGTCGTCGACAACACGCTGGGTCAGCTCGTGCGTCTCCGCCTCGGCCATAACGCGAACCAGCGGCTCAGTACCGCTCGGGCGCACCAGAATGCGGCCGCGGCCGTCAAGCTCCTTCTCGGCAGCAGCGACGGCGTCCCAAATGGGCTGGCAATCGTCCAGACCAGCCTTGTTGTCCGAATGCACGTTGACGAGTACCTGCGGGTACTTCTTCATGATGCCGGCAAGATCGGTGAGGGTACGACCGGTGCGCTTGAGCACGGCCAGCAGCTGCAGAGCCGTCACCAGGCCGTCACCGGTGGTATTGTGCTCCAGGAAGATGATGTGCCCGGACTGTTCGCCGCCGATGACGGCGCCGTCCGCAAGCATACGCTCCAGAACGTAGCGATCGCCCACGGCGGTCTGAACCATCTCGAAGCCCTGCTCCTTCATAGCGATGGAGAAGCCCAGGTTGCACATGACGGTCGAGACGATCTCGGAGTTGGCGAGCTTGCCACGGGCGGCCAGGTCGGAGCCGCAGATGGCCAGGATGTAGTCACCGTCGATCTCATTGCCCTCACTGTCCACGAACAGCACGCGATCGGCGTCGCCGTCGTGGGCCAGACCGATATCGGCGTGGGTGCGCAGCACGAGCTCGCGCAGGGGCTCGAGGTGCGTAGAGCCGCACTCGACATTGATGTCGGTGCCGCAATAATCGGTGTTGATGGCATGAACCGTGGCACCCAGGCGCTGCAGCGCGGCGGGCGTAGTCTGGCAAGAAGCGCCATGGCCGCAGTCGACGGCAACGACTAGGCCATCGAGCCTCAGGCCATCGAGCGTATCGATGGCGTGGTCGACGTATGCCTTGCGGGCGTCCTTCATCTTGATGATGTGGCCCACGCCGGCACCGGTCGGCAGCGTGTCGGCAGCCATGGCTTCCTCGGACATGACCCAAGCGCTAATCTCCTCCTCGACCGCGTCGGGAAGCTTCATACCCTTGCGGCTAAAGAACTTGATGCCGTTGAACTCCGGCGGATTATGCGAAGCGGAGATAACGATGCCGCCATCGAGCTCGTTCTGAACGGTGAGCAGCGCCACGGCAGGCGTGGGGATGACGCCGCAGCAGTGCGGACGGCCGCCCTCGGCCATAATGCCGGCGGTCAGAGCGCTCTCGAGCATGGTGCCCGAAAGGCGCGTGTCACGGCCGATGCAGATGTCCGGACCAAGAAACTTGGTCGCCGCGCGACCCAGACGAAACGCGAGGTCGCACGAAAGATCGGCGTTGGCGACGCCACGGACGCCGTCGGTACCGAAGATGTTCTGGGGCATAGGATTGCTCCTTCCCTAGCAGGCGATATGCAACCGCCCACCCTAGTCGAAAAAGAAAAGCGGGACCCGCCGAGGAATCGGCAGGCCCCGCTTGTACATTGTATCTCGAAAGGAGATAAAACCTTAGCGCTTGGAGAACTGGGGAGCGCGGCGGGCCTTCTTGAGGCCGTACTTCTTGCGCTCGACCACGCGAGCATCGCGCGTAAGGAAACCGGCCTTCTTGAGGTCAGCACGGTAGTCGCCAGCGTTCAGAAGAGCGCGAGCGATGCCCAGGCGCAGAGCGCCGGACTGGCCGGAGATGCCGCCGCCATCGCACAGAGCGATAACGTCGAACTGACCGGCGGTGTCGGTCACCTTGAAGGGAGCAAGGGCATTCTCAACGAGCTGATGACGGCCGAAATACTGCTCGGCGTCACGCTTGTTGATGGTCACCTTGCCGGTGCCGGGGACGAGACGGACGCGGGCGACGGCGTTCTTACGACGGCCGGTACCCTGGTAGACAACGGTGTTCTCAGCCATCTTTAAGCCTCCAGCTCAATCTTCGTGGGGTTCTGGGCAGCATGCGGATGCTCGGCACCAGCGTAGACCTTAAGCTTGGTCATCTGGGCACGGCCGAGGGTGGTCTTGGGCAGCATGCCGCGAACGGCGCGCTCGATGACCTTCTCCGGGTGCTTCTCCATAGCCTGGCGGAAGCTCTCAGCCTTGAGGCCGCCGTTGTAGCCGCTGTGGCGATAATAGGTCTTCGTGTCGGCCTTGTTACCGGTAAGCTGGACCTTATCGGCGTTGATGACGACAACGAAGTCGCCGCAGTCGCTGTTGGGCGTGAACTGGGGCTTGTTCTTACCGCGCAGGATCATTGCGATCTGGGTGGCAAGACGGCCCAGGACAGCACCATCGGCGTCGACGAGAACCCAGTTGCGCTGGACCTCGCCCTGCTTGGCGTAGTGAGTCGATTTCGAAATCACTTAGACTCCTCCATGTACAGTACGTGTTGTTACAGAGATTCACGGGGCTCTGCAAGTAACCCGTCCATATTACCCCGCTCGCCGTACGAGTCAACAGGTATTTTGGCTCCGACCAGAGTTTCTGCACATGTCATCCACGAGCCGTGATTTTCCAGCTCTTTAGCTGTTGCCATTTTTTGAGGGTTCGCCGTCGTTAGCGCTCAACGAACTCTTGTATTTCCGCGAGCAGGCGCTTTGCCTCCTGACGGCCCTGGATATACAGGTCGAGGAGCTTTGCCGAATCGTGCTCGACATGGCCGACCTCGACCGGCTTTTGCGGAGCGACGACCAACGCACGGCCCTCGCGCTCATACTTCCACAGGTGCATGCGCTGGATGTTGTAACGGTCGTGGCGTGTCTCGATAGCCTCGAGCAGATAGGGGTAGTCGGCATAACGCGCACGCGCGGCCGGCAAAAACTCGTAGGGCTTTTTCTCATACGAACGGTCCTGCGTGACGATGACGACCGCACGGTCGAAGCCCGCCTCCTCCAGCACGTGCTCGATGGGGACCGAATCGGCCACGCCGCCGTCGACGTATTTGTGCCCGTCAATCTCGACCGGCGGCGTCACCAGCGGCAGCGACGTCGAGGCGCGCACGGCATCGAGGTCAAGCACGGCGCTTTTGACCGGGAGATACGTGGCGGTTCCAAAGAGCATGTCCGTCGCGACGGCGAACATCTCGATGGGGCTCGCGTCGAACGTCTCGCTGTCAAAGGGATCCAGGCGGTCCTGGACATCGTTGAAGATGAAGTCGTAACCCACAATGGAGCCCGTGGACGCAAACGATGCGGCGCCCATGAAGCGGCTATCGTTGCAGAAAGCCAGGTTGATGCGGTTGGCACGGCCGATCTGGTGCGACTTGTAGTTCACGCCGTTGAGGGCGCCGGCCGATACGCCATATACCGCCGGAATCTCGACGCCGGCCTCCATGAGAACGTCGAGCACGCCCGCAGTAAACTGCCCGCGAAAACTACCGCCCTCCAGGACGAGCGCGACCTTGCCGGCGTTCTTTGCCTTATCTTCTGCAGTCATGTTGACCTCCTGCGATTGCGTTTTGGCTTTCTTCTACCCAGTTTTGGGATGGCGAGCGCGCAGGTTTTGGAGTTGAAGAGGGCGGGACGGCCGGCGGGAAAGCGCGTCCCGTTCTCAGAGCAAATTCCGGGTCGCATTTTCCGCTGAGCCCGCCATCTAGAAAATGCATCCCATTCCGAGCTTAGATTCCGGGATGTGCTTTCCGCTTGAGCTGCCATTGGGAAAGCATGTCCCACTCTACGGCTCGATTCCGGGTCGCAGTTTCCGCTTGAGGCGCCATCCGGAAACTACGTCCCAGTCTGAGCGCGGATACCGGGATGGACTTTCCGCCTGGGCCGCCATTGGGAAAGCGCGTCCCACTCTGCGTCACTGAGGCGTTTTCTTTACGTCCGCGCCCTGCATAGAGTTCGATTCTCTGCGGTTTGGGGCTTGCGTTGGTGCGGGGCATGGCAGCCGGAGCTTAATCGGCATCACATCTATATCTGGCTGAAGCTTTGCGCGGAGAATCCGCGTATTTGCTGCGCAAATACGCACCGGCTTCGGCCGCCTGCCGGCGTCCTCGCCCGCGGGCTAAAAACGCTTACGCGTTTTCTTTACGCCCGCGCCCTGCATAGAGTTCGATTCTCCGCGGTACGGACTGGAAATAAAAAGGCAGGTAGATATAAGTATCTACCTGCCTGTTACTTATGGTGGAGGCGCGGAGAATCGAACTCCGGTCCACGAAAGCCCCCTGATTGGCATCTCCAAGCTCAGTCGCTGGTTTAGTCTCGGACGCTTTGCGCGCAGCGACACGCTCGCGGCATCCCAACCGGTTCGGTCTTAGCCCGCGCCATACCGATTACGTGCGCGGGAGCATTCCCCTAAAATGACGTCGCGCCGGTGTCGGGGAAATCACCGGGTTGACGCGCCGCTATAAACTAAGCAGCGAGAGCCATAGGCTCAAAAGAAGAGTTGTTGTCAATTCAATTTGACGGTACCCCTGTTTAACGAGGCGAGGAGACCTCGGCTTGCTTCCTCTCTCAGGGCTATCGTGTCGAAACCAGTCGCCCCCGAATGTTGGGAAAGTCTGGATGGTATCGGGTCTGCAAAAACCCGATAACCGTCGACTTTTCAAGGAACACGCGGGGTGAACCCCGCTCGTGGATAGCTATCTTACCACGTTCTAAAGGTAGACAGCTGTTCTATGCACGAGCTGTGAAGACCCCAATGTGCGCTGCACTTCACACTTTTGCTACCGATCGCATCACGTATATTTTCGCCAAGCAAAATTGACCCGTCGAAAGGACCGTTATGGATACCAAGCAGCAACTCGTCAATGCCCTCGCAGGCCTGGGCTCAACCATTACCGAAGCTATGGATGTCATCGAAGGCTTTGTTCCCTGCGGACATCCCGCCCTCACGGTATCGAACGCACTCGTCGCGCTGGACGCTGACGATGATGCAGCTCTCGCCCAGCAGCTTGAGACCGTCGAGGGCTTTATCGACCACGTGAGCGAAAACCGCGGCGTGACCGCCTACCACGGCGTCGAGGTCGAGCTCGCGGGTCCCAAAGCCGATCTGCTCGCAGCAATCCGCGAGGTAGGCGCCCTTATGCAGACCGCAGGCGTCAAGAACACCCAAGTCAACGAGTGGGTCTACCGCAGTCTGGCAGCACTCGACAGTTCCGACGAAAAGGCAGCCGAGCAGCTCGCAGAAAGTCCCGCCATTAAGGCAGCGCTTTTGTAATTAAAGGATGCGTGGCCTTCTGAGCGCCGACGTTCCGAAGGCCACGCAGACAGCCAGGCGCTATCGGGACACCCGCCCACCACGCTCGGCCAAAGCAAGAATCGGCATCATTTGACGAGGTGTCTTTGCTGCAAGATCGGCATGTTCGAGCAGCTTACGATCGTTGGTCACCAAGTAATCAACCTGGGCGCGTTTGCATGCGGCGAGTACCAAGTTGTCCTCGTAATCGCGATGGAGCGTCAGATATTTGTCTGCTAGCCACAGATCGGATGCATCAGCGCCCACGGCCATAGCGTTTTCGGTCATATTCCGAACAAACGCCAACGTCGCATCGCCAATTGCACGGGCAGACGCCTCGTCGAGCACTCCCCCGCTGGCAAGAACGCTACGCTTCAGCTCGTGTTGGACAACGTACAGCACGTCCTTGACGATATTCACCGGAAAGAACAGCAACGCCCCCGTCTCCGTCGCCTGCCCAATAAACGCACGCGCGGCAAGCGACTCGGCATGGTCGACGCAAAACGAATCGACCCATACGTTGGCGTCCACCATTATTTTGAGGGGAGCCCCACTCACTGGATCATCCCCTTTTGGCGATAATGCTCATCCATGGCTTCGGAATAGATTGTGTCCCAACCGCGATCGTCGGATACGGGCGACACAGCGATGCCCAAGTCCGCGTAAAGCTGATCAGCCGCCGCCCAGGATGCGGCGAACGGAGTATCGTGCGCGACGGTCTGTTGCCGGTCGTCGACGGCCGCAAGCACTTCCTCGCACTGCCCGCCGCCCTGCGCGACCTTGGCCACGACCTTTTTGATGAGCTCGGGCAGTGATCTGTCCGAAAGCCGCAACGCTTCCTCCGCATGGTCCTTGACCTGGCGATCCACGCGAACGTTCACCTGCGCCATGCCGCTAACAGCACCCACGTTGATCCCGCTCCCTTCAAATGCTAGCACCGCTAGCAACACTATATAGAGAAGCTAGCAAATGGTCAAATGCAAAAGGCCTGCGTCCGGACGACACCGATGCCGTCTGGACGCAGGCCAGATAACGTGGGCGAACACGTCCGCTAGCGCAGGTAAGCCTTTGCGTTGCCCAGGCTGTAGGCGATCGTTGAGCCGTTGTGCAGCAGCGATGACGTCTGCGGGGTGATCATGCCGGTAATACCCAATGCCAACAGCGCCGAGTTGGTGAGCATCACCTTGGAATACGAACTCGTCAGACGGTCGATAAGCCCCTGGCTCATGCGGCGCAGGCGCACGATCGCGGCAAGATCCGTATCGGTCAGGATGATGTCGGCGACCTCCTTGGCGATGTCGCTCCCGCCGCCCATGGCCAGCCCCACGTCGGCCAAACCGAGCGCCGGCGAATCGTTAACGCCGTCGCCCACCATGGCAACGTGGCGCCCCTCGCGCTTAATCCGCTCCACATAGGCGTACTTGTCCTCGGGCAGCAGCTCGGCCTTAAACTCGTCGACACCCGCCTCGCGCGCAATGCGCTCGGCCGTGCGCTCCGAGTCGCCCGTGAGCATGACCACGTGCTTAACGCCCAACGCGTGCAAGTCGGCGATGGCCTCGCGGACCCCGGGCTTAAGCGGGTCCTCGATACCGAGCACACCGACGACCGTGCCGTCGACCGCCAGGTACAGCGGCGACAGGCCCTGCATCTGGGACTCGATTTGCTCCTTAATGTCGGACTCGAGCTGCGCGCTCTCGTCCTCAAACACAAAGTGTGCCGAGCCGATGATGGCGCGACGTCCCTCGATGGACGAAGCGATGCCGTGCGCCACAATATACTCGACAGCAGCGTGACGCTCGCGGTGCTCGAGCCCACGCTCGTGAGCAGCGTTGACCACGGCACGCGCCACCGGATGCGGGAAATGCTCCTCCAAGCAAGCGGAAAGGCGCAGGACCTCGTCCTCGCTCCAGCCATCGGTGGTGAGCACGCAGGCAAGACGTGGCTGCGCCTCGGTCAGCGTGCCGGTCTTATCAAACACAATGGTATCGGCCTTGGCAAACGACTCAAAGTACTTCGCGCCCTTGACCATAACACCCATCTTGGCAGCATCGCTCATGGCGGTCATGACGGCGACGGAGCCCGTGAGCTTGAGTGCGCACGAGTAGTCGACCATCAGTGCCGCCGAGGTCTTGATGAGGCTACGCGTGGTGAGAGCGACAAGGCCCGCGAGCAGGAAGTTCCACGGGACGATCTTGTTGGCGAGGTCCTCCATGTGCGACTGGCCCTCGGACTTGAGCGAGTCGGCCGTCTGCACGAGCGAGACGATCGAACGGAGCTTGGTCTGAGCCGTGTTGGCGCGCACGCGCACCAAGATGCTGCCGTCTTCCACGACGGTGCCGGCGAACACGTCGTCGCCCACGCTGCGCTCGACGGCCAGCGGCTCGCCGGTCAGGGTCGCCTGGTTGACCATAGCGCTCCCCTGCTCGACAACACCGTCGATGCAAATGGACATGCCAGTGCGCACGGCGACCAAATCGCCGGGCTCGAGCTCGGTCGCGGCAACGCTTACCTCGGTGTCGCCGACAACCTTTTGCGCCTTGTCGGGCACATCGAGCAGCGAGTTGATGAGCTCGTTTTCGCTCATGGCGCGAGTGTAGTCCTCGAGCAGCTCGCCCACGTTGAGCAAGAACATTGTCTGGCCCGCGGTGTCGACATCACGCTTGACGAACGAAATGCCGATGGCCGAAGCGTCGAGCACAGGAACGGTCAGGCGCGGCTGTGCCAGCTCATGAAGGGCAGCGCGCAAAAATGCCATGTAACCGGCCACGACAAACACCGCACGCAGAGGCGTCGGCAAGAACCAACGGCGCGCGTAGTGGGCGCCGATAAGTGTGGCAAGATCCATGACGAGCTTGTGCTTGCGCGGCTCGAGTTGCATCACGTAGCCCGACTTGGCATCGGCGATAGCTTGAGCATCGAGCGCGCCCAAGGCATCGAGCACGCTCGCGCGGCGCGGCTCGTCGTACTCCAGCGCCATCTGGCCAATGCGGCCATACACGCGCACCTTGCGCACGCCATCGATGTCGCCGCCAAGCTTTAGAAGCGCATCGAGATCGCTCTCTGGCACAGGACCCGCCAACTGAAGGCGGGTCCTGCCAGGGATCTCGCTGATAATCGAGAATCTCATAGTTTGTGCCTGGGAGCGCTACTCGGCTGCCTCGTCAGCAGCGGCCTCGCTCTGGGTGATGTAAGCAGCCTCGGCAACCATGTCGTCGACATTAGCCTTGGCCTGCTCGACCATGTCCTGGTAGCCGTTCTTGATGCGCATGCCGCACGCGATACCCTGCACGCAGGCATTCTTTACCGGAGCGCTGGTAAGCAGCTTGATGCCGGCCGTGCCAAGCAGAAAACCGCCACCGACAAGCAGGGTGTTAAACGTCGACTTCTTCATGTTGCTTCTCCCTTTTGCCGCACAAGCGCGGCATGGTGCCTTAGCACCCGAGTTCATTAGTTTGCTCGAGCACGCTTTGAGACTAGTTTAGTCGAACTATTATGGTCAACCAAAGTTAACCTTTGGAAATCTTGGTCCCCTTTCCTACAACTGCCAGGTAGCTGCTTCCTTTTGCAGCGCCACCATGCGAGCGAATTCTCCACCTGCCGCCTTGAGCTTCGCCGGAGTGCCCTGCTCGGCAACCACACCATCCTTGAGTACAACGATTTTGTCGGCATTCTCCACCGTACGCATACGGTGGGCGATCACGATAACCGTCTTACCTGCAAGCAGACGGGAGAGCGCCTGCTGAACCACGGTCTCGTTCTCGACATCCAGGCTCGCCGTCGCCTCGTCCAGCAACACGATCGGCGCGTCTTTGAGCAACGCACGGGCTATAGAGATGCGCTGGCGCTCGCCGCCAGAAAGCTTGGAACCATTCTCGCCGATCATGGTGTCATACCCTTGAGGCATGCGATGCACGAATTCGTCGCAGTTGGCGGCATGTGCCGCTGCCAAGACTTCTTCGTCGGTTGCATCGCGACGGCCCAGACGGATGTTGCCCATCACCGTATCATCGAAGAGCAACACGTCCTGAAAGACAATGGCGTAGTCGCGCAGCAGCACCTCGGGATCCACGTTCGCAACATCCACGCCACCCACGGTGACCGTGCCTTCGGTGGCATCCCAAAAGCGCGCGGCCAGGCGGCTCACCGTAGACTTACCGGAACCCGAAGGACCGACCAGTGCCGTAACTTCGCCTTCCTTGGCGGTAAAGCTCACATCGGTAAGAACTTTCTCGCCGGCGCGGCCGTCCTCGCCCGCACCATAGCCAAATGCCACGTGATCGAACACCACATCGTGGCCCGCGGGCTCAAATTTCTCGCTGCCCCGCGCCGCAGGCTCTTCCATGATGGAACGCATGCGCCTGGCCGATGACTCTGCGGCAAACAGCTCCGACACGAGCATAAGGGCCTGATCAAACGGCGCATAGATACGGCTCACCATAAGCAGGAAGGCAAACATCACCAAAAAGTCGACCTGCCCGGAGGCGACCATCGCGGCACCCGTGACCAGCGTGGTGGCAATGCCCAGACGCAGGATGGCAAAGGCGGAGTTGACCAAAAGCCCGTTAGCGAGCTCGCCCTTGGTGGTCTCGCGCTCCTCGGCATCGATCACGGCGTTGAGTCCCTCAAGATAATGGGCCTCCTGGTTGGTGGCGCGGATCTCGCGAACGCAGTCGAGCGTCTCTTGAATTGCCTCGGTAACCTTGACCTTCTCGGCACGCACGCGGTCGAACACCGGAGTCATGGGGCCGCGTGTTAGATACAGCACGGCAAAGGCCACGGGAACGCTCCAAAACGCCGCGATCGCCAGCTGCCAGCAAAAGAACAGCGACGCCACGAACACAATGGCGCTTGCGATGATGGCACCCCAAAGCTCTCCCAGCACGTGGCTGTAGGCGTGCTCCATGGCCTGGACGTCGCCCATGATGGTCTCGGTTAAATCGGCCAGATCACGACGGCCGAAAAACGACAACGGCAGTTTGCGCAAGCGCTCGGCAATCTCCATACGCTGCTTGCCGCACTCCTCGTAAAAGATGCAGTAGGTGTAGTAATACTGCTGCCAGTTAGAGGCAAAGAGCAACACAAAAAAGACCACGAGGCCGCCCACGATCGGCAGGGCATCCGGCAGGTCGGCGCCAGTGGCGAGATGTTCGACAAAACCGGCCATGACCAGGAATAAAAAGCCCATGCCGGCCATGGTAATAAGATTGGTGAGCGTGGTCCAGAAAATGCCGCGCTTTACGCCGGCGACGCC
Source organism: Collinsella sp. (assembly GCA_018382125.1). GTDB lineage: Bacteria > Actinomycetota > Coriobacteriia > Coriobacteriales > Coriobacteriaceae > Collinsella. The sequence continues at coordinate 71,884 of JAGZQO010000003.1, forward strand.
TTTATCGGATAGGAAATACTTCTTTTGGAATGAGGCGAACATTTAGGCCTCGCCTCCCTTCGTGACGGCGGTATCCGCGGTCGCTGCAGTGATTTTCCAGCTCGCGGCCTGTTCGTATTCGGCCCACATCTTGGCATACAGACCCTCTTGGGACAGCAACTCGGCATGAGTACCCGACTCCTGCACGCTGCCCTGGTTGAGCACCACGATTTGGTCTGCGCCCACTACAGTCGAGAGTCGGTGCGCAATCATAATGACCGTGCGACCCGCCGCCAGCTTGCTAAAGGCGCGCTGGATGAGTGCCTCGTTCTCGGGATCGGCAAACGCCGTGGCCTCATCGAGCACCACGATAGGTGCGTCCTTAAGGATCGCGCGGGCGAGTGCCACGCGCTGGACCTCGCCGCCCGAAAGATATGCTCCGCCGGCACCGAGCATGGTATTGATGCCCTGTGGGAGCTTGGCCACAATGTCGTCGCACTGAGCTGCGGAGAGGACCGCACGCACTTCGTCGTCAGTGGCCGTAGGCTTGGAGGCACGCACGTTATCGGCAAGTGTTTGCCGGAACAGCTGGTTGGTCTGGAACACGAAGGCAACCTGGTCCATAAGCTCGTGCGGGTCCATGTCGCGAACGTCTACGCCGCCTACGAGCACGCGACCTGCGGAAACATCCCAAAAACGCGGAATCAGGCTTGCGCAGGTTGACTTGCCGCCACCCGAGGGACCCACCAGGGCGAGGGTGCTACCAGCGGGAACGCTGAAACTCACATGGCTAACGGCAGGTGCTTCGGCACCCTCGTACGTAAAGCTCACGTCCTCAAATCGCACGTCGCCGCCGGCAGGGTGCTTGGGTTGGGCGGGCACGGAGAGCTGCTTGGATTCCATGACGCTTCGAATACGAGCCAGCGAATCGGCACTCATCTGAGAGGCCTCGCCCACAAACATGAGCTTGGTCATGGCCGTCGGCACCACGGCCGAAAAGATCGCGTAAAACGTGAAGTTGGCCATAAAGTGCGCGAAGTCCGTCTCGCCCGGCGCCAACAGCAATGCCACGGGCAAGAGAAATGCCACAAGGCCATTGAGCGCGGTAAGGTTGAGCACCTGCGGACCTCGGCAGAACGTGCCCGCATAGTTTTGCGCCATGTCGGCGTATTCGGCGATCGCGTCGTGGAACGCCTTAAAGGAATAGACCGTCTGCTGAAACACCTTGACCACGGGAATGCCGCGTACGTATTCGGTACCGGTCTTGTTCATCTTGACCAGCGCGCCCATGTAGGCCTTCATAAACTCGCCGCCCTTGCCGCCCATCATGGTGGCCATGGCGCCAAGCGAAACGACGACCGAGATAAGGCATGCCGCGCCCAAACGCCAATCGAGAGCGAAAAGCAGCACGAGCAAGCCCACGACCATGGCAGTGGCGCCTGCGATATCAGGCAGCATGTGTGCGAGCAAAGTCTCGGTGGAGGCGGCGCATCCGTCTACAACACGACGCAGCTCGCCGGTGGCATGCGTGTCAAAGTAGCCAAGCGGCAGCTTAAGCAGGTGCTCGCTCGTAGTCTTGCGAATATTGGACGCGCAGCGAAACGCGGACAGGTGCGTGCACATGAGTCCCACGAAATAGACCACGATGCTCGCCAGCGCAAAACCCACGGCCCACCAGCCATACATCGCGATGTTAGTGGCTTCGCTCCAGTTAGGTGCCACGGCGATCAGATCGCGCGCGACAAGCCAAATGCACACGTACGGGCCAAAGCTCAGCAGCTGCGAGAGCGCCGAGAGCGCCATGCCCAAATACGTTAGGAATTTGCGGTCACCGGCATACGCGAGCAACTCGCCGATGCCTCCACCTTCCCTTTTTGATTCCTTTGCCATGTGATTCCTTTCTAACGGCTTGAGAGTTAACCGCAATGAACTTATCATTGATGTGTTAGCCATGGCTCACAATCAAGCCAGGCGTGGACGTTTCTGCAAAGGAAAGGGACGCTTTTGCAAATACGGCGGGCAGCGACCGACATAACCGAACTCTACGCACCGCAGTTTGAGCAGTTTGGCCTGGAGCTTACCGGCAAGGGCGCCGTCTTTACCGGCGAGGTGGCAAACGACCGGGCGCACGGCCGCGCATGGATCATGCCCCTCTCCCCCACCTGCATCGTCATGGAGCATTTCATTACCCCGACGCACGATATGTACCTGGCCGAATACACACCCGAACCGTACGCATGCGTGAGCGAAGTCAGCGCGCCCACGCTCATGTGCATGCCCGAGGCTGGCATAACGCCTGCGAACCTTAAACCCTTGCATGGACCGTGGCCAAACAATGCCGTTTGCAGCTTTATCCAAGATAGTTGCGGCGAGGAATTAAGCCCGCTGTTTGCGGGGGAGCTCTATCACTCGCGCTCGGTGCTCTTTTTGCCTGGATATTTTGACGAACTGGAGCACCGCTATCCCACCGAGTTCGCGGGAATCTTTGAGGCGTTTGCCGAGCCATGGCACGAGGAGGCGACGTCTGCCATCTGCCACACGCTGCGCCGGATTAACGAGGACCGCGCCCGCACCGTAGGCGGACACGTCTATATGCAGGGCATCGTGGAGACCATGGTCGCGGAGCTCGCCTGTTCGCGCGCGGCCCAAAAGCAGGCGCGGCAGGCGGCAGGCACACGCGTCAGCATGACCATTGCCGAAGAAGCAACGGCAATGATTGAGCGCGCGCTCGACAAAGGCAGACGTGTGGGTATCAACGAGGTGGCCGAGAGGCTCTACACAAGCCGCTCCAAACTATGCGCCACCTTTAAGGCCCAAACCGGCGAGTCCCTGGGCACCTACATACGAAGGCGCCGCATGGAGCGAGCACAGGACCTTTTGGCCGATAGCGCGCTCACAATAGCGCAGGTGGCAGAGCGCCTAGGCTACCCTCAGCAAGCCGCCTTCGCCCAAGCCTTCAAACAATACACCGGCATGACACCCACGGCTTGGCGAAGCAAGTATCGCTAAGGCCCAAGCTCCCTGGCCGTAACGGAGCGATTAATTAGCCGCCGCCCGTCAGCTCACCCAAGATCTAAACGTCAAGATGCGCACAATCAAGCGCCTTTTTGATAAGAGGGACAGATCGATCAGCCAAATACAACGGAATGTTGAGCACCCCGTCGTCGAGCTTTAGGTTCTTAAGTGAGTAGCGGACCCTCAATGGAGTCGTCTCCGCATGCTTGTCGGCATAGTACTTAAGGCTCTTGGAATGAACGACCTCTCCCGATTTGACCTCGACGGGAACGATTTCGTTTCCGACTTGAATCAAAAAATCGACTTCGTGCTTCGGCTTCTCGTTTGTCCAATAACGCGGAGCAGCATCTAACTGTGAAAGTAATGCCTGAAGCACATAGTTCTCGGCGAACGAACCTTTGAACTCCGAAAAAAGCGCATCCGAGATGGCAAAAGCGGACGCATCCAGCCTTGCCATGCGGCGCAGCAAGCCGACATCAAGACAGTAGACTTTAAATGCCTTGAGGTCATCGTACGCAGAGAGCGGCACACCACCGGCAGCATTAAGGCGAACCGCCGTGATGAGCCCAGCATCGGCAAGCCATTCCAGAGCATCCTCGTATTCTCGAGCACGAGCCCCCTCGCGCACCGCACCCCAAACGAACTTTTTGTTCTCGCGCGCCAACTGAGCTGGAATCGAGTTCCATATTTGCGAAAGCTTGGCGAACTGCGCACGGCCACCATGCTTGGCAAAATCGCGCTCGTAGGAATCCAAGAGATCAGACAACACCTTATCGACCTGAACGATATCGCCCGTCTCCACCCACCGGCCAAGAGCCTCTGGCATGCCGCCGCATGCAAAATAACGACGAAGATGCTCGACGAGACGGACATGGAAGAAATCGGGCACTGTCTCGATCTGATCCAGGCCGCCAAGGTATTCGTCGTAGTTTGCAGCGCCCTCGGCTTTCAGAAACTCGGAAAAGCTCATGGGGCGCATCTCCATGAACTCGACCTTTCCCACCGGAAAAGCGCTGGTCTCACGGGACAAGCGAACGCCCAACAAAGACCCTGCGCATGCGACGTGATACTCGGAGGCCTCGTCACAGAAGTATTTAAGGGCGCCGACTGCAGAAGGACAATCCTGGATCTCATCAATAATAAGCAGCGTTTCGCCGGGATCGATAGGCTGTCCAAGTGCCAGGGAAAGATTTGAGATGATCCGTCGAGGATCGCGCGTACCTTCGAAAAACTGAGCGTACTCGCTCTGTACCCCAGGTGACGGCTCCTCGAGCGTCAGATACACAAAATTGCGGTACGAGGTTCGACCGAACTCCTTAAGCGCCCACGTCTTTCCAACCTGGCGCGCCCCCTTAAGGATAAGCGGCTTACGATATTCCGACGCTTTCCAAGCGTTAAGCTTGGCAATGACATCTCGCTGCATGACCGAACCTCCCACAAAGAAACTTCCGTAAACGTGATATTTCCCACATTTTATCCTAGGTAAAACGTGACATTTATCACATTTACGGAAGTTTTAAGCTCGGTTCGCCACGCTTTCATCACATTCAAAAGACGGAGGCGCCAGTGGTGCCCCCGTCACCATCTTTCCTATCAGCCCACCTGACCCGAACGGCCGAGTCGTCTGGCCGGGGAAGCCCCGAGTCGCCGGGGTGTTTGCTCCAAATGAGTTCCGCATGCAAAGAAGGCCACTAAATGTGGCCTTCGTCTTGCATAGGACTGTTTGAAATTTGGAGGAAACACCCCGGCGACTCGGGGCTTCCCCGGCCTCGCAGCTACGAGAGCGACGTTCTCAGCAACTCGTTGAAGAGCTTCGGGTTGCCCTTGCCGCGGCTTGCCTTCATGCACTGGCCCACCAAAAAGCCGATGACCTTCTGGTTGCCGTCACGATACTGCTGCGCCTGATCGGCACAGTTAGCCAGCACCTCGTCCACGATCGGCTGCAGCGCGCCGGCATCGCTCACCTGGCGCATGCCACGCTCGTCGACGATCTTGTTGGGGTCGTCGCCGGTCTGAGCCATGGCCTCAAAGACCTCGTGCGCCTGGTTGGAGCTGATGGCATCGGTCGCCAGCAGCTTGGCCAGCGCTGCCACCTGAGCCGGCGCGATGCCGGACTCGGCGAGCGAGACGCCTGCGCCCTTAAGGTAAGCGATCATCTCGTTCACCAGCAGGTTTGCGACCGTCTGAGCCTCCTTGCCAGCCATGCCGGCAGCGGCGGCCTCAAAGAACTCGGCAAACTCGGGGTCGCCGGCGATCTGCTCGGCGTCCGCCGCCTTAATTCCAAAGTCGGCCTCAAATCGGGCACGCTTGGCATCGGGCAGCTCGGGGATCTCGCCTCGGCAGCGGTCGATGAACTCGTCATCCAGATCGAACGGCGCCAGGTCGGGATCGGGGAACAGGCGATAGTCGTCGGCCGTCTCCTTCACACGCATGACCACGGTGCGCTTGCGGCTGGGCTCCCAGTGACGGGTCTCCTGATAGATGATGCCGCCCTCCTCGAGCACCTCGGCCTGGCGGCAAATCTCGTAGGCAAGGCCATCGTGCAGGCTCTTAAACGAGTTGAGGTTCTTGAGCTCGGTCTTGGTGCCCAGCTTGGTCTCGCCGCGGCGGCGCAGAGACACGTTGCCGTCGCAGCGCATGGAGCCCTTCTCCATGGAGCAGTCCGAAATGCCCAGCGTCACAAAGATGCGACGGAGCTTCTCCATAAACAGGCGAGCCTCCTCGGGCGTACGCAAGTCGGGCTCAGTCACGAGCTCAATCAAAGGCGTGCCGCAGCGGTTGTAGTCGACGAGCGACTCGGCCGCGGCGGTAATGCGGCCCTCGGCGCCGCCCACATGAACCATCTTGGCGGCGTCCTCCTCCATGTGGATGCGTAGGATGCGAATGGGCACCGTGTAGGAACCGTCCTCGCGGCGCTCGGGCATCTGCAGGTTGGACGCGTCATAGCTGGCCAGATGACCGGCACGCTGATTGCCCTCGCGCATGGTCGACGTCATGGACGTGGACAGGCCCTCGGCGTTGGCCGAGGCGCTCGCCAGGCTCTGAGCCTCGGCCTCGCCAAACGCGCAGTCGGGGCGCTCGGCGGCACCGCGACCGGTCACGTCCAGGTCCAGGTGACCGTACATGGCAAAGGCGACCGGACCCTGCGTGGTCTGGAAGTTCTTGGCCATATCGGGATAGAAGTAGTGCTTGCGGTAGAACATCGAGTGGCGCTGGATCTCGCAGTTGGTGGCGAGGCCGGCCTTGACGATGCTCTCGATGGCGCGCTTGTTGGGCACCGGCAGGGCGCCGGGCAGGCCCAGGCACACCGGGCACACGTTGGCGTTGGGCTCGTCATCGTGGCTGAGCTTGCAGTTGCAGAACATCTTGGTATCGAGTGCGGTGAGCTCGGTATGGATCTCCAGGCCGATCACGGCCTCCCAATCCTGCAGGACCTCGGAAAGCTCCTTCATTACAGCTCGCCTCCCTTCCCGGCAAAATCGGGCGCGACGGAAAGCGCGGGCGCACCCGTGGCGGCATCGGCAAAGCCGCGCTCCAGGGCGCGGGCAAACGTGAGCAGCTGACGGTCCTTAAACGCCGGACCCACCAGCTGGGCAGAAACGGGCAGCTTGCTGTCCTCGCCCAGGCCCAGCGGCACCGAGATGCCACCGTTGCCGCAAATGTTGAGCGAGATGGTGTACAGGTCGGAGAGGTACATCTGCGTGGGGTCGCTGATCTCGCCAAACTTAAAGGCCGTACGCGGCGAGGCGGGCATGAGGATGGTGTCCACCTTGGCATACGCGGCGTCGTAGTCCTGCGTGATGAGCGTGCGAGCCTTTTGCGCAGCGTAGTAGTACTTGTCGTACACGCCCGAGCTCAGCAGGTAGGCGCCGAGCATCTGACGGCGCTTGGCCTCGGCGCCAAAGCCATGGGCGCGCGAAAGCGAGCTCTGGTCGGACAGGTTGGCGCAGCCCTCCTCCTGATAGCCGTAGCGAATGCCGTCGAAGCGGGCCAAGTTGGAGAACGCCTCGGCCGGGCCGATGACGTAGTAGGCGGCGATGGCGGCGTCCAGGTGCGGCAGGTCGACCTCGACCAGCTCGGCGCCCTGGTTCCGCAGCTCCTGGGCGGCGCGCTGAACAGCGGTCTTGACCTCGGGCGTCAGGCCCTCGGCCTCCATAAACGCGGGAATAATGCCCACGCGCTTGCCCTCGATGCTGTCGTTGAGATGCTCGGTAAAGTCGACGGCGCAATCCTGGCTGGTGCAGTCGTACGGATCGTGGCCCGCGCCGGTAAGCGCGTTCATGGCCAGCGCGACATCCTCGACCGTGCGGCCAAAGGGGCCCACCTGGTCGAGCGACGAGCCAAAGGCAACCACGCCGTAACGGCTCACGGCGCCATACGTGGGCTTAAAGCCCACCACGCCGCACAGCGACGCCGGCTGGCGGATGGAGCCGCCGGTGTCCGAGCCCAGCGAGAGCGCGACCTCGCCCGCGGCGACGGCGGCAGCGGAGCCGCCCGAGGAGCCGCCGGGCACGCGCTCGGTATCCCAGGGGTTGTTGGTGCGGTGGAACGCCGAACTCTCGGTGGAGCTGCCAAAGGCAAACTCGTCCATGTTGGCCTTGCCCATAGGCAGGCAGCCGGCATCGAGCATGCGCTGAACGCAGGTGGCGGTGTAGACGCTCTGGTAGTCCTCGAGCATGCGGGAAGCACAGGTGGTGCGCGTGCCCACGAGGTTCATGTTGTCCTTAATGGCCAGCGGCACGCCCGCGAGCGGGGGCAGCGGCTTGCCTGCGGCACGGTCGGCATCCACGCGCGCAGCGGCCTCGAGCGCGAGCTCGGGCGCCACCTGCAGGAATGCCTGGACCCCTCCCTCGCGCGCCTCGATGGCGGCAAGGGAGGCCTGGGCCACCTCGGTAGCGGTAAAGTCGCCGGCGGCAACGCCCGCGGCGATCTGGGCAGCGGTAAGGGAATCGAAGCTTAGCGCCATTACTCGCTCTCCCCCTCTCCCAAAATGGACGGCACGCGGAAGTAGCGGTCGCGCGCGCTGCCGGCGTTTTCGAGCGCAACGTCGAGCGGCAGGTCGCGCTCGGGCTCGCGCAGGTCATCGCCCATCACGTTGGACAGGCTTCCGATAGGATGGAACGTGGGCTCCACGTCGGGCAAGTCATATTGCAAGACGGGCTCGAGCATCTGGACGGCGTCGTTCATGTAGGACGTCATCTGGGTGAGCTCGTCATCGGTCAGTGCGATCTTTGCGTACTCGGCGATGCCGCGCACGTCTTTCTCGCTGAGTGCCATAGGCGCTCCCTTCCGCATAACAGTTAAACCGCTCTAGTATACAGGGCAACGCCGGCTTGGAGCAGGCGCTTTACCCAAATGCAGCGAAAACGTAACGAGGGCGGCGGGCTGGCAGGCGGCGGGCCGGCGGTTCTGCAGCGAAACCGCACCGTCCATAGCGAAAACCGTACTGCCCGCAGCGAAAACCGCGCCGTCCACAACGAAAACCATCACAACATTCGACGCTTTTCGTCTAAATCGCGATTTTCATCGAATGTTGTGATGGTTTGGAAGTCCCGCCCACCACAAAGGCGCCCGTCCCCATTGCGGTGGTTCTGGAGAATGTCTTATGCCGAGACCTTAGCCTTGCGACGCTTGCGAACCGCGTGGATCACGATGTCCAACAGCAACAGCACAATGGCTACGACCACGATAAGCACGGCAAACTCGCGCTTGCCCCAGTGGCGGCCGGCCAGCGACTTTTGCTTGTCAACGTCCTTCTTGTTGTACTTGGTACGCACGCAATGCACCAGCAGGCGATGGTCGTTCACGCCGTAGGGCGTGCAGGTGACGAGCGTCACCTTGTCGGCACCGGGCTCGATGGTCAGCGACTCCATCTCCTCGGGCAGCACCACCTCGGAATCCACCATCTTGTAGGCGAGCGTCTTGTTCATGGTGTGCAGCAGCACCAGGTCGCCGGGCTCCAGCGAGTGGATGTCGTCGAACATGCTCAGGTTGCGCATGCCCGAGTGCGCAGTGAGCACGCAATGCGTCGAGGTGCCGCCCACCGGCAGGCTCGTGCCCTCCAGGTGGCCGACGCCCGCCATAAGGACTTCTTCGCTCGTGCCGTGGTAGATGGGCATGCTCACGTCGATGGAGGGGATCTCGACCCAGCTCATCATGGGGTCGCGGTCAAAGATGAGCTGCTGGGCGTAGGGCTCGATCTGATCGGCGGGAAGCTCGGTGGCCTCGCCCGCCAGCTGCTCGTTAAAGGAGCGCGCCTGGAGCAGGATGCGCTCGCGCTCCTCGGCAGACAGCGCGTCCACGGTGCTGGACACGGTGCTGATCTGGTTGAACACGCCCGAGGCCTCGAGCCGGTCCAAGATCCACGGCCAGGTCATAAGGCCCACGCCAATAAGGATGATGACGATGGTGATGAGCCGGTCGGCCCAGCGCGGCAGTCGCTTGCGGCGGCGTTTGGGCTTTGGTTGAGGTTTGGGCTGAGGGCTTGAGCCGCCGTTGTCCGCGGCGTTATTGCTCTTCATATGTTTGGCGCCCTGCACCATCGCCGGTCACTCCTCTACAGCTCAGGTTGTCTAAACAAATAATAGCCGAATTGCGAGCTTCCGCGCCAGACAACGCAGCTAGGACCGAAACGCCGCCTACGGTTCGAATTCTTGGAGACCTTCTACAGCGCTTCTTGCCATGGATATTCCTTTCCAAACATGCGATCGACTTCGAGCTGAATTCGCTCATCGTCGATTGCCGCCAAAGATAGCGCAAGCGAAATGTCATCGACGCAGGAGGAGTCGGCAAACACGGGCGCATAGCGCCACACTTGGATCATCGCCGTTTCGTTATCCGGCAACTCCCCGTCTGCGACTTCGAGGTCGCTCAGTTGACGCCATGTACTTCTTAAGACGGCCTTTTGTTCCATGCCCGGCGCAGCGAGCATCGAACGCGCAGCGAGCGCCGTCTCCCCGGCGTCAACAAGATAGTCGATCTGCGGCGTCTTCCTTGCAAAAAAGACCTTCGAGACAGGCGAGGAGAGCTCTGCCATGTGCTCGCTAAGCAGAAGATCAAGGGCAACAGGGAGCACGACGACACGTCGCTCGCAACGCTCGCGCCTCGCGAGCCCCCTGTCAACAAGCTCGGTTATGGCCTCACTCGCGCGGCTTGCCGAGATTCCAAGCGCACGACAAAGGTCATAGGGACGATATGGCTCCTGGGCTGCTCCCCAGATTGCGGCAGCCTGCGCGTTGGGTGACATCTTGATCGCGTGATTGTGAAACCAAGCACCGCCCCTCTCCGTGCAAGCTGCGCCCATAAATGGAAGAAAAGCCTGTCTACCTGGACAGACAAAGGGAATCCCTTGTGCGACCAATGCTTTGCGCTGACGTGCATCGGCATCAGGAAACGAAACGACAACAGGAGTCTCCGCGCGCAAGGCTAGCTGACTATAGACTCTCTTAGCCTCGGGAAGCCCGACGCCAGTAGGCAAACTTGCAAGCAAAAACGAAAAACCGTTTGCGTCAACAGCGCGGACCTCAATCGCCCGCAGATGCAGCGGCAAGCGTGCGAATCCAGGCCAAGTTTTGGTCTTGGCGGAGAGACCTAGTGCTTCTTGTAAGTAGATTAGCGCTTCGTTCATTTCCATCTTTTTCGTTTGATTTCAGTTTATATTGGAATTATACATAATTCTCGGAATTGACGAGATTCCTTTCGTGCCTAAGTCCATATTTGCGTTTTCAGAATATCCCGGATCGGCGGAGCGATTCGGGATACAATGTCAATAGAAAACGACGCACCCCGCGTAAGTGTACGAGAGCGCGGGCGGCCTAGTTTTCAGCTTTTGTTAAATGCCCGGGATCCGACCCCCGGGCATTCTTATTTGCGCTTTCGACGCAAATGCCGTCCACCGTCCGCACCGCGCGTGCGCCTACGGACCTTAAACCGAACCTCATACGAGTCAAAAAACGCGATGACGAACGAGCCCACCGCCGCAAGGGCGGCGAGCACGTTAAGGAATTTCAGCATTTGGGGACCTCCGATCGAGTCGTCGGCCGCCCGCGCACGGAATGCGTCGCAAAGCCATTTTACCGCGAGTACTCGCACTTACAGCTGGTATACGCGATTTTGACAAACATTTGTTCGATAGTCATACGCTCGATCCTTCGGACAGTGAAGCCCAACCGCATTGTCCGGCATATTTGCGTTTTCAAAACAGCCCGGATTGGCGGGGCGATCCGGGATACAATCGTTTCAGGAAACGACGCCCCGCGTAAGCGTTCGAAAGCGCGGGCGACCAGTTTCCGGTGTTGTTAAATGCCCGGACTCCGAACCACGGGCATTCTAATCTTGCACGCGCGGCGCAAATGCCTTCTACCGTCCGCACCGCGCGAGCGCCTACGGACCTTAAACCGAACCTCATACGAGTCAAGAAACGCGATGACGGATGAGTCCGCATCGGACGGTGGAGGCTGCCTGTGTTGTCCAAAAAAACAGGGCAGACTCCAGTGCGGAGTCTGCCCCGAAAAGAGAATGGCAAAGCAAGAACGTGGATGGACGAGAAAAGTGTCCGCAAGTCTCATGGCCATCACATCCCACCTGCCAAAGGGATGGGTGAGCGAGCGTTACTCCTGCTCGGACTCCTCAGCCTGCTTACGGCTGCGGATGAGGTGTGCCACGCCGATGCACAGCACCGCGCCACCAGCGATCCAAGTGAAGGTCACGCCGTTGAGACCGGTGAGCGGGAGGCCGGAGCCCTTCTGGTCGACAATGGTGAAGCTGAGCTTACCGGTAGAAGCGGTGGCCTTATTGTCTTTCACGACGCCATCAGCAGCTGTGACATTGGCAGAATTTACCTCAGGAATTACATCAGAACGGTCTTGCTTAAGCGTGCCACGCGCAATGGTAAACGTAACACCGTTGGCAGCAGAGTTGTTGTAGCCAGGGGCAGGCTTGGTCTCCTTGAGGATATAGGTGCCCTCGTCAAGACCGATGACGTTGATCTTGCCGTCCTTGTCCGTCTTGAGCGTAGCCTTGTCAGTCTTCTCGTGCTTCACGCCCTTGGAGTCGATATATTTCTCTTCAACAGTATCGCCGTTTTTCTCTTGAAGCGTGAACTCGACCCCCTCAAGACGCTTAGTTTCTGCATCGCTACCGACCTTGATAACGTCGATGCCGTAGGTGTAGTCGTAGGCGGAGTGATCGACCGTGGTGCCGGTGTCAGTAGTGTGCGGGTTGTTGGAGTAGGTCAGTTTGACCTTGTTCTCCTGTGCTTTACCGAGCATGTCTGCCGAAATCTTCTCAGGATCAAGCTTGGCCTTGTAATTCACATAGACCTTCGAATCGCCGTTAACGGTAATAGGGTTGTTGTTGGAATCCTTGGCTTCTTTCAGATTATCAAAAGAGACGGACAGGGTATTCTTGCCGCCATCCGTACTGTAAGACACGGTGTAGGAATCGGAACTAACGATGCTCTCGCCAATTTTAACCTCGACAACGGGCTTGTTGTCATTGCCAAGCTCTGGGGCCATCGTGAGAGGAAGCTCGTCCGTGAAGGTGTAGCTGTACTTAATGTACGTGTTGATGTTGCTCGCGACAGTACCGGCAAGCTGATACTCAACCAGCTGACCAGCAGCGGAGTCAGCCGCCTTGTTTGCAGCTTGGAAAACAGTTTTGCTGTCGTCCGTAACCCACTTGCCGTCCTTGTTGTCCTTGACGGCCTTGGTGACATTGGGGACGTCCTTCTTGGGCTCCGCATTTACATCGGCGCCGCCGACGATGGTAAAGATCGGCGAGGTGTAAGCATCATCATTACCATCTTCCCCAGTAGTCTTACCAACCGACTTTGTCTCAAAGAGCCAGTAGCCCGCGTCAATTCTATCAAAGGTCCCTTTGGTGCCCTGCTTCGCGTCTTTCCACGTCAGTTTTTCAAGCGACTTAGCGATTTTGTCGAGTGTACTGCCGGCATCAACCCGAGCGTCCTTGCCAACATTGCTGCCCTTGTTTTCGTTAATGTACTTGGCCCATGCCTGAGCTCCAGCATCTGCGCCAGGCGCACCAGGAACATCGGCAAATTCCCCGGTCACAGCGTCCTTCACGGTATCAGATGCCCAGTCGATATCAGACAGCGTCTTATCGCCATCCGCTTTCCAATCTCCTTCAGCGGTGCCATCGCCATCCGCATCAGCCTTATCCTGTGTCACCGTGGCCTTGAAAATCTGGATGCCCTTAAACGTGGTGTCGGCATAGGTGCTCTCAGTAATGGTTACGTTGCCGATCGTTGTCGCCGTCGGCACATAGCTTGTGGCACTGCCGCCCTCAGCCGCGAACGCCATGGTCACCGGGGCCATGACTCCGCCGAAGCTCAGCGCTGCTGTGAGGCCGGCGGTTACTGCCAGGCGTGCGATGTTCTTGTTCATGCTCATCTTCTTTTCCTCCGTTTTCCGTTTGATTCCCATTCGATCGGTCAACATCTGTCTGTATCTCAGCATCTGCTTCGCTATGTCTCGCCCCGCTCTCTGTGGGGCTGCCAGCTACTCTTTATGGCTGCCACCTCCCCGCTTGACCAGGAGCGCGACCACGATGAGCGCGGCTCCAGCGACCGCTGCGGCGACCGCGGCGTACATTGCCATATCGCCAGTCGAGGGCATAAAGCCTCCGGTGGTAATGCTAGGGGGTGTGCCGGTGGGCGTGTTGATGAGCGACGCCTCCAGGCTGCCCGTCGACCCGTCAGCGCTGTCGGCGCGCAGGGGCGACTCGGCCGTGATGGTGAGCTTGGGCTTGGCGGCGGCCACCTGGTCGACGTCCAGACCCTCGGCCTTGACCGTCACGGAGCGCGTGCCCTCAAAGGCGGTGTAGCCCTTGGGCGCCTTGAGCTCGCGGACCTCCAGCTTGCCCGAGTCCACGCCCGAGACGGTCACGCGGCCGTCCTCGCCCGTGGTGACGGTGGCCTTGCCCTCCGCATCCCACGTGCCGTCGGCCGCCAGTGTGCGACCGCGGTCGTCGACGATGCTCAGGACTGCCCCGGCAAGCGGCTTGTCACCGTCGCTGCCGCGCTTGGTGAGCGCGAGATCCCAGGTGTAGGCGCACGCGTCGTCACTCGGCGTGCTGGTGAAGCCGGCATCGCCGGACTGGTCGGCAAAGGGAGAGCGCGGGTAGCGCAGGTAGACCTCGTTGGGGTTGCCCTTCGCGATGCCGTGGTTGCAAGCGCTGTTGAGCGGTGCGTTGTACACGGCGACCACGCGGGCGCCAGCGGTAAAGGCGTCGGCCCCGCCGAGCGCGGCGATCAGGTCGCCGGTGCGCACGGTGAAGGTTCCGTCCGCCGCTACCTTGGTGGCGCACTGGGCCGTGATGTCGGTCCAGCCCTTCGCGGGCTCGGTGCCGACGCGGCCGTCCTTGCCGGTCTGGACCGCGTCAAAGCCGCCGTCCGTGCCCGCCGCCACGTACACGCGCATGCTCGCGGCGACCTTGGAGGGGTCGAGCCCCGCGCTCATGGTGTCGACGAACTGCACCGTATAGGTGTCGTAGGCCGTGAGGCCCGCCGGGACCGTGGCCGAGAGGCGCCAGTACAGGTCGTCGGCGACCGTGGCGTCGGCGGCCTTCTGCCAGGCGGCGGTGCTGTCCTCCAGCACGTGCTTTTGGACCTTGGGCGTCGCCGCCTTGGACTTGACGGTGACGGCGCTGCCGCCGACCAGGGCCATGATCGGCGCGGTGCCGACCTCGCCCTGAGCAATGGCGTCGTCGTCGGCGACGATGAGCCAGTAGCCACAGGACAGCTTGGCCGCCGTGCCCGCGTTAAGGGCCACGGGCACGGCGTCAGAGCTCTGGAGGGAACGAGCGAGCTGTGCGCTCAGCGCGCTCGTAAGGTGGGAATCGGTGTTGAGCCACTCGGCAGCTTCCTGTGCGGTGGCCTGGGAATTGGGCATGCCGGCGCTGTGCAGCACAGGCAGCGCGGCGTCGCGCACGGCGTCGCTTGCCCAGGCGAGGTCGGTGGCGATCTTGGCGTCGCTGTCGCCGTCGACGACGTTGGCGCTAAAGATCTGGTAGGCGTCGTAGCTGCGCGCCACGGTGCCTCTCACCGTGATGGAACCGGCCGAGGTCGGCACGGCCTGCGCGGAAGCGGGGAACACAACCGCGCAGGTGCCGATCAGGAGGGCAAGCAGCGCAAACAAGATCGGGAAGGAGCAAACTTTCTTATTCACGACGCTCACCTCCCTTCGCATTCGCCTTGCGACGAATGTGCATCCAGGCCGCAGCAGCGCAAAGCACCGCCGCGCCGGCAAGGTACGTCAGAGTGACGCCCGACATACCAGAAAGGGGCAAAGAAGTGGAGTAGGTGTTGGTGAATGTGGGGGTGGAAGTGTCGGTGAGGTCGTGGTCATCGGTATCGGCGTTTTCCCACTCACCTTTGGAGTTAACGGTTCCCTTCCTGTAGGTCACTTCACATTTAATCGTCTTATCAGGCTGAACAGTTGCCTTGGCCGCAATCTTGTAGACCGAATGGTCGTACGTGTAGTGCGAGAACTGCGAACCGTCGGTTTTCTCGCGCACATAGTACGTAAAGGTCTTGAAAGGGCCACCCGTGGAGCCGCCCTGGTCGTCGGGATTATTCCTGATATCAGAGAGCGAGTACTTGAGCTCAATCGTTTCATTGCTTTTGTCCTTGAACGAAAGCGTCTGCGTCTTCTCAGGACCAGAGGTCACGGCAGTACCGATGATGTTTTTAAATTCGCTGTCTTTCGCAAGTTGAAGCGTAAACGCCTTCATCTCGCCACCCTCAACGACCTTAGTCGCCTTAGGAGTCCAGGAGACGGGAGACACGATTTTGTTGGTAAAGGTCGGTTTCTTACTGTTACCGATAGTAACCGTAGTCTTCGTGCTATCTTGTGAGCTATCTTGTGGGATGTCAACGGAATAGCTTCCGGAACCAAGTGGTTTGAAGTCGGGATCCTTCTCTGTCTTTTTAGAAACGGTTATTTCTTTTACCTTGTAATAATTAATAGGAATCGACATGAGATATTTAGTGTCGGATGGATTGTCCTCAACTTTTACCACGATCTTGTAAATGGTCTCGTCGAATTTGGTATTCGATTCGTTTTCGCCGCTGATGGGTTCCTCAACTAGATAGAAAACGTATTGTCCCGAAGAATAGTCCTTGCCAGAGTCGAAGGTGATATTGCCGTTTGTTTGATCAACAGGCGCCTCGCCCGCAACACTGCAATCGCCCATATCAAATGTGTCGTCATCTTTCCAAGAAGGCTCGATGCCACCATCCTGGCGCAGCAACTTAAATCTGTAATTGTGCGTGCTAAGGCCTTGCGAGATTCCCTTTTCATCTTTAAGCACCTTGGTGGCATTGAGCTTCATGCTCGGATAAACACTCAGATCCTTGACCTCGCCAACGACAAGATCGCCGTTGGTCATGATGCCGCCACCGTGGGTGTAGGAATAGTTGCCACTGATAATGGTCGTAGCCGCTGTCTGCGCCTTTCCCATGGCATCGGCAGTCGGATGGGCCTCAAGACCGAACATGTACTTGGCCTCGGCGCCGCCATTTGGCTCAATGGTGATCTTCTCGCCGTCGCAAGTGCCCTGCCAACCAGCCGAGTCGCCGCCGAGCATCTTGCCGAGCACAACTGCAATTGTCGAGTTCGCACCATCTTTTTTACGCACCAGGAAGAAATCCTTATGGCCGGATTTTTTGAAGGGCTCGGTAATGTACTCGGAGTTACTATCCTCGTTCTTCCCATATCCGCCGGCAGAGTAGTGTTCACCATTATTATCTTTATTGTTATAAATAGCGGCACCGTTGGAATGCGAAACGATTGTTTCGCCCGTAGGGCAAGCGCCAACGCCGCCGCCCCAGCCGCCAGCCTCATTTTCGGCAATCAACGTCTTTACGATATTGAGCTTGCCGCCCTTCTGGATAAAGACGCCACCGCCGCCCCAGTCGCCGCCGCGATCCTTACCCGTCATAGTCTTGTTGTTCGTAATGTAAATCTTGCTGTTCTCACCAGCGCTAATTGTTGCCATCGTACCAGTGTTGTCACCGCCAGCGATACGCAAACCGCCGCCCTCAGCGTTCTCCGCCACGTTGCCGGCAATCGTGCCGCCAGTCATTTCAAACTCGATGGTCTGGTTGTAAAAACCAGCGTAAACGCCGCCGGCAGCCTCATGGGAGTAGTTAGCAGTAACTGAGCCACCCGTTATACTGAGCTTGCCACCATTTACACATGCAATGCCACCGCCACCGAGCAGGCCATTGTTAAACGATTCAGAGATATTGGAATCGACACGATTGTTAGTAATGCTTGCCGAATCGCTGATACTAACGCAAGCATTTTTGGTAAAGACGCCGCCGCCATAACCATTTTCGGGACTGCCGCCGCTGTTGCAAGTGTTTTCATACGTAGCGTTGCCAGAGATAATTCCGCCCGTAAGCTTCAGGGTGGCTCCCTTGTCAGCATAGATGCCGCCGCCAGAACCCGACTTGTTTCCCGCGACCACGCCGCCTGTCATTTCGAGACTGGCATTCGCGCCCGCCTTCTCGCCCGTTATGCACAGGCCACCGCCCCAGCCACCGCCGTTGCCATTGGTGACGTAACCGCCTTCGATTTTGACTTTACCCTCAGAAAAAATCACATGGCCGTCATCGCTCAGATTGGCGGCCGTGGTAATCATGCCGCCCTTGAGATCGAGCGTGCCGCCCTCTTTAACGGTGACCACATGCTTTACGGAACCGCTGTCCGATGCCGCATCAATAGCGCCAAAGCCCGTAACGACATGCCTGATCGTAGTCTCGGTTGTGCCGAGTCCATCTTGATTGGGCGTGCTCTTGGTCTCAAAGTAAGTAAGACTCTTAGGAGTGCCACTATTTGAGCCGTTTCCTGTTTCCCATTCCATAGACGCAAGATGACCCGCCGTCGTTTCGACCAGGGTCTGTTCGTCTTTTGTTTTACCTAAATCCTCGATAGTGAGTGTGGCTCCATTTTCGACCACAAAGAAGGAGTCTTTGTTGCCGGAACCACGGTAGAGCATGTGTCCCGCAAGATCGATAGCAGTGTCTTTGGTGATGGTGATCTGCTTATCCGAATAGGCAAAATCCGTCAGTCGGAACTTGCCGCCATTGGTGAACGTCTCAGCAATATTACCTTTCACCTCGTTATAGCCATCGGCACTGACGGTAGCGGGAGCGATAGCGTTTTCATCGTTAGTTTCATCATCAGAAGGCTGTGTATCGGAAGGCTGCGCGGCGCCCTTGGCCTCCGCGTCGTCGGACGGCAGTCCCGCGGCAGCGGCGTCTTCGCTCGCGCCATTCTCGGCATCATCGCTAATCTGCTTTTCGGCACCCCCGTTAGTGGTGCTGTCTACACCAGTAGACTCACTTGAGGAACCCCCCCCCATCACAGTTTCTTCGGTAGAAACCGTCTGGGCATCGTTGGCAATGGCCTGCGAGATTGGAGGCATGACGAGCGACAGTACCAGGCTCAAAACGGAGGCTCCGCACAAGACGCCTGCCAGTACACGGCGCGTCGCTTTATTACTCTGTTTAGATTTGTCTGAATTTGCTTTCATCGATGTCTCCTCCCCAAGAGACCGCGATCTTGCTCTTTCACTATCAAACGTATCTGCGCAATCTGTAATTGCGCTCGCGTAGTAATACTATTGTAACTATTGTTTAAACATTCGAGCAACAAAACCGACATTTTTGTAGCCAGTTCTCAATTCTCTTGACATTTACTCAGATTTGCTTTCGTTTATTCGCTCTGAAATATCTGTTTCTACTGGTAATTAAGTTAGTTATCAGTTTTTTAATAGCATTTTATTTATTTGCACAACATTTTGCTCAAGAGCAAGCATCCTGTGAACGGTCGAAAATCGACCGTGAACGGTAGGTCATTAACCGGGAGGAATAGACTACTAAATTGCTGGGAATATCTTTAACCCATCGGTAGTTACAAGCGTAATGTTCAGACAACCATATTTGAATTTTCGCGCAGATTTTAGGTATCAATTCGCCCAAATCGCCTGAGGCCACCACAAAGGTGCCTGCCCCCTTTGCGGTGGTTCTGCCCCAGCGCTACAGCAGATGCTCCTCGATAAAGATCGCGATGCCGTCTTTGTCGTTGCTCGCGGTTACAAAATCGGCGGCGGCACGGGTGGCGTCGCTGCCATTTGCCATGGCCACGCCCACGCCGGCGTCGGCCACCATGCAGGTGTCGTTGTCCGCATCGCCAAACACGCAGATGTTCTGGAGCTCCATGTCGTTGAGCTCCGCCACGCGCACAAGGCCGCGCGTCTTGGACACGCGCGAATCCATGAATTCGTAGAGTCGCTGCGTGGTTTGCAGAGCCGCCGCCTTAACGGTGTTATCGGCAAACGTCGACGCCCGCTCGATCACCCGCGGCATTACCTCGGGCGCCATGGTAAACATCACCTTGGGCTGCGGCTCGCGCAAAAACTCGGCAAAATCGACCACCTTATAGGGCACGCCATCGACCTGCGACAAGTGCTCCACGCACGCATTGCTCTCGGGAACGTAGAACACGCCGTCTCGGGGGCAAACGGGCGTTGCCGGAAGGTCCGCCATGTGCCTGCAGATGCGCGCGATGGTTTCGCCCGGCAGCGGGTAGCTCAGCTCGTTGATGCCGTGCGCGCGGTCGATGACCTCGGCTCCGCCGCAACCCACCATCACGTCTACCAGGCTGTCGATGCCCCAGAGCTCATACATGGCCTCGGTCGCGTGGGCGTCGCGCCCGGTGCACAGGCCAAAGAGCACGCCGTGCTCGCGCAGGGCGCGGATCGCGGCCACGGTGCGCGGGGACACCGTGTGCTCGCTCGTGAGCAGCGTGCCGTCGATATCGCAGAACACGGCTTTGATGTGGCTGAATGTGGCGTCCATGGGGGGCCTTTCCGGGTAGCGTGGCGGTGCGGGATGTATTCGCAAGCGGCGTACATGGTATACCAATGCGCGGGTCGTTGGGGCCCGACCGCTACAAAGGTGCCCGGCCCCTTTGTGGTGGCTTGTGGTGCTCGGGTTTCAGCACAATCCATCACAACATTCGACGTTTTTCGGCAAAATCGCGATTTTCATCGAATGTTGTGACGGTTTTACCGCTCTGCAGCACGATCCAGATGCCCGCGTCCAAACAGCAGCAGCGCCGCGGGAACCGCCGTCACGACCATGCCCGCACCAACGAGCGTCTGCTGCACGCCAAATGTTGCCGCCAGCCAGGGGGCGATCGCCAGCGGGGCCACGCCGGCAAACATGTTGCCAAAGCCCATGACCGAGTTGACGCGGCCGAGCTGCTCGAGCGGGGCCGTCGTTTGCACGATGGTGTTGTGGAGCGGATTGACGACGCCCCAGGCAACGCCAAGGGCGATCTGGCCGATGAGGGCCACGCCCACGTACGGCGTTCCCACGTAGAGCAGGCTTCCCAGGCCCACAGACATAAGCGCCACGAGCAGCGTTTTAAGACTGACGAGGCGCGGCGGCATGCGGAGCGCGACCACGGCGCCCAGCACCGCGCCCACGCCGCAGGCTGACGACAGCCAGCCCATCCATTCGACGCCGACGTGCAGGACGTCACGATAGAAGAACGACTCCAGCGGGTCGAAGGCTCCATAGCCAAAGTTCGAAAGAAAGATGATGCAGAAGAGCAGGGCGAGAACGCTGTTGGTGAAGACCGTCTTGATGCTGGTCGCGAAGGTGGCGCGGGCGGACGTGTTGGGGTCGGGGCTTTGGCCCGAGCGCTTCCCTTCCTCCGCCGAATCGTTGCTCGCTTGCCCGGCGATGTGGCCCGCCTGCGGTCTAAAACCCCAGCCGGCAATGAGCGCAAGCAGGGTGAACAGCATCATGAGCACGAACACCGCGCGCGACGATGCTGCCGCCGCAGCAAAGCCGCCCAGCGTGGGGCCGACGATAATACTCACGTTGGAGAACATGGTGATGGCGGAGTTGATGTCTTTGAGCTCGACAGGGTCGTCGGTGAGGTAGGCCGGATAGGACGTGGCGATGGGTTGGGCGAACCCCATTACAAAGCCCAAGAGTACCGCGCCGGCAAGGACCGTTCCGGTCGCGCTGCCAAAGGCGATGATTGCCGCGCCCGTTGCCAGCGTGCCGACGATGCTCAGCATAAAATGGCGGCGCGGGCCCCAGGCGTCGAGCGCCGCGCCACCCGCAAAGGACCCCAGGATCACGAATACATTCATAAACAGGACGGCCAGCGATGTCGCGACGACCGAAGCGCCGTCCGCATAGGTGAGCGTTCCGATAACGCCGATAAAGTAGCTGGTCTGAAAGCCGGTGTAGATGAGAAAACGCATTGCCACCAGGCGCTTTGCCTGCGCGGACAGCGATGGTTGGGTTTTTGAGATTCGAGATAGGGACATGGGCGCTCCTTGTTGCATACGAATACGGCCGTGGGCATTGACCGCCGACCATCGACTCAATCTTTCCGTATGCAACGTTAAGGACGCATCGGGCCCCTCCTCTCCGTCTTCGCCCGGATGAACTACTTGGTAGATTGTAAGGCATGTCCCACACATCTACTAAAGCAAAAACCACCACAAAGGTGCCTGGCCCCTTTGTGGTGGAAGTGACGTTTGCCCAGATAAAACTTGCCAAAATAAACCTGTCCCTTTTTGGCAGGTTTTAGGCCAGATGGTCTTGGATCAGGTCGCAGATGGCTCGAGCGTCGTTGATGTTGATGGCTCGGGTCGCGAAGCCGGCGTCGAAGGCCTGACGCGCCAGGGCCTCGTTGCAGGCAAGGGCCAGCGTGTGGCCATCGACCAGGTCGAGTGAGCTCTTGCCGCGCAGACGGTCGACACCGGAGCGCGCGACCACGATGTTGTCGAAGCCCTCGGTCTTGTAGCCCTCGATGATCACCACGTCGACATCGTTGTAGCGCGACAGCAGCTCGCGCGCGGGCATCTCGTCCTCCTCGCGCGTGTCGGCGTACTCCGCCCAGCGCGTGGCACAGATGAGCCCCACGTGCTTGGATCCGGCCTGGTGATGGCGCCACGTATCCTTAGCGGGCACGTCGATATCAAAGCCGTGGTGCCCGTGATGCTTGAGCGAGCCCACGCGCAGGCCGCGACGGGTGAGCTCGGCGATAACCTTCTCGACAAGTGTGGTCTTGCCCGAGTTTTGGTAGCCGATAAACGCGATCGCGGGGACGGCCGGAGTGGGAGCTGCGGGCGCGACGGCGACGGGTGCGCTCGCGGGTGCGTCGCCCGCGGCTCCCACGGCCTCAACAGCAGCGGCCTGACGCTCTGCGCGGTCCCACACGCCCGAGCGGCCGCCTTCCTTGTGCAACAGGCGCACGTCGACGATCTCCATGCCGCGATCGACCGCCTTGCACATGTCATAGATGGTCAGGCACGCGGCGCTCGCGCCGGTCAGGGCCTCCATCTCGATACCCGTCTTGCCCGTCACGCCGGCCGTGACCAGCACGTGAAAGCCAACCTGCCCGTCTACGCGCGCTGGCGCCCAGCCCTCGGGCATATCCTCGGCCGGCGTCCCCGCCGGAGCGATGGGCGCAATATCGCACTTGCTCTTGGTAATGAGCAACGGATGGCACATGGGGATGATATCGCTCGTGCGTTTGATGGCCATGATGCCCGCCACGCGCGCGCAAGCGAGCACGTCGCCCTTTTTGGCGCGGTCCTGCAGCACCATGGCCTGCGTCTCGGGGTGCATGAGGATGGTGCCCTCGGCGATGGCAATGCGATGGGTCTCGGCCTTGTCGGACACGTCGACCATGCGCACCTCGCCCTTGGCGTCCACGTGCGTCAGCTCGTCGCGACGGGCGTCACGGGTGGGCTCGGCCGCAGCGCTGGCAGACGGCTGCGCGGGCACGGCGGCGTTGCCTGTATTCGCCGCAGCCGTGACTTTGTGGGCAGACATCGCGGCCCTGCGAGCGGCCTTGGTGGCATCGGCGTACCTGCTCTTGGCCATATGATCATCCTCCGATTTGGGACATAAATCGTTGCGTGCCCTCAATTATCGCGTGTTCCTGCGGTTTGTGGGCCACGGCATCGCGCCAAATCGAAACTACCTGCATATCATCACCACGGCGCAGGGCATCGCGCACCGAATACTCGGCATCACTGAACAGGCACGGACGCACGTTACCGTCGGCCGTCAGGCGCAGACGGTTGCAATTCGCGCAAAAATGGTTGGACATGGCGCTGATGAAGCCGACCGTTCCCGCCGCGCCCGGAAAGTGCCAATAGCGCGCAGGGCCCGCGCCGGCAGGAGCGTCGTTGATGTCGAGCGGCTCGAGCTCGCCCAGACCCACTGCGGCGGCCCCGGCGTTGATGCGCGCCCGCAGCTCATCGCTCGGCACGGTATCGCTCGCGTCCCACAGCTCGGGGTTGAGCGCGGGCGCATGCGGGTCCACAGCGCAATGCGAGCTCGTGCGCTCGTCGCCGATGGGCATGTATTCGATAAAGCGCAGGTGGATGGGGCGGTCGAGCGTGAGCCGCGCGAGGGCCGCCACATCCTGGTTGAGCCGACGCACCACAACGCAGTTGACCTTAACGGGCTCAAAGCCCCAAGCCAGTGCCGCGTCGATGCCGGCCATGGTCTGCTCGAGCCGGCCCAGGCGCGTGATCTTTCCAAACAGCGTAGGGTCGAGTGTGTCGAGCGAAATGTTGACGCGGTTAAGCCCGGCATCTTTGAGCTGCGGCGCCAGCTTGGGCAGCAGGGCGCCGTTGGTGGTAAGCGAGATGTCCTCGATCTGCGGAATCGCGCGGATGTCGCGAATGAGCGGAATGATACGGCGGCTGACCAGCGGCTCGCCACCCGTCAGGCGTACGCGGCGAATGCCCTCCCCCGCCACCAGGCGCACAAAGCGGGCGATTTCCTCGGCGCTGAGCAGCTCGTCGTGCGCGCGGGGCGCCACGCCATCGGCCGGCATGCAGTAAATGCAGCGGAAATTGCACTTGTCGGTAACGGCAATGCGCAGGTAGTTGATATCGCGGCCAAAGCCGTCATGTTGCACGTGCCCGTCCACGCAGCCCTCCCCTCACGCGGCGTTTTATTCTTCGGAAAACATAATACCCCACGGGAGAATCATGCCGACACCCGTACGACAGGGCAGGTCGCTTCGAGCAAGACGGACTTCCCAAGCCCATCCTCAGCATACAAACCATCACAACATTCGATGCTTTTCCCGTTTTTGGCGAAAAACGTCGAATGTTGTGATGGTTTGCCTGCCCACGGCACCCCGTAGAAGGGCCAGAACGCCCCTAAAGGCCGCCGTCCCAGTGACGAATCACGAATTCTCGCAGGTCGTTTTGACGTTTCTGGAACGCTTCGCTTCGGTCGCACTTAAGCCCCATAGCGAGCGCGATGGCGTTCATCGCCCGATGCAATTGCAGCTGATGGGCAAACTGGGTCCCGGTGAGGACGATCATCTTAAAGCCCAGCGCGCTCAGCACGGTCATACGCTCCGCATCCGACGCGCTGCGCTGTTTATCAAGATGGTCCGAGCCGTTGTATTCAATCCCCGTACCGCTCGCAGGCGCATATACGTCGATCTCGAAATACCCAGCCTTAGCGAGATACTTGAACTCGCTGGGAACATCGACCCGACGGTTGAGCTCGATCTTGGCGTATCCCAGCCCGCCCTGGGAACGTTTTGCTACGACCATGATTGCGGTGGCCGTCTCCATGGGCGACCGCGCGCCATCGTGCACGCGCTTGAGCACGGCGGCCGCGCGTATAGCCCCCTGACGAGATCGGTTCTCATTGCAATAGGCAATCAAGTCGGCAACGGTATACCTCTGCCCCATCTCGATATATTCGCCTGTCGACAGATGATTCAAATGGTATCGGGCACAGATTTCGTAGCCATATTCCAGCTGCTCGGGTTCGCTCATCCACGAACCCGCTTGGACAAAACACATGACCTCATCAACCACCAGAAGGCCCTCTGCCACCTCGATAAGATGGCTTGGAGGTACCGGCGCCCCAAACACGTGGCACCTAAATCCAGCCGGCGTCGAGCGCTCAAAATCGAAGTTGACGAGCGTGTCGATATGATCGAGCTCTTCTCGTGGAATACCGAGCGAAACCAGATAGTCGGTAACGATCCCAACTGCCGTCGAAGCCCTCAGCCCCTTGGCATCGAGCCCCAATTTGGGCAGGTCCGCAGTCGGCTCCGCCTCGTTAGCAAGCGAGTCCTCATCGTATAGGCTGCTTGCTCGCGAGAGCGGCTCGGACGGGCGCGCCACGTTGTGGTACAGCCAGGCAGTCTTATGGGACAGGACGATCGGCAGGTCCATGAGCCCTCCAATGGAGTCGGATAACCAACCTTATTCCCCTGCCCACGGGTCCGCACACCTTCGTGCGCAAGAAAGCGATTCCGCCCGATCGAGTGGTAGAAAAACCATCGCAACATTCGATGCTTTTCCCGATATTGGCAAAAAACGTCGAATGTTGGGACGGTTTGAATCGGGGTGAGGAGCATGGAGAGCCAAAGCACCGTGCTCGAACGGGTTAATCCAACTCTTTTAAGCCATGCGCCAGCTGCCAGTACTCGCCGTGCTGGGTGAGCAGCTCTTCGTGCGTGCCGCGCTCGATGATGCGGCCGTGTTCGAGGACCATGATGGCGTCGGCGTCGCGAACGGTGGACAGGCGGTGCGCGATCATAAACGTGGTGCGGCCGCGCATGATGCGGTCCATGCCACGCTCGATGAGCTTTTCGGTGCGCGTGTCGATGGAGCTTGTGGCCTCGTCCAGAATGAGTACCGGCGGATCGGCCACGGCCACGCGCGCGATGGCGAGCAGCTGCCGCTGGCCCTGTGACAGATTGGCGCCATCGGCTGTGACCGGTGTGTCGTAGCCTTGCGGCAAGCGGCGGATAAACGAGTCGGCGCAGGCGGCCTCGGCGGCGGCGCGCACTTCCTCGTCGGTCGCGTCGAGCTTACCAAAGCGAATGTTCTGCGCAATGGTGCCGCTAAACAGGTGCGTATCCTGCAGCACAATGCCGAGCGACCCGCGCAGGCTAGCCTTGGCGATGTGCTTGACGTCGATGCCGTCGTACGTGATCTCGCCGTCATCGACCTCGTAGAAGCGGTTGATGAGGTTGGTGATGGTCGTCTTTCCGGCGCCCGTCGAGCCCACAAAGGCGATCTTTTGCCCCGGCTTGGCAAACAGATTGAGGTCCGTGAGCACACGCGTGCCCGGCACGTAGGAAAAGTCCACGGTATGGAAGCGCACGTCGCCGGCGAGCGGGACCAAGCCGCACGTGAGCTCGATGCCGTCGGCGGCCACCGCGCGGCCCGACTCATCAACGGCTGCCACGTCATGCAAGTGCCCGTACGCGCCCACGCCCTGGCCCTCGGGAATCTTCCACGCCCACGCGGCGTCGCCCGTCTGCACCAGCTCCACGCAGCCCTCGTCCACCTCGGGCTCAAGGTCCATAGCCGCAAACAGGCGCTCGGCACCGGCCAACGCGTTGAGCAAGAAGTTGCCGAGCTGCGTAAACTGGTTGATGGGCATGGCGGCCTGGCGCACAAAGACCAGGTAGCTTGCAAGTGCGCCCACATCGGCGAGCCCCTTGATGCAGAGCATGCCGCCCGCCACGGCGACGATGGCATAGTTGACGTAGCCAATCACGACGGTCATGGGCACCATGGAGTTGGCATAGCTCACGGCGGCGGTACCGGTGCGGCGAAGCTCGTCGTTGCGGCAGGTGAAGCCGGCGACATTCGCTGCCTCACGGTTAAAGACCTTGATGACCTTTTGGCCCGAGACCATCTCTTCGATATATCCGTCCAGGTCGCCAAGCGATGCCTGCTGGGCAGCAAAGAAACGCTTAGAGCGCGCGCCCGAGTAGCGCGCATACAGCACAATGGCCGCATCGCACACGAGTGTGATAATCGTGAGCTGCCAGTTAAGGATGATGAGCATAGCCGTGGTGCCCACAACCTGAATGGCGGCCTGAATCACGTTGGCAAAGCTGTTGTTAAGCGCCTCGGAGACGGTGTCGACGTCGTTGGTGAAAAAGCTCATGATGTCGCCCGAGCGCGTGCTGTCAAAATAGCTGAGCGGCAGCGTCTGGATGTGCGCAAACAGGTCGCGGCGAATATCGGACACCACGCGTTGGGCCGCGCGCACCATGATCTGCGAGTAGCCCAGGGCCGAAAGCACGCCCGCGGCGTAGATGATCGCCGTCAGGATGACCTGCTTGGCAAGCAGTTCCTCCCCGCCCGTGGCCAAACCGTTAACGATGGGGCGCACCATGTAGGTGCCGGCGAGGCTCGCGATGGCGGCGACGGAGGCGAGCACGCCCACCGCGAGCAACGAGAACTTGGCATGCCCCATGTAGGAGAGCAAGCGGCGCACAGTGCGCTTGAGGTCGGCCGGGCGTGCTTGGGCTGCGGTCTTAGGCATGACGCTCACCCCCTTCCAAGGGCGATCCGCATGCGACGGAGGAAAACGGATCATTCGCGCAACCATCGTCACTGCCGTCGCCGGCTTCCGCGTTCCTCGCAAACTCCATCTGCGAGGCGTAAATCTCCTGGTAGATGTTGTCGCCCGCCAGCAGCTCCTCGTGCGTGCCCACGCCGTGGACACGACCGTCGTCCAACACCACAATGCGATCGGCATCCATGACACTCGCGATGCGCTGGGCGATGATGAGCACGGTCGTATCGGAAATCCGGGCGATGTGCTCGCGAATCTTAGCGTCGGTCGCCATATCGACCGCGCTGGTGGAGTCATCAAAAATGAGCACGCGCGGATGCTTGAGCAGCGTGCGCGCGATGCACAGGCGTTGCTTCTGGCCACCCGAGACACCGGCGCCGCCTTGGCCCAACTCGCCGTCCAGCCCGCCGATGCGATCAAGGAACTCGTCCACGCACGCCGCGCGGCAAGCCGCGAGGAGTTCATCGTCCGACGCCTGCGGATTGCCCCACTGCAGGTTCTCGCGCACGGTACCCGTAAACAGCACATTCTTTTGCAGCACAATGCCCACAGCGTCGCGTAGAGTCGCGAGGTCGTAGTCGCGCACGTCGCGTCCGCCCACAAGCACGGCGCCTTCGGTGGCGTCGTACAGGCGCGCAATCAGCTGCACAAGCGAGCTCTTGCCCGAGCCCGTGCCGCCGAGGATGCCCACCGTCGAGCCGCTCTCGATGCGAAGGTCGATATGCTCGAGCACATCCTCGGCTGCATCCGCGCGGTATTTAAAGGAAACGTCGCGAAACTCGATACTGCCGTCCGCTGGCGCCGCAATCGCGAGGTCTCCCGCGGGGTTGGCGATAAAGGGCTCCTCATCGAGCACCTCGGCGATACGGCCCACACTCGTAAGAGCGCGCGTGAGCAGCAAAAACACGTTGGAAATCATCATGAGCGAATTCATGATCAGCAGCACGTAGCTCATAAAGCCCGTGAGCGAGCCCACGCCCAGCTTGCCGGCGAGAATCATGTGGCCGCCAATCCACAGGATGGAGAGCGCAGCCACGTACATCGACAGCTGA
The DNA here is from genome assembly GCA_018382125.1 of Collinsella sp. Classification (GTDB taxonomy): domain Bacteria; phylum Actinomycetota; class Coriobacteriia; order Coriobacteriales; family Coriobacteriaceae; genus Collinsella. The sequence goes on from JAGZQO010000003.1 coordinate 100,351, forward strand.
AACACCGGCAGGTTGAGCACCGCGTTGCCAAAGGTCTTCGTCGCAGTGCCGGCGAGCTCGGTATTGACGGTGTCGAACTTGGCCTCCTCGTGCTCGGTACGAACGTAGGCCTTGACGGCACGCACGGCGGTGAGGTCTTCCTGTACCACGCCGTTGAGGTGGTCCATCGAGGTCTGGAGTTGGCGGTAGAGCGGACTGACGCGATAGGTGATGGCGCCCAGTACGATTGCCAGCACGGGCAAGATGATCGCAAAGACGGTGGCGAGCGGGCGCGACAGCATCAGCGCGTAGATAAGGCCGACGATAAGCGTCACCGGGCCGCGCACCATAGGGCGAAAGCCGTTGCCCACAGCATTTTGGATAACGGTGATGTCCGTGGTCATGCGGGTGACGAGTGAGCTGGCGTCGTAGTTGTCCAGGTTACCAAAAGCGAGCGTCTGAATCTTTTTGTACTCGGCCTCGCGCAGGTTAGCGCCTAGGCCCGAGGCAACGCGGGCGGACGTGCGGGCATAACCCAAGCCCAGTACCAGCGAAAGCGCGGCGCACACCAACATGTACGCGCCCTGCAGCAGCATGTAGTTGATATCACCCGCAGGCACGCCCACATCGATGATGTTGGCCATGATGACCGGGATAAACAGCTCGAGCACCGTCTCGACCGACACAAAGAACACGCCGAGGATGGCGTCGCGACGGTATGCCCCTAGATAGGAAAACAGTATTTTGAGATTGCGCACGCAGGTTCAACCCCCATCAAACGTTGTTCGCAAACGCACGTATTATTGCGCGCCGAATAATGGTGTCAAGTATTCCGAAATCGTTTTCTGCAAGGTTAGCGCCGGCGGCGAGTTCTCGTGATGTGTGTCCATATTCACTCGGAATAATGGTGCGCGAGACTTTTTTCGCTCCGGCGTCAACACAAAGCTTGACTCTACAATCGTTGTAGGGTTTTCACTACACTGGTAGCTAAACGAACCAAGCCAGAAAGCCCCGCCCATGGAACACGACCTCACACGCGGCAATGTCCTTAAGACCATCGCGGTCTTTGCCCTGCCCTATATGCTCTCGTACTTTTTGCAGATGCTCTACGGCATGGCCGACCTGTACATGATGGGGCAGTTTAGCGGCGCCGCCGGCATCACCGCCGTGGGCAATGGCGCGCAGACGCTCTATATCATTACCGTGACGCTCGTGGGCCTGGCCATGGGAACGACGGTGATCGTCGGCCACGCCGTGGGCTCGCGCCGCTTCGACCGCGCCGAGGCCGCCATCGGCAACACCATTACGCTCTTTATGGGTGTCTCGGTGGTGCTGGCCGCTGTCCTGCTCGCGCTGTGCCCGCAGATCGTGGCACTCATTGGCACGCCGGCCGAGGCAGTCGAAGGAACCGCCGCCTACCTGCGCATCTGCTTTGTCGGCATTCCCTTTATCGCCGCGTACAACATTCTTTCGGCCATCTTTCGCGGCCTGGGCGATTCGCGCTCGCCCATGTACGTGATTGGCGTGGCATGCATCATTAATATCGCGCTCGATTTTCTGTTTATCGGCCACATGGGGCTCGGCCCCGTGGGCGCGGCGCTCGGCACGGTGACCGCCCAGACGGCCAGCGTTGCCCTCGCGCTCGTGTGGCTCAAGAGCCGCCGCACGAACATCCACGTTAAGCGCAGCGACCTGCGCCCCCAGCCCGAGGTGCTCGGCAGCATTCTTAAGATCGGCGTGCCCGTGGCCGTGCAGGACGGCTGCATCCAGGTGGCGTTTATGTTTATCACCGTCATCGCCAACCACCGAGGACTCGTCGACGCCGCCGCCGTGGGCCTGGTCGAGAAGATGATCAGCTTCTTGTTCATTGTGCCGAGCTCCATGGGCGCCACCGTCAGCGCACTCACGGCGCAAAACGCCGGCGCAGGCAAGGGCGATCGTGCACGTCAGGTACTCAAAGATGCCATGACGATCTCGGTAGTGTATGGCTGCCTGATCACAGCGCTGATGTGGCTGGTGGCGCCGGCGTTTATCGGCTTTTTTGCCAAGGACGCTGCAGTGGTCGCGGCCGGTACCGGCTATATGCGCAGCTACATTTTCGACGCAATCTTTGCCGGCATCCACATTTGCTTTAGCGGCTTTTTCGCTGCGTACGGCAAGAGCTACATCGGCTTTGCGCACAACGTGCTGGCCGTGGCGCTCATTCGCGTGCCGGGCGCGTGGCTGCTGTCGAACGCCTATTCCAACACGCTGTTTCCCATGGGCATCGCCTCGCCGTGCGGATCGATTTTGTCGGCAGTCATTTGCGTGATGGCATTTACCGTACTCAACCGCCGCGGAGCTTTTGACAAGTTGGCAGCGTAGAGGATCGTTTGCGTCGTACGACCTCGGCGCCCCTTCCCCGTCCATTGAAAGGAGCGGCGCCATGACCGACTCGCCAACTGAACATACCGAGGGTCTGCTCCGCATTGGCGAGGTGGCGCGCTTGTTTAACCTAAGCGTGGGCACGTTGCGCCATTACGAGCAGATGGGCTTGCTGGACCCGGCACACATCGATCCGGCGAGTGGGTACCGCTACTACGGATCGCGGCAGCTCTCCACTCTCAACACCATCAGCCACCTGCGTGTTCTCGACTTGCCGCTCGCGCTAATCCGTGAGTTTGTGACCACGCGCGACGTGAACCTTATGCAGCGGCAGCTGGCTCAGCAGCAGGAGCTCATCGAGCGCAAGCGCCGCGAGCTGGAGCGCGTGTCGCGCAAGATCGACAACCGGCTTGCCCTGCTTCACAATGCCCTGAACACCGAGCTCGATACCATTTGCGCAATCGATGCGCCCGAGCTTCGCTGCGCCGTATTGCGCGAACGCGTCAAGCCTACCGACGCCTATGCGCTGGAGTGGCAGATTCGTCAGCTGCAGAAGGGCCAGCACGAGACCTTTGTCTTTCTGGGCAACTTGGGCGTTGGGATTAGCGCCGAGCGCCTCGCCGCCGGCGACTTTGATGGCTACGACGAGGTCTTTTTGCTGCTCGATGACACCGATGATTACGTGGGCGACCTCGAGACGCGACCCGCCGCGCGCTGCCTGACCATTAGCTTTCGCGGCACGCACGGGCAAGCAACCCCACGCTATGAGCAGCTGCTCAGCTATATGCGCGAGCGCAACCTGACACCCGCCGGTCCCTCGCGCGAGATCGCCCTGATCGACGACATCATCAGCGACGACCCGGGGGCGTATGTGACGAGGATCGCGATACCGGTCCGCTAATCACTACCATTTATCGAGCAATTCCATCCATTTACCTTAATCCGAATTAGATTGTATTATGTAGCAAATAAAATGACAGCATATTGCCCCCCATAGGCAGGAGACATTATGCCCAGAGTTCAATCACGTCGCTCGTTTCTTCTCGGCCTAGCCTCGATCATCGGCTTATCCGCGTCACGCCCAACAAGAGTATTCGCTGCCGACTCAAACTCATCCGTCGCTTTTACATCAGACCTAGCACAAGACTACGCGCTTTCCCTGTTGCCCATCGTCGACGGATCCGCGAACTTAGAGATCGAGCAAATCGTTCCCGTATGCCAACAAATCGGCCTTATCTGTGGCTATGAAATCAGTGTCACAAGGGAAGGAAGCCCTTACGGTTATTTAATACTTGACGCATCATATCCTGGGCTTCTGAAGGAGATAACCCTCGGCGATACCATTCTCCCGATTTCAGCTTCTCTATCAAACGCCATTTCAACTTATTCCGGCCAACAGGCCACAAACCCAACCGTACTAATTTCGTACAACGATATTGAATATGGAACTTTGGTGCCAGGAACTAGAGACTGTGTAACCAACTATAACAATATACGGTCTGTCCCAATTGTCACCGAAAAGGGTATAGCACCTCAAAGCAATAACCCAACTTCATGGGATGCAGTCATTATCAATGAAGATGACTTGATGTTGCATTTCCAAATAGACGATTTAAACGGAATACCGTTCCGAGGAGTCTCGGAATCATTAGTTGAAGCCCGCACTAATAAGTATGCATGCGTCGTTTCTGCCTTGTACGCTGTATCAATGCATTACGGTCTCACCAGTTCAAACGCTAATCAATTTAATCCCGATTATTATAAAGAAATATGGAACGTCACTGGCACAACAACGTATAAGACCAATGATCAGGGCGTCGAGTACGGAAGCACGATCATCCCAGATGGAATTGTTCCGTTTAAAAGTCTTGCCGCTCAAAAGGGTAGAGCTCTTAATACTCAATTTTTCGGTTATCAGCCTCAATTCGCTCAGTACAGAGCAACTATCGATCAAGGGAATATCGGCTTGTATCATATGTGGATCAACAGCCGAAACAGTGAAGGATCCGTCGAGCTATCAGGTCATACAGTCACGGTAACTGGCTATTTTACTGGGCATAATGGAAGCTCTGGCATCGAACTGCAGTGGCTCGAAGTATTCGACGGATGGAACACTTATCCCCGAGCGATTAACTATGCAACGCCCAATATGGTCAAATTGAACGGAACAGTCTTTTGGTAGACCGGATGGCACCATCAAAATGCTATGGCACCACGGCCTTTGCCCTGGTTACGATATTGGTGATTTTCGCTATGTTTGCATCCGTTTCTTCATGCACAGATAGAGCCCGCTATAGCGGAGGAGATGATTACCTTGTCTTTGGAGCCGGCAGCGTTCATTCTATTGAGGGAACGGAACTCGTAATCCAAACAGACAACAGTCCCCGCTACACCGACGCTGGAAAGCAAACCCGGATTACATTCCCCTCATCTGGCCGAATCAAAGACAAGCTTTCCCAAATCAAAGTTGGGACAAGAGTTTCCTACTCACGCTTTGAGTCGGTAGACGCATCTGGATCATACGAGGGAAACGATATCGAAATTGAACAGGCAAACACTATAAGGAGATGTTGAGGAACTGAGCCTCTGCGCAGTTCCTCAACAAATCATTATGCCTCCGGGACCCTACCCGTCGCCAAAATCTGTTCAAGTGCCGCCTCATCCAACACGGGCACACCCAGCTGCTCGGCCTTGGTGAGCTTTGAGCCCGCTTTGGGGCCGGCGACCAGATAGCTCGTCTTCTTTGACACGCTGCCCGAAACCTTGGCGCCAAGCACCTTGAGTGCCGCGCCCGCCTCGTCGCGCGTGCGGTTGACGAGCGTGCCGGTGAGCACGAAGGTCAGACCCGCGAGTGGCTGTGCGTCGGCGAGCTCGCCCGCCACGCCAGCGTCGGCTGCGGCTTGCGCGTGCGCGGCGCCCAAGTCGACCTCGAGCGACAGGCCCGCCTGGCGCAGGCGCTCCAGCACGGCAAGGTTCTCGGGCACGGCCAGGAACTGCTTGACGCTCGCCGCAATCTTGGGACCGATGCCCTCGCACTCGGCAATATCCTCTTCGCTCGCCAAGATAAGCTTGTCAATCGACAGGAATCGCTCGGCGATGACCTCGCCCACGCTCTTGCCCACGTGGCGGATGCCCAGGGCAAACAGCACGCGACCGAGTGGCTGGCTCTTGGACTTGTTGAGCTCGGCAATGATTTTCTCGGCCGTCTTAAGGCCCACCGGAATGGGATCGCCCTTCTTGACGCCCTTTTTGCTGTTGGAGCTGGCATAGGTGCGCCCCGTGTCCAGTCCGGCGATGTCGTCGACCGTGAGCTGGTAGAAGTCCGCGACATCATGGATCAGTCCGGCGGCGATCATCTTGTCGACGATCTCGTCGCCCAGGCCGTCGACGTCCATGCAGCCGCGGCTCACCCAGTGGAGCAGGCGCTCCTTGAGCTGCGCGGGGCAGTCGATGGAGACGCAGCGGTAGGCAACCTCACCGTCCTCGTGGACCACGGGGCTGCCGCACACGGGGCAGACCTCGGGCATGTGCCAGTCAACCGAATCGGCCGGGCGCTTGTCGAGCACCGGGCCCACAACCTCGGGAATCACGTCACCCGCCTTGTGCACGATGATGGTGTCGCCCTCGCGCACGTTTTTGCGACGGATCTCGTCGATGTTGTGCAGCGTGGCGCGCGCGATGGTGGAGCCGGCAACCGTCACCGGGTCGAACTCGGCGACCGGCGTGAGCACACCGGTGCGGCCCACCTGGATGCGAATCTCGCGCAGGATGGTCTGCTTTTCCTCGGGCGGGAACTTAAAGGCAATGGCCCAGCGCGGCGCGCGGGCGGTAAAGCCCAGGTCGAGCTGCTGTTGGAAGCTATCGACCTTTACGACCACGCCGTCGATGTCGTAGTCCAGGTCACCGCGGTGCTCAAGCGCCTGGGCACAGAACTCGTGGACCTCGGCGGGCGTGGCGCAACGGGCAACGTTAGGGTTGACGCTAAAGCCAGCGTTGCGCAGCCAGTCGAGGAACTCGCGCTGGCTGTGGACGTGCAGCGGATCGGTATCGGCGATGGCATAGATAAAGGTGGCAAGATCGCGGCGTGCCGTGATCTTGGGGTCCTTTTGGCGCAGGCTGCCGGCGGCAGCGTTGCGCGGGTTGGCGAAGGGGTCGCGACCCTCGGCATCGGCCTCGTCGTTCAGACGAACAAAGCTGCCCTTAGGCATGTAGACCTCGCCGCGCACCTCAATGGTACGCTCGCGGTCGGCGCCCATGTGGGCGAGCGCCGGCTCGGACAGGTGCATGGGCACATCCTTGATGGTGCGCACGTTGAGCGACACATCCTCGCCCGTGGTGCCATCGCCACGTGTGGCCGCACGTACGAAGGTGCCGTTTTGGTAGGTAAGGGCCACGCCCAGACCGTCGATCTTAAGCTCGCAGGTATAGGTGACGCTGCCGGCACCGAGCGCATCCTCGGTGCGCTGGAGCCATGCGTCGAGTTCGTCCAGATCCATGGCATCGTCCATGGAATACATGCGTGCCATGTGCGTGACCGGCGTAAACTGCTCGCTCACGTAGCCGCCCACGCGCTGGGTATAGCTGTCGGGCGTCACCAGATCGGGATAGGCCGCCTCGATTTCCTGCAGCTCAACGAGCATTTTGTCGAAGGCGGCGTCCGTGATCTCGGGTGCGTCGAGCATGTAGTAGCGATAGGCGTGGTAGTCGAGCTCGTGGCGCAGCTCGGCCGCGCGCGCTGCCGCCTGGGCACGGGCATCGGTCGGCGCGGTGGCTTCCGCAGTCGTAGACGTTTCGGTATCGATGTCCACGCCGTCACCAAACAGACTCGATTGCTCCATAGCGGCACTCCTTCGCTCGATTTCAAACGGATACAAGAGTACCACCGGTCGCAACGGGGCCGAATAGCGGTCTCAAACCGCACCGAATCGGCAGCGGCCGGACCGGGGCGGACAGTTAGTTCAGATACGTATAAATCCTAGAGCTGGATCAGGCACGAACACCCCTGTTTCAACTAATTTGAGCTCCTCGAAACCATGTAAACGTCCCGCTCGCCCTCCCAAGCACCCATTCAAGCCCCATCTCAATCAAAAAATTGCTCAAAACGCATCCCAAGCTGCCCCAGATTTATACGTATCTGAACTAACTGTCCAGACCATTACGAACCAGGCCTCTTGTCAGCCCCAAGTGATCCGTTTTCCTCCGTCCCCAACGGATCAACAAGAAAAGAGGGGCTGTCCCACACTTGGCGGGACAGCCCCTCTGGCTTCGGCATATGCGAAACGGCTCGCTAGTAGCCCTGGCCGTAGCCTTGACCCTGGCCCTGCTGGCCTAACAGCTCCTCCAGGTACTGGCGCAGCTGCTCGTCGGTAATACCGCCATTGCCGGTGTCGGTCGAACTGTCGTCCTGCTGCTGGTTCTGCAGCTCTTCATCGGAACCCAGCTCGACGGTGACCTTCTTCTCTTCCTTGCCGCGCATAAGCGAGATCTCGACCTTCTCGCCCACCTCGTGGCTGCGCAGCGCGATGATCAGGCCATCGGCGCTCGTGATTTCGTCGTCGCCCAGCTTGGTGATGACGTCGCCCTCCTGAATGCCGGCCTTGGCAGCAGGACCGTCCTCGACGACGCTCGCCACATACGCGCCGCTATCGGTGCTCAGCTTGTTGGTGCGGGCGTTGAGCGCATTGACGCTCGAAAGCGTAGCGCCCATGTACGGATGCACCGGCGTCTTGCCGTCGATAATCTGGTCGGCAATGTTCTTGGCGTAGTTAACGGGAATAGCAAAGCCCACGCCTGAGCTGGAGCCCGAGTAGCTCTCGATGAGCGAGTTGATGCCCACGAGCTCGCCGTTGTCATTGACGAGCGCGCCGCCGGAGTTGCCTGGGTTGATGGCGGCATCGGTCTGAATCATGTTGGCATAGATGGTGTTACCGCTGGTAGAGCTCATGGCCGTGGAGCGATACAGCGCCGACACAATGCCCGTAGAGACAGACTGTTCGTTACCGAACGGCGAACCGATTGCCATGACCCACTCGCCCACGTTGAGCTTGGAGGAATCACCCATCTCGATCGGCGTGAGCTTGGAAGCGTCGGCGTCCTTGAGCTTGATGACGGCCAGGTCGCTCGAGGCGTCGTTGCCCACGAACTCGGCCTCATAGGTGGTGCCGTCGTCCATGGTCACCACGTACTGGTCGTAACCATCGACCACGTGGTTGTTGGTGAGGATGTGGCCCTCGGTATCGAGCACGACGCCCGAACCGACGCTGCCCGAGCTATCCGACTCATCAGCAGACTGCGAAAGCGAGCCATTCTGACTGCCGCTCGAAGTGGCGGTAATGGAAACGACGGAGGGCAGGGCCTTAGCAGAAACGGCCTCGGCCAGCGTGGTGTCCTCGGAGTCAATGGTGATCTTTTGCGTCGACGAACCCGAAGCACCCGCCGTCACGGCATTCTTGCCGCCACCGATATCGGGCGTGCCGCTCATAATGAGCGCAATGACCAGCAGGGCTCCGCAGGCACAGCCGGCAAGCGCCGTAATAAAGATCGGCAGCTTTTTGGTCTTGGTCTTGACCACCGTGTGCTTGTTCACGACCTTCTGGCCACCCAGCGGCTTGCCGGTCTGCGTGTCGTAGGCCTGCACGTAGGGAATGTTACTGCCGGCAGGCGTCGACTCCACCTGCACACGCGGCTGCTGCTGGGTCTCGCCGGCGTTGCCCGCATCCTGGGGACGCTGGGAATCGTACTCGCTCATGGCTGCGATCCTTTCGTCAAATAACCAAAGGCCCGCCAAACATGTGGCGGGCCATCATTGTTCACGTTGAGTTGTACCCCAAGCTGGGCAGTCCCGAGCACTAGATGCCAAGATTTCAGCTTTGCTTAAGTAATGACATGCTTATAAGCCAATTCGTTTTATGCCGTCATGTCTATTCGATATAACAGTCGATAGCAAAACTATATGTTGAATCGTTAATAAAGTCCGTAATCGTCGCACCCATGCCTGATCCGCACGTCCACTTATCTTTCTCCGCGTCGTATGGCGTTGGCCCCCACCCCGTTTCATATGATGCTTCGCTTTCCGTGAAGTTATTCATCACGTATTTATCCTTCTGCATGAGCGCGTACCAAGCGTTTGCATACATCACAAGCGGATCGGTTTGGACTATCGAGTACTTTCCGGAACGAATCTCAATTTCTGTTTTATCGTTAAAATAAGCGACCGTGAGCTCAATCTTGGCAAGCAGCGGCAACGTTTCATCTGATTCCCTCTGGATTGTTATGACATCACCGGCCATAGCGTCCGCAGACACAATTTCGCTCTCTGGCGTGAAAATAGTCTCTCTGCTTCTTGTTCGCGTTTTTTCATTGCCATTTTCATCTCTGACCACCGTGTCGACCACGAGCGTCAATCGCTTCCGAGCGTCCGGCAACTCCACGGCTTCTGCCATCCCAGCTCGCATCAAAATAGGAGCCCCTGCCATCAGACCTAAAAACTGCTTTCTATCAATCATTCTTCATTCCCCTTGTCTACTTTATTTGACTTTCTCAGCTGAATGGGGATACAGAACAGTCCCGTCAAGTTCCTTATCTTCCACAAATACTAGAATCCATTTATCACCTGCTTTCAACCCTGAGACATATCCGGAACTTGACTTACGGCGCATATCGATTTTCTTACGGCAACCACTTGGCATAAGCGCCTCAAATTGCCCGTTATGAATATCCGACAGCGTCTGTACTTCAACTGAAATATGTTCGTCATCTTTTCCACCAACGACCGAGGGGCTCGGTTGATAGGCCGCGACAACCAATATCCCAAGAAATGCGCAAAGAAGCCCCAGCGTTTTACGTATGCGTTTTCTATCATCTTCGCCGTCACTCTCCACAATACGTCCCTTCATGCGATATATAAATCGTTGTGTCATATGGAAGAAAACGCAGCTGATTGAACCAACCGTCCCAGACAACAAGCATATATTTCTTATCATTTGAATATGTATTATGCATAGCCACATATCCCGCAACAGCCATCGCATGAGCGTCATGGCTTGACCTGAGAGTCCCAGAAAAAATACTGAGATTTCCAGAATCTGCAGTTGCCCTGAAAGAATCCCAAGATGGATACCAAGCAAATGATGTCTCAAGCCTTTTCCCGCGCCTAACACAGAACTCCTTAATAGCCGGGGCAGCATTTGGAGATGGAGTCCTTCCTTGGGTAAAGTAAAGGCCCGTAGCTTGATCGAATGACTTATTTGGATCGCCGGATGTTCCCGATAACTGCCAAAGCTCATGATATAAGTCTGGCAATTTGAGCCGGTTTAGCGTTACATAATGGCTGCTTACCGCAAACATTGCAGACACATCGCAAGCATAGGTCCCCGTTTCTTTAATAACCTCTGATTGTGTAGGCGTTATCATCCCTGAAATTGTTTTACTTGCGTCAATGACATATCCTTGCTTATACAGGTCTTTGGGCGATACGAAAACATCCTCGAACCTGCCTGGAGATCCGCTGCGGCTATTTCCCACAGAAAACACCGCTGTTGACCGGCATCCCTTCTCATCTAAAACAACGTTATTATCCAGATCTGCAATACCAAAAGACAGCTCGTCAAATTTCAAAGCAACGATGTCATCTTGGGATGCGAGAAGAGCTATTTCATCGCTTGTATTCTCAATGGGCATAGGGGCGTTCGGAGCCAAGCAGTATTCGCTGATCCACCAAGATCGCTCTGAATCAAATACGACGTAGCCATAGTAAACGTCATCCCGCTTCGCGCGAACGATATACCCGATTGATTCCCCATCGGAATTCACCATTTTTACTGGGTCACAAGCGGTCACCGGCTCATCCGATACGTCATCAAAGAAAGCTTGCGCTTGCTCCACAGCTATTTGCGGTGTGACACGAACCAAGTCGTCGTCTCCAAAAACCAACCTTGGAGACATCAGGGCGGCAAGCAATACTATGAATCCGACAATCACCTTTCTCGAATAACGCATTTCTTCCTCCATCCGTGCAGTAGGGAGATACGGTAACTAAATGATATTCGTGAGATAGTTATACGTTTGATATTGTTTTTACTGACCCACTTTAAATCGGTGAAAGGTCTTCTTTTCGCCCTAAACGAGAAAAGGGTACTGGAGAAATCTCCGGTACCCTCACATTCCTCTATTTACTTGCTAGTCCTTAAACAGATAGCCCACGCCGCGGACGGTGGTGATGTGCGCCGCGATCTGCGGGCCCACCTTGGAGCGGATGCGTCGAATGTGCACGTCGACGGTGCGCGTGCCGCCGCAGTACTCAAAGCCCCATACGCGGTGCAGCAGCACCTCGCGGCTGTAGGCACGGTTGGGATGCGTCGCCAAAAAGCTCAGCAGCGAGTACTCCATCAGCGTCAGGTCGATAGGCTCGTTATCGAGCGTCACCTGGTAGGTAGCCAGGTTAATCTCGAGGTTATCGATGTTGAGCACATCGTCGGCGGTGACGGTCTCCTCCTCGCCCATCAGGCGCTGCGCACGAGCCTTGAGTTCGTTGGGCGTCGCCGTGGGGCATACAAAGTCGGCATGCGCATGATTGGGCAGACGCAGGGTGCCAAGGGCCTCGTCGTCGACGATCACCAGCATGGGGACGCCGCCACGATCGTCAAGCCACTTGGCAATCTGATCGATGCGGTCACTGCGGATGCCATCGGAATCGAGAATCAGCAGGTCAAAGTCGTGCGCCGCAGTCGGCGAATCGGGGGTTGCCAGGCTCACCTCGACACCCAGGGTGGTCGTCAAGCTGCGGGCAAACTCGTGGAAGCGCGTCGTGCGCGCCATGAACAGGGCACTCTTTTCGGACATATCGGCCTCCAAAGAAATGAGCTCAATCGTACTGGAACAAGCCAGCGCGATTAGGAGTTCGCCAGGTAGTGCTTGATCTCCCACTCGGTGATCGTAGACTCAAACTTATGCCACTCGTCGCGCTTCTTTTTGAGGAAGAAGCTATGGATATGCTCGCCGAGGGCATCCTTCATAAACTGCGAGTCCTCAAACACGTCGAGCGCCTCTTTGAGCGAACGCGGCAGCGGCGTGTAGCCGGCCTCGAGCATCTGACGGTCGGTGAGTTTGAGCGTCTCGGCCGTGGCCTCGGGCGGGAGCTCCAGCTTGCGCTCGATGCCGTCCAGACCAGCCGCCAGCGTGACGGCGTTGACCAGGTACGGGTTGGCCATGGGATCGGGACTGCGCAGCTCGATGCGCGTGGACAGCTGCTTGCCGGGCTTGTAGACCGGGATGCGGACCATACTCGCGCGGTTGCGCAGGCCCCACGTGGCGTACTGCGGCACGGAGTCGCCACCCGTGGTGATGCGCTTGTACGAGTTGACCGTGGGGTTGGTGATGGCGCTGATCTCGCGCGCGTGCGCCAGGATGCCGGCCATGTAGTGCTTGGCGATGTCAGAGAGGTGGTACTTCTCGTCGTCCTCGCCCCAAAAGACATTGTTGCCGTCGTGGTCGAACAGCGACTGGCACAGAAACATGGCGCTGCCGTCCTCGCCTGCCAACGGCTTGGGCATAAAGGATGCGTGGCAACCGCTCTCGTAGGCCTGCTGCTTAATGATGAGTTTGGCCGTGGTGATGGCGTCGGACATGCTCAGGGCCTCGGCGTGGCGCAGGCTCATGCCGTGCTGCGAGCGGCCGGCGGCGTGGAAGGTGTACTCCACGGGCACGGACATCTTCTCGAGCGTAAGGACTGTGTTGCGGCGCAGGTCGCGGGCGGCATCGCTTACCGAAAGATCGAAGTAGCCCACGTTGTCGAGCGGCTCGGGGGTGTGCTCGTCGGGGAAGTAGTAATACTCCAGCTCGGCGCCCACGTTGAGCAGATAGCCGGCCTTTTCGGCCTTGTAGAACATGCGGCGCAGGGCATCGCGCGGGTCGCCGGCAAAGGGCTTGCGGTCGGGGGTACACACGTCGCAGAACACGCGGGCGACGCCGTTGTGGCTCGGGCGCCACGGCAAAATCTGGAAGGTCGAAGCATCGGGAAACGCCAGCATGTCGGCTTCCTCGGGCGTGGCAAAGCCCTCGATGGCGGAGCCGTCAAAGCCAATACCCTCCTCAAAAGCGACCTCGAGGTCCTCGGGGCTAATGGCAAAGTTCTTGAGGCGGCCGAGAATGTCGACAAACCACAGACGCACAAAGCGGATGTCACGCTGCTCTACAGAGCGAAGTACGTAATCGATGTTCTGCTGGTTCATGTCGCTCCCCTTTCTTTCGGGCGGGTTTCGACTGGTCTATATCGCAGATACTATCGCAGAAAAATGTTTCCGCAGGGTTAAAGCGTATCAAGCGCTCAAAAAACGTGCGCGAACAGGCCGTTGCGAACGAGCGGTTAGCGCGAGGTCGATGCGCGGTGTTCGATGTGGCCGGGGATCTCGATGCGTTTGGGCGCCAGCTTTGCGGCCTCGCCCACAGTAGTGGTAACAACGTCGATGCGCTCGGACAGGCGCTCGACCACGCGCTCGGCGATGGTAAGGGTGTCTTGCGCGGCCGTGGTCACGCCGCCAAAGAGCACGTGATTCCAGGGGTAATCGTCAAACGTTGCGATCTTGAGACCCGCCGGCAGCGAGGGACCAAGCTGCGCCAGTGCCTCGGTCAGACGCAGGAAAACCAGGCCGTTGACGGCAATGAGGCCGAGCTTTTTGCCTGCATAGCCGCGGATGGTCTCGTCCAAGCGACCGACGCCCGTGGCGCCACCGTCGGCCAGGGTGACGACCTCGCCCGCAAGGCCGCGGCGCGAAAGCTCGTCGGCAAAGGCCTCGGCGCGCTCTCGACGCACGGGGCTATCGTCACTTGCCTCGGTGAGCAGGCACAGACGCTCGCTGCCAGCGGCGGCGAGCTCGTCTACCAAGCCGGCGACCAGCTCACGGTTGTTAGATGTCACCAGGTCAACACCGCCGTCGGCAACGTCGCGGTCGAGCAGCACAACGGGCAGACGTCCCGCTGCCGCGGCGATCGCCTCGTCATTGCCTCCGCAGGTGTTGACGACCAGGCCGTCCACGCCGGCATCGATAAGTCTGGTGAGCGACTCCGCTTCCTTAGCGGGGTCGTTGCCGCTAATGGCCGTCATGAGCGAGCAGCCGCGCGCCGCGGCGCTGGCGGAAAGGCCCTCGAGCATGGCGCTCGAGAACGGGTTGGCGATGTCAGCCAGAATCACACCGATGAGGTTCGTACGCGAGCTGCGCAGATTGCGCGCGGCGGCACGTGGGCGATAGCCGGTGCGCTCGATAACTGCCGCGATGCGAGCACGGGTCTCCTCGGTCATTTGCCCGGGGCGGTTGTTGAGGTAGCGCGAGACCGTGGCCGGACTCACGCCCGCCTCGGCGGCAATGTCCTTGATTCTCATCTGCGCCATAACGCACCCCGTTTCCCAATTGTCGGCGATCTGAGCCATTTTAGGCATTTTTTTAAAAATCTCGGTTGCAAAACGCTGTAGGTGAGTATACTACAACTCGAAACGAAACCGATTTCGTAAACCGATTTCGGCGAGCGTTGGCACGCAGGTGCAAAGACGCACCCTACCGTCTTGGCACCTGCGTGCCAACGCCATATCAAAGGTGTACGCACGAGTAAAAGGAGCTGCGCGACCATGGGTAAAACGGTTCTTACCTTCGGCGAGATCATGATGAGACTCTCACCCAAAGACCACCTGCGTATTGAGCAGGCAACCGAGTTTGACGTCCGCTACGGCGGCGCCGAGGCCAACACTGCGCTTTCCCTGGCCTACCAGGGCGACAAGGCCGCTTACGTCTCCGTTGTCCCGGCCAACCGTCTGGGCGAGTGCGCCCTGCGTTCGCTGAAGGCCTACGGCGTCGACACCACGCGCGTCGTGCGTCAGGGCGACCGTCTTGGCTCCTATGTGTTTGAGGTCGGCGCCTCGCAGCGCGGTAACGGTTGCGTCTACGACCGCAAGTACTCTGCCATCAACATGGCCAAGCGCGACGTCTTTAACTGGGACGAGATCCTCAAGGGCATCGATGTCTTCTATTTCTCCGGCGTGACCCCCGCCGTCTCCGATGAGATGGCTGCCGCCTGCAAGGATGCCCTCACCGTCTGCCGCGCCAAGGGCATCACCACCGTGTGCGACGTGAACTATCGCGGCAAGATGTGGTCGCCCGAGAAATCGCAGGCCACCATGAAGGAACTCCTGCCGCTCGTCGACATCTGCATCGCCAACGACGAGGATGCGCCTGCCGGCCTCGGCATGACCTGCGTCTCCGGTTCCCTTGCCCACGGCATCGAGGAGCGCGACACCTACGTCGAGATGGCCCGCCAGATCTGCGCCGAGTACGGCTGCAAGAAGGTCGCCTCGGTCGTCCGCAACATCTCCTGCGTCGAGCGCTCCATCTGGATGGGCATGCTCTTTGACGCCGAGAGTGGCGAGCACTGGTTCTCCCCTGCTCACGACGTACACGTGCTCGAGGGCGTTGCCGCCGGCGACGCTTTCAACGCCGGCCTCGTCCATGCCCTCATCAACGACTTTGACCCGCAGGACGCCGTCAACTATGCGATTGCAGCCTCGATCCTCAAGCTCACCATCAAGGGCGATTCCAACTTGGTGACCGCAGGCGAGATCGCAGCCGTGGCATCCGCCGCCGACGGTGGCACCCGCGTCGCGCGCTAGTCCGTCTCCATTCCGCGGGCCGCAGCTTTCCAATCCCATACCCCTGCGGCCCGCTCCCCGATTCCTCCGGTCGGGCAAAACCACCAGTCCCATTCCGGTTTTGTCTGGCATTCCCTACATGACTGGTCGAGCAGCCGGTTTTGGAATTGCTTGAACCCCAAGCAGTGCCTCCGATAACCAATCCAAAATCGGCTCCTGACCAGCACATTTGGTAATCACGCGCCCATGCGCGCCACACATCGAAAGGAACATCATGTTCGATCAGTTCTACACCACGCTTGAGTCCCTGGGCATCGTGCCGGTCGTTGTGCTCGACAAGGTCGAGGACGCCGCCCCGCTCGCCCACGCTCTTATGGCAGCTGGCATGAAGTCCGCCGAGGTCACCTTCCGCACCGCCTGCGCCGCCGAGTGCATCGCCGCTATGGCCGAGGCCGAGCCCGAGATGTGCGTTGGCGCCGGCACTGTCCTGACCGTCGAGCAGGTTGAGCAGGCCCGCGCCGCCGGTGCCAAGTTCATCGTCTCCCCGGGTTACAACGAGGACGTCGTGAAGCATTGCATCGACATCGAGCTGCCCGTCCTTCCCGGCACCGTGACCCCCTCCGAGGTCACCGCAGCCGAGAACCTGGGCCTCAAGGTCACCAAGTTCTTCCCCGCGTCCCAGTATGGCGGCCTGAACACCATCAAGGCCCTCGCCGCTCCGTTTGTCGGTCACCGCTTTATGCCTACCGGCGGCGTGAGCACCGCCAACGTCGAGGAGTACTTGAGCTCCTCCGCCATCATCGCCTGCGGTGGCACCTGGATGGTCAAGCCGGCCCTGTTTGCCGACGGCGACTTCTCCAAGGTCGAGCAGATCGCCCGCGAGGCCATGGACGTCGTCAAGAAGGTCCGCGGCTAGGTTTAGCTCTCTATCGTGAAAGGGGGCGTGCCCTAGACCTCGCCCCCTTTCTTTTAAAGCGGCTCGGAAGCGCGCCGTTTCCGTCACGAACAAGAACCAAAACCGTCTTGTATGCTGATAGAACGTGACGGAAGCGACACGCCCCCGAGCCGCTTTGTATAATCGGCTGGCAGTCGCGCTCAACTGAGCCACTTCGGTAAAAGCCGAGCCATCAAAACAGCTGCGGCGCCGTCTGGAGGAATGGACCTTTGCTTCCGGTCTTTTCCTCCAAGCGGCACCGCATCTTTGTGCCCCGGTCACACCCCAACGCAGTTGCGGTGAAATAGGGACTGTTTGCGCCACCTAGGTCACAAAACAGTCCCTATTTCACCGCAACTTATATGGGGATTGATTAGATGAACGAGTCTTTGGACAGCTCAAAATAGTCGGGATGCAAGGCGATAACCGGACCTTGCTCTTCGGGCATCAGGTGCAGGTGCGTCTCTGCCAGATAGCTCGCCGCGTCGGTATCGCCCCTCTTAATGGCCTCGAGAATCCGGCGATGCTGCCGACGAATCGGCTCCCAATCCAAATCCTGCGACACCATACGCAACCAGTTATATCGCTCAAAATGCGTGTTGATGCTCTTCATCCAACCCCACAACATGTGACGACCGGCAATCTCAAAACATGTCTCATGGAACAGGTTATCCAGGTCAAAGAAACGGCGCGTTTCGCCATGGTCGAGCGACTCGGACTCGGTAAGAATCTGCTCAAGCCGCTGCTTTTGCTCGGGCGAGGCGGCCGAACAGCATTTAATTAGCACGCTTCTCTCGAGCTTCTCGCGCAAAAAGCAGGCGTTTTCGGCGCGTTCCATGCTGATCTTAGAGACGTAGGTGCCGCTTTTGGGACGCGTTTCCACCAGCTCCTGCTCACGCAAGCGCACAAAGGATTCGCGAATGGGCGTGCGCCCGATTCCCGTCTCCTTTTCCAGACCAATCGCCGAAAGACGCGTGCCGGGCCTGAGCTCGACATAGATGATCTTGGAGCGCAATGCGTTGTACGCCTGGTCTTGCAGGCTCTGATAATGCTGGTGCTGTTCCATAAAGCCCTCGGATGAAGCTCACGGTTTGTCGAATTTCACCATGCAATACTATCGCATCCCCCGCCCCATCATAAGTTGCGGTGGAATAGTTCCTGTTCAAAGCCTTCAGCAGCAAAAACAGGAACTATTCCACCGCAACTTCCAACAGTCTTTTTGGGACGTGGCTTTTTTGGCTACCCTGAGCCGCAGGTCGGCCCCTTGCCACAAAAGGGGCCCATCTACTACGTTAACGCGGAGAGCCCAGACCATGCTGAAAAGTGCGAAAACAAAACCGACGCTCCTATAAGTTGTCAATAGGCAGTTTGCGGGAGCGCTCCCTTCAATTCGCACAGGAGCTCGTAATACCTCCTCTCCAGTTTCG
>JAGZQO010000024.1 GCA_018382125.1 Collinsella sp.
GAGATAGTCGAGAAGCGCGGTCTCAAGAAGGAGTAACATCGGGACTTGCAGCGACGGACCTCAGGACACTCTTACACCACGTCTGCGCGCGCGACCCGCGTGTAAGCCGTGAAAACGGCATTTGGGGCTGTTTTGGCTGTTACTAAAAAGGTAACAGTACTCATATTTGCCCTTTTTTGCCCACGGGGCCTCGAAGGGGCTGCCAATCAGGTCCCAGGGGAGACGGTTTGAGGGCCGCAGAGCAAAAACGGGGGCGCAGGTTGTCCTGCGCCCCCGTTTTCTGGGCATTGCGGTTGTTTGCCGCCGGTTGTTACGCCGCCTCGTCGAACTGCGAGTTATACAGGTCGGCGTAGAAGCCACCCTGGGCGAGTAGCTCGTCGTGTGTGCCCTTCTCGACGATGTCGCCGTCGCGAATTACCAAGATTACGTCGGCGTTGCGGATCGTGGACAGGCGGTGCGCGATGACAAAGCTCGTGCGGCCCTGCATCAGCGCATCCATGGCGCGCTGAATAAGCTCCTCGGTGCGGGTGTCGACGTTGGAAGTCGCCTCGTCCAAAATCAGCGCCGGACGGTCGGCCAAAATGGCACGGGCGATGGTCACGAGCTGGCGTTGACCCTGCGACAGGTTAGTGCCCTCTTCGTTGATCATAAAGTCGTAGCCGCCGGCGAGCGTATGGATAAAGTGGTCGCAGCGTGCGGCGCGTGCGGCGGCCTCGACCTCGGCGTCGGTCGCATCGGGGCGTCCGTAGCGGATGTTTTCGCGGATGGTGCCGTTAAACAGCCAGGTGTCCTGCAACACCATGGCAAACTCGCCGCGCAGCGCCGCGCGGTCCCAGTCGCGCACGTCGACGCCCTCGACGCGCAGCGAACCGCCGTCCACGTCGTAAAAGCGCTGCAGCAGCTTAATGAGCGTGGTCTTGCCGGCGCCGGTGGGGCCGACGATGGCAATGGTTTGGCCGGGCTGCGCCTCGCAGCTAAAGTCGTGGATGATGGTCTTGTCGGGCGTATAGCCAAACTTGACGTGATCAAACTCCACATGGCCGGGGCGCTTTTCGGGAATCTGCGCGTCGGCTTTCTGCTCCTCCTCGGGCGCGGCCAGGAACTCAAAGACGCGCTCGGTGGCGGCTGCCATCGACTGCATCGTGTTGCTCACGTTGCCCAGTTGCTGCACGGGCTGCGTAAAGTTGCGAACGTACTGGATAAAGCTCTGGATGTCGCCGGGCGTGGCATTGCCGGTCAGCGCGAGCTGCGCGCCCACCACGACGACGCCCACGTAGCCCATGTTGCCCACCAAGCTCATAAGCGGCATCATCAGGCCCGACAGGAACTGCGAGCGCCAGCCACTAATAAAGAGGCGGTCGTTTTGACGGTCGAACTCCTCGATTGAGGCCTCGGCGCGGTCGAACACTTGAATGACGTTCTGGCCGGCAAAGTCCTCCTCGATGATGCCGTTGACGGTGCCCAGGACCTGCTGCTGCTCGCGGAAGTACGGCTGCGAGAAGTGAATCATCACCATCAAGATAATTGCGGCTGCCGGTAGCGTGAGCACGGTGACGCCGGTGAGCGGCAGGCTGATCGAGAGCATCATGATGAGCACGCCGATAATCTGCGTGACCGACGTGATAAGCTGCGTCACGCTCTGGTTGAGCGACTGACCCAGCGTATCGACGTCGTTGGTGATGCGGCTGAGCACATCGCCCTTGCTGTGGCCGTTGAAGTAACTCATCGGAACGACAGCGATCTTGGCGGCGATCTCCTTGCGCATGCGATAGCAGATCTTTTGCGTGACGCCGGTCATGAGCCAGCCTTGGACCAGGCTGCAGACAGAGCTCGCCAGATACAGGCAGAGCAAAAAGCCGAGCGTCTTGGCGATCCAGTCAAAGTCAACGTCGCCGGTGCCGTTGACCTTGGCGACCAGGCCTTCGAACAGCTTGGTCGTAACCTGGCCGAGCACCTTGGGTCCCACAATGTTAAAGATGACCGAGCACACGGCAAAGGCGACGGCGGCAAACACGGCAATCTTGTGCTGGCCGATATAGCCGAGCAGCTGCCTCATGGTGCCCTTAAAGTCCTTGGCCTTTTCGCCACGACGCATGCCACCCATGCGGCCCATGGGACCACGCTGGCGGGTGGGTTTGGGAATCTGAGTCTTGGTCTCGTCTGCCATTAGCGCTCGCCTCCTTCCGTGACGGCTGCAATTTCTTCTTGGGTAAGCCCCAGCTCCTCGACAGAAAGCTGCGACTGTGCGATCTCCAGGTACGCCGGGCAGCTGCGCAGCAGCTCCTCGTGCGTGCCGGTGCCCACCACGTGGCCGTCGTCGAGCACGATGATCTGGTCGGCGTGCATGATGGTCGCGATGCGCTGGGCCACGACCACGAGCGCGGCGTCGGTAACGTTTTTGGCCAGCTCTTCGCGCAGACGTGCGTCGGTCTTGTAGTCGAGGGCGCTAAACGAGTCATCGAACACCACGACCTCGGGCTTTTTGGCCAGGGCGCGGGCGATGGCCAGGCGCTGGCGCTGACCGCCCGAAACATTGGAGCCGCCCTGGCTGATGGGGGAGTCGTAGCCTCCCTCGCGTTCGGCGATAAAGTCCTCGGCCTGGGCGATGCGCGCGGCCCGGCGCATGTCATCATCGCTCACCATGTCGCCCGCAAACTTGAGGTTGCTCTCGACAGTGCCCGAAAACAGGCGACCCTGCTGCGGGATGTAACCAATGCGGCGGCGCAGCTCGGAAAGGGTCATGTCGCGCACGTCGATGCCGTCGAGCGAAATGCTGCCGCCGGTGACGTCGTATAGGCGCGGGATGAGCTGCACAAGCGTGGACTTGCCCGAACCCGTGGAACCGATGATGCCGAGCATCTGGCCGGCATGCGTGGTGAAGTTCACGCCGCTGATGACATCGGCGCGGGCATCGGGATACTGGAAGCTCACGTCGCGGAAGGTGAGCTCACCGCGCGGCGCGCTGGCCGCGGGCAGTTTGGGCGAGACAGGGTCGTTGATGCTCGTGGGGCAGGTGATGACCTCTTCCACGCGCTCGGCTGCGACCTCGGCACGGGGCAGGATGACCGAAACCATGGTGAGGATCATAAACGCCATGACGATCTGCATGGTGTAGGAGATAAACGCCATCATGTTGCCGACCTGCATCACGCCGTCGGACACGCCCTGCGCGCCAAACCAGACGATGAGCACGGTGATGCAGTTCATGACGAGCATCATGAGCGGCATCATAAAGCTCATGGCGCGGTTGGTGTAGAGCTGCGTGGTCATCAGGTCGAGCGAAGCCTTGTCAAAACGCTCGAGCTCATGTTCCTCGCGGTTGAACGAGCGGATGGGCATAAGGCCGTCGAGCAGCTCGCGGGCGGTAAGGTTCACACGGTCCACAAAGCTCTGCATCTTTTTGAACTTGGGCATGGTGAGGCCCATGAGCACGCCGACAACGGCCGAAACCGCGATAATGGCCACGGCGATGGTCCACTCCAGACCGGTATGGTTGGCCAGGACGCGCATGACGGCGACGATGCCCATGACGGGGGCCATCAGGCACATGCGGATAAACAGGGTTGCGGCCATCTGGATCTGCTGAATGTCGTTGGTGCAGCGGGTGATGAGCGAGGCCTGGCTAAACTTGCCCACCTCGGCTGGCGAGAAGTGCATAACCTTGTTGAAGGTCTCGCGGCGCAGGTCGCGGGCGATGGAGCAGGCGGTGCGCGAAGCCACGGCACCGGTCAGGATGGTGGCGACGAGCGATACCAGGCACAGCCCAAACATCGTGGTCGCCATGCGGCTCAGGTAGGCGTTCTGCACGTCGGCGGGGTCGATGCCCTGTGCCTTGTACTCGTCCTGTACATAGCTCACGGCGCGCTGGGTGACGATGGAGCCCGACATGGAGCCCATTTTGTCTGCCATTTGGTTGGCGCCCTCGACGAGCTTGCTTTGGTCTACCAGACCGCCCTTGACACCCAGGCGCAGGCTCTTCATGGTGATCTTACCGCCGTCGGCATTAATCTGCTTTTGCATGTTTTGCGCCGCTGCGGCCTTCTGCTGCATCTCGGCGAGCTGTTCGGGCGTCATCGCTGCCATTTGCTCGGGGGTGGGCATAGTCTGGGTGGTGCTGGCGTCGGATTCGCTGGACGAGCCCATCATGTCGCCCATGGAGTTGGCGTCGATGCCCTGGTCGAGCGAAAGGACGACAGTCTCGGGCAGGCTCATAATGTCGGCAATCTTGCCTCCATCGGCACGCTCTTCCTCGGTGCCCATGTACGTTCGAATGCGGTTTTTGTTAGCCTTGCTAAACACGGCCTCCACAGCCTTGGCATCTTTGGCGTTCATAAAGAGCTCAAGGTCATCGAGCGATTCGGCGCGAATGGTGTCGGGCACGGGCGAGGCAATGCCGCCTTGCTGCACGCCCACGTCGACGATGTCGCTCATATAGGTAGGCAGCGCCAGATCGGCGTTGCAGCTGATTACGATAAGTACGATAGCTGCGAACAGTGCCAGGATATGCTTTTTAAAGAGCTTGAGAATCCTCACTCGGCATCTCTCCTTTCTTGATTGCGGTCGATAATTTCGTTGGCACGCCTTAGAAGACGCACCATCTCTTGGGTATCTGTTTCGCCGAGCTGCTCGAGGAAAGCCGCAGTGCGGTTCTCGAATTCCCGACGTTTGATTTCGAGATCCTGGAATCCCTTGTCGGTCACCGTGACGTGCACGCGACGACGGTCGGTCTTTGAGTGCTCGCGCTCGACCCAGCCCTTGGCTTCGAGGGCGCGTAAGATATTGGCGATGCGGGCGCTCGAGACCCAGGCGCGATCAGCGAGTTCGCTCGGCGTGAGCGAACCGCCGGCGAGTATGAGGGCGCGCATGACGGCCATCTCGCCGCCGAGGGCTTTGTCCGCAAAACGCGAAATGCGCTGATGCATGCTGCCGAACTCGGTAAGGAGCTGACGCCCAAGTTCACGGAAATCGGTATCTTCCACCGAAAACCCCTAACACTAGAAACTATTTTCGGTGAAAGATGATACCCCTGCACGCACGCCCTATGCGGTAGATTTCTAGGCATGTCCCAAAAATCTACTTGGCCGCTAGGCAATATTAAGAGTGCATTAAGACTTAAAATCATTCAATTGCTGAAGCGTTTCAAAGAACTACTATGCACGCGGTTAGGCGAGGGGTTGTCACCACCATGACGACTGGGACTCATATAATCGCCACGTGCGATGCTCCAACTTCCCGCAAGGAGACACCTTACATAAAGGGGGATGGAGTCATGGCATTTGACTTCACGGGCAAGACCGCGATTGTCACGGGCGGCACTCAGGGCATTGGCCTCGAGATCGCCAAGGGCATCGTCGTGGGCGGCGGACATGTCGCGCTCATCGCAAGGAACGCTGCTAAGGGCGAGGCCGCTGTGGCCGAGCTTGGCGAGGGCAACAAGTTCTATCAGCTCGATGTCGCCGATGCGCCCAAGGCGCGCGAGACCGTCGAGCAGATTTTTACGGACCTGCCGCAAACCAACATCCTGATCAACTGCGCTGGCGTCATCAGCACCAAGAAGTTCGACGAGATCGATGACACCGAGTGGCGTCGCACCATCGACATCAACCTCAACGGTACCTTCACTATGATGAACGCCGTGTACCCGCACTTTAAGGCGGCCCATGCCGGCACTATCGTCAACGTGAGCTCTGTCGCTGGCAAGATCGGTGGCGGCCTGCTCGGCACCGCGGCCTACGCGAGCTCTAAGGCCGGTGTCAACGGCCTGACCAAGGCAGTCGCCAAGGAAGGCGGCAAGTTTGGCGTCCGCTGTAACGCCGTGTGCCCGTCGCTCACGTTGACCGATATGACCTCGATTCTCTCTGACGAGAACTCTCAGCGTATCATCAACGGTATTCCTCTGGGCCGCGCCGCCCAGGCCAGCGAGCCTGCGCAGATGGTGCTGTTCTTCGCTTCCGACCTCGCCAGCTTCGTGAACGGCGAGATCGGTGACTGCGACGGTGGCATCGTTCTGGACGGGTAATACTCCGCGACGATTATTCGGCGACGGCTCCTGCGACTCGGGACCGTCGCCTTCTTTCTGATATAGGCGCATGCGGCTACGATTCGCATGCATCCAAAGGAGATATATATGAGTGAATCGACTGCGGTGGAGGCGCCGGCGGCAAAGGAGCCGTTCTTTAAGATGTCCTCCATCCCGGGCGCCAATATCTTGGTGCCGCTTCTGTTGGGCTGTCTGCTCAACACGCTATTCCCCGACCTGTTCAAAACGCTCGGCAGCTTTACGCTTGGCATGACCCAGCAGGGCGCTGGCCCGCTCGTGGGCGCTTTTTTGCTCATCGTCGGTACGACGATTTCGTTTAAGAGCGCTCCTGCCGCCGCTGCCCGCGGCGCCATCATCATCGCCGTCAAGCAGATCGTGGTCGTTGCCATGTCGCTGCTCATCCTTTATGTGTTCAACGACAACTTGTTTGGCATCTCTGCCATGGTGATGCTGGCGGCTTGTACCGGCGCCAACAACGCTATGTACGCTGGACTGATGGGTACCATGGGCAACGAGGCCGAGCGTGGCGCTGTCGCCATCACCACGCTGGTCGTTGGCCCTCCGGTCACGATGATTGTGCTCGGCGCTGCCGGTCAGGCTCCGATCGGCTGGTCGCTCGTGGGTGCCATTCTGCCGATCGTCGTCGGCATTATTCTGGGTAACCTGTTCCCCAGCTTTAAGAAGATGATGGCCCCGGCGCTTTCCGCTATCATCGTGCTCGTCTTCTTTGCCATGGGCTCGACCATGACCTTTGGCCAGCTCATTAATGGCGGTCTTCCCGGTATTCTGCTCGGCGTGATCTGCTCGGTGGTCTTTGCAATTCCCGTCATCGCGGTTGATAAGCTCACGGGCGGTACGGGTGTCGCAGGTGCAGCCATTTCGAGCTGCGCCGGAGCCAATGTGGCCACGCCTGCTGCCATGGCAAGCGTCAACGGGGCTATGTACGGTGGTGCCGTGCTCGCGACGGCTACGGCACAGGTTGCTGCCTGCGCAATCGTGACGGCTATTTTGACCCCGCTGGTCACCAGCTGGTGCTACAAGCATTTTGAGGGCCAGGGCCACAGCAAGGCAACGACCGACAAGGCCGCCGCAGCCGCCTAATGCCAAGCGGCAATCAAAGCTAAAAAACTAGCCACGCCTCAGGGCGGCCACGGGGGATCCCGTGGCCGCCCTGCAGTTTCTGTAGGGTCTCTGGGACACTTTACCCTGCTAAAGCTGGCATAACAGCTAGAGCGAACGTCGTACAAAGGCAAGGAAAAATACCATACAAATCGGTGAACGGTAGTTGTTCGCGCTCGCATTTCCTGCGGGTTTGTAAAAAACGCCTTTATGATATAAAAAAAGAAACATATAACAGCCCAGATGGAGAGGGTCGCTATGTTATCCTTCTCAGACGGGTGAAATCTTGGGTTTTGGGTTGTAGTTCCAAGGTGGACAAACGTTTTTCTCTGCACCAACGTGTGGTGAAGAACGGAAGAAGCCGGTAGTGCAAACCGAAAATTCAAGAATTCAATAAGCCGCGGTGTGAGAGAGCGCCGCATTACACGTAACTAGGAGCGTGGTTACACAATGCAGGAGGCATGGGAAGGCTTCAAGGAAGGCATTTGGACGGGAGAGGTTGACGTCCGAGACTTCATCCAGAAGAACTACACCCCCTACGAGGGCGACGAGTCGTTCCTCGCCGGCCCGACCGAGCGTACCAAGGAGCTGTGGGGCGAGGTTCTCGACCTGCTGCTTAAGGAGCGCGAGCAGGGCGGTGTCCTCGATATGGACACCAAGACCGTCACGGGTATCGTGAGCCACCCCGCTGGCTACATCGATAACGCCCATCGCGACAAGGAGACCATCGTCGGCCTCCAGACCGACAAGCCGCTCAAGCGCGCGCTGCACGTCAACGGCGGTATCCGCATCGCTTGCCAGGCTGCCAGCCAGCACGGCTATAAGGTCGATGAGAACGTTGTCGAGCGCTACACCTTCGAGCGCAAGACCCACAACGCTGGCGTCTTCGATGTCTACACCCCCGAGATGCGTGCTTGCCGCTCGGCTCACATCATCACCGGTCTGCCCGATGGCTATGGCCGCGGCCGCATCATCGGCGACTACCGTCGTGTTGCCCTGTACGGCGTCGACTACCTGATCAAGGACAAGGAGGCCCAGAAGGCTTCCACCCCGACGGTCATGACCGCCGACAACATCCGCGATCGCGAGGAGCTGCAGGAGCAGATCCGCGCCCTCGGCGAGCTTAAGATGATGGCCGAGACCTATGGTTTCGATATTTCCAACCCTGCTACCAACACGCAGGAGGCCATCCAGTGGATGTACTTCGCCTACCTCGCTGCCGTTAAGGAGCAGAACGGCGCCGCTATGTCCATCGGCCGTACCTCCACGTTCATCGACATCTACGCTGAGCGCGACCTTGCCAACGGTACCTTCACCGAGGAGCAGATCCAGGAGTTCGTGGATCACTTCATCATGAAGCTCCGCATGGTCAAGTTTGCCCGTACCCCCGAGTACCAGGCCCTGTTTACCGGCGATCCGCAGTGGGTCACCGAGTCCATCGGCGGCATGGGTGTTGACGGCCGTACGCTCGTTACCAAGATGAGCTACCGCTATCTCCACACGCTCGAGAACATGGGCACCAGCCCCGAGCCCAACATGACCGTTCTGTGGTCGACCCGTCTGCCCGAGAACTTCAAGAAGTTCTGCGCCAAGACTTCTGTCGCCAGCTCCTCGATTCAGTACGAGAACGACGACCTCATGCGCGTTTACCACGGCGACGACTACGGCATCGCCTGCTGCGTGTCCTCCATGCGCATCGGCAAGGAGATGCAGTTCTTCGGCGCCCGCGCCAACCTGGCCAAGTGCCTGCTGTACGCACTCAACGGCGGCGTCGACGAGGTCTCCAAGAAGCAGGTCGGCCCCAAGTATCGCGCCGTCGAGGGCGATACCCTCGATTACGACGACGTTGTGGCCAAGTACAACGACATGATGAAGTGGCTCGCCGGCGTGTACGTCAACTCGCTGAACATCATTCACTACATGCACGACAAGTATTGCTACGAGCGCATCCAGATGGCTCTGCATGACAAGCACGTGCACCGCTGGTTCGCTACGGGCATCGCTGGCCTTTCCGTCGTGGCTGACTCCCTGTCCGCCATCAAGTACGCCAAGGTCCACCCTGTCCGTGATGAGAACGGCATCATCGTCGACTTCGAGACCGAGGGCGAGTTCCCCAAGTACGGTAACGACGACGACCGCGTCGACCAGATCGCTCACGACGTTGTGCACCAGTTCATGGAGTACATCCGCATGAACGACACCTACCGCAACTCCGTGCCCACGACCTCGGTTCTGACCATTACTTCCAACGTCGTGTACGGCAAGAAGACCGGCTCCACCCCCGACGGCCGCAAGGCTGGCCAGCCGTTCGCCCCGGGTGCTAACCCCATGCACAAGCGCGATAGCCACGGCGCCATCGCTTCGCTGTCTTCGGTTTCCAAGCTCCCGTTCCGCGATGCTCAGGACGGCATTTCCAACACCTTCTCCATCATCCCGAGTGCGCTCGGCAAGGAGGACCAGGTGTTCTTTGGCGATATCGACCTTGATCAGCTGGGCGAGTAACTATTGTTAGTGCTATACTAACAATAACGATTACTGATTAGCGCGCCGGTTTCGGCCGGCGCCTATCAATCGAAGGAGACACATTATGAAGGTTTCTGAAGTTTCCGAGACTCAGGCCGATAACCTGGTCCACATGCTCGACGCTTACGCCGAGAAGGGTGGCCACCACCTGAACATCAACGTCTTCAACCGTGAGACGCTGCTCGACGCTCAGGCTCACCCCGAGAAGTACCCGCAGCTGACCATCCGCGTTTCCGGCTATGCCGTGAACTTCCACACGCTCACCAAGGAGCAGCAGGACGAGGTCATTGCGCGTACCTTCCACAACAAGTTCTAAAGGGGTTTAACTCCCGCAGGATCGCCGGGCCGTCTTGGGTTACTTTCCAAAACGTCCTCGGACATGCAAAGGGCTCCGCTGCGCGCTTCGCGCGGCGGAGCCCTTTGCGTCCTGCGGGATGTTTTGGAAAATAACCCAAAACCGGCCATGTGGGGTCCTTTGGAGTCACCCTTTAGGCGGAACTCTCCTAATTATTTGGATGAGTCGTTTACTTACTTGTACTGTTACCGTCTTCCCGCTCTTGTTGGGGTATGCTTTGTTCGTATGTAAACGTATGACATGTTGATGGGGGAGGGTGCTATGGCTCGCGAGAGTGCTCGTTCTAAGGATACGGCTAAGCCTGGCATCAAGGAAGTTGCGGCGGTGGCGGGGGTTTCGCCTACTACGGTATCTCGCGTGCTTAATAATCGCGGCTATATTAGCCAAGAGACCCGCGATAAGGTCCATGCCGCGATGAAGCGCATCAACTATACGCCCAACGATATCGCCCGTGCCATGCTCAACGGTCGCCTGAATCTTATCGGTATGATCGTCCCCTATGTCAGCAGTCCGTTTCATGCCCAAGTGGTTCAAGTCATTGAGCATACCCTGGCCGAAAACGGTTTTAAGATGCTGCTGTGCAATAGCGCCAATCGACCCGAGCTTGAGCGCTCTTATATCGACATGCTTCGACGCAATATGGTTGATGGCGTCATCGTCAACTCGCTTAATATCGGTGCCGAGGCGTATGCCGAGATGGGCTTGAGTCTGGTTGGTATCGACTGCGACCTTGGCGAAGCCTCTGTTCAGATTGCGAGCGACAGCTATAGCATCGGCGAACTTGCCACGCGTCGCCTGATCGATGACGGATGTTCACGCATCCTGTGCCTGCGCAGCAATAGCCGCATGCGCATGCCTGCCAATAAGCGTACCGATGCCTACCTCGATGTTGTTGAGCAGGCCGGTTTGCCCGCGCTTGTCCGTGAGGTTGAGTTCGTTAAGCCCGACGACGAAAAGAGCGCGGTCGTTGCGAAGATCCTCGATGAGAACCCCGATATTGACGGCATCTTTGCGGGAGACGACACGATGGCGGCTATCTGTCTTAACGTGATGAAGCAGCGCGGCTTGAGCGCTCCGGGCGATATTAAGGTCGTGGGCGCGGATGGTGCCCGCCGCACTATGACGTTTATGCCTGACTTAACAACCGTACGCCAAGATATCGATCGCATCGGAGAGCTCGCGGCGCAATCCATCATTGCTCTTATTAACGGCGAAAAGCCCGAATCGAATATCAAGCTCCCCGTTGAACTCATTGAGGGTAAAACCGCGTAGTTCATCCCGTGCCAAAAGAATTCCTCAAACACCTCTGATGACCGTTCGCCGGCATATGTCAACCGTTTGCCGACGACTGGAACTGCGAAAAGACGTATTGGTGTGAAAACGTTTGACATATGAAAACGGTTGACATATCTTGCAGTTGTACCGAGTTAGTATCTCGTGAGAAAGGAAGTCTCGGATGCACAAGGTGTATTACCAGCCTGAGGGAATTTGGGTAGGCGACATCATGCCGTACGGCGAGGACGGCACGTTCTATCTCTATCATCAGCGTGACACGCGAAACCCCGGACCTTTCGGAGAGCCGTTTGGCTGGGCACTCGCGACAACCAAGGACTTCGTCAATTACAAAGACTTTGGCGAGAGCCTTGAGCGTGGCGGCGACGAGGAAGTCGACCAGTATGTTTATGCCGGCACGGTGTTTAAGGTGGGCGACAAGTACCATGCGCTCTACACTGGTTGCAATCGCGATAAGGTCAAGGCACGCTTGATGAAGCAGGTTCTTCTTCACGCAACGAGTGACGACGCCGTCAAGTGGGAGAAGAACATCGCCGAGACGCTGCTTCCGCCCCAGGAGGGTTACGATGACCGCAACTGGCGCGATCCCTTTGTGCTTTGGGATGAGGAGAACGAAGAGTACATGCTCATCCTCGGCACGCGTGTGGGCGAGGACAAGCGTCTGATGACCGGTCGTCTGGTCAAGTTCACCTCCAAGGACCTGGATACCTGGGAGTTCCAGGGCGACTGGTGGAATCCGGGCCTGTACACCATGTTCGAGATGCCTGATCTCTTTAAGATGGGCGACTGGTGGTATCTGGTGTTCTCCGAGTACAGTGATGGCAACAAGACCCGTTACCGCATGTCTCGCTCTATCAACGGTCCTTGGATCACTCCTGCGGACGATTCCTTCGATGGCCGCGCGTACTATGCCGCGCGTACCGCATTTGATGGTGAGCGCCGCGTTCTCTTTGGTTGGGTTCCTACGCGTGACGAGGGCGGTGACCCCAGCTCTTACCTGTGGGGTGGCACCTTTATGCCCCTCGAGATCGTTCAGCGTGCCGACGGAACGCTCGGCACCAAGCTCCCCGACAGCATGCTTGGCGCCTTTGGCGAGGGCAAGGCTGTCGAGACCTTTGAGCTTTCCTGCGAGTCGGGCAAGGTCGAGCAGGTGCTCGCCGCGGATGCCGGCTCCACCTACTTGCTCGATGCCGACATTGAGCTCGGCGGTAACGCTGCCGGCTTCTCGGTCAAGTTCGCCGAGGACGCCGAGACTGGTCTTTCCTATGAGTTCCGCGCCAACCTGCGCGAGGGCAAGCTCGAGTTCACGCCGGCTCCCCAGTACCCGTGGTTCCAGGTCAACAACATGGGCCTCGAGCGTCCGTTGTTCTTTAAGGGCGAGGGCACTCACCATGTGCGTCTGGTCGTCGACGACGACATCGCGACCATCTTTGTCGATGATGTTGCGCTCAACGCTCGCTTCTGCAACAAGCAGGGCCAGGGTGTGGCGCTTACCGTCACCGACGGTGCGCTCAAGTGCGCAAACGCAACGATCGCGTCTCTGTAGCGGCAACGAACCGTTTTATGATTTAGAAAAGGAATGGAGAGGAACATGGACTACAAGGCAGTGTCCCAGCAAGTCGTCGACAACGTCGGCGGACTGGAGAACATCGAGGGCGCCACGCATTGCGTGACCCGTCTGCGTCTGGTGCTCAAGGATACGAGCAAATACAACAAGGCCGAGCTCGAGAACATCGATGGCGTCAAGGGCGTGCTGTACAACAGCGGCCAGCTCATGATCATCTTCGGTACCGGTACCGTCAACAAGGTTTACGATGAGTTTATGGCTCTGACGGGCGTTAAGGAGATCAGTGCTTCCGAGGTCAAGGGCGCCGAGGCGGACAAGAAGGGCAAGTTCTTCTCGGTCCTCAAGGTATTCTCGGACATCTTTATCCCCATCATTCCCGCCTTCGTCGGCGCTGCAATCATCATCGGCCTTAAGTCGCTGATCGTTGCCAACGGCCTCTTTGGCATGGAGGGCAGCCTCGCCGATCACAGCGAGTTCCTCAAGAACCTCGCAAGCTTCTTTGCCATTATCGCCACCACGTTCGACTACCTGCCTGTCCTGGTTATGTACAGCGCGGTCAAGCGTTTTGGCGGTAACCCGATCCTGGGCATCCTCGTCGGTATCGTCATGGTTCACCCGAGCCTTATGAACCGCAACACGTTCGTTATGGATCCGACGGGTGCTGAGTACTGGAACTTCGGTCCGCTATCCATTCCCATGGTTGCTTTCCAGGGCGGTGTGTTCCCCGCAATCCTGACTGCCTGGTTTATGGCCAAGGTCGAGAAGATTGCCCAGAAGTACATCCCCGAGGTCGTTTCGTTCGTCTTTGTCCCGACCGTTACCCTGATTCTTGCTAACGTTGCCCTGTTCACCGTGTTCGGCCCGCTCGGCAACCTGATCGGTGACGTCCTCGCCGGCGTAATCGATATCCTGTACAACAGGATGGGCGTCTTTGGTGCCTTTGTCTTCGCCGCGTTCCTGCAGCCGCTCGTCGTTACCGGTACGCATCAGTTCATCCAGGGTATCGAGGCAAACCTTGTTGCCACGACTGGCTTCAACTACATCCAGGCCATCTGGTCGGTTTCCATCATCGCCCAGGGCGGCGGCGCCATCGGTATGTACCTCATTCACAAGAAGCACTCCAAAGAGCGCAACATCTGCATGTCGTCCTTTATCCCGACGCTGGTCGGAATCTCCGAGCCCGCTATCTTTGCTGCAAACATGCGCTATTCGATCATTCCGTTCATCTGCGCATGCATCGGTGCAGGCTGCGGCGGTGCCTTCGTCAAGCTCTTTGAGGTGCGCGCTATCGGTCAGGGTCTGACCGGCGTGCTTGGCCTGCTCATCGTCACGCCCGAGACCCTCGTGTGGTATGTGGCTGGCAATCTCATCGCCTTTATCGTGCCGATCGTCTTGATCTTTGCCTACAACAAGGCAAAGGGCGTGCCGACCACCGATGAAGAGGGCGCTGGCGCTGGCTTCGACGTTAGCTTCTAGTTGAGCCGTTCAGTGTAATCTGAGGATAAGTCCATTTGAGGAAGGGCGTTCGACTCGTGTGAGTCGAGCGTCCTTCCCCATAGACGAGAAAGTCAACGGCGATGTTAAATCAAAAAAACAAGGTGACACGCGCGGACTATGAGCAGTGGCGTGTCGGACAGGATGAGACGGCGGCTCGCATCGCGTCCGACCCCGATAGGCTTCTGTTCCATGTGGAGCCTGAGCTTGGCTGGCTCAACGACCCCAACGGTTTGGTTCAGATTGGTGATACGTATCACATCTATCATCAATACGATCCGTTCGATGCTGCGCATGGCGGTCCAGTGCTTTGGAACCATCTGACGACAAAGGATTTTGTGACGTACGAGAATCACGGCCCCGTGCTGTTCCCCGATTCCGATTTGGATTCGAGCGGAGCGTATTCTGGTTCTGCCTTTGTACGTGATGGCAAGATTCACTACTTCTATACCGGCAACGTCAAGCATTTTGACCGCGATGATTACGACTACGTGTTGACGGGCCGTGAGCAAAACCAGATTCATATGGTTGCCGAGAATCCCGACGAATTGGGCGAGAAGCGCATGGCTGTTGGATCAGTCGATTACCCCGACGATATCGGTACGCACGTGCGCGACCCCAAGATCCTTGAGCACGATGGTATCTACTACATGGTTCTGGGCGCTCGTACGAAAGACGACCGTGGCTGCGTGCTTGTCTATACTTCGCGTGATTTAGGGGTCTGGAGCTATGCGACGCGCATTGAGCTGGGCGAGAAGTTTGGCTTTATGTGGGAGTGCCCTGATCTGTTTGAGCTTGATGGCGAGCTTATTCTCGTTTGCTGTCCGCAGGGTGTGCCTGCCGATGGTTGGCGTTACCGCAATCCGCATCAGTGCGTGTGGTTCCCCATCGAGGCCGATTGGGAGGCGCCGAGCTTTAAAATCGTCGGGAAGGGCATGCCCCCGATGGTCGATGCCGGTTTTGATTTCTATGCTCCGCAGTCCTTTGAGGATGCTGCAGGCCGGCGATTGATGATCGGATGGTCGGGTTGCCCCGATGCGACGGCGGAAAACCCGACGGTGGCGCGCGGGTGGCAGTGCGCGTTGACGGTGCCGCGAGAGCTGAGCATGCGCGATGGTAAGCTCTGCCAGCAGCCGGCGCACGAGATTGAGAGGATGCGCGGCGACTGCGTTCGCACGACAGGCGGTGAAACCGTTGAGGAGCCGGGCCGCCTGTTTGATCTCGTGGTTTCCTGTGAGGGCGCCAAGATGGTTGAGCTCGAGATTCGCAAGGGTGTCTTTGTGCGCTATGCGGACGGGATGCTTACCCTCGACATGGGTGACGAAGGCTATGGGCGCGACCAGAGGTCGATTGAGCTCGGCGAGCTTCGCGACCTGCGCGTGCTTTCGGACACTACGATGGTCGAGATTTTTGCCAACGGCGGTGAGGCGGCACTTACGAGCCGTACCTATTCGTCGGCGGTTCCGGCGATGGCGCTGCACGCCGAGGGCGCGGCGTCGATGGATTTCTACCGCCTCGCTCATTAACCGTGCATGGAGCACGATTGGACTTGTTGGGCGGAATGTGTCGCAGTTGCCGCGGCCAACTACCGTTTATCGCGTATAGCGACCGTTTGCGGAATAAGTAACACTCCTTAATAAACCGTGTAAAATCTCAGTTAAGCACGGAGTTTTCCAGGGAGACGCTGTCCTTTGTTATGTGCAAAGGGCGGCGTCTCTTTGGCGCTTAGATGCCGTTGTGCAACAGCGCGACGCGCGTGTCATGTATTGAAAAGCCAATGTCGAGATGGGTCGTGATAAGAATGGGCAAGTATGTAATCGTGGTTGAGTCTGGGTCGGATGTAACGCCGGAGCTCTGCGAGCGCTACGGCATCGTGCGCGTGCCCATGCATGTCACGATTGGTGACGAGACCGTCGAGGACGGCTCGATCGATCCGCTCGAGATTTATTCGCGCTGCAATGAGTTTGGCGTGATGCCCAAGACCAGTGGCTGCGCGCCTGCGGATTTTGCTCACGTGTACGACCGCATTCACGCTGAGCAGCCCGACGCGACTATTTTGCATCTTGCATATTCCGAGGCCACGACCTGTTCGCATCAGTCCTCAAAGATTGCGGCCCAGGGGCGCGACTACGTGTTCTCCATGGACACGCGCTTTGTCTCGGTAGGCCAGTCGCTTGTTGTCGTCGAGACCGCCAAATACATCGAGGCTCACCCCGATGCCACCGTCGACGAGATCTTTGCATTTACGAACTCCGTCATGGACCGCGTGTTGCTGGGTTTTGTTCCTACGGACCTTGCCTTCCTTAAGGCGGGCGGTCGCTTGTCCAACGTCGCATTCCTTGGTGCCCATCTGCTCAAGATTAAGCCCTGCATTGAGGTGACGGGCGGTAAGTTCGTGGCGACCAAGAAGTTCCGCGGTTCTATGCTCAAGTGCTCCCGCGCCTTCATTGACCACATGGTTGCGAAGGGCGAGATTGACTACTCGCACATTGGCCTGGCGTATTCGGTGGGCCTTTCCCAGGAGCTGCGCGATGACATGGAAGTCTATGCGCATGACCTGGGCTTTAAGGACGTTACCTGGACTCAAGTCGGCGGCGTCATCTCGAGCCACTGTGGCCCGACCGCCTTCGGTGCGGTGCTCACGCTTAAGGCGTAAAGGCCGCAGGCGAGCGTTCTTCAGCCTGACATCTCGACGTAGACCCCAGCCATGGTGATGGGGGATAGATTAAAACGTGCCATTCTAGCCCGAGACGTTTAAACGCAAGCGCATGGGCTAGAATGGCTCTGGCATTTTAATTGGTTGCATCCAAGGAGAGGCAAGGTAGCGGGAATGGCTGAGATGACGCTTGAGGGTGTGGACGCTCGTCCTGAGGATTCCGCATTTGCCCTAGGCCGCGTGCATTCAATCGAGACGATGGGAACGGTCGACGGACCCGGCATCCGCTTTGTGGTGTTTGTTCAGGGCTGTCCCATGCGCTGTGCGTATTGTCACAATCCCGATACTTGGTCGGTTAGCGGCGGCACCATGGTGACCGTCGAGCACCTTATGGACGAGTTCCAGAGTAACCATGAGTTTTACCGCAGCGGCGGAATTACGGTTTCGGGCGGCGAGCCACTTCTGCAGCCCGAGTTTTTGGCCGACCTGTTCCGTGCAATGCACAACAACCCCGATGGTCGTGTACATACCTGCATGGATAGCTGTGGCTACGCCTTCGACCCTCAGCATCCCGAGAAGTTCGATGCCGTTCTCAACGAGACCGACATGGTGCTGCTCGACATCAAGCATGCCGACCCGGTCGAGCATAAAAAGCTGACCGGTTGTGATCCCGCACGCATCCTGGCGTTTGGCGATGAGCTTGCACGTCGCAAGATCAAGGTCGTTATCCGCCACGTGGTGGTGCCGGGCATTACCGACACGGTGGAGGAGTGCGAGAAGCTCGGTCGCCTCATCGCTCCATGGCACAACGTGGTGGGCCTGGAAATGCTGCCGTATCACACGATGGGTGTCGTCAAGTACGAGCAACTGGGCATTCCCTATAAGCTCGAGGGCGTGCCCCAGATGGATACCGCGCGCATGCCCGAGTTGCGCAATGCCGTTATGACCGGCATGAAAAAGCGCCGTGCGGAGCTCAAAAACGCTATCGGATAGCATGCCATAGCCCTCATATCCCCTCGTTCCCAGCTGAGTTGCGGTGGAATAGTTCTTGTTTTTAGGCCCATGTCGCCCAAACAGGAACCATTTCACCGCAACTTCGTTTTGGGTAGAGATGCGCAACAGAATCGTGCCATTTGGATAAATACGCTTGTGGTTTCTTTAAAGACACCTTAAACGCTGCTGAATATCTTTGGAAAGAAATGCCTGCTCGGTATCATGCTGCTCGTATATAAACGGTGGCAGTCAGGAGACCACGTGCGAAACATCGCATCGCGGGACGAGTATGTGCCGCAGCATGGCAGCAGATATAAGACGAAGGGCACGTCTTCGCGTGGCCTTGCCGGCGCTCGCATCCGCGTGAGGAAGATTGCCGCCATTGGGATGCTAACGTCGGCGGTTATTATCCTCGGAATTACCGTTAAAACCTACGCCTCGGAGCGAACGGGGCGCCCAGATGCGTCAACGGTACAGCTGCAAAACGAGAAGGTTTCAAAGTCCAAAGCGTCGGCAGATCAAGCTCTGTCGACGGCAGATCTCAAGACGAGACTTTCGAAGGCGGACTTCAACGATATCCCTTCGGGTGATACCGTTCGGACCTTCTCGTTGGTGGATAACAAGACTCCTGCCTTGGAGGATGAGAGCCTTGCCTTGCTCCAGGATGCCCTGTGTCGGGCGCAGGAGCTGGGCGATGTGGGTGTAGTGTTCT
This sequence comes from Collinsella sp., assembly GCA_018382125.1. Taxonomy (GTDB): domain Bacteria; phylum Actinomycetota; class Coriobacteriia; order Coriobacteriales; family Coriobacteriaceae; genus Collinsella. The sequence goes on from JAGZQO010000024.1 coordinate 18,753, forward strand.
ACGACCTATCGAGCGGTAGGGGCGTGACGTATAACGCTGATGTTGAGGTGTATGGAGCGAGCAGCTACAAAGCGCTGTATGCGCTCTATATTTGCGAGACGTTGGTCGAATCGGGGCAGGTGTCGCTCGATGGGCCTTTAGCCACGTATGGTGGTTACAGCATGGGCTGGCAGACGGTGCGCAACCTTATCGAGAATGCCGTCGTCAACTCAGACAACGATTCGTTTATCGCGTTACGCGCGGCGTTTGACCATGATGGCTATGAGGATTGGATTGCCAATCTGGGTGTTGATGACGAAACGGCACTGAATCCGATGAGTGATTTTCCGACCTACTGCCCGCGCACTTCTGCGAGGTTATGGCGTGAGATGAGCGAGTATCTGAGCATGGATACCGAGACTTCACAGTGGTTGTCGGGCCTTCTGGCATCAACATCGCGCTCGTTTATTCGCGATGGCATTGCGGACGAGCAGGTTTTGGTGCGCAACAAGGCAGGCTGGATTAGCGAGGATGGTTACTACTCGACATGCGATGCGGGCCTTATCGACATCGATGGCTGTACCTATGTCATGGGTATCATGACATCGATGCCGTGGAGCGACCGCTCGAGCGAGGTTACGGCCGCGATTGCAAAGGCTCTGTTTGATACGCGAGCTGCACTGGCTTAGCGTGTTCGTTTGACGAGGTCAAACAAAATGCTGGTACCATACCGTGGTTGAGAATTTCGAATAGGTTTGGGGAATGGCATGGCTACCATTGCGATTATCGGTGCGCTCGAAAAAGAGATCATGCAGATTAAGGAAGAGCTGAGCGACGTTTGCGAGGCACGGGAGGCAGGCTTGACCGTTGTGAGCGGTGAGCTCGACGGCCTGACAGTTGTCGCCACAACGGCGGGCATGGGCACGGTGAACGCCGCCGCTGCAACACAGCACCTCATTAGCAAGTATGCTCCGCAGGCTGTTGTGTTTTCGGGCATTGCGGGCGGTTTGAACCCCAAGCTCCATATCGACGACGTGGTCATTGGCAAACGCCTACGCTATCTGGATACCGATACCGCGCTTATCGCCGAGTCCGCACCGGGGCTCGAGGAGTTTGGCTCGACGCCCGCGCTGGTCGATATTGCCGCCGACGTGCTTGCTGAGCGTGGGTTTGTTGACGCTTCGAAAAATGCAGTCGCTTCGAACGAGGGCACCAAGCAGTTCCTGGTCGGCACGATTGCCACGGGTAACCGCTTTGTGACGGGCGCTACCATGCGCAACGACGCTATCGAGGCGACGCATGCCGATTGTGTCGGCATGGAGGGCGCGGCAATTGCCCATGTCGCAACCAAAAATGGTGTCGATTGCCTGGTGTTGCGCGCTATCAGCGATAATTGTGACGAGGCGTACGATGCGATTTGCGACCGCGAGTTCGACCTGTTCGAGTATGCCCGTACCGCGAGTGGCATTACGCTCGATATCGTTCGCCGTATCGCTGCTATCTATTAGCGCGCTCTTTTGTAAGAACCTACGACCAAGGAGTGTCCATGGCCGATTCCATTAACTACCAGCTTGCCAAGTTCGTCGCCAGCTATGGCAAGGTTTCGCAGATTCCCGAGTCCACCTGCCCTGAGGTGAGCTTCGTCGGCCGCTCCAACGTGGGCAAGTCGTCGATCATGAACAAGCTTTTTGGCCGCAAGAACCTCGTCAAGGTCTCGAGCACACCGGGCAAGACGAGCAACATCAACTTCTTTGAGGCTGACGACGTGCACTTCGTCGACCTGCCGGGCTATGGCTTCGCCCGTCGTTCCAAGGCCGAGCGTGACCGCTGGGCCGAGCTTATCGGCGACTTCTTCGACTCGGAGCGCAGCTTTAACCTGGTCGTGTCGCTGGTGGATATTCGTCACGACCCCAGCAAGCTCGATCATGACATGATCGACTACCTGCAGGGCAACGAGTTCAACTTTATCGTCTGCCTCACCAAGGCCGACAAGCTCAGCCGCACCCAGCAGGCCCGCCAGGCAGCAGCCATCAAAAAGCAGCTCAACGTTCCGGCCGAGAACGTGATCATCACAAGCTCCCAGACCGGTACCGGCATCGACGAACTCAAAAAGCGCATCGCCGAGGCCTGCCTCTAATCAGGCCTAACCTTTCAAAAGCCCCTATTTGTATCACCCCAGTGATAGTTATTGGTAAACTATCACTGGGGTGATATTTTTGTTTGGAGGTCGATATGGAGCTTTGGCACGGGTCGGAGGTTGTTGTCGAGCAACCGTCGTTGGATAAATGCAGACAATTCAATGACTATGGGTGTGGGTTTTATTGCACGCCACATGAGGAAATGGCAATGGAGTGGGCATGTCGGACTGAGTCTGATGGCATTGCAAATCGATATGAGCTCGATATGGATGGTCTCGCAGTCTTGGATTTGGAGTCCGGGGAGTTTTCAATTCTCAATTGGCTTGCGATTTTGGCTAACAATAGGGAGTTCAATGTTTCGACACCGCTGGCGCGCGAAGGACTTCGCTATCTGCTGGATAACTGCCTGATTGATATTTCTCCCTATGACGTAATTCGAGGTTATCGCGCCGACGACTCCTATTTTTCGTTTGCAAGACAGTTTGTCAGCGGCATGATCTCGCTCAGGCAATTGCAGCGCATTATGCGTTTGGGCGATTTGGGCATTCAATATGCGCTCATGAGTGAGCGCGCGTTCTCGGCGATCAGGTTCCGCGATTGGAAACAGGCCTCGGGAGCCGAGTTTTATCCCAAACGATTTGAGCGAGAACAGAACGCTCGACGTAAGTACCTGGATACGGTAAACGGATTTGACTCTGATGGTGTTGACATTAGGGATTTGATGGCAGGGAGGGTTGATTTAAATGATCCAAGAGTTAACGGATTGTGGGCCGAGTAGGACATACCCCGTCTACTACCTCGAGGATGCAATGAACAACCTCGGCGACTGCTTTGACTATGCCGTTAACGATTATGGAGCAGAAGGATCGGAAGTTGCTGAACTCTTTTGCCTGAGCGGCGTAGCTCGCGAATTCGAACGCGGCAACGCATGGGTCGTATCGGGAAAATCGGGCGTTGAGCTGTTCGCGCTTATCGCTGAAAGGTCCGGCTATCAGAGCGGGTCTATACCGGATCGCACCTATCGTTTTGAGAAGACGCCAGAGTATTGGACAGGCTGGATACTGGCATATCTGCAGTGGCGTTTAGGGGAGTCTTTCGAAGACCTGCTGCATGTCGTTCCGTTTGACGCACTGTGCAGTCTGTACTATCCCTGGCACGAAGCCTCGGAGGAACGCGTGGCTCGCCTCGTCTGCGATATGGCGAAAAAAGCGTCCAGGCAAACCAAACTTGCGTTAGCAAGAAAGAAGCTTAAGAAAACCCAACAAGACCTAGCATACGAATCGGGTGTGTCACTCCGCTCAATCCAAATGTACGAGCAGCGCCAGAGAAACATCAATGAAGCTTCGGTAACAAGCGTAAGAGCCATAGCAAAAGCCCTCCACTGCAACATCGAAGATCTCCTAGAGCCAGTCTTCGAATACAAAGAAACCAGCGCCGCCTAAACCAATATATTGCCAAGGTTTGTATCTAGTAAGCGCTCCTTACCAGCAAGAGTCCCTACCATTAGATAGCGGCTTAAAGGGCCGAAATCGTATGAATGGCATTGCGACTTCCAAATGGGTGACTGCTGCTTGAAAAGCTATAGAAATAGGGGCCGATTTAACGGCCCCAAGCATCGCATAAATGGCATATACGTTTTATCAACTATTTCTTGTTTTTAACCCATTTGCAGATACGCCAAATAAGCACTCCGACGAGAATCCAAACGAGAGCGATCATAATGTCTGAGCGTGCAGGAATTGGGATCATTGAACTTCCTCAATTGATGTGAGTCTAGTTTGCATAGGTGTGGAACGTGCTGCCTTCCATGGTCGCTTGAAACACGGCGATACCGGACGTCATCCCCATCGATTCATAGTTGAGTCGATATGTCGCCTGTTTCGAGTTCCATATAAAGGACTCGTTAGTTACCGTACAGCCGATAGTCGTATAGTTTTGTCCCCAAGCGCTGGTAATGAGCGAGTTCGCTATCTTGATCTTGAATTCGCGATAAATAAAAGGACTGTTGTAATAGATAGTCCAAGTTCCAGATGCGTTGTTGTAGTAACTGTCCCATATCAGGCTGGGCTCATTGGTTTTTTTAATTCCTATTACTGCAACGGTCCCATCCTTAAGCTTGATTTGATGAGACTGCTCGGGACCTTTCGTTAAATCAAAATCTTGGGTTGCGCCAGAAATTGCGACAGCATCGCTTTCTGCAGCATAAGCAGTCGAAGGGCTAAACGAGAAACATATCGGTAATATCAAAAGTATCGAGAGGAAAAACGAAGCTTTGAGTGTGCGTAACACTTTGACCACCTCTATACTGCGATGCCTAGTTAAATAGTAGCATAGATAAACAGTTTATTATGTAACTTAAAAAGCCCCTATCTGCCCGGCGCCCCTTCAAAGCGTGGGTTCCTGTAGACATCCTCAGCAAGGTAAACGCAGGGATGGTCGGGGTGTTCCCCTCAAAATTATTCCGCAGCGCGAAGGCCTCTCGTCCGTGGCTCCGTTGGAGCACAAGATTAAATCAGCGAATGCGATTATCCTTTCGAGGCTGCGCAGGCCCCCAAGGGGGCCGGTGAGAGCAATGAGGCAGGGCGCTACAGGTACTCGATTTGAGCGCCATCGGTGTCGCACGTCAGAATATGCGTGGCGCACTTGGGGAACTGCTCGCGCAGCTTGACCTGCAGGAACTTTGCCACGATGGTGTCGTCGGTCACAGCCATGAGGGTCGAGCCCGAGCCGCTAATCCAGATGGTTTTAGCGCCGCCGTTAAGGCAGGTGTCGCGCACGGCGTTGTAGTCGGGAATCAGGCGGCGACGATAGGGCTCCTGAATGCGGTCGTCATTAGCGGCGGCAATCAGGTCAAGGTCGCCGGTCTCCAGGCCGCGCGTCATGCCGGCGATGCGGCCCATTTGCCATACGGCGGTGGAGAGTGGAATCTCCTGCGGCACGACCTTGCGCGCCTCGCTCGTATGTACCTCGTAGGGCGGAATCACGGTAATAAAACGCAAGCGATCGCTCGCCTCGTAGCGCAGACATTGGGGGAGCGAATCGGTCGGCGTAAAGGAGCAGACGGCGCCGCCAAGGATGGCGGGAGCGACGTTATCAGGATGCCCCTCGACTTCGGTGGCAATGCGAACAAGCTCGGCACGGTCGACGGTGTGGCCCGTCAGTGCGGCGGCTGCCATGATGCCGGCGACGACGCAGGTGGAGCTGGAGCCCAGGCCGCGGGCGACGGGCACGTCGGTCTGGATGTCGATAGCGACGGGGAAGGCCGGCTCGCCCCATGCGGCCAGCGCATCGACAAAGCTCACATAGACCAGGTTATTCTCGTTTTGGAACTCCTTGGGGCAGCCCGTGATGGTGAGCTTGTCGGCGCGCTCGAAGGTGAAGTGCGAGTAGAGGCTGACGGCCATGCCGAGGGTGTCGTAGCCGATGCCTAGGTTGGCGCTGGTTGCTGGGACGGTGATTTTGATCATGTGGGTCCTCCTGGGCGGGTCTGGCCGTTTAGTTCGCTGCTCGGGCAGTCCTGGCTCGCTCGGAAAGCACATTAAGTGCTTTCCGGCTCGTGCGGAACTCGCGACGAACTAAACGGCCAGACCCGCTCGCATGCTCGTCATTATCCCGAAAGCTAAATAAAAAGAAGGTGCGCCGGCTTTCGCCGGCGCCTTATAAGGGGTTTTAGTTGGTAGTCATCTTTTTTGCTGCAGACTCGACGTAGTTGGCCATGTCGGCTACGTCGCAGACGTCTTCGAAGCGGACAGGCTTGGACTCAAGCTCGGCGAGTTGGACCGGGGCGACCGTGTTGGTGGCCTGCTCGAGTACACGCATAGCCTCAAAATCATCCTCGGGAACGTCGAGGCCCAGGGCGTCGCAGCAGGCGCGCGGGAACTTGTAGGGGCTGGCGGTCGAAAGCAGCACGCGGGCCTTGGCGCCCTCGGCGGGAGCGACCTTTTCAAAGACGTGATAGCCGCAAGCGGTGTGCGGGTCGATCACGTAGCCGTTGGCGTCCCAGCAACTCTTGATGGCAGCGCGGACCTCGTCCTCGCTGGCCCAGCCGCAGCCAAAGACGCTCTGAATCTTGGCCAGCAGCTCGGCGGGTACCTCGTAGCGACCGGTCTGTGCCAACTGCTCCATAAGGCCGGCAACGAGTTCGCAGTCGCCATCGGACAGGAAGTACAGCATGCGCTCCAGGTTAGAGCTGATGAGGATGTCCATCGACGGCGAGATGGTCGTGAAGAACGGGCGGTTACGGTCGTAGACGCCGGTGGTCAGGAAGTCGGCAAGCACGTTGTTCTTGTCGCTCGCGACGATGAGCTTGGCGACGGGCAGGCCCATGCGCTTGGCGTAGTAGCCGGCCAAGATATCGCCAAAGTTGCCGGTGGGCACACAGAACTCTACGGCGTCGCCAGCCTCGATAGCGCCGGCGCGCAGCAGCTGCGCATAGGCGGCAAAGTAGTAGACGACCTGCGGTACCAGACGGCCGACGTTGATGGAGTTGGCGCTCGAAAGCACCGTGCCGGCGGCTTCCAGGCGCTCGGCAAGCTCCTTATCGGCAAAGATGCGCTTGACGGCGCTCTGGGCGTCGTCAAAGTTGCCGCGGATGCCGCAGACGGCGACGTTGTCGCCCTCCTGCGTGGACATCTGCAGGTTCTGGACGCGGCTAACCTTGCCCTCGGGATAAAAGACGGTGATGCCCGTGCCCGGAGCGTCGGCAAAACCGGCGAGCGCAGCCTTGCCCGTGTCGCCCGACGTGGCGGTGACGATCATGATGCGCTCGGCGCCGCCGTCCTTGGCGGAAGTGCGGGCCATCAGACGGGGGAGCATCTGCAGGGCGACGTCCTTGAAGGCGCTTGTAGGGCCGCCAAAGAGTTCCATCACATAGGTCTGAGGGGCGTCAACACCCGGCGCAGCGTCGAGTTTGACGAGCGGCGTAACCTCTTCACTCGCGAACGTGCCGCGGTATGCCTCGTCGACACACGCCGAAATTTCTTCGGCCGTGTAATCATTCAGTAACATTCCCAACACATCTTGAGCGATTTCAAAGTACGATTTAGCTGCAAGCGAGCTGATATCGACCTGCTGGGTGCCGAGCTCGTCCGAGACAAACAAACCCCCGTCGGGAGCGATGCCGGTACGGATTGCCACCTTACTTGAGCACGATAAAGTGCGTCCTCGTGTACTATGATAAGTTCCCATATAACACTGCTCCTCGGATGCCTTGGTCCCAATCGGTGAAACCATGGTATCAGAGCACGCAAAATAGGTTCGCAGAGGCTTTTAGAAAGGTAACCTCCAGCCCATGATTAAGATTGCCAAGTTTGGCGGCTCGTCGGTCGCCGACGCCGAACACTTCAAGAAGATCAAGGCCATCGTCGATGCCGACCCTGCCCGCCGTTTTGTGGTGGTTTCTGCCTGCGGTCGCCGCTTTAAGGGCGACACCAAGGTGACCGACCTGCTCTACCTGGTTAACGCGCACGTTAAGTATCACGTGTCGTGCGAGGAGTTGCTCGAGGACATTGGCCAGCGCTATTTTGATATTGCTGACGAGCTGGAGCTTACCTATCCCATCCGCGAGGAGTTCGCGGCCTTTGCCGAGCGCGCCCGCTCGGGCGGTTACTCCACCGAGGAGCTCGTGAGCCGCGGTGAGTACTTCACCGCTCGCCTGATGGCCGAGTACCTGGGCCTGCCGTTCCTGGATGCCGCGACGGTCGTTGCGTTCCATCACGACGGTACGCTCAGCATGAACCGCACCTCCGAGCTGGTGCAGGAGTACGGTCAGCAGGGCGGCTTTGTTATGCCCGGTTTCTACGGCGCGACGCGTGAGGGCCAGATCAAGCTGCTCGATCGTGGCGGCGGCGATATCTCGGGCTCGATTTTGGCTAAGTGCCTGGGCGCCGACCTTTACGAGAACTGGACCGACGTCTCGGGTTTCTATTCTGCCAATCCGCGTATTGTTCCGGAGGCTCAGCCCATTGCGCGCGTTACCTACGAGGAGCTGCGCGAGCTTTCGTACATGGGCGCAAGCGTCCTGCACGAGGAAGCCGTGTTCCCCGTGCGCGAGGCGGGTATTCCGCTAGTCATCAAGAACACCAATGCGCCGCAGGACCCCGGCACCATCATTAGCGAGACGGCTGACGAGGGCGAGGCGGAGCCCATCATTACCGGCGTGACCGGCAAGCGCGGTTTTGTCGCCATCAACGTTGCCCGCGACCGCACCAAGCCCCGCGTCGGCTTTATGCGCCGTGCGCTTTCGGTGTTCGAGCGCTATGACGTTTCCGTCGAGCACATGCCCACCGGTGTCGACCGTTTTGGCGCCGTGGTGCAGGAGCAGGACGTGCACGATTCGCTGTACTCGCTCGTTGGTGACATTCAGCAGGAGGTCGAGCCGCTCGAGATCGAGGTTGTCGAGGGTCTGGCGCTCATCGCGACCGTCGGCCGTAACCTGCGCGGCCGCGCAGGTATCTCGGGCCACCTGTTTGGCATGCTTGGCCAGGCCGGCGTGAGCGTGCGTATGATTTCGCAGAGCTGTGACGAGATCAACATCATCATTGGCGTGGAGGAGAAGGACTTCGATCTGGCGATTCGGACCATTTACCGTGCCTTCTCCGATGAGAACGGCATTGTGAAGGTCTCCGACCTGGAGGCTTCCGCGCCGGTCGATCCTGCTCTGGCTGCGCTCCACAAGTAGCTGCTATCTCGCTAGATTTTTGGGACTCGCCTCAAAAATCTACGGCGGGGCGTTTCGTTTCGGTTTCGTTTCGACGGGGCGGGTTTCGTGCCCGCCCCGTTCTTGTATACACTGGCAACAATAATCGGCCTGCTTGGCGTGCGGGCGATAGCCACAACCTTTAAAGGGGGAAGCATGAAACAGTACACGGTTGCTATTTTGGGCGCGACGGGAGCCGTGGGCACCCAGATGCTCGAGTGCCTCAACGAGCAGGAGTTTCCGGTCGGTAAGCTCAAACTGCTGGCAAGTGCACGCTCCGCGGGCAAGACCGTTGAGTTCCGCGGCGAGCAGGTTGTGATTGAGGAGGCTTGCCCCGAGGCCTTTGAGGGCTGCGACATCGTACTCGGTGCTGCCGGCGACGATATCGCCAAGGAGCTGCTGCCCGAGGCCGTCAAGCGCGGCGCCGTCGTAGTCGACAACAGCCATGCCTTCCGTATGGATCCCGAGGTACCGCTGGTCGTGCCCGAGATTAATGCCGACGATATCAAGTGGCATCACGGCCTAATCGCCAACCCCAACTGCGCGACCATCATCGGCCTGGTTCCCACGTGGCCGCTGCATCAGCTCGCCGGCGTGAAGCGCATGATCGTCTCGACGTATCAGGCGGCTTCGGGTGCCGGCGCTCCCGGCATGGCCGAGCTCGAGGCTCAGCTGGCCGCCCTGGGCCGCGGCGAGGAGATTCCCGAGCCGCGCGCGTTTGCCGCCCAGCTGGCGAGCAACCTGATTCCGCAGATCGGCGGCGTCAAGGAGGAAGGCTTTACCTCCGAGGAGATGAAGCTGCAGAACGAGGGCCGTAAGATCATGCACCTGCCCGAGTTGCGCGTGAACTGCACCTGCGTGCGCGTGCCCGTGCTGCGTTCGCACTCCGAGAGCATTACGCTCGAGTTTGAGCGCGATATTACGGTCGAGGAGGCTCGTGCTGCGCTGGCTGCCGCTCCCGGCGTCAAGCTGGTTGACGATATGGCTGCCGAGGATGCACACGACCGCTTCCCCATGCCGATGGATACGTCCGACCAGGACCTGATTTGGGTCGGCCGCGTGCGTCGCGACATCTCGAACCCCGAGGCCGCGCGCGGTATCACCTTCTGGTGCTGCGGCGACCAAATCCGTAAGGGCGCGGCAACCAACGCCGTCCAGATCGCTAAGCTGCTCTGCGAGTAACGGTGGATCTGTCCGGCGGGGGCCGGGCTTAGTTTTCAGAACGTCCTCGACCATGTGTGGCGCCGGTGACGCTGCTGCAAGCGGCCTGCGATGGGGCCGCTGTTGGTTGGGGCCGCTGGGCTGATGTGGGGCACGTGGCTGTTGCGGGCCCTGGTCCCGGCGGCGGCCTCGGCGCTTTGCGCCTGCTGCCTTGGGGGGGGGCTGTGGGGCGCGGCCGGCAGCTGCGGCGCGTTCGCGCCTGCTGCCTGGGGTGACTGCGGGGCCGTGACGGCAGCTGCGGCGCGCTGCGCCTGCTGCCTGAGGTGACTTTGGGGTTGGGGTGAATCGGGGTCTAATACTTTGCCGAGAAGTGAACGACCTTATTTGGACCCCCGAAGTATTGGCATATTTTGATCGCTATTTCCTGCGGTTTTGCAGCGCGAATCCTGCGGTTTTTTGGTCTAAAGGTGTGGATGCTCCGGGGCTTCGTTTTTACTCGTTCACTTCTCGGGAAAGTATTAGAGCTCAGCTGATAGAGGTACCGCTTTGACGTCGAAGCCCCGCGTCTTATACGCTTGATTGCGGAAAACAGCCTCGCTTAAACAATTACGAGTCTGCCCAAGCGTATCAGACAGGTTGTCTGCACAATTCGCGGTATTATGTTGCGGAGTTTTGAAAGGAGCCGCTGGTGGTCACGACGACGTTTGCTTCGCCCTTGGGCGAAATCTTGCTTGCCGCTGATGGCCGCGGTCTGACGGGGCTTTGGTTTGAGGGTCAGGAGCACTTTGGCTCTACGCTGCTCAAAGAAGATGCGGAGTATGTCGTAGGTGCCGATGCAGTTTCTGGTACCGGTGGGATGTCTTCGGTGGGTCCGGCAAATGGTGCGGCTTCTTCGGTGCTTGAGCGTTCTTGGGCTTGGCTGAATGCTTATTTTGCGGGGCAGGAGCCTCGGTTTACGCCGCCGTTGCATATGATTGGTACGGCGTTTCAGCGTGAGGTTTGGTTTGAGCTGCTTTCTATCCCGCGTGGCGAGGTCGCTACGTATGGTGAGATCGCCCAGCGTGTTGCGGCTCGACATCGTGTACCGGGAAACGAAGCACCCGTTGTGTCTCCCCGTGCCGTGGGGGCCGCGGTCGCGCGTAATCCCATTTCGATTATCGTGCCGTGCCATCGCGTGGTCGCGGCCGACGGCTCGCTTAACGGATATGCCGGCGGCCTCGACCGTAAGGAGTGGCTGCTCCGGCTTGAGAGCGCGTACGAGGAGTAACGCTCGAACACTTTGCATAACTAGGACGCCGTGAAAGAACGAGTCGCCGTCTTTTCGCGACCGGCATGCGTCCAAGCGCTCGGCATCTGCGCCTTAAGTTTGGTTAAGCCAAATCCTGCGTATTTGAAAACGCGCAGGTTGAGCAGCTAAGGCTGCGCTAAGACGGCTGGCGGTGCGCTATCATCGGCGGTATCGAAACCTGTAGAGCCGTGCGCCAAAGGAACAACCATGAAGCTGATGCTTGCCGAGGACGAACCCGGCCTCTCCCGCGCCCTTACCGCGATTCTTCAACATAGCGACTACGAGGTCGACACTGCCCTCGACGGTCTGACGGCGCTCGAATATCTGCTCGCCAACGACTATGACGCCGCAATCCTGGACATCATGATGCCCGGCATGGATGGCATCGAGGTGCTCAAGCGCACACGCACCGCCGGTAAGCGACTGCCCATCATCATGCTCACGGCAAAAAGCGAGGTGTCCGATAAGGTCGAGGGCCTGGATGCCGGCGCCAACGACTATCTGACTAAGCCGTTTGCCGCCAAGGAGCTGCTCGCGCGCATCCGTGCCATGACACGTGCCGCGACGGCAATTGACGCCACGACGCTCAGCGTGGGCAACGTGCGCCTCGACACGGCGGCTTGCACGCTTGTGGGTCCCTTGGGTGAGGAACACCTAGCCAATCGTGAGTTTCAGCTTATGGAACTCTTTATGCACAACGCCGGGACGCGCATGCCCACCGAGCGTCTGATGCTCGAGGTTTGGGGCGAGGACGCGCCCGAAGGTGCCAACGTGGTGTGGGTCTACATCTCATACCTGCGTAAAAAGCTGACGGCGCTCGGTGCCGACGTGGCCATTCGCGCATCGCGCAACCAGGGCTATTCGCTCGAGGTTGTCGAGGAAGGCGAATAAGCGTGAGCGCGAGCGCGTGGTGGAAGCGCGCGACGGCAAAGCTCGGCATGGGCGCGGACTCGGGCAATCCGGGGCGCGCCGATGCTGCCAGTGCAATGGGCCGCCGCCTGCGTCGCAAGTTCATCTTGGTTGCCATGGGTGCCGTGACCGTGGTGCTCGCGCTTATCATCGCCGGCATCAACATCGTCAATTATTCGCATGTCTGTAAAATGGCCGACGCTCGCCTGGACTATATCCTGGCGGGCAAGGACGGTATCGATTGGGGGGACGAGCCTAAAGCCGATCCCGCTAATGGCAAGGATGCCGGCGATAGTCAGGCGGGCGTTCGCATCAGGCACTTCGAAGGCATGACGGCGGAGTCTCCCTTCGACACGCGCTACTTTACGGTGTCGATTGCCGGCGGGCAGGTGACCGATGTCAACACGGCCCGCATTGCCGCGGTGGGTGCCAAGCGTGCCGCCCGCATCGCTGCAGGACTATATTCCAAGGGCTGGACCTCGGGCTTTTCTGGTAACTACCGCTATACGGTTACGGTTCAGGGCGACGAGACAACCTATGTGTTCGTGGACTGCTCGCGCGAGCTTGCAAGCTTTCATTCGTTTTTGAGCGCGAGCGTGGCAATCAGTTGCATTGGCTGGCTGGCGGTGCTGGCAATTGTGGCGGGTGCTTCGGGTGCGGTGATTCGACCGATGGTCGAGAGCTACAGCAAGCAAAAGCGGTTCATTACCGATGCAAGCCATGAGATCAAGACGCCGCTGGCCGTGATTGACGCCGCTAACGAGGTGCAGGAAATCGAGAGCGGCGAGAGCGAATGGACGCAGAGCATTCACGAGCAGGTCGCGCGGCTGACGGCGCTGACGGAGCGTCTGGTGTTCCTGGCGCGTATGGACGAGGGCTCGGCGGGCTTTACCATGACATCGATCGATCTTTCGGAGGCCGTGGACAAGGCGGTGGCGCCGTTTGAGTCGGTGGCGGTTTCGCGCGGCAAGCGGCTGTCGACGTCGATCGCGAGCGGTGTGCGGGCCCATGCCGATGCCGCGGCAGTGGCGCAGGTTGTTGAGCTACTGCTGGACAACGCCACACGCTACGCAAGCGAGGACAGCGTGATCGAGCTGAGCCTGCGTGCCGTTTCGCGCGGTGCGGGCAAAGGCTCGGCCGAGCTTGTCGTATCGAATGCTGTTGATGAGCTGCCCGAGGGTGACCTGGACCGGCTGTTCGACCGCTTCTACCGCGCAGATGTCTCGCGTAACTCCAAGACGGGCGGCTCGGGCGTGGGTCTATCCGTGGTGCGTGCCATCGCCGAAGCCCATGGCGGGAGCGCTTCTGTCTGCGGCCACGGCAACCAGATCACCTTCACCGTCCGCTTCTAAAACCTGCCAAAAGGGACAGGTTCTTTTTTGGCAGGTTTTATCTGGGGAAACGCCGGCGGGGAAGGCTGTGGGCGGAGGGTACGTCCCGGCGTGACGCTGCGGAGCGGGATGCACTTTCCTCTTGGGGCGCCGAGCGGAAACTGCATCCCGGTTTGAGGCTTCAGAACGGGACGCAATTTCCCCTAGGGGATATAAGATGCGACGGGCCGCGTCAAGATAATTACCGGACGGCCTAGGAGGCGGCGGTTGGCTGGCTTAAAACCTAGCGCGTGAAATGACGCTCCACGCTATTCAGCACGCTTGATAGGATGACGAACCACGGTCTTAAGTTTCTCCGGCGCACATTTGCGTGGATCGGAGAGATAGATTTCGTGATGGAAACGGGTGCCTGAGAAGTCGGGGACATAGCCCTGCTCGGTCGTGTATTCATTCATAGCGTTTACGGTCGCCGGTTCGTTGTCGTAGGGTCCGGTATGCATGCATTGAACGCAGAGACCCTCGTCAACTTTAAGCAGCTCGACGGCAGAAAAGTCAAGTTTCTTTTTGGTCGTGGCTTCCGCGACTGCCCAGTCAAAGTCATCTCGGGTGACGAAATCGGGCAGGCGGATGCACGAGATAAAGTTGAAATCGTCCTTGCGTACATAATCGATGTCGCCGCTCGGGGAGTCTTGCCACCAGAAACCCTCGAGCGGCGGTACCACAAAGTCGAAATAGCCCTCGATATTCCTTGAGCCTTTCTTCGACATCTTGACGGTATAGGCGATGCCGTAAAGCAGCGGCAGGGCGTTTTGATACTCGCCACCTTCGGTATTTGGGTCGCCCTTTCCGCGAACGGCAACGTAGCTCATAGGCGGGACAGTTACGATACTCGGCTTGCTTGCAGGTTTGTAGAGCTCCTTGCATACCTTCTTAAAGTCGAACGCCATGTTGGCCGCCTTTCTGCGTATTGGCCTGCTTGGATAACGGAATCATATCATAGAAACGAACAGCTGTTCGAATGATTTTGCTGACAGATAGAGATGCGTGCGTTGTGTTTGGCGGTCGGCCTGACCCCGTCGATGATTTCTCTGCCTCCCGGCGCTTGCCTGCGCTCCCCGTTTCCCCATATAAAACCTGCCAAAATGAACCTGTCCCTTTTTGGTCGGCGTGAAATGGGTAATACTAAAGAGTTATCCGACCAGATGGGAACCGATCGATGGCTTATATCGAATTCAAAGACGTCATCAAAGCATACGGCGAGGGCGATGCCCGCATTCATGCACTCGACGGCGCGAGCTTTACCGTTGAGCGTGGCGAGCTCGCCATTATCCTGGGCGCCTCGGGTGCCGGCAAGACCACGGCGCTCAACATCCTGGGCGGCATGGATACGGTAACCTCCGGCACCGTGACGGTGGACGGGCGCGACGTGAGCGCTGCCAACGAGGCACAGCTTGTGGAATACCGCCGCGCCGACGTGGGCTTTGTCTTCCAGTTCTACAATCTGGTTCCCAACCTGACGGCCCTCGAAAACGTTGAGCTCGCAGCTCAGATCTGCCCCGATTCGCTCGATGCTGAGCAAACGCTTCGCCAGGTTGGCCTGGGCGAGCGCCTCGCCAACTTCCCCGCGCAGCTATCGGGCGGCGAGCAGCAGCGCGTGTCCATTGCCCGCGCGCTGGCCAAGAACCCCAAGCTGCTTTTATGCGACGAGCCCACGGGTGCACTCGACTACAAAACCGGCAAGCAGATTTTGCAGTTGCTGCAGGACACCTGCCACAAGCAGGGCATCACGGTCATTATCATCACCCATAACTCCGCGCTGGCGCCCATGGCCGATCGCCTGATCCGCTTTAAGAGCGGCCGCGTGGAGAGCGAGACGGTCCAGCAAAATCCCGTGCCGATCGAGACGATCGAGTGGTAGCGCCCATGGACCAAGATCGCCAAAACAGCCAAAACCACGATACGGAGCACGCGGGCCGCGACCGGGAGTTCGCGACCTATCGTACCGCCCAAAGCTCAAACGATATGGTGCCGACGGTATTTCGCCGTGGCATCTACCGCACGATTCGGGGCAGTCTTAAGCGCTTCCTATCTATCGTGGTCATCACCGCGCTTGGCGTGAGCGTGATGTGCGGCCTTAAGGCGGGCTGCGAGGATTTGCGCGATTCGGTCGACGCTTATTTTGACCGGCAGAACGTCTATGACATTAACGTACAGTCGACCTGTGGCCTTACGCGCGACGATCTTGCGGCCATTCAAGAGGTCGACGGCGTCGAGACGGCCGAAGGCATCTACACCGAGACCGCCTACACCGCCGTGGGCACAACGCGCGAGCGCGTGGTCGTGCAAAGTCTCTCCAAGGAGAACATCGATCAGCCGGTGCTGGTGAACGGCGATTTGCCCGAGAGTGCCGATGAGGTCGCGGTGACTTCGAAGTTCCTGAAGGCTTCGGGCAAAAAGCTCGGCGATACGGTGAGCTTTGCCGCCAACGATGCGAGCTCATCGAACCAAAGCGCCAAGGACCAGTTTTCCGATGGGGACTACACCATCACGGCCGAGGTCCTCGATTCCACCGACGTGAGCTCTGACTCGACAGTCAATGCCTTTCGCGCTGCTTCGGCTGCGGACTATAAGTTCTATGTGAACGAGGACGCCGCGACGTCGTCGTCCTATTCCGCGATCCACGTGGTCGTCGAGGGAGCCAAGAGCCTCAACTCCTATTCGGATGCCTACGCGGCAAAGATCAATGAGGTCAAGGGCAATATCGAGAAGATCCGCGAGGAGCGTGAGAAGGCGCGCGCTCAGGAGTTGACGGTCGACACGCCGGCAAGCTTGGATGCGGCCGAGCGCCAGGCGAATATGCTCTTTGGGATTGAACAGGGCAACATCGATCGTATGGCCGAGGGCAGTGAGGAGCGCGTCCAGGCTCAGGCCGAGTTGGACCAGCGCCGCGCCGCCGCTGACCAGCATTTTGCCGATGCCCGCGCCGAGCTTTCCGATCTGGGCGAATGCACTTGGTACATCCAGGACCGCGGTAACATCGCAAGCTACTCGAGCGTCGAGAGCGATAGCTCGTCAATTGAGGCCATCGCCACGGTGTTCCCGTTTATCTTCTTTATCGTCGCCGTGCTCATCAGCCTTACCACCGCCACGCGTATGGTCGAGGAAGAGCGCACGCTCATTGGCCTGTACAAGGCGCTCGGCTATTCACGCGGGCGTATCCTGTCCAAATACGTAGACTACGCACTGTGGGCGTGTCTGATCGGCGGCGTGCTCGGCAACATCATCGGATTTGTGGGCCTGCCGCTGTTCTTGTTTACGGTGTTCGACGACATGTACTCGCTGCCTCAGATGCTGCTTTCGTACGACATCGTGTCCTCGATCGTGTCGGTTGCGCTGTTTGCCGTGGGCGTGGTGGGCGCCACGATTGTCGCCTGCCGCCACGAGATGGCCGAGACCCCAGCCTCACTCATGCGCCCCAAGGCTCCGCGCGCCGGCTCGCGTATCTTGCTCGAGCGCATCGGCTTTATCTGGCACCGCATGGGCTTTTTGAACAAGGTGGCAGCGCGTAACCTGTTCCGCTACAAAAAGCGTGCCTTTATGACCATCTTCGGTATCGCCGGCTGCACGGCGCTCGTGATCTGCGGCATGGGCATCCGCGATACGTCGGTGGCGCTTTCGCCCAAACAGTACGGGCATATCACGCGCTACGACCTGCTGGCGGTCGCCAATCCCGACGATTTTTCGCAGACGTGCGCGGCATTGGATGAGCGCAGTGCGGCCAATGATTCCAACGTGACCGTGACCTCGACCCTGCCGATCATGACCGACAACGTTACTTTTACGTTTGGCGGCAAGAGCGAGACCGTACAGCTGATCGTGGTGCCCGATGACCGCACGGGTGACTTGGGCAATTACGTTCGCCTTGAGGATGAGTCCAAAGAGCCGCTGTCTTTGCGTGACGGAGATGTGTATCTGAGCAAGAGTTCACAGCTGGTCCTGGGGATTCAGCCGGGCGATACGGCTCACGTCCAGGATTCGTCGCTCAATGTTGCCAAGGTCAAAGTCAGCGACATCTCGCTCAACTATCTGGGCAACACGCTCTATATGACGCAGAGTACCTATGAGCGCGCGTTCGGTCGAAGTGCACGCCTTAACGGCGTTTTTGTGCTGCTTAAGGGTTCGTCGGCCGACCAGATTGCGTTTAGCAAGGAGATTAAGAGCGACGGTTGGCTTACCATCTCGAGCACGGCCGAACATTGGCAGAACTACGAGGCGAACTTTGCGATCATCAATTCAGTCGTGGTGCTTGTGACCTTTATGGCGGCGTGCCTGTCGTTTGTGGTGGTGTTTACGCTGTCCAACACGAATATCTCCGAGCGCGAGCGCGAGCTGGCGACCATCAAAGTGCTGGGCTTCCGCCGTGGCGAGGTGCACCACTACGTCAACAAGGAGACGTTGATCCTCACGGCGATTGGCACCGCACTGGGCGTGCCGCTGGGTGGCCTGCTTGCCGAGAGCTTTACGTACATCCTGCAGATGCCGTCGCTGTACTTTGACGTCGAGGTCGAGCCGCTAAGCTACGTACTCGCCGTGGTGCTTTCCTTTGCCTTTACGTTTATCGTCAACCTCGCTACCAATCGTACCCTCAACAAGATCGACATGGTCGGCGCCCTCAAGAGCGCCGAGTAACCTGCCAAAAAGGGACAGGTATATTTTGGCAGGTTTTATCTGGGCAAACGCCGGACAACCATTAGGTGGCCCAGCGTTTGCCCCGTTTTGCTGGGGATGTCTGTCGTTCAGTGCTCTTACTGGCCAATCCAGTGTTGCGCATAGCTCTTAATGTCTTCGGTAAAACCGTCAAGGTCGTCAAGGGTGATCACGCTGTCGATAAGCAAATTGGCTATCTCGCGGTGCATTGTGCTGCGGCGAATGTCGTTTGCAATTACGCCTGAGGACAGCTTGTCTCTATTGAGGCGCTCTTCTAGTGCCCAAAATCTACTGGACGCTTCGCTGTCGCCGTTCAGCATCTCAACGTACTGGCCGATGAGCTTTTCCATATAACGTTCTTGCCATTGAGGAAGCATTTTCTTAAACAGCTTCCAGTCGCTTTCGGTTACGTCGCGCATATGTTCTCCGCTCGTCAAACGGGCTTTCCATTTGCCTTTCATTCTATTTGGTTTTCGCTCGCAGGTGCGGATGAGAGGCTCTCTTTAGCCTTCGAGATTGGGCTTGAATGGGTCGTATGCCACAAAACGGGCCTATCTACTACGTTTAATTGGATACCCTCAACCATGCCGGGAAAACGAAAAATAAAACCGCAGGTAGAAGGCCTGTCGATTTTCGAAAAAGGCGGTCATGGTTGGCCCCATCGAGTTAAACGTAGTAGATAGGCCCTTTTCGTGGCGGACCATCAAACGAACGCCGACGCTTGTGCTGTAGCCGCTCCGACCATTCGTAAGTTGCGGTGGAATAGTTCCTAAACTCGACTACTCAAGGCTAAAACCGGAGCTATATCACCGCAACTTAGGGGGGATGGGCGGGGGAGTACTAGTTGGGTGCTGCTGCCGGGCTGGGATGGTTTAGGCTCGCTCGCGATGCTTCCATTGTTTGCGGCACCAGCGCATGAGTGCTTTTACGACCGGGATGGTGATGAGGATTACCCAGGCGGGATGGGGTTGTTCCAGGCAGAGCCACATGTAGAGGAACCATGCCTCGGCACTGACTGAATAGACGACATCGATCAGCTTAGATAAGTGGCGTTGGTCGATAAAGTCGCCAAATGCGTAGTAGACGGGAATCAAAAAGACGAGGAAGAGTCCCGCAGCCCATGTGCCGTAGACAATGCCGAGCACCAGATAGGCGAGGGCGACAAGCGCGGGGAAGGGGAATTTGTTCCATGTACGTCCGACCTTGGTGTGGAAATGCTTGCCATGATGGTCGAGCTTGTCGTGTGCTTCCTTCCAGCTGGAGAACGTCTCGCCGTCGATGGTGACGGTGCCGTCGTCATCGGTATGCACGCTATGTCCATCGTCCTCAAGCGTATCGACATGCACGCCGTCCGGCCCCACATGCACCTCTTCGCCCTTGCGCTCGTTGGTCACATGGATGCCGTTCCAGCCAACATGGACTTCCTCGCCTTTATTGGGATCAATGACGTGGATGCCGCGCGCGAGGGAAATATCGACAAGTGGTTTGTCGCCACAATCGGCGTGCTCGGCAGAATCTTCGGCCTCTTTAGCCTCATCCACCGTTTCGGTGCTGCCGTCCTCTGAGCCATCGGCATCACTAGCCGCTTCCCCATACAACAACTCATCCAGCGACACACCATACAGCGCGGCGAGCGCAATGAGGTTATCGGTATCGGGTGAGGACTCGCTGCGTTCCCATTTACTGACAGCCTGACGACTCACACCCAGCTGGGCGGCAAGCGCCTCCTGAGAAAGCCCGGCAGCTTTGCGGCGATCGACGAGGCGCTGCGCCATCGCAAGATCCATGGTGGTTCCTTTCGTTTGATGGTCGAATCGAATGAGCCGAGTATGCCGAGAACAACCGGTAGCGACCACCATTTCTAGTTAGAATCTGCTCCAACCCTACCGCAACTACCGGTAGCAACCCCTAACGACCAGCCATTTCAGGACAAATGTCAGTGCAAGTAGCGGCCAAGAGCCCCCACTCAGTAAGTTGCGGTGGAATAGTTTCTAGATTCAGCCATTTGAGGGCTAAGCTGGAACTATTTCACCGCAACTTAATTTCAGGCTAGGCACCTGTAGCAAGAAGGCGAATAGCCTCGGCGAGTATGTAAACGAAGGGCCCTCCGACCCCGCCCGACGATTTCGATTGGCGACCTTTGACGGAGTCAAGGGAGGAGCCAAATCGAAATACGTCGGGCGGGGTCGGAGGGCCCGATGGGATGGATTTCGGCCGAGGCTATTCGTCGCCGAAGCTGATGCCCAACGCCTTGGCCTCGCGCACCAGATCGCTCTGGGGGTCGACATACTTGAGCTTGCCGGCAACATCCTCGAGCGGCATGTGGCACATCTTGCCGTCACGCAGGGCAATCATGTAGCCAAACTCGCCGCGTAGGCACCCCAGTGCCGCCTCGACGCCGCACTGGGTCGCAAAGATGCGGTCCTGGGCGTCGGGCTGGCCACCGCGCTGCGTGTGGCCGGGGATGGCGACGCGGGTCTCGCGACCGGTCTTGGCCTCGATCTCCTTGGCGATGTCGTAGACGATCGACGGGCTCGTGCGCTCGGCGAGCTTCTTCTTGTACTCCTTCTTGGACAGCGCCGCGTCCTCCTTGGAGATAGCGCCCTCGGCGACGGCCACGATGGTAAAGCGGCTGCCGGTCTCCATGCGATGCTCGATGGTCTTGATGACCTGGTCCATGTCGTAGGGGATCTCGGGAATCAAGATGACATCCGCACCGCCCGCGACACCGGCGTACAGCGGGATCCAGCCAACCTTGTGGCCCATGATCTCGATGACGAACACGCGGCCGTGGCTCGAAGCGGTGGTGTGGATGTCGTCGATGCACTTGGTGGCGACGTCGATGGCGCTCGTAAAGCCAAAGGTCATCTCGGTGCCCCAGGTGTCGTTATCGATGGTCTTGGGCAGGGCGATAACGTTGAGGCCCTCTTCGCGCAGGCGGTTGGCGGTCTTGGTGGAGCCGTTGCCGCCCAGCATAAACAGGCAGTCGAGCTGCAGCTTGTGATAGGTGTGGACCATCGCCGGCACCTTCTCGACGCCGTCGGCCTCGGGAGTGTCCAGACGCTTGAACGGCGTGCGGCTCGTGCCAAGGATGGTGCCGCCGCGGGTGAGGATGCCGCTAAAATCGGCGGGCGTCATGACGCGGAACCTGCTGTAGATAAGGCCCTGGTAGCCGTCCTCAAAACCGTAGATCTCGATAGGTTCTTCACTATTGGTCATAAGCGTTTTGACGATGCCGCGCATGGTGGCGTTGAGCGCTTGGCAGTCGCCGCCACTGGTAAGAAGACCGATCCTAAGCATGGTGAATCCTTCCGGGCAAGTTATAACATGCGCATAAGTTTACCCCCGCACACTGTTGATGCGGGGGTAAAACGTGTTAGCTCAAATGTATAGAAATGTAAGTAACATCAGGCGAGCGTAAGGACGACGGTGCCAGCTCCTTACAGCGCGAAGGCGTCGACGTCGCCCCAGTGGCGGCGCAGCGTGATGGCGGCAGCGGGCTCGGTATTGTCAAAGACGACCGACCATTGCGTATTGCTGGTGATGTCTTCCGGATTGGGCTCTTGCGCTGCGGCGCGCAGGGCTTTCCAAGCGACTGCCTCGTCTTGGGCACCGACATGGGCGTCAAGGACATTGGCGATTGCGACGGCGCGCTCTTTACCATGGCCCAGCTCGCCGTTCTTTTGGTTGGGCAGCACTTCGTCACCATAGCAGGCATAGAAGTTCGTAACCTGGCGTACAGGAGTCGCTTTGAAAGCGCGGTCCGGATCGCGCGGATCCCACTCTACTACGCGCGCGTCACCGGCAGCGTCGTTGATAAAGAAGTGGTAATCGCGTCCGCCCATGGCGTGCATGTCGTAGGCAGAAAGCAGGTCTACGGCCTCCTGCGTGGTGGCGGCACGGTCGAGCACCAGACGGATGGCGAGCGAGGTATTGATGACGGGGCGTTGCGTGTCCTGGTCGCAGGGCTTGGAATCCAGGGTGAGCACGGCAATGGACACGCCGCATTCGTTAACACCGTCGAGCTGGGCAAACGGGCCCATGAGTGCGGCGGCGCGTCCGGCGAAGGAGTCAAGTGGAGTGTTATCGCCCAGGTTGTTAAGGGCGGCAAACCCGATGGAGGCATGGCCGCCGCGCGGGTGATTGCGCACCAGCAGCGCCGAGGTGTCGTCCTTAAAGTCGTAATTGCGACCGGTGCGCACGCGGCCTTCGGCATCTACGGCGATAAAAGCGCTGCAGGCAAACTGGGGCGCCTGGACATGTGCTGGCACGCCGGGCAACACCTGTGCCACCACAGCATCGATGTAGGCCTGGTCGTCGCGCACATCGGCGGCGATGATGCAGTCGAGGTCGTAGTCGTAGGCGATGTCGATCGCGTACAGGTCATAGCCATCCGCGTGGCCGGTCAAGCGTCTGAGCGACGCGGCGGACTTGATTTGCTTGCGGTAAACGATGCCGGCGGCAGCGGCAAGGCCGACGGTGACTCCCGCGACACCGCAGGCGATGGCAATGTTACGTGGCTTCATGACGGCTCCTCTCGTCCTGTTAGCGCAATTGTCGCAAAAGGAGCGCGGGCATGATGGCTCAACTTGGTGAGCGGCGCGGAATTAAGCACGGAATGAAGAGTGCGGCGCTGGCGTGGCGGGGTATGCTGGAGGGGACCATCAACCCAGCGAAAGGGGAGAGCATGACGGATCAGGAAACGCCCGAGCGCGTGCACGTGACTGCCGACGATATCGAGGCGGCCAACGACCTTATCGACTTTATCGAGGCATGCCCCAGCATGTTCCATACGGCGGCGACCATTATGGCCGAGCTCGACGAGGCGGGCTTTACCTACCTGCCCGAGAACGCGGCATGGGATATCGAGCCGGGCGGGCGTTATTACACGCAGCGCAACACCTCGAGCGTTATCGCCTTTAAGGTGGGCGAGGACCTGGCTGCTACGTGGGGCGAGGACGGCGTTGCCGGCGACTACCATTTTCAGCTGACGGCGTCGCACAGCGATTCTCCGACGTTTAAGGTCAAGGCCGTGCCCGAGCTCGACGGCGCGGGCGAGACGCTGCGCCTGAACACCGAGGCCTACGGCGGCATGATCGACTACACCTGGTTCGACCGTCCGCTGGCACTCGCGGGCCGCGTGCTGGTACGCGAGGGCGACCGTATTGAGAGCCGCCTGCTTGCCACCGAGCGCGAGGTCGCTATTATCCCGAGCCTTGCCATCCACATGAACCGCGGCGTTAACGAGGGCTTTGCGCCCAACCGCGCTGTCGACCTGTGCCCGCTCATCAGCGCCGGTGACCTTAAGCAGGGCGACTTTGATGCTCTGATCGCCGACGAACTGGACGTTGAGCCCGAGCAGATCCTGGGTCGCGACTTGTTCCTGGTCAATCGTCAGGATGCGCGCATTTGGGGCTGGGCTGACGAGTTTATCTCGACGCCCAAGCTCGACGACCTGGCCTGCGCCTACACCTCGCTGCAGGCATTTTTGGGTGCCGAGAACGCGCACGACGTTTCGGTCTTCTGCTGCTTTGATAACGAGGAGGTTGGCTCCGAGACCAAGCAGGGCGCCATGTCGACGTTCTTGGCCGATGCGCTGCGCCGCATTAACGGATCGCTGGGCTTTGACGACGAGTCGTACCATCGCGCACTTGCCGCATCGATGCTCGTGAGCTGCGACAACGCACATGCCGTGCATCCCAACCACGCCGAGAAGTGCGATGCCCGTAACCAGGTGGTGCTCAACGGCGGTATTGTCATCAAGGAAGCCGCCAACCAGCACTACTGCACCGACGCCTTTAGCCGCGCGGTGTTCCAGGCCATCTGCGATGACGCCGATGTGCCCACGCAGGCCTTCGCCAACAAGAGCGATATGGCGGGCGGTTCCACCCTGGGCAACCTGTCGAACATGCAGGCGAGCATGCATGCCGTGGACGTGGGCCTGCCGCAGCTGGCCATGCACTCGAGCTACGAAACCGGCGGCGTCCGCGACGTGATGTACGCCATCCGCGCCCTCACAGCTTTCTACGAGCACAACCTAACCATCAACGGCGCCGAAAGCGTAGAGCTCTAAAACCTACCAAATAGGGATTGCCAAAAAGGACAGGTTCATTTTGGCAGGTTTTATCTGGGCAAATGCCAACAGCTAGGCGGAACTGTCAGGACGCCGCAGGTAGAGCCAACGTCATAGTGCAAACTAACCTGACCCCATTGCACCAAAAAAGAAACGCCGCAGGTTGAGCAAAAGTCAGCGAGAGTCCGCCGTTTGAGCCAAGGTGCCGTGAAATGAAAAGGCGCTGACCTTCTGGTCGCGCCTTTGAAATTGAACGGCAGATTGGCCAAACGGCGGGTTCGTAGCGTCGACCGGTCCGCCGTCCGTTAGAACGGCGGGATAGATCCCCTAATGTTCAATCCAACAACGTAAAGTTTCGCCGGCCTGTAGGTGGCGTAGATTCTCCGCGGCAATATCCGCCACGTTGTTGAGCGTGGCTTCCAGGTGGAACCAGCCCGAGATGTGCGGCGTGATGAGCATGTTGGGCGCATCCCACAGCGGGCTTGTCGCGGGCAGCGGCTCGGGATCGGTGACGTCGACCGCGGCGCCGGCAAGGTGGCCCGACTCAAGGGCGGCAACCAGGTCGTCGGCAATCACGAGGTCGCCGCGACCGCCGTTGGCAAAGAAAGCGCTCGGCTTCATCGCGGCAAAGAACTCGGCATTCGCCAGACCACGGGTCTCGGGCGTACTGGGCATAAAGGATGCGACGACGTCAGCCTCGGCCAGGCGCTCGGAGAGGGCGTCCATGCCGTCCATGTCTTCAAACACGATGGGGTAGACGAGCGGATGACGCTTGATGCCGCGGACGTGTGCGCCCATGCTGCGGCAGAGCGTGGCGAAGTGCCCACCGATATCGCCGGCGCCCAGTACGAGTACATTGGCATTTTTGAGCGAAGTGACCGGCCCCAAATCCTCCCAGCGATGCTCGCGCTGCAGGTCTTGGTAGCCGGGCAGGCGCTTCATCATGGAAAGGACCATGGCAAACATGTGCTCGCTCACGGCCTGGCCGTAGGCGCCCACCGAGCAGGAGAGCTTGGCGTCGGCCGGCACAGTACCGGCGGCGAGATAATCGTCGTAACCGGCACTCTGCAGCTGTAGCAGCTGGAGATGCTCGCATGCCGTGAGCATGGCGGGGTCGATATTGCCCAGGATCACATCGGCATCCGCGACCTGCTCGCGTGTGACTTCGCTGGCGCTCGTATAGATAAAGTCCTCGCCCGGAGCACTCGACTCAAGAATCGCGCGATGACGATCGTCGACGGGCAGCAAAACCAGGATGTTCACAAGCAGTCCTCTCCGCTTAACCTGCCAAAAAGGGACAGGTTTATTTTGGCAGGTTTTATCAGGCAAAACGTTCAAACAAAACGCCGGATACAAGACGGGCGTGCCCGCCAGCATCCGGCGTCCGTACGGCTACCAGCTCAGCAGCTCGTAACCATCCTCGGTCACGACCAGCTGAACCTCGCACTGGGCGGAGTCGCTGCCGTCCTTGGTGCGCACGCACCAACCGTCACCCTTGCTGATCTTAATGTCGGGTGCTCCGGCGTTGACCATGGGCTCGATGGTAAAGACCATGCCCGGCACCATGATGGTGTCCACGTCGGGCGCCTCGGTGGTAAAGCCCACGAACGGGTCCTCGTGGAACTCCTTGCCAATGCCGTGTCCGCCGTACTCGCGCACCACGCTAAAGCCGGCGTCCTCGACCGTCTTTTGCACGGCCTCGGCCATGACGGACAGCGGCAGCCACGGCTTGACGGCGGCAAGGCCCGCCTCCACGCTGGCGCGCGTGACGTCAACCAGGCGCTGGCGCTCGGCCGAGACCTCGCCGATGCAGAACATGCGGCTCGAATCGCTAAAGTATCCGTCCAGGATTGTGGAACAGTCCACGTTGATGATGTCGCCCTCGTGCAGGACGTCCGTGTCGCAGGGAATGCCGTGGCAGACGACGTCGTTGATCGAGGTGCACACGCTCTTGGGGTAGCCCTCGTAGTTGAGGTCGGCCGGCGTGCCGCCGTGCTCGACGGTGTAGTCGTAGATCATCTGGTCGATCTGGTTGGTGGTCATGCCCGCGGCGATGTGCTCGCCAACGTGGTCGAGCACGCCCACGTTGATGGCGGCGGAGCGCTTAATACCCTCGATGTCGGCAGGCGTCTTGTAGAGTGTGCGGGGCAGAACCTCCCAGCCCTCTTCCCACAAGCGCTCGAGGCGCTCATCAAAGGCGCTATGGCATTTCTTATATTTTTTGCCGCTGCCGCACCAGCAGGCGTCGTTGCGGCCGGGCACGGGTCCTTTGTCATACATGGCTAACTTCCTTTCATCCGCAGCTAGTATAGCCCACTCACAGGGCAGCTGCGCGCTAGTAGCTCACCTGGCAGGGAATGCCGAGGGCGCGCACGCGCGCGGCGATGGCGTCGAGGGCCTCGGGCGCTGCTTTGGCAAGGCCGGCGACCGGCGTCTCGCGAGCCACCGTGTAGATGGTCGCTTCTTGTGGGCGAATGCGCTCAAGTGCCGCGAGCCAGGGGGCAACGTACTCCTCGCCGGTGTTGTCGATGGGCTTGCCCAGATACTCACCGGTCAAAAAGATCGTCTGGATAATAACGTGACCGTCAAAGCTTGCGAACGTCTCGATCTGGTGCTCGACGTCGTAGGGGCCAACGGGCTGGTCGAGCAGCTGGATAAATGCCGGGTCGACGGTATCGAGCTTAAGAATGTTGTCATCGACCATCATGAGCGCGTCGTGCACCTCGGGGCGGTCGGCGCGCGTGCCGTTGGAGAGCACGGCGATCTTGGAGTTTGGGGCAAGCTCGTCGCGCAGCGCGACGGCGCCGGCGATGGCCTGCGGAAACTCCGGTGCGGCGGTGGGCTCGCCGTTGCCTGCGAAGGTGATCACATCGGGGAGCTCGCCCTCGGCTGCCATCTCGCGCAGCTTTGCCTCGAGCGCGTCGAGTACCACGGCAGCTGTGTTGTACGGCTCATGGCAGGGGCGCTCGGCGTTGAGGCCGTTTTCGCAGTAAATACAGTCGAACGTGCAGATTTTGCCGCTGGCCGGCATCATGTTGACGCCGAGCGAGAGACCAAGGCGACGGCTGCGAACGGGCCCAAAGATGGGGCTGGCATTCAAAAACGTAGACATAGGCATATGCTCCTCAAGACAATTGTGCCTAAGCATAGCATCGGCTCCAAAGCAGGGTGCGGGCTCTTGCTTTACAAGTTTCGTTTTTTCACGTCGCTCATTATGCCGTGTCATGAAAAGCCTCGGGTCGGGTAAAGTTAATCTGTTAACAAGGCGTAAAGCAATGCAGGTCTATCCAGCCGTACTGACGCGCAACTGGATGGGCGTTGATGATGGGGGCACAACATGGATTTTACGGTCGAGAATGCGGGCACCACGATTGCCTGTCGCGAATATGCCGGCCCGGATGTGTCGCCTGATACTCCTGCCTTGGTGTGCGTGCACGGCGCTTGTGTCGACGGCACATTTTTTGACGGTATCGCTTGTGAGCTCAGTCGCAACTACCGCGTAATTGCCTACGACCGCCGCGGCTGTGGCGGCAGCAGCGAAGCGGCAGACGGCAGCTATGATCTTGCCGCTCAGGCCGCCGACCTGCAGGCCGCGATCGAACACGTTGGCGCTCCGACAAATGTGCTTGCGCACAGCGCCGGTACGTTGGTGGCGCTGGAGCTTCTTCGCACCGAACCCCATCTCGTCGCCCGTGCGATTCTGCATGAGCCGGCTGTGTCGGCCGAAGGCGTCGGCATGGGCGCAGCTCCGATTTTGCTCGATATGATTGCGGCTGGAAAGGTTTCAAGGGCGCTTCGGCTTTTCTTGGGAGCTCTCGGCGACTTGGACCCCGAGGCTCCTGGGACGACCGAAGCGGAAGCCAAGCATGCCCTGCGCAATGGTCGTTGCTTTATGGCTAATGAATACGGAACAAATATGACATATGCTCCCGACTGGGAGCGCGCCCGCGAATCAAAGGCGGTGTCGGCTGTGTTTTTGGGCGAGCTTTCGGTCGGTACGCCCCGCGAGGCTGGTACGCGAGCGGCTGCCGAATATCTCGATTGCCCCCTTGTGACGATCCCGGGCGCGCATAACGGTTTGCGCGATCGCCCCGTTACGGCGGCAAACGCCGTTCGCGATGTCTTGGAGCGTTAGCACGCTCGATGACCTGCGGGGAGGGGGACTGTTAGCGTTTCGTCATTGTTAACGAATGCGCCAATAACCACGCGCCCGCGGCTCCATTACCACCGTTTGCCAGGTCATAAAAATGTAACAGCATTCATGTGCTTACCTGCATCGGCAAGGTGTTACCCTTGTAGCATTTGGAACCCACCGCTACCATGCGAAACTATCGAAAGGGCCCCATATGCTCAATAATCACGAGGTCAATCTAACCGACGAGGAGGCTGCCGCTGAGGTCGCCCGCGTCGCGAAGACCTACCCCGTGGTGCGTTTGCTGTCGGCCGATCAGATTAAGAGCGAGCCTAACTGCCTGCTCGCCGGCGATTGCTGCCCTTGTCTGCGTCAGTCGAGTCTTGAGGCTTTGGCAGACTCCGATGAGGTGTCGGAGCAACTGCTCAACGATGGTGTTGAGTACCGCGCTCGCCTACGCCCTCTAAAGGTCGAGGGTGAGCCTCGTGTCTTGCTGATGGTGCGTCCGATCGATGAACAAGAAGCTACAGAAGAGGACCTTGTCTACACCGACGTGCTGACGAGTGTGCGCAATCGCCGATATTACGAGGAAAAGCTCCGCAACGCCCGCATGAATGCCGGCGTTGCGGTGATCGACCTTGATGATTTTAGGGTCTTCAACGATACGTGTGGCCGTCATGCCGGTGACCTCGCGCTCGGCGCCGTGGCGGCGGCGATTCGCGGCGGCATTCGTTCGACTGACGAGCTCGTGCGCCTTGGCTGCGACAAGTTCGTGGCCGTCATGCCCAATATCCCCTCCGATGACTTTGCCCGTCGTCTGCGTCATGTATCCGATGCCGTCCACGCCACGATTGTCCCTGGCCACGAGCATGTAAGCCTTACGGCATGCGTGGGCGGTGTTCGCATCAATGGCGAGACGGTCGATGAGGGCGTAAACCGTGCCGTCCAGCTTTTAAGCCATGCCAAGGCAAAGCCCGGTACGGTTGTGACCGACAGCGATGCAATCGAGACCTTCCAAAGCGAAAAACCCTCGGTGCTTATCGTCGATGACTCCGAGATGAACCGTATTATCCTCAACGAGATGCTCAAGGACGAGTATCGCGTCTTGGAGGCGGACAACGGCCGTACGGCGCTCGATATGGTCGACCGCTACGGCGATGAGCTGTCGCTTGTGCTGCTCGACATCATCATGCCGGGTATGAACGGGTTTGAGGTACTGGGCGAACTGTCACGCCGAACTGTTGCCGATGGCCTGCCCGTCATCATGATCTCGAGCGAGGATTCCGATGACGTGGTGCTGCGCGCCTACGAGCTGGGTGCTTCGGATTACATCAACCGTCCGTTTAACGCACGCGTCGTTCGCCGCCGCGTGAGTAACACCATCCGCCTGTATGCCAAGCAGCGTCGCCTGACGAGTCTGCTGTCTCAGCAGTACAACGAGCGCGTCAAGAACAGCCGCATGCTCATCGATATCATGGCCGGCGTCATGGAGCTTCGCAACGGCGAGAGCGGCCTGCACGTCACGCATATCGAAAAGCTGACCGAGCTGCTGCTGGGCTGTCTGGTGCATCGCAGCGACCAGTTCCCGCTCGACAACGAGCAGCGTTCCACGATCGCTATGGCCTCGGCGCTCCACGATATCGGCAAGATGTCGATCGACGACGCGATCCTCAACAAGCCCGGACGCCTGACATCCGAGGAGTTCGAGATCATGAAGACGCACACCACCCTCGGTGCCGATATGCTGTTTGAGCTGGGTCACCAACATGCCGGCAATTCCTTGCTGGAATATGCGTACCAGATCGCACGCTGGCACCACGAGCGCTGGGACGGCAAGGGCTATCCCGACGGTCTTAAGGGCGACGAGATCCCCATTGCCGCGCAGGTGGTTTCGGTGGCCGACGTATACGACGCGCTCACGAGCGTGCGCGTGTACAAGGACGCCATCCCGCACCAGGAAGCGATTCAGATGATCCTGGACGGTATGTGCGGTCAGTTTAACCCGCTGCTGCTCGACTGTCTGCTCGAGGTGCAAGACCGTATCGCCGAGACGTTGGCACGCCCTGCCGATGTCGTCGCGTTTCCCACGATTTAGTTTGACCGAAGGAGTTTTAATTCATGGGTTCCATGCGTGAAGCGTATGAGAAGATCGGCGCCGATTACAACGGTGCCAGCGTTCGCCTGATGGGCGAGGAGATGCTCGCCCGCTTTGCCCTCAAGTTTTTAGATGACGAGAGCATGGACAAGTTGGAGGCCGCCATGGCGGCAGGAGACGCCGAAGGTGCGTTCATGGCAGCGCACACGCTCAAGGGCGTGAGCCAGAACCTGGGATTCGATAATCTGTACGAGCCGGCGGTTGTGGTGACCGAGGCGCTGCGCGGCGCCGATGCCGTTGACGGCGCTCGCGAGGGGATGCATGCGTTGCAGCAGCAATATGCAGCTACGATGTCGGCCCTGCGCGAGGCGGCCGAGTAAGAGGCTGTGAGCCTTGATTGACTATGAGAGTGGATAATCTCCCGTTTTAGGCCCGGTGGCGGCCTCAAAGTGGGAGATTATCCACTCTCGTTCGATACGTGTCCAAAAATCCACGCTCACCCCTTCTGATTAGTGAATGGCCTATGCGCACTGGCGGGGCTTTCCGCATGCAATCCATATCGTTGTTCGATAAACTGTTCGAATAACGATAGAGTCGATGAGGGTGAGTGTATGTCCAACAGCGTTCAGCGTATGGCCAAGGCGGGCGAAAATATCAGGAAGCTTGGTTTTTGCATGGCAGCCGTTTTTGCAGGGATGCTCGTCGCTTTTGCCGCGTTGGTTGTTTACGTGATCTGGTATGCGGTTGCAAACGTTGCTTCTGTCGATTCTTTCGGTGTCGTGACGCTTCTCGATGGCGGGTGCATCGTTATCCCAAGCGGACTGTGCCTGGCGCTCGTCGTGGGTATTTCGCTTGTCGTTTTGTGCGGGATCAGCCGTAATATCTCTCGGGGCGTCTCGCCCTTTACCAAGACGCATGTGCGGCTTATCCGTGTTCTCGCGCTTGCCTTTGCTGTTAACGCCGCGGTTTCGCTTGTTGGTGCCTATGGATCGGTTAGTCTCACCATTGGCGGACTGGAGCTTTACATCGTGCCTCATTCCTTCGTTATTGAGATTTGCCAAGGCGCTACCTTTGATGCGGGGTCGTTTATCGGCGCAGTTGTCTGTTTGTTTATCTCGGCGATCTGGAGTTATGCCTCGCTGCTCCAAGAGCAGTCTGACGAGCTTGTGTAGGAGGAAACATGAGCTATCTCATCATCGAGCTTGAGACGCAGCTGCTTAAGACCGGAAAGACCAGCGCTGATCTGATTCGGGCGACGGGGCATACTCCGGCTAATATTTCAAAGCTTAGAAACGGAAAGATAAAAGCTATTCGCCTAAAGACGCTTCTCGATATCTGTGATGAGCTTGATTGTCAACCGGGAGATATTATTCAGCGCGTGAGCGAGAAAGAGCTTGAGGAGCTTATTGTCGAGCGCGCGAAAAATGTCGTGAGACAGATGCGGGATGGCGGAGGCAACGAGGCGTCGCTTCCGACATCAGTCTTTGCTGTCGATTT
Organism: Collinsella sp.; assembly: GCA_018382125.1. GTDB lineage: Bacteria > Actinomycetota > Coriobacteriia > Coriobacteriales > Coriobacteriaceae > Collinsella. The sequence goes on from JAGZQO010000024.1 coordinate 50,760, forward strand.
GAGCGACGAGTAGCTTAAGGCGAACAACTAAAACGAAATATCAGCGTGAAGGGACCCGTGTCTAACACGAGTTCTTTCTTTTAGATTATCTTGACAAATATGAGTTATCGAAAAACAATAACAACTATGGAAAACGATAAAGTAAAGAAGGAACGATATGAGCGGTTTTGCTATCAAGCGGAACGGGAGGCCAATGAACGCATCAACGATAAGGCTATCAAGGGTGTCAAAGCGCTACGGGAAACGGCGCGTTTTGCATGACGTTTCCTTCGAGGTACATCAGTCTGAGCTCTGCGCCCTTGTTGGTGCAAACGGGGCGGGCAAAAGCACGCTTATTAAAATCGTATTGGGCCTCTGTGAGCCATCGTCGGGGAGCGTGGAGCTCTTTGGAGGCAAGTCGAAAAAAGAGCTGAGCCTGATGCGGACGCGTGTCGGCTATGTGCCAGATTCCTGCGGAGCATACCAATCCCTCAGTGCGGCTGAGAATCTTCGGATCCGATGTGCGGAATGGGGGCTCGATGAGAAACGTGAGGTTCCTCGTGTCTTGGGCCTAGTCGGGCTGGACGTCGATGAGAAAAAGAGCGTGAGCAGTTTTTCTCTGGGAATGAAACGGCGACTGGATATAGCTACGGCTTTATTGGGCGACACCGACGTACTAATTTTCGATGAGCCGGCAAATGGATTGGATCCGTTGGGCATCGAGAGTATATGGGCCCTTATCGGACGATTGAATCGAGAACATGGCAAGACCATGCTCATCTCTAGCCATGATTTGGATGAGTTGGCATCGGTTGCAACAAGTTGCGTGTTTATCCATGACGGTGAACTACTGAAAAAAGAATCGATGGATGTCATAAGGGATGAGGCGTCGTCCCTAAAAGAGTATTACAGGCGCTTGATGAAGGCGGTCTCGCTATGAAGCAGGCGATTCGTCCCATAAGGGCAGATTTGATGCGTTTGCACAGAATGTTCCCGGCGCAGTTTGGTCTTGCGCTTATGTTGACGTTCGGTCTTCTCTTTGGCGTCATCCTAAATAACGGAGCAACGTTGCTAGCCTTTGGCAATGGCGTTTGTGGGGAGGATATTGGTTTCATCTGGAATGTAATCGACCCTTCTGCGCCTGACGAGTCCCTTGCGCGCAGTGCTTTTGCCGGTACATCCCTGTTCGTCCCACTCATCATTTGTCTGGTGCTTTTACAGGAGCATGGCTATAAAGAGGGATACCGAATTTCTTCGGCAAGAGGCCTCGCCCGCTTTAATGGGGCTCTGGCACACGTGCTTTCGTCTGCTTTAATGATTGTCGCAGCATATAGCGTGCTTTGCCTTCTTCTGCTTGCAATAGCCATAATACGTGGGGGACAAAACTGCACGCACGGAATGCTGGCTGCATTTTTGCCTGCGATGTTAGTCAACGCCGTATTGGTGATATCGGTTGCGTTGGAGACGGTGACCATCTACCGGATTACAAGCAGCGCCGTATTTAGCGGGGCTGCGGTAATAATAGGGTTTGTCATGAGCCTGACGCTCTACGGAGCTTACCTTCAGTCGCCCACACCATCCTTGCGATGGATCTTCTTTCTTCCGGGGCCGTACCTTGGAGTCGGATGTGCCCTTGGGTATAGCGATATGGGCCAGCTCACGCTTCTGGGGTATGGCGCGGCAGCCGGCTGTCTATCGGTATTGATTTACACTCTCGTGACCTGTCATGTCGGAGGTGTACTCAATGGCTCGTCAGATTAAAGGGTTCCTCCATTCAGAATTGAAGCATGTGAGCAAATGGGCATACGCCTTAATCCTGGCAATTTATGCGTGCATGGTGGTATTGCAGCTTAATTCTTTCCCGATGTGGTTCTGTAGCCTCCGTGAGAACAGTTTCTTGGGCTTTTTCCCAGACCCGACGCTTCGGCTATCGGCAGAGGATGTCCTTCTATTTGATAATGCAGAGGTTTTTCGCGGTCTGTTGTTCAACGTGGCCCCGTTGGCTCACGCATTGTTCTTTCCGTTCATCGCGGCTTGCATTGTTCCGTGCTTTGTCAGTTCGGGCTTTATTGAGGAACCGTGGGGGTTGTCGGAGGCTCGGGGAGGGAAGCGTGTGTGCGCTATCGTTGCGCGAGTGGTGCTGTCTTCTTTTGCCCTTTTGGGCGCGTTTATCCTGTCGACTGTCGTTTTGTACTGCCTTAACTGCGCGATCGTTTTAGATGCTCAACAGTATTTCAACCTGCATGTATGTTGCTATCGACTTGTTCTTGCTGCCGCCGCCTGCCTTGCATACGTGGTTTCTTGCGTAATCGTTGTTTCCTATTTTGGGTCCGGCTTCGGTCCGATTGGCATGCTGCTGCTTGTCAACGTCGTAGCGATCTACATACAGCTCGGGGCCAATTCCATGCTTCCGCTACCGTCCTCGATGCTCATGTGGATTTGCGGCGTGACCCCGTTGGGGGATGGTCAATGCGTTTCGATTTTAATTGACTGCCTAATAAACGTAGCAAGCGTTTTTGCCATCTGCTTTACGGTCGACCGATTGCGGTCGAGATTTCTTTGATTGTTTGTGAGGGATAATCATACCGAGCATACCAAATACAGGGGGGCGGGCACCGTGGCTGGTGTCCGCCCATTACAGTCTGAAGTGGGCCACCGATAAATTTCGATGGCGAGCATTCGGCGCATTGCCTACGATACGGGCAAGCCCCGAGGGGCCGCCGATCGGGCGCCTCCGGATGGCCGTCTGCCCCTGCCCCGTAGAGGGCCCGGGGGGTGTTGCCACCGGGGGCGCTCGCCGCTCCGGACGACTGATAGGAAACTGCCGGGCGCAAGCGCCACGGCCAGGTAATGTGGGTGTCGCAGGGAGGGGTTCCGATCGGCCTACCGATTGGAGGATAACACCGTGGCACCACCTAGAATGCCGGAAGCCGTCATCGGGCTCGATGTCGGGAAATTGTCCCATTGGGCATGCGTCGCGACCCGGGACGGCGAGATACTGCTGAGCGCCCCCGTCGCGAACAGGGAGGGCGATCTGGACTCGCTGTTCGGCCGCTTCCCCGACGCGCTCGTGGTCGTCGACCAGTCGCGCAACATAGGCGCCCTCGCGCTCGCCCGCGCCAAGGCGGCCGGGATGTCGGCGGCGTACCTGCCGGGACTCGCGGCACACGGGGCCGCCAGGCTCTTCGCCGGCGACGCCAAGACCGACGAGCGGGACGCAATGGTCATCGCGAAGACGGCGCTGGGCATCCCCGACGCACTCCTGCCGGTCGGGGATCCGGGCCCGACGGTCGCGGCGGCGAGGGCGCTGGCCGCCCAGAGAAACTTCCTGACCTGCGAAAACACCAGGAGCAAGAACCGGCTGCGCAGCATCCTGCTGGAATCGTGCCCCGCCTTCGAGGCGTTGGTCGACCTGTCCGACGGTCCCCAGCTGAGGCTCATGGCATCCCTCGGCGGGGCCTGGTCGGTGGCCGACGCCGGGCCCCGCAGGGCGGCGGCGCTCACGCGCGGGGCGGCGCGCGGCAAGATCGAGGCCCTCGTCCGCTCGACGGCCTCCTCGACAAGGCCGGACGCGGCGGCCATCGCCGCCGAGGACCGGGCGGTGAGGCTGCTCGCGCGCAGGATCTCCGAGAACTCGGCGGAGATCGATGTGATCACGGCGGAGATATCCGCCCTCCTCGAGGGCGACGATACCTACCGATGCCTCCTGACGGTGCCGGGGATCGGCCCCAAAACCGCTTCCGAGCTCGCGATCTCCATAGATATCGAAGACTTCCCAAGCCACGACAGGCTCGCGTCGTACTGCGGCCTGGCGCCGCGCAACCGCCAGTCGGGGACCTCGATCTCCTCGGTGACGGCATCGCGCCAAGGCAACA
>JAGZQO010000025.1 GCA_018382125.1 Collinsella sp.
GCGTTTAGCTCAGGGGGAGAGCGCTTCCCTGACACGGAAGAGGTCAGAAGTTCAAATCTTCTAACGCCCACCAAATGTTCGCAGCTCAGAGGCTATGTCCTCTGGGCTGTTTTGTTTTGGTCGTCAAATGGGTCGCCAAATCGCCGGCAAAAGGTACCTCAATTCATGAAAGAGCGGTTCTGAGCGTCTGTTTAGCCTTGTTATCTCAATCGAGTGGGGTTGACCATTTTGAACATAACCGTGCATCTCGTTGACGTTTCTGAGATCGATCCCGGCGAGACCGTTGATATGGCATCAATCGCGGGACGCTATGCCTTACGCGCTTCCAACGGGGATCTCCCAATTGCGTCTCGGAGGGAGGCTGCAGGCGTGGGCCTGCTTCTTCGCGACGCCCTGGGTGTCTTCGACGACATCCAGCTTGCGCGTTCTGCTTTCGGCAAGATTGAGCTTGTGGATGGGGAGGCCCCCTCTATTTCCATTTCACATGGCGGAAGCGTGGCCGTCCTCGCTGTTTCCGATGTTGCTCGGTCGGTCGGAGGACCTATTGGCGTGGATATCGAGGCGATCGATGAGATTGCCCCCGTTGCGGTTGGGCGTATGGCAAACGACGACGAGCGCGTGTGGATTAACGCTGCCCCCAATTTGCAAGAACGCAATCTTCGCCTGAGTCAGACGTGGACGCGTATCGAGGCCATCCTCAAGGCTGAAGGCGTCGGGTTTTCGATTGACCCTCGCAAAGATGGCATGCCCGGTGGATGGAATACTTCGTCGGTGACATACGGTCGCTGCGTCATCTCTTGTGCGGCGCGCTCTATGCCTCGTATCGTCCTCAAGGAGCATACCTTTCGGGTAGCATAGGAGCCAATCGCTAATAGGGGAGGCCGCTATGCCGCTGAACGCTCAAAACGATATCGCTTCACGGATCGAGGATGCCGTCTTTGAACTTATGGCGACAACTCCGGTGCAGTCGATTAAGGTGGCCGAGGTACTTCGCCTTGCCCATACATCCAAATCGACGTTCTATCGCTGTTATCGCTCTGTCGATGATGTGGTTAAACGGTTTGAAGATGAGCTGCTCCAGAATATGCAGGACATCAATGATGTTGCGTTGGAGGCTCGTTTTGGCGATGCGCAGCTGGACCCTACGCCCACGATGATCAAGCGCATGGAGATTCTCCAGGCTAATCGCTCGAAAGTTTTGGCGCTTAACAGCGATAACGGCGATCCGGTGTTTGCTCACAAGGCAACGATCTTTATGCATGACTATTTTCGTAATCGGCTTCGCTCGACATTTTCCGATGAAACGGACCTCGACCTGTATCTAGCCTTTGCGCTTGCGGGTCACCATAACCTCATTCAGTATTGGCTCGAGGCCCGGCCCGACCTCGAGGCGCGCACCGTTGCCGCTGCCCTCAATCGCATGTTCTACGCACCACTCTTTGTCGACGATGCATCGCGTCATTGGCACCCACGTATTCCCGATTTTGAAAGGCCGGTCGCGTGAACGGTCGATATCTGGGGATAAACGGTTGTATTCAGGGCGAATTTTAGATACCTCGGATCATTAGCTCAAATACTACGAGTCCGTTTATCTGCTATTTGGAACGCCTAGCTCCGATATGTCCCATATGATGGGACATATTGGGGCTTTTTGTCTCACGCGTCTCGTTTAACCCCTCGTAAACTAAAGCTACGTTCAAAAGAACCACTGCAGTAGTTCAACGTGTGACGGCACAGAAAAGCCGCGAGCGCTCTCTCACCTTCGCTCGCGGCTGGACTGCGCCATCATTCCGTACACCTTCACATGATTAGGATGTGATATTCAGTGGTTACGCTCGGAAAGAACATGCGCAGCGTCTCGATTGTAGGCGTAGGCTGCACCCCGTTCAAGGATTTTGAGGAGCATCCCGAGACCCAGGGTATTGGCGAGGGCGAGGCGTTTGGCTATGCGGCTCTCGAGGCAATTGCCGATGCCGGTCTTGAGCCCCGCGATATCGACTTTTTCTATCACGGCAGCGCCAATCCGTATCTCGTTGGCGATTGCATTACCCCAAACATGCAGGTTGCCGATTGGTTTGGCGTTCGTGCCAAGGGCTCTGTCCATCATTCCGAGGCTTGCTGCACGGGCTACGTCGCCCTTGAGCAGGCCGTGATGGCAGTCGCCTCCGGTGCCTACGATGTTGTCCTTACGGGTGCCTGCGATTTGGCTTCGACGCTTCCCGTTGAGCATATGCCCTCCCATATTCGTCAGGACTTTACGCTCGACGTTATGATTCCCTCGCTCGATAAGATCTATGACCGCGCTTATGGTCGCCCGCTCGATGGCGCCTTTGGCGTGTCGTTCGACAACTGGATCAACGAGTATTCGATGCAGTACGACCTTACCGCCGATCAGATCGATGACGCCCTGAACGGCCTTACCAAGAGCCTTCGCCGCGGTGCCGTCCTGAATCCCCTTGCCTGGTACGAGACCACGGTTGAGGAGGACGCGAAGGCAGCTGGGTTCGATACCGCCGACGAGTATCTCAAGAGCATGTACAACCCGCGTGTCACGCAGTACCTGCGCGTTACCGGCTTTGAGAAGAAGTGCGACGGTGCCGCCGCTGTTGTCGTAATGCCCACGGAGAAGGCAAAGGCCATGGGCGTGCCGTATGCGCCTATTGAGGTTCTGGGTACGGGCGCCTCTGCTGTCGAGGCCGGTCTGCTCCACAACGAGCACTGGGCTACCGAGCTTGCCGCCAAGCAGGTCTATGACCTTACCGGCGTGAGCCCCGATGAGATTGACCTGTTCATGTGCAACGACTTCTTCCTGGCTTCCGAGATCGTCTCGGCCGAGGAGTGCGGCTATATTCCGCGCGGCGAGGCTTGGAAGTATGCGATTGATGGCCGTACCGCTTTTGACGGCGATAAGCCCATCAACCCGCACGGTGGCCGCTGCAACTTCGGTCACGCTCATGGCGCATCGGGTATCGCCGATATCGTCGAGGCCGTCAAGCAGATGCGTGGCGTCGCCGGTGCCACCCAGATGAAGAAGGTTCCCGAAACGGCTTTCCTGCGCGGTTTTGGCGGTTCTCAGAACGTGCGCTGCCAGATTCTTCGTACCGTCGCCTAAGCGACCGCGGTTTTCGATTTCCCATAAGGAGTATTCTCATGCAACTCAAAGATATGGAGCCCGTGGTCAAGAAGTTCTACACGGGTCTTGAAGAGGGCATCTTTTGGGCGCGCCAGTGCCCCGAGTGCGGAGCCGTCGAGTTTCCGCCCCACCTTGCCTGCAATGCCTGCGGCTATCACAAGACCGATTGGGTCCAGGTTTCTGGTCACGGGCATCTGATTGATTTTACCTTGCCTGGTCCGCAGAACGACAAGCCCTACCTCAAGGAGTATGGCAAGTACGCCTACGGCGCCGTCGATATCGACGAGGGTTCTCAGTACACCTACGTCATCTACGGCATTACCAAGAAGAAGGCCCCCGAGATTCGCGCCAAGCTCATGGCGGGCGAGACCGTTGGCGTCCATGCCAAGGTTATCGACCGTCCGGGCTATAAAGAGCTTACGTTCGAGCTTGACGACTAGGTTTTCACCCCTGTAACAATTCGATTCCTCTCTTAGGCCACGGCGGGACCCATGTCTCCAGCCCGCCGTGGTCGCCCCTCTTTTTCGATTGAAAGGCACCATCATGAACGAAGAACTCACTCAGCAGATCTGCGATTTTGCCAAGTCCGCCTACAACTATGACGGCGATGTGACCCCCGAGACGACGTTTGAGACCCTGGGCAAGGGCTCGATGAAGATGATCGCTCTGACCTCCATGATCGAGAACGAACTCGATGCCGAGGTTCCCGTTCGCGAGGTCATGGTCATGAAGACCATCGGCGAGCTTATCGAGCGCACTGCCGAAGAGATGGAGTAACTGCCATGGACCTGATGCAGACCCTGCGCGAGCAGGCTGCCGCCAAGCCTATGCGCGTTGCTTTTCCCGAGGGCGAAAACGAGACCATGATGCAGGCGGTCGCAAAGATCGCCGCCGAGCATCTTGCCGAATGTGTGCTGGTCGGCGATGGCGGTAAGCTCAAGGAGCTTGCCGATGAGCGCGGTATCTCCCTTGACGGCATTGAGATTGTCGATGTAACCGACGAGGAGGCGAACGCCGCTTGCTGCGAGCGCTACCTTTCTCATCCGGATTGCAAGTTTAAGCCCAAGGGCGCTGCGCGCCGTATGACGCGTCCGCTTGAGCGCGCCCTGATTTTGCAGGTGCTCGGCGATGTCGACGTTATGTTCGCCGGCATCGATAACGCTACGGGCGATATTATCCTGGCTGGTCAGACCATCGTCGGCCTTGCCGACGGGGTGGACACCGTGAGCTCGTGCGGTATCGCCGACATCCCCAACTGGAATGGCGGCGAAGGTGGCCTTTTGGCTTTTGGCGATTCTGCCGTGTGCGTTGACCCCACGAGCGAGGAGCTTGCCTCGATCGCGATTTCGTCGAGCGAAACGGTGCGCTCACTGACCGGATGGGATATCCGTTGCGCGCTGCTTTCGCATTCAACTGACGGTTCGATGGACAATGAGCTTGTCGAAAAGGTGCGTCGTGCTCGCGAGATTGCCAACAATCGCCGTCCCGACCTGGCCATCGACGGTGAGTTCCAGTTTGATTCGGCGATTAACCCCAAGGTTGCGGCCAAGAAAGTTCATCGTGAGTCCGCTGTTGCAGGCCAAGCTAACGTGGTCATCTGGCCCGATATCAACGTGGGCAATATCGGCGTCAAGATTATCCAGAATCTGACTGGCGCCAATGCTTACGGCCCCATGCTTCAGGGCTTCAAGAAGATCGTGTGCGATTGCTCGCGTTCTGCGCCCGTTGACGAGATCGTCGGCAACGTGGTGATGAGCTGCGTGCGCGCCCAGGCGCTTAAGGAGGCTTAAGGTATGTCCGATAAAAAGACTCCCTGGCGCGTCCTGGTAATCAACCCTGGTTCCACTTCCACGAAGGTGGGCGTTTTTGAGGGCGATGAGTGCAAGCTCAGTAAGAACGTTGCGCACGATGCGAAGGACCTTGCCCAGTTCGACGGGGTTTCGGCTCAGATGCCGTATCGCTGCGATCTGATTCTTGGAGCGCTGGGGGAGGCGGGCCTAAAGCTCGAGGACTTTGATGCATTTGTCGGTCGCGGTGGTGGCTTGCTTTCGCTGCCCGGTGGTACGTATGCCATCAACGAGGTTATGCTCGAGCATGCCCGCATCGGTGCGAATGGCGTTCGGCACCCGGCGCAGCTGGGGCCCCAGATTGCCCACGAATTTGCCGTGAAATGTGGCAAGCCCGCCTTTGTGGTGAATCCTCCCGATACCGACGAGCTGTGCGACCTCGCACGCATGACGGGCATTAAGGGCGTGTATCGAAACGTGCACCTGCACGCCCTTAATCTCAAAGAGACCGCCATCCGCCATGCGGCAAAGCTCGGTCGCGCATACGACGAGTGCAACTTTATTGTCTGTCATATCGGCGGTGGCATTTCGATTTCTGCCCACCTTAAGGGCAAGATGGTCGACGGCAACGACATCGTTGGCGGCGAAGGCCCCATGGCGCCGACGCGCTGCGGATCGGTTCCCGCGATCGAGGTCGCAAAGTACACCGCGGAGCACGGTCTTGATGTCGCCCGCGCCCATTGCATGAAGACTGGCGGCTTCGTTGACCTTTTGGGTACCTCCGATGCCATCGAGGTGTGCGAACGTGCTGCAGCGGGAGATAAGGCCGCAGCTCGCGCCTGGGATGCAATGGTCTACCAAATCTGCAAGTGGATTGGCGAGATGGCATGTGTGCTGAAGGGCGATGTCGACGGTATCTTGCTCGGAGGCGGCATGGTCCACAGCAAGGAGCTCGTTGCCTCGATTGAGGAATGCTGCTCTTGGATCGCCCCCGTGTCGGCTTATCCCGGCGAGTTTGAGCTCGAGGCGATGGCGTCTGGCGCCTGCCGCGTGCTCGATGGTGTCGAGGAAGCGCTCGTGTACAGCGGAGAGCCCGTGTTCACTGGTTTTAACGACTGATAGTGCTGTGTTTGGGGCGGCCGATGGTGACGTCCGGCCGCTCCGACCCTTTTTCTAAGTGTAAGGATGGATCATGGATAAAACCAAGATCAAGTACCTGGTGGGCATTTATGCTGCCGCCATGTGCATTATGGGCATGTTGGTGCCCGTCCCCATCGTGGCCTCTGTTGCGGCGGCGTTTCCCAACGAGAACATCGCTGCCGTCCAGATGATCATCGGCATCATTCCGCTCATGATGGCTGTGTCCGCCATGCTCGTGTCTTCCCAGCTCGCCTCGCGTGTATCCAAGAAGAAGACGACGCTTGTCGGCCACGTTATCGTGATGCTCGCCGGCGCCTCGGTGCTGGTGTTCCACGATTCGCTTGCCCAGGTTCTTGCGGCCTCTGCCGTGATGGGTCTTGGCCTTGGCGCCGTGCAGAACTCGACCGACGCTCTGATCGCCGACTATTTCGGTGGCAAGCAGCGTTCGTTTGTCATGGGCATCTACTCAACCTTTGTTGCACTGGGTGGCATTATCTGGACGATGGTTTCCGGCATCTTGGGTTCTGCCGAGTGGTTCCACAGCTATGCGGCGTACTTCATCATGATCGTGTTTATCGTCATTGAGGCCGTCTGCCTGCCCGAGGGTCATCTTGAGCCCAAGCGTAAGGTCAACGTGTTTGCCAACATGCCCAAAGAGGTCGCAATTATCACGGTCATGAGCTTTGTGTTCGTACTCACGTTCCAGCTCTTTAGCTCCAATGTCTCGCTGCTTGTCGTGGGTCGCGGCTTTGGCGGCACTGTTGAGGCTGGCCTCGCTTCGACCGTCATGACGGTCGCCGGCATTGCGGCTGGCCTTTTAGTGGGCCCGCTGTTTGCCAAGTTCAAGAACCTGTCGATGCCGATCGCGTGGGGCGTGACGCTCGTTGGCCTGGGCCTGACGCTGGTTGCGCCCGCCTTTATGGTGCTGTGCGTTGCGGGCTTTGTCGTTGCGCTGGGCAAGGAGACCTACGTGCCGCTGGAGGGCAATTTTGCCGCCGGCAACTCTGCTCCCGAGGGACGTGCGTTTAACCTCGCCATTGGCATGGCGGGCATCAACTTTGGCATGGCACTGTCTCCCATTGTGTTTGAGGCCGTGACGTCGCCGTTTGGTGCAACGATTGACCAGAAGTTCATCGCCGGCATGATTGTCTGTGCGGCTTGTGTCGTCTTTGGCGCCATTAAGTATCGCAAGCTCACTCCGGCCCAGCTTGCCGAGGCCGAGAAGATGGCGGCCAGCGGCGAGGCGGAGTAACCGCTCGAGTAGTTGCTTTGCCGCCCATCATGTTTTATCGGGGCCGCCGACATATGCCGGCGGCCCTCTTTCTATCAATGGCTTGATAGCTCGCGAAGAGAAGTAATAGCTCCTCGCCTATCGAATGCCGGCGGACGGGGTGCCGGGGCTACAGTCTTCCGAGCGTTTGCAGTCCCGTCGCTCCGTCCGCCGGCATTCGACCGCAACATGTTGGTCAAGCATAATCTTTTGGATTCTTTTGGCGTGAGTGGCTTGGTTTTAGTAGGATTTGTCAGCGGCTTGACTAAGGGGGTTTTATAACTGCCATGCAGGTAGCCGTGTTGGTAACGTTTTACCGACTCGCCAAGAACCCCTCATTTATAATGCGTCTGCAAAATGACCAATTGCTTTGACCTGCTGAAACACTATATGTTGTGTTTGACCTAAAAAAAGAATACAGGATATAGATGCGTCTTTGTCGTATGATAGATGGCGGACAGAGAACGAGGACCTTATTCACCCCATTTGGACACGCCTTTGAGCCGCTTGATCGGCCGCGAGGAATGTCCGCATGAGGACCTATGGTTTATCGAGAACACAGATTGCGCGACGGCGCCGCAAGACAGGGGCAAGCCCTGCCGGGCATCGTTTGGCTCTGAAGCGCAATGAGGCTACGACGCGAAAGAGGCAAGAGGATGAAGATCATCAAGCGCAGCGGCACCGAGGTTGTCTTTGACATCGATAAGATCGTCAATGCGATTCGCGCCGCCAACTTGGAGGTCGAGGAGAGCTCTCGTCTAACCGACCGCCAGGTGGTTTACGCGGCACAAAACGTCGCCGAGGCATGCGAGAACGCGGGTCACACCGTGTCGGTCGAGGAGATCCAGGATCTGGTCGAGGACGAGATCATGCGTCTCGACTGCTACGAGGTTGCCCGCCATTACATCATCTATCGCTATGTTCAGAGCCTGAAGCGCCAGAAGAACACGACCGACGACAAGATTCTGTCGCTGATCGAGTGCAACAACGAAGAGGTCAAGCAGGAGAACTCCAACAAGAACCCGACCGTCAACTCCGTTCAGCGCGACTATATGGCCGGCGAGATCTCCAAGGACCTGACCCAGCGCGTGCTGCTGCCCCAGGAGATTGTGGATGCTCACAATGAGGGCCTGATTCACTTCCATGATTCGGACTACTTTGCCCAGCACATGCATAACTGCGACCTGGTGAACCTGGAGGATATGCTCCAGAACGGTACTGTTATCTCGGGCACGCTGATCGAGAAGCCGCACAGCTTCTCGACTGCCTGCAACATCGCGACGCAGATTATCGCCCAGGTTGCTTCCTCCCAGTACGGCGGCCAGTCTATCTCGCTGACCCATCTTGCCCCCTTTGTTGAGGTGAGCCGTCAAAAGATTCGTGGCGAGGTCGCCCGCGAGCTCGAGGAGCTCGGCGTTTCCGCATCTCCCGAAAAGGTCCGCGAGGTTGTTGAGGACCGCTTGCGTGACGAGATCCGTCGCGGTGTCCAGACGATTCAGTATCAGGTCGTGACCCTTATGACCACGAATGGCCAGGCGCCGTTCGTGACGGTCTTTATGTATCTTAACGAGGCCCGTACGCCCCAGGAGAAGCACGACCTTGCCATGATCGTGGAGGAGACGCTTCGCCAGCGCTACGAGGGCGTTAAGAACGAGGCCGGCGTTTGGATTACCCCGGCATTCCCCAAGCTTATCTATGTACTCGAGGACGATAACGTTCACGAGGATTCCCCGTACTTCTACCTGACCCAGCTGGCTGCCAAGTGCACCGCCAAGCGCATGGTGCCCGATTACATCTCCGAGAAGAAGATGCGCGAGCTCAAGCTGTCGAAGGGCGAGACCGCCGGCAACGGCGACTGCTACACCTGCATGGGTTGCCGCAGCTTCCTGACGCCCGACCGTTCGGGCAACGGCTTTAACAATGTTGCCAACGCGCTGAACTACGACCCGAACAAGCCCAAGTACTATGGTCGCTTTAACCAGGGCGTTGTGACCATCAACCTGCCTGATGTCGCACTGAGCTCGCACCAGGATATGGACAAGTTCTGGAAGATCTTCGATGAGCGCCTTGAGCTGTGCCACCGTGCCCTGCTGTGCCGTCATGAGCGCCTGATGGGTACGCTTTCTGACGCCGCACCGATTCTGTGGCAGTACGGCGCCCTCGCTCGTCTGAAGAAGGGCGAGACGATCGACAAGCTGCTCGTGGGCGGATACTCCACCATCAGCCTGGGCTATGCCGGCCTGTATGAATGCGTCAAGTACATGACGGGCCACAGCCACACCGAGAAGGAAGGCACGCCGTTTGCCATGGCCGTCATGCAGCGCATGAACGACAAGTGCGCCGAGTGGAAGGCCGAAAGCGATATCGACTTCTCGCTGTACGGCACGCCGTTGGAGTCGACGACCTACAAGTTCGCCAAGTGCCTGCAGCGCCGTTTTGGCATTATCCCGGGCGTTACGGACAAGGGCTACATTACTAACAGCTATCACGTTCATGTGTCCGAGGAGATTGATGCTTTCGATAAGCTCAAGTTCGAGGGTATGTTCCAGCAGCTTTCGCCGGGCGGCGCCATCTCCTACGTTGAGGTTCCCAACATGCAGGACAACCTCAAGGCTGTCATTCGCGTGATGCAGTACATCTACGACAACATCATGTACGCCGAGCTCAACACCAAGAGCGACTACTGCCAGGTGTGCGGCTACGATGGCGAGATCAAGATTGTCGAGGACGATGGCAAGCTGGTGTGGGAGTGCCCCAACTGCGGCAACCGCGACCAGGAGAAGATGAACGTCGCTCGTCGTACGTGCGGCTACATCGGTACCCAGTTCTGGAACCAGGGTCGAACCGAGGAGATCCGCGACCGCGTGCTGCATCTCTAATACCGCTCCGGGGCTGAACCGAGAGGGACGCTTGGGCATTTGCTCGCTATTTCGGACAGTCCTGCGCAAGACGAAGGCCACATTAAGTGGCCTTCTTTGCGTGCGGAACTCATATCGAGCAAAAGCCCAAGCGGCCCTCTCGGTTCAGCCAAGTTAACGTAGCTGAGATGCAGCGCGCGGTCTGCTCACTCCTCGAAGTTCTTAGCGGAAATAATTTGAGCTGCAGCTGCGATTTACTTGCGATGGCGGTTGAGCCGCAACCCAGTTTTTATTGGACCTCGAACCCTATGCTCGATGTTCGCTTCGTTCATTGAGTTACCCTTTGCATGAGGCCGGGACATATCGTCCCGCCCGCAGTTTCGCAGGCCGAAGGCCGAGAATGTTTGAGGACGGGATGATATGTCCCGGCCTCCCGGGAGAGTTACCTATGAACTACGCGAACATTAAGTATTTCGACATTGCTGATGGAGAAGGCGTTCGTACTTCTCTGTTTGTGAGCGGGTGCCGTCGTGGGTGCAAGAATTGTTTTAACTCTGTCGCGTGGGACTTTGCCGCTGGCGAGCCGTTCGATAGCGCCGTCGAGGACAAAATTATCGAGAGTCTCGATCATCCCTTTATCGATGGTCTGACGATTCTGGGTGGCGAGCCTATGGAACCTGAGAATCAAGCGGGGCTTGTCGACTTTATCGAACGCGTGCGTGCGGCCTATCCATCGGGGTCGGGCAAGACCATTTGGTGCTTTACCGGCGATGTGCTCGAGGAGCTTATGCCGGGCGGTTGCCACCATACCGAGGTCACGGACCGTATCCTTACCTGCCTCGATATGTTGGTGGACGGTCCGTTCGTTCAGGATTTGTACGATATCTCGTTGCGCTTCAGAGGCTCGAGCAATCAGCGCGTGATCGATATGAACGCTACGCGCGCCCGTGCTGAGCGCGAGGGCGTTGCGCTTTGTGATGCGGTTGAACTTTGGCGTGATGATCCGGTCTATTCGACCCATACTATGTAGCTTGTGGCCGATGCCGGAGGGCGTGGTACCATAGCGCGAACGCAAAATCGGAAAAGTGAGGCCCAGATGGTCGATCAGGAAAAAGTCGAGGCCGCCATTAAGCTGTTGCTTGAGGGCATAGGCGAGGACCCAACTCGGGAGGGCCTGCTGGAGACCCCGGCGCGCGTTGCCCGTATGTATGGCGAAATCGCCGGCGGTATGGACCAGAGTGCCGAGGAGCACCTGTCCAAAACGTTTGCCGTCGCTTCGAACGATTTGGTTATCGAGCGCGACATCACGTTCTACTCGCTGTGCGAACATCATCTGCTGCCGTTTTATGGCAAGGCTACCATTGGCTATATCCCCAACGGCCGTGTCGCAGGGCTCTCTAAGCTTGCTCGCACGGTTGAGGTTTATGCCCGCCGTCTGCAGCTGCAGGAGCAGCTGTGTGCGCAGGTTGCCGACGCCCTCATGGATTATCTCGCTCCCCAGGGAGCGATTGTGCTCATGGAAGCTGAGCATATGTGCATGACCATGCGCGGCGTGCAAAAGCCCGGCACCAAGACCGTGACGCTCGCTCGCCGCGGCGTCTTTGAGACCGACCCCGCGCTCGAAGAGCGTTTCTTTAGGATGCTGGGACGCTAACTATGAGAGTCGTCAACGACTTTACATCGAATACTGACGAGGGAACGCCGCGTCGCGGTTTTATGGCTTCGGGCCTGGCGCCTTTTGGCGTCATGCCTCGTATCGATTACATCTGTGCCAACGGCCTGTTCCGGCGCCGCCTGGGCAACATTGCTCAGCTGGAATTGGGGCGCATCTTCTGCCGCCACGGTATCGACCATCTGCTCGATGTCGCTCGCATTATGTGGATTAAGAATCTCGAGGAAGATCTCGAGTTTGACCGCGAGGTCATCTACGCCACGGCACTTCTTCACGATATCGGCAAAGATGAACAGTATGAATCGGGTATATCCCATGATGTTGCAAGCGAACGCGTCGCTGATGCAATTCTCGGCGGCATGCCTGATGACGTGGCGTTTGAGCCGGCCGATGCCGCAGCCATTAAGACGGCCATTCTGGGCCATCGAAAGCTGCGCGTGAACAGCCAACCGCTTGAGCGTTTGCTCTATGCAGCCGACAAAGCGTCGCGCGCCTGCTTTGCATGCCCCGCGCGCAATGCTTGCAACTGGAGCGATGATAAAAAGAACCTGTCGATTCGCGTGTAGTTAGTTTGCGCGGTCGGGGTTCTAAACGAAGGAGACGATCGCGATGAGTAACAAAAAACTGCCCGAGAATGCAACCAAGACTGAAGGTGCCGAGCTCGCACGCCGTGGAAGGGGCGAAATATCCACCGCAACGGCGGTGCCCCACGTGAGCTATGACGATCTGCGCCATGCCGATCGCATTACTATCGACGGTCTCGAGGTCTTTGCCAACCACGGCGTGTATCCCGAAGAGAACGCGCTGGGTCAGAAGTTCATCGTGTCCTTGGTGCTCTATGCCGACCTGCGTGCAGCGGGGGAGCACGATAACCTGGACGCCTCGATTGACTACGGCTCGGTGTGCCACGATGTCGATGGCTATCTGCGCGAGCATACGTTTAAACTCATCGAGGCGGCAGCCGAGGGTGTGGCCCAGATGCTGCTGCGTCGTTACCCCTTGCTGCTTGGCGTGCGTGTTAAGCTCGATAAGCCTTGGGCGCCCGTCGGTCTTCCCCTGGCAAGCTGCGGCGTCGAGATCGAGCGCGTGCGCTAACCGGTTCTAATACGTCTCTATGGGTGGCTGCTTGAGCCGCTGCGACAGCGCTCTATTGTTGGGGCAGTACCTGTCGAGCAGGGCGTGAAACCGCTGATTGTGGCTTGGCTCGAGCAAGTGGACGAGCTCGTGGGCGACAACCATGTCGAGACACTCGATGGGATAAGCGGCAAGTTCGCGTGCGATGCGAATGGCTCCGGTCTTGGGCGTGCATGATCCCCAGCGCGTTTTCATGCTGCGCACGGAGACGCGGGAAACGGCGACACTCATTGTGATTTCGTATGCGTGCACGATGTCGCGTAGCGCTGCGGTGACCTCGGTCGTATAAAGCTGGCTGATGTGGGCTTGGAGCTCGTCGGACGTTAGGCCGTCGAGGATTGCGCGCCGCTTGGCCTGTGGGCCTTCGTCCGATTCGTCGGTACCCATAAAGCTTGCGAAGGTGGCCTGCTTGGGTCGCGGCGCGGGTGATGCAAAGTTGTGATCGAGTGCATCCTGTACCGTGATGGGCTTGCCCCAAAGTGCAATGACGGACGAGGTGCTGAGCGGCTCTCGCGCCGTCGCCTGATGTTGCTCGCGCTTGGCAAGTCGGCTGACAATCCAGGTGCTGTTGCGCTTCACAAATGCCTCGATGCGCTCGCGGCTGGCGCCGAGCGGTGCGCTGGCGTGGACCTCACCGCTTGATGTGACGCGTAGGTTGAAGTTTTTGACGCGCTTTTTGGTAACGACGACGGAGATGGGCGTCCCATCCGGTCGGGATATGGAAATCGTAAATTGCTGCGTCAAAAGCGGTCCTTCAGATTGGGGACGGGCCGGCATGTCGACCGTTCGGCATGCCGGCCCGCTCAAGGGATGTGAAATTAATAACGCTCAAAGAAGGCAAGCGCGTTGTCGCTACAGAGCTTCTGCATCACGGTCTTGCCAAAATGCTTGGAAAGCATGTTCTGGAACTCGGGCATCATGCTGGCATCGGAGAGGAAAGCGGGCACCGTGGCACCGTCCCAGTCGCCGCCGAGCGCGATGACGTCCTCGCCGCCCAGGTCGAGCCAGTGCTCGATATGTGCCGCCAGCTGGTCGAAGGTGACGTCTGCGGCGGTCTTGTCGGTTGCGTCGTTGGATAGGAACTCGCTGCAGTAGTTGAGGCCGACGATACCGCCCATGTCGCGAATGGTGCGGAACTGGTCGTCGGTGAGGTTGCGCTTGACGCTGCAGACGGTGCGGGAGTTGGAGTGGCTGGCGACGAAGGGACGCGTGGCGTGGGCGACAACCTCGTCAAAGCACTCATCGTTGAGGTGGGAGACGTCGAGTACCATGCCGGCGTGCTCCATCTGCGCAAGCGCCTCGATGCCGGCGGCGGTGAGGCCGGCGTGGGTATCGTGTCCGCTCGCGAGCGGTCCCTGCGCGTTCCAGCTGAGTGACGACATAAGCACGCCCAAGCTCTTGAGCACCTCGATCAGTGCGGGGTCCTCGGCAAAGAACGTGGCGTTTTCGATGGTGTGGATGCAAGCGACTTTACCGTCCTTGAGCGCGGGGCGAATGTCTGCGGCGCTGCGTACGTTGACCATGCGGTCGTGGTTGAGCATTGCCTGGCCGCTCATATGCGCCATGATTTGCGCCTGGAAGCGCGCGGCGTGGGCGGTGGGAATCTCGTCGGGGACAAACGTGGCGAAGCACTGTGCCCACGGCGTGTTGCCGATCTTTGCGAGCGAGATGGCGCAGGCGTTGCCCTCGATGAGGTCGAAATCTTGCGGATGCGTTTCGTCGCCGGGGAAATAACCGTCGGTGCCGGCGGTAAAGCGCAGGTCGAGATCGAGCGTGGCCCAGCCGATTCGGTCGGCGGTGTCGCAGTGTAGGTCAAATACGGGATATGCCATGGTTCCTCCGGTTGCAGCGTTTCTTTGCAAACTGTCATTGAATTGTATGACTAGGGTATAGTTAGCGCCATATGTTCACGGCGGCCCGCGTTGTGCGCCGCCCTTATCACGGAGGTTACCATGTCCAACCAGGGCAAGAAGGTCAAGACCCATTATCGCGGCACGCTCGATGACGGCACGCAGTTCGATAGCTCCTACGATCGCGGCGAGCCGCTGGAGTTCACCTGCGGCGCCGGTCAGATGATCAAGGGCTTCGACGCCGCTGTTGTCGACATGCAGGTGGGCGAGAAGAAGACCGTGCACATCCCGGCTGCCGATGCCTACGGCGAGCACAATCCCGAGATGGTTATTACCTTCCCGGCCGAACAGGTTCCCAACATCGAGCAGATCGAGAAGGGCATGAAGCTTTTCCTGTCCACGCCGAGCGGTATGCCCGTCCCCGCCGTGGTCATCGACGTTACGTCCGAGGCCGTGACGCTCGACGCCAACCACGAGCTGGCCGGCAAGGACCTCAACTTTGATATCGAGCTCGTCGAGGTCGAGGGTTAGAGTATGCCCGAGCGCTTGGTTTCGACGACATGCTTGGGAAATCTCAACGATCCGTCCTATGAACTCCTGCTCCGCCGGAATTTGGGCGGCGTCTTTGAAGTTGACGAGCTACTGCTCGATTGGGACCAGGCTGACACGCGCGCGTTTGTGGGTGTGACGGAGCTGGGGCGCACGGTCGATGTTCGGCTGGATGCTGCCGACGGCGGTCGTCTTACCGACGGCGACGTGCTCGCCATCGACCGTTCGGGCATGGTGCCCGTGGCGGTTGTCGTGCGCCTGCGCAGTGCCGAGGTTTATTTGGTCGAAGTCGACCGCATGGACCCGATTGCGCTCGCGCATGCGTGCTGGGAGATCGGCAATATGCACGCGCCGCTTTTCCGAGGCGATTCGGACGAGTATACCGTGCGCATGTATACGCCGGTGCAGCCTGTTTTGGGCCGCATGCTCCGGGGCGTCGAGGGCGTTCGGCTCTCGGTGGTTACCCGTGAACTCGATGCGGACCGGCGCTTTGCGTCGAGTGCGGCGGATGCCGTTGTGAGTATGGCTCCCGACTTTACGATCGTAAAAAAGGCGCGCGGTTAACGTGCGTATGAGTAAGACGGACTTTGAGAGGCAGCTATTCAAAGTCCGTCTTACTGTTGATGAGGTGCTTTGGGGGGAAAGCATATGGGTCTTGAGGGGATCAAGCTGATTGCATGCGATTTGGACGGCACGTTGCTGCATCCGGGGGAGCACGAGCCGCGTTCCGAGGCCTTTGAGCTCATCGATGAACTGCATCGTCGCGGCATTGTGTTTATGCCGGCGAGCGGTCGTCAATATGCGAGCTTGCGCCATCTGTTTGCCCCGGTGGCCGATGAGCTCGCCTATGTGTGCGAAAACGGAGCCCTGGTGATGAGCGAGGGACGTGCCGTTGTCAAGCGTTCCATGAAGCGTAGCCTTGCTATGGATGTCGCGAATGCCGTGGTTGCGTATCCCCATGCCGACGTGACCCTTTCGTGTGAGGGACATCTCTACACCATGAGCGGCAACGATGCGTTCGTCGACCATTTGCGCTATGAGGTCCACTGCGATGTGGCGGTGGTCGACCGCCCCGAGGACATCGACGAGGACGTCATTAAGATTGCCTTCCAGACGCCCGAGGCGGATCAGCCGGCGGCCCTGGAGTATTTCGAGCGCCTCTTTAGCGACCGTGTCGACGTGATGACGTCGGGAACCGAGTGGACGGACTTTATCGGCTTTGATTCGGGCAAGGGTTCCGCGCTTGCCGATTACGGTCGCGCCTTGGGTATTTCGCCCTATGAGATGATGGCGTTTGGCGATAACGAAAACGATCGCGACATGCTCAACGTCGTGGGCCATCCCTATCTGATGGAGAACTGCAACCCCACCATGCGCGACATCAACGACCGCGTCCGTTACGTGCACACGGTCGAAGAAGAGCTGCGTCGCCTGCTTGCCGAGTAGGCACGTCCCAAACATCTACCGGCAGTCGGGGCAGAGACCCTCGAAGATGGTGTAGTGCGACGTGACGTGCCAGCCGATTTGCTCGGACGCCTTGGCGTCGAGCTGGGCATCGAAGGGGAGCGGTACGTCGATGACGCGGCTGCACGAGGTGCAGATGATATGCGCATGCGGCTCGATCGTGCGATCGAAGCGGCTGCCGCCCGGCGTCTTGATGGAGAGAATCTCGCCGGCGTCGGCCAAGAGATTGAGGTTGCGGTAGACCGTGCCGCGGCTGATTTTGTCATCCTGCGCGCGCACGACGTTGTAGATTTCGTCGGCGGTGGGATGGTTATAGCTTTGGCGCACGGCGTCAAGAACCAGCTTTCGCTGCCTGGTATTCCTTCTTTGCACCGCCATGCGCCTCGCCTCTTTTCTATCAACGGTCGTAGGTAAATGATACCGTATTTAGCACACAATACTAATAACGAGGCGTGAAACCGTCTTCATTGGCAAGTGGGGTTCGGGCCTGGGCGTCTACGAGGCGAAAACGCGTTCCCATGCGCTCGTAGGAGGCATGAAGCGCCTCGAGATGAGATAGGATATTTGCCGGAGCTCCCTGTATCTCCATCTCGACTGAGCCGTCTTCCATGTTACGCACCCAGCCGGTGAGGGAGCGTGCCTGCGCGAGGTTGGTGTTGGTAAAGCGAAAACCAACGCCTTGGACTTGCCCCGCCCAGCGCAGGAAATAGCGCAGGGGAGTGTCTTGAGTGGCCTCGTCGCTTGCGAGCACAGTAAGTCTGCGGCGCAGCTCGAGCTCGACGTTTGATGGTTTTTGAGGTTCTCGACTGCCGCCGGTGACGCTGGAGAAGAACGTATCGAAGAGGCCCATCGCTATGCCTGCTTGCCTGCGTCGGCCGGGAAGGTAATGCCGGCCTGCTGGCGCACGGCATCCATGATGCGCAGCGAGACGAGTGTGACATCGCGGTAGTGGCCAAGCTCGTGACGTCCCGCCGGGGTCTCCCAAATCTCTTCCTTAACGTTATCGATGCCGCCGATGGCGGTGATAAAGTCTGTGAGTTCGTATTCCATAGTGTTGCTCGATTTGGGCAGGTCGAGCACGCGGCCGTTGTCGCCCTGTTCGCGCGGTGCCTCGGTCGCCGAGCCGCGTACGACGTCGCCGCGATAGTCGATGCGGACGTTGCGGGGCGTGGACAGATGGTCGATCTGGATAGTGCCACGCTCGCCTTCGATTTGCGAGGACAGCAGGTCATTCGTAATTTTGGAGTGCGCGAGCTCGACGGAGATCCGGCCACCGCCGTAGCTGGCGAGGATGGAACCGCAGCCGTCGATGGGGCCGTGCGTGAGCTGTCGCGTGGTGGGGTCGAGTAGAGTAGTCATGCTCGTAAGGCCGGAGGGCATGCCGAAAATCTCGACCATGGGCTCGACGGTGTAGACGCCAATGTCCATGAGGGAACCCGATGCCATATTGCAGTCGAAGATATTGGTGGCGCGTCCCGCGAGAATCTCGTTGTAGCGCGAGGAATATTTGCCAAAGCGCAATGAGGCGCGGCGGATGGGGGCGATCTCGCCCAGGGCGTCCTCGATGGCGTGGAAAGCGGGGTCGTGGAGGGGACGCATGGCCTCGAGGGCCACGACACCTGCTACCTCGGCAGCGCGGAAGACTTCCAGCGCCTGCGCTTCGGTGGCGCAGAAGGGCTTCTCGACGATGACATGCTTGCCACCGGCGATGCAGGCAAGGGCCTGCTCGTAGTGAAGTGCGTTAGGGCTGCCGATATAGACGGCGTCGACGTCGGCGGCTACCGCAAGCTCATCGAGTGACGTAAAGTTTCGCTCACCACCGCGCTCGGCGGTAAAGGCAGTACCGCGATTGGCGTCGCGTGAAAGCGTGCCCACAAACGCGGCTTGGTCGTTGGCGTTGACGACTTGGATAAAGTCGTCGGTGATCATGGATGTGCCGATGGTCGCGATGCGCAGCATACGTCCCCCTTGCGTTGTTTGGTCTACAGGATGAGTGTAGCGCGTGGGGATATAAAGCTGCGCGAAAACGCCGTTACAGGTCGCTCTCGTTAAAGCCGGTGTCGATATCGAGGTTACTGCCGTCGGCTGCCGTGGTGGCGAGCTCATCGCAGCGTTCGTTGAGCTCGTGACCGGCGTGACCCTTAACCCAGATGAACTCAACCTTGTGCTTGCTTTTGGCAGTGAGTAGGCGCTCCCACAGGTCGCGGTTCTTGACGGGCTGCTTGTTGGCGGTTTTCCATCCGCGCTTTTTCCAGCCGTCGATCCAGTGCTTGTTAAAGGCGTTGACGACGTACTGCGAATCGGAATGGACCTCGACCTCGCAGGGGCGGTTAAGTGCCTCGAGCGCCACGATAACGGCCATGAGCTCCATGCGGTTGTTGGTGGTCTTGGCGTAGCCGCGCGAAAGCTCGGAGGTAAAGGTCTTGCCGGCGGGGTTGGTGTATTTGAGCACGGCGCCGTAGCCGCCGCGTCCCGGATTTGATCGGGCCGAGCCGTCGGTATAGATGATGACCTTCACGGGCTTCCTTTCGTTGGGTACGTTTCGTGTGAGTGACCATTGTAGCGCCATGCCCGCCGGGGGCTAGCAATCTACGATTTCTACCCCGTCTTCCGACAGTTAGTTGGCATGGATGATGCGGTTGAGCTCGTCGAGGTATTGCTGCAAGAGGGGAGAGGGCTTGCGATCGTTATGCATGATGTAGCCTATGTGCATCGTTGGGGCGTCTGCTAACGGGATCGATGCCATACCCCATTGCATTTCATTGGAGAGGACACCGGTCGACAGGGTGTAACCGTTCGACGTGATAAGTAAGTTAGTAAGTGTTCCGCGGTCCGAGATTCGTATGTTGCGGTCGCAAGGGATATAGCTAAAAGGTTCCTCGGCGTAATAGAAGGAGTTCGAGGTGCCTTGCTCAAAGCTGTAGCGCGTATATGGTGTGAGGTCGGCAAGGGACAGCTGCGGGCGGCGGGCAAGCGGGTGGCGCTCGCTAACGAAGACGTGGACCGTCGCGTCGAATAGGGGATGGAAGCTCGCGCGCGCATCGGCAAAAGCCTTCTGCAGAACGCGGACGTTAAAGTCGTCCAGATAGAGGATGCCGATGTCGCTGCGAAACGCGCGGACGTCATCGATGATCTGCGATGTGGTGGTCTCGCGCATGATGAACTCGAACTTGCTGTCGCGGCAGCGCTCGACCACGTTGACAAAGGCCTCGACCGAAAAGGCGTAGTGCTGGGCGGAGATGGCGAGGCGGGCTTGCGGGGTGCCGCCGTCCTCGTAGCGCGCCTCGAGCATGTCGGCCTGCTCTACGACCTGGCGCGCATAGCCCAAAAGCTCGGTGCCGTCGTTGGTGAGCGTGACGCCGCGGCTGGAGCGCGTAAAGATCTCCAGGTGGAGCTCCTGTTCCAGGCTTTTGACGGCGTTTGAGATGTTGGACTGAGCGGTATAGAGGCGCTGAGCTGCGGCGTTAATTGAGCCGGACTCTGCCACGGCAATCAGAAAACGAAGCTGCTGAAGGGTCATCGACGCCATCCTTTCGATTGCTATCTATAAAACCGATAACAGGTTAGCGCTTTTAAGTGATTGACCGAGCGAAACAATGCTCGTACTATTCAAAACACACAAAGGCGGTAGGTAATTAAACCAACCACAGAACCGGGATGCGAAAGGAGGCCCGCATATGAATTGCTTACCAAGACGAATGCCGGGCTCCTGTTTGCGCCCGTCGGCGTGATCAGGAGACAGCGACTTACTTCTCTCTTTTTATTTACTTTTGTTCGATCAAGGAGACCATCATGAGCCAGTTTATCAACAACCCCGAGCACACCTTTGGTTTCGATACCCTGCAGCTTCACGTTGGCCAGGAGAGTGCCGATCCTGCATCCGACTCCCGCGCCGTGCCTATCTACCAGACCACGAGCTATGTGTTCCGCAACTCCCAGCACGCCGCCGACCGCTTTGGTCTTGCCGACGCCGGTAACATCTACGGCCGTCTGACCAACTCCACCCAGGGCGTCTTCGAGGACCGTATCGCCGCACTCGAGGGTGGCGTGGCAGGTCTCGCCGTCGCCTCCGGTGCTGCTGCTATCACCTATACCCTGCAGGCTCTTGCCCAGGCCGGTGACCACGTGGTGGCTCAAAAGACCATCTACGGCGGTTCCTACAACCTGCTGGAGCACACACTCTCCCAGTTTGCTGTCGAGACCACCTTCGTCGATGCCCACAACCTGGACGAGGTCGAGGGTGCCATCAAGGACAACACCACAGTCATCTATCTCGAGACGCTCGGTAACCCCAACTCCGATATTCCCAACATCGACGCCATCTCCGAGGTCGCCAAGAAGCATGGCCTGCCGGTCGTCGTCGATAACACCTTCGGCACTCCGTATCTGTTCCGTCCGCTGGAGCATGGCGCCAACATCGTCGTTCACTCCGCAACTAAGTTCATTGGCGGCCACGGTACCTCGCTGGGCGGTGTGATTGTCGATGGCGGCAACTTCGATTGGAAGGCGAGCGGCAAGTATGCGCAGATCGCCGAGCCCAACCCCTCCTACCATGGCGTCTCGTTTGCCGAGGCCGCCGGCCCTGCCGCCTTCGCGACCTATGTCCGCGCCATCCTGCTGCGTGACGAGGGCGCTTGCATCAGCCCGTTTAACGCCTGGATCTTGCTCCAGGGCACCGAGACCCTGTCGCTGCGTGTCGACCGCCATGTCGAGAACACCAAGAAGGTCGTTGAGTTCCTGGTTGGCGACAGCCACGTCGCCAAGGTGAACCACCCGAGCTTGTCTGAGCACCCCGATCACGAGCTCTATCAGAAGTACTTCCCCAACGGTGGTGCCTCGATCTTTACCTTTGAGATTAAGGGTGGCCAGGAGGCAGCTTGGAAGTTCATCGATCATCTGCAGGTCTTCTCGCTGCTCGCCAACGTGGCCGACGTCAAGTCGCTCGTCGTGCACCCGGCTACGACTACGCACTCCCAGCTCTCTGCCGAGGAGCTCGCCGAGCAGAACATTACGTCCTCCACGATCCGTCTTTCCATCGGTACCGAGAACGCCGAGGACATCATTTGGGATCTGAAGCAGGCCTTCGCCGCGCTGGACGAGTAAGGCGACTTGTGCAAGGACCCCTTGCGATTCGATAGGTATAACTGCATAAAATGCCTGCTCAAGGCGCCTGTGCGAACAATGGTTGCGCAGGCGCCTTTTTTGCATAGGCAGGGCGCAAAAACAGGGTTTTTGACATGCTTTATGCATTCGAGTTGTGGAAAACTCCTGTTGAGAGGATGTGAGTTTTACGCAATTGACGTGCGCCTTTTGAGTAAAACCGCAGGTCGCGATTTGCTCGGGGTACTATGCAGCGCGATCGAATCACACGCAGCTCAAACGCAGCAAAAACGCACTACGGAGGTTTCCAGCTACATGAGGATCGATTCACGAAAACCGAAAGCCGCCGCCCTTTCCGCCGCTCTGACCGTGGCACTTTTGGCGTGCGCCGGTGCAACTGATGCCCACGCGGCAACACTGTCCGACACGGTTGGATCCACGCCGTCCGAGACGACGCTGGTGCAGCCCGTCGACTATCGCAGCGACGGCTTTGGCTCCATGCAGGAGTGGAATGCCTCGATGGAGGCCAAGCGCGATTCCCTTGAGATGCGTGCTCAGATCATCATGAACATGTACGGTGACTATGCCACCGATGACGAGCGCGCTGTACTGCAGAGTTGTATCGACGGCGCGGGCAGTCTTTTGACGATGGAGGAGGTCGACGCGAAGTCGACCGAGCTCGACGAGCTGCGCACTGCACTTGAGGATGCCAAGCGCGAAGCGCTCGAGGTTGCTGCCGCCGAGGCGGAGGCTGCCGAGGCCGCCCAGGCTTCGTACTACAACGCCGGTTACACTCCGTCCTACGCGTCTGCCGCGTCCTACGCGAACGGATCGGGCCTGACGCGCTCTGCGGGTGTCAATAACTACAACGGTCGCCGCGAGACCTATTACAGCAGCAATGTGCTTTATCACTATCGCACGGGCGAATGGACTCAGGATTCTGAGGGCTTCTGGCGCGATTCCGACGGCTATTACGTTGTTGCTGCGGGCGATATGGCCCAGGGCTCGACCTTTACGGGCTCCAAGGGTGATTGCAAGGTCTATGACTCCGGCTGCGCTGCCGGAACCACCGATTACTACACCGGTTGGTAATTTTTCTGCATCACGGATATTTGGCGGACGGGCGTCTTTACCGAGCTTTAGGGCAACGTAAGGACGTCCGTTCTATGTATGCGTTTGAGTTAACAGAGCCCTTACCGTGGCGGTACGCTGGGCGTATGGATGCGGGGCACACTGGTTCTTGAGAAATAAGGTCTTTCTCTTGGAGGAAGTGGTCTTGTGAATGCTCGAGATATCGCCGTTGCCGCCGTCGCGTTGATGCTTGGCTGCCTTGGTCCCACGGCCGCGCTCGTCGCGGGCATTCAGGGGACATGCGGGGCTGCTCCTATCGTGGTCGGCGCGCTGATCGCGGCCACGCTGCTGGGAAGTGCAGGTGTAGTCCTTTGTCGCGACGATGAGGACGAGGTTCCGGAGTCGCATCTCTAACTGTTGCGAAAATGACTGTTGGCCATGGCTGAACATGAAAACCGCACAAGGGGAGTGCCCTTTGCGGCGGTTTTTGCTATTGAGACTGTTGGATGCGGTGCGGCGGCGTTACCAGCTTGCCTCGATATCACGGATGCGCTGATAGAGCCATTCGTTCTGCGGCGCCTGGATATCGTGCTTGGCCGCGAGGCGGCGGACGGTGCCCGCGAACTCCTCGACCTCTGTTTTGCGCTGCGCGACGCGGTCCTGCGCCATCGAGGGCATGCCGGCGGGGTCGAGCCCCTCGATGAGATGCACCATCTGCGTTAGGTCTGCCTCGGTGAGCTCGATACCCTCGGCGTTGGCGACCGCAAGCGTCTCGCGCATGGCGGAGACAAAGCAACGACGCTGCTCGGAGCCCTGTTCCGTGGCGCTTCCGTACGTGCCGCCGTAGGCCATGCAGGTCTGGTTGATGCCGTCGTTGAGCATAAGCTTGGCCCACATGCGGTGCGCGATGTCTGCCTCGACGGTGTGGGCGATGCCGCAGCGCGTGTAGAGCTCGTCGATGGCGGCGACGGTCGCGGGGTCGGTGCCGGCGGCCGCACCAAAGCGGATCTCGCCCGCATTGGTAAAGGTGAGCGCGCCGTTGAGAAACACAGCGTCCATGCCTTGGCAGATTCCGAGGATGGTGTGCTCCCAGCCAAAGCGCTCGGCAATCTTCTGCTCGCTGGTGATGCCGTTGCACAGCGAGGCGATGAGCGTATTGGGGCCCACGATGTGTTCCATAGTCTTGAGCGCCTGGTCGAGTCCGGTTGTCTTGACCGTGAGGATGACCAGATCGGCGGGTGTCGCCTCGCTGGCGCGGACGGACTTGAGTACGCAGGGCTTGCCGTTGACGGTGAGCGCATCGTTCGCATGGCGCTCAAAGCGAGCGTCGTCCATGACGTATTCGACGGCATCGTTGCCGAGTGCCTGGGCGATCATGCTGCCGTAGAGTAGCCCGACGCCACCCTTGCCGATAAAGGCGACCTTGTTGATCTGCATATGAATCATCTCCCCATATAAAAGGCGCCCGCGTAAGGGGCGCCTGATGGATTGTATGCTGCCAGGGTGATTGATGGGTGTGCGGAGCGGCTGTTATGAAAAAGAAACGTTTGCCTGGACGCTACGCTGCAGGGCAGACCGCAAAGACGCGCGCGGGATATCCAACGCCATCGCGCACCTTGGGGAAGGTGCAGAAGATGACGGCGCCCGTGGCGGGAAGCTCGTCTAGATGGTCCATGACCTCGATCTGATAGCGGTCGACCGAGAGGATGTACTGTTCGCCGGGGTAGGGGTAGGCGTCCTCACGCGTGGTCACGCTCGCCGGGTCGGTGTCAGCCGGCTCGTGGCCGATGGCGCCGATGTTGCGCTTTTCAACGAGCCACTTGATGGCGTCGAGGTCCCAGCCGGGGTAGTGGGGATGGCCGTCCTCGTCCTTGTTCTCGAGGTCGGCGAGCTTGGACCAGTCGGAGCGGAAGGCGACGAAAGCGTCTTTGGGAATGCGACCGTGCTCATCCTCCCAGGCTTTGAGGTCCTCGACGGTCAGGACGTAGTCGGGATTCGCGGCGCACTCCTCGTGTTTGTCGATCACGCAGAGCGGATGCATAAACTCGATGGGTTCAATCTCTCCAAGGGAACGACCCTCGACATGGAAGTGGCGCGGCGCGTCGACGTGGGTGCCGTACTGCGAGGCGACCGAATACTGGAAGCAACGCATGGGGGCGAGCATGTCCTCGGGCGTGCCGGGCAGGTAGTCGAAGAGCTTGGTGGACTCAAATGGCTTAAAGCCAAACCAGTGCGGGGTGTCGCACGAGAGCGTGTGGGTGAGGTCGACCCAGCGATAATCGGTGCTTTTGAGCTGGGATGCGAGATTCCAAAGGTCGAGCGCGGGCATGGGTGACTCCTTTCATCGGGCTTTTTGCTGATGTTAAAGCGGTGCCGTGACAGCTCGATTTCTGCTGCGTTACGATACGTTCTCGATTGCGATTCCACGATGTTTCGGCTGCGTGACCATTGTGTTTCGCCTTGCCGGGGCACTGATGGCGAAGGGAGGGGCCGTGCAATACCGCGTTGACCCCAAAAGTGGTAACCGAATATCTGCTTTGGGTCTGGGCTGCATGAGATTTCCCGGTGCGCCGGGACACCCCGATGCGAAGACGGCCGATGCCATCATCTCCCGTGCGGTGGAACAGGGGATTAATTATCTGGATACCGCGTATCTTTATCCCGGTAACGAGGTGTGCGTGGGCGCCTCACTTGAGCGCTTGGGGCTGCGCGACCGGGTGTTGCTGGCGACTAAGTTGCCGCACGCTTCGTGCAAGTGCGCGGAGGATTTCGACCGGTTTTTCGACGAACAACTGCGCCGCCTGTGCACCGACCATATCGACTACTACCTTATGCACAACATCACCTCGCCCGCCCAGTGGGAGCGCGTGGTGGCGTTGGGTATCGAGGACTGGATTGCGCACCAAAGGGCTGCGGGGCGTATTCGCCAGATAGGTTTTTCGTACCACGGCAGTGCGGCGGACTTCCTCACGATGCTCGACGCGTATGACTGGGATTTTTGCCAGATCCAGTACAACTACGCTGGAGAGCGTTACCAAGCGGGAACGGCGGGACTCATGGCAGCCGCCGAGCGCGGGCTCGCGGTGTTTGTGATGGAACCGCTTTTGGGTGGACGCCTGGCGGGCAAGCTGCCTCCGCGGGCCCGCGCCGTGCTCGATGACGTACGCGATCCGTACCTGAAGTCGCCGGCTGCTTGGGGCCTTTCGTGGGTGTGGAACCATCCTCAAGTCACGATGCTGCTTTCGGGCATGACCGATACCGCGCAGGTGGACGAGAACGCGGCATTGGCGGATCGCGCACTGCCGGATTCGATGACAACAGAGCAGCTCGACACCATCGCACGTGTGTTGGGAGAGTTTGAGAAATCGAATCGCGTGCCCTGTACGGGGTGCGGCTACTGCATGCCGTGCCCCAGGGGCATCAATATCCCCGGCTGCTTTGGCGCCTACAACGCGAGCTATGCGCACAGCTGGTTTACGGGCCTGTCGCAATACTTTACGGCGAGCGCGGTGCGGACGAACGAGCCCAAGCTGGTGAGCAATTGCGTCAAGTGCGGCAAATGCGCACGTCACTGCCCGCAGCACATCGATATCCCCGGGCGCTTGGACGACGTACGCCGCCGTTTTCAGCCTGGCCCCGTAACGGCTGCGCTTAAAGCCTTTTGCAAAACGCGTTCCTGATGCCCCTTTTATAACTTGCGGTGGAATAGTTCCTGTTTGCGGCAGAATGGGGCTTAAACAGGAATTATTCCACCGCAACTGAAGGGGGCCGTCGTGGGCCATCGGGATTCATGTGATGATTTGCGCGAGGTTCGTTGGGGCGTTTTGGGCGCTGGGCACATTTCGCATCGATTTGCATCGTCGCTCAAGGAGGTGGACGGGGCACGGCTTGTGGCTGCCGCCGGTCGCACCCCTTCGCATGTTGAGGAGTTTTGCAGGGCGTTTTCGATTGATGCCGCGCACAGTTATGTCACGGCTGACGATGGCGGCGATGCGGCTTATGATGCGCTGATTGCCGACCCCGATGTCGACGCAATCTACTTGGCTCTTCCGCATGGTATGCATACGCGTTGGGCCTGTCGCGCGCTGCGCGCCGGAAAGGCCGTGCTCTGCGAAAAGCCGGCCGTTTTGAGTGAGGAAGAGGCTCTCTCGATTGCCTCCGCCTCTCGCGAGTGCGGCGTGCTGTTTATGGAGGCGATGAAGAATCGGTTTTGCCCGATGCGCACTCGCGTGGAGGACTTGCTTGCGTCGGGCGAGCTCGGCTGTATCGTCTCGATCGAAAGCGTGCAAAAACTCGATTATGGTGAGCCCCCTTCGAGTTATCTGCTCGATCCGTTGCAGGGTGGCTGTCTATATGACATGGGCTGCTATGCGGTCGGGTGGTTTGAGGATCTGCTTGCGGGTGCGTGCGATGTTTCGTCTCGTGAAGTTCGCTGGCGTGACGTATTAGGCGGCCGCGTGGATTGGGCCGATGAGATCCATATGAGTGTCGGCGGTATACCCATTCATATGGTGTGCGATGGCAAAGCAGCATATGAAAGCCGCTTAACGATTGCCTGCGAACGGGGTTCGGTGGAAATCGAGCGCCTCCATCGCCCCGCGCTCGCCCATGTGAAGTACTCCGAC
This sequence comes from Collinsella sp., assembly GCA_018382125.1. Classification (GTDB taxonomy): domain Bacteria; phylum Actinomycetota; class Coriobacteriia; order Coriobacteriales; family Coriobacteriaceae; genus Collinsella. Next base: position 27,654 of record JAGZQO010000025.1, read on the forward strand.
GGACGAATGCTCGAAATTAATGCCCCGTTTGAGGTCGATGATTTCTACGGCGAAATTCAGCATGCGACGCAGCTCGTCCAGACGGGAGAGCCTGAAAGCCCCGTTATGCCTCTTGCCGCCACGCAGCGCTGCGCGCAGATTATCGATGCGATTCGCTTGACGCTCTAGGCTGCGGTGCTGGTGCTCAAGGGGGCTCGGCGGACCGTGCCCCTGATGCCCCTTTTATATCTTGCGGTGGAATACGGTCTGTTTGCGCCAAAATAAGGCACCAATAGACCGTATTTCACCGCAACTGATGAGGGGGAGTTGGAGATGCTAACGATTGGGTGTCATCTTTCGACGACGAAGGGCTATCGGGCAATGGGGGAGACGGCGTTGTCCATTGGCGCCAATACCTTTGCGTTCTTTACGCGCAACCCGCGCGGTGGCAAGGCAAAAGACCTTGACATGGATGACGTGGCGGCTCTGCGCGAGCTTATGTCGCAAAACGACTTTGGACCGCTGGTGGCGCATGCCCCGTATACCTACAACCCCTGTTCTGCCAAAGAGCGGGCGCGCGAGTTCGCCTTGGAGGCTATGGCAGAGGACCTGCGGCGCATGGAGGCGCTGCCCGGCAACTACTACAACTTCCATCCCGGTGCGCATGTGGGGCAGGGCTCCGACGCCGGCATTCAGATGATTGTCGATGCCCTGTGTCAGGTGATGTTTGAGGGCCAGCAGACGACGGTGCTGCTCGAGACCATGTCGGGCAAGGGCACCGAGGTGGGCCGCAGCTTTGAGGAACTGGCGCTCATCATTGAGGGTGTTGCCGGCAAACGCCCCGAGCTGTCGGCCAAGCTGGGCGTTTGCCTAGACACCTGCCATGTGAGCGATGCCGGCTACGACATCATCCATGATCTGGACGGCGTACTCGACGAGTTCGACCGCGTGGTGGGTATCGATCGCTTGCATGCCGTACACATCAACGATTCGAAGAACCCTTGTGGCGCCCATAAAGATCGTCACGAGTGCATCGGCAAGGGATACCTTGGCAGCGAGGAATTTGGTGGCGGTATGCAGGTTATGCAGAATATTGTATCGAATGGCCACTTGCGTTCGCTGCCGTTTAT
>JAGZQO010000026.1 GCA_018382125.1 Collinsella sp.
GCGAGTTCCGCACGCAAAGGAAAGCACTTAATGTGCTTTCCGTCTTGCGCAGGACTGTAGAGCAGGAAAGTTCATATGCGCCGCCCGGCTCCCGCGGCTCTCAGGGGCATCTCTCATGCAAAAACTGTCGTGGGGTAAAGTCTGAGGTCAGTGGCGTTTTATACCGAGAAATCCAAAAAAGTTGAAAATTCATTACAAATTTGCGTTGACTTTAGGTAACTAAAGTTTCATACTCCTTTTCAACCACTGGGGGATGTGAACACGCACGGATCGTTCGCATCATGATTGAAGAGGATTTCTTAGACATGTTCACGCATCAGCTAAACATTATCAGCGTAGTAATTATCTGATGCGGGTTAGCACATACAGCTAGCCCGTACGATAACGGGCGGCTGATGAAGATGAGGGCCGTCGAGCGCAACCGACGGCCCTCATTTTTTATGTCTAGGAAGTTCTTTTTAGAGGAGGAAATGTAATGAACGGAGTTTTGCTCATGGTTGTGGCTGCGGCGGTGCTCGCCTGCGGCTATCTGGGCTACGGCCGCTGGCTGGCCAACAAGTGGGGCGTTGACAAAGAGGCCCTCACGCCGGCCAAGCGCATGAAGGACGGCAAGAGCTTCTCGCCCGTCTCTGCCTTCACCGCGTTCTCGCACCAGTTCAGCTCGATCTGCGGTGCTGGCCCTGTCACGGGTACGATCGTCGCCATGGCCTTTGGCTGGCTGCCCGTCGTGCTCTGGGTCCTCGTCGGCGGTATCTTCTTTGGTGCCGTCCACGACTTTGGTGCTCTGTACGCTTCGATGAAGAACAACGGCAAGTCGCTCGCTCAGCTCATCGAGAAGTACATCGGCAAGACCGGCCGTCGCCTGTTCCTGCTGTTCTGCTGGCTGTTCTGCATCATCGTCATCGCCGCCTTCACCGACATGGTCTGCAAGACGTTCATGTTCACCCCGGCCGTTGACGCTTCTGGTGCTGCTACCGGTGCCATCGACTTCACCAAGTCCTATGCCGCCGGCTGCGCTGGTACCATCTCCATCCTGTTCACCTTCGTCGCTATCGCCTTTGGTTGGGCCCAGAAGAAGTTCAACCTCACCGGTGCTGCCGAGTTCGTCACCGGCGTGGTCCTCATGGTTCTCATGTTCGCCGTCGGTATGCAGTTCCCGGTCTACCTGGATAAGTTCCAGTGGTTCGCCGTCGTCATGGTCTACCTGGTCTTCGCTGGCGCTATGCCCATCCAGATGCTCAAGACCCCGCGTGACTACCTCACTTCCATCATGATGATCGTCATGATCGTCTGCGCTGTCCTCGGCATCGTCGTCCTGGGCGTCAACGGTCAGGCCACTATCACCGCTCCGGTCTTCACCGGCTTCTCCACTGCCTCCGGCATGATGTTCCCGGTCCTGTTCGTCTCCGTCGCTTGCGGTGCTCTCTCCGGTTTCCACAGCCTCGTTTCTTCCGGCACCTCTTCTAAGCAGGTCGAGAAGGAGCAGGACGCCGTCAAGGTCGGTTACGGCGCCATGATCGTCGAGTCCTTCGTCGGCATCCTTGCCATCATCGTCGCCGGCATCATGTTCTCCGACATGAACACCGCCGGTACCGGCGCCCTCAACGCCGGTGTCGCTTCCACCCCGTTCCAGATCTTCGCCGCTGGCATCTCCCGCGGTATGCAGGCCTTCGGTGTTGACGGCACGCTCGCTACCGTCTTTATGACCATGAACGTCTCTGCTCTGGCCCTGACCTCGCTCGACGCCGTCGCCCGCATCGCCCGCACTTCGTTCTCCGAGTTCTTTGCCCAGACCAACGATGCCCTGGCCATCGAGTCCAAGGCCGGCTATATGAAGGTCCTCGGCAACCCCTGGTTCGCCACGGTCGTTACCCTGCTTCCCGGTCTTGCCCTCGCTTTTGGTGGCTATGCCAACATCTGGCCGCTCTTTGGTGCTTCCAACCAGCTGCTCGGCGGCATGACCATGATCACCCTCGCCGTGTTCTGTAAGTGCACCGGCCGCAAGGGCTGGATGCTCTACGTGCCCGTCGTCTTCCTGCTCTGCTGCACCTTCACCTCGCTGGTCCAGAGCGCCATGGGCTGCATGGTCGCTGTCCAGGCTTACGGCTTCTTCGGCACCATCCCGGCTACCGCCACCACGGCCGCCGTCTCCGTCGCCGCCACCAAGGGCCTGCAGCTTGTCTTTGCCGTTCTGCTGATGGTCCTGGGCCTCATCGTTGCCGTTAACTGCCTCAAGGAGTTCTTCGGCAAGGAGACCGGTTCCATGCCTGACGAGGATCCCGAGTGGTCCGAGATGGGCAAGGCCGAGTATGGCCGCACTGCTGCTGCCGAGGCTCCCGTCGACGCCGAGGCCGCCAAGGCTTAGCCGACCTGACGAGTTGAACGTCACATCTATATGACTCGGAAAGACCGGGTCCGCGACTTCGCGGGCTCGGTCTTTTTTCATGCAAAAGCGGGTGACGCTCGAGTGTTCTCGCAGATGTTTTGCGTGGATAAGGGCGCGCGTTGTACCATATAGACGTATATGTGTGCATATGAAAGGGGCCCCGTGGCCAAGACGGTATATTCCGATAACCAACAAAATGTCGATGCTCTGGCTGAGCGCCTGAGCAGCCAGACGTCGCTTTCTGCTGAGCGTGCCAAGCTGGTTGCCTACGACCTGCTTTGCCGCAAGGCGCTCAAGATTAAGTCGAGTGCGCTGGCGCAGATTTTCCGCTCCGTCGATAAGGAGTGCGACACCAAGGCGATGCGCGATGAGCTTATCGCGGCAAAGATCGTGACCAAGATCGAGGGTAGCGGCATTAACGGGCGCCCGGCGTTCTATACCATCAATGCCGAGATTAACGATGCCCAGGAGCGGCCCGTCGAGGTTGCCGAAGAGGCCGTCGAGGACGTTGTCGAGGCGCCCGCTTCGGTGGAAACGGCTCCGCGCGAGCATGTCGATACCGACGAGCTGCTTGACGAGAGCGTCGTTCGCGCCTTTACGGCCAAGGCCGGCCGCGGCGGTTTTGGCGGGAGTGGCAAGCGCGATGCGCAGCGCCGCGCCCAGCAGGAGCGCTTCCGTCGCGCCGTTGCTCAAAAGGGTGAGACGGATGCCGAGGCTGTTGAGACCGAGGTTGCTGCCGAGTCGCAGAAGCCCACGAAGGAGCAAAAGCCCGTGGAGGCCCAAGAGCCCAAGCGCCGTCGCGGTGCTCACTTTAAGGCTGCACAGCAGGATGCCGCGCGTGAGGTTGAAGAGTCTTCTGAGGTTGCAGACGATGTTGAGGAGTCTGCCAAGAAGGCTCCGGGTTCATGCCGTCCCGGACGTGGTTTTGCGGGGCGCGCGTATCCCGTAAGGCGTCAGGAGAAGAGCGAGCCGGCTTCGACCACTCAGGGCGAGAAGGACGAGAAGACCGTTGAGCCGGCGGCTCGCGAGCAGAAGCCTGTTGAGCCGCAGCTTGAGGTTGATGCCGAGGCCAAGGGCCAGCAGCCTACTGATGAGCAGGCGGAGCAGGGCGCGTCGAGCAAGCCTCGCCGCCGTCGCCATCGTGGGGGCCGCAGTTCCCATGCCGAGACTGCAACCGAGAAGACCACGCCGCAGAACGAGGATGCGAAGGCCGAGGTTTCTTCGGGGCAGCCTAAGCGCCAGCCGGCGAAGGAGAGCAAGTCCGTTCGTCCGCAGAAGCAGGCGTCTATGCCGAAGCACGAGCGCAATTCCCAGGGCGATTCTAAGCGCAAGTCTCAGAAGAAGCCGGAGTCTGCCGCAGCAGATACTGCTGCCCAGCAGCCCAAGTCGTCCGTCCACGGCGAGGTCTCGGCGTTTGCCCTTGCCCGCGTTTTAGGCAGGCAGCTGCTCAAGGTTGTCCCTACGCCTACGGCGCTCTCTAAGATCAAGGAGCAGCAGACACAGATCGTAAAGGTCGAGGGCAAGGACGGCAAAAAGGCTCCGCAGCGCACTCAGCACAACGAGATGTCCAACCGCAAGATTGCCGAGGAAATCGCAATCATCCAGGCTTGGATCGAGCAGAACCGAGGTGCCGATACGCCGGTTGCCTCGCGCCGCCAGCGTGCCTACCAGATCTTTAACGACGAGAAGGCTTTTGACGGCAAGCACGGTGAGCGCTTGATCAGGCGTATGACCGAAAAGGGCATCAGCATGCAGGCGATCAAGGTCGCCCCCAATCGCCCCGTGCACTTTACGGGCTTCTTTACGCTGGGCGCCGACAAGCCGTTCATTATGGTCGAGAACCTGGACACCTACGACGAGATCGTCAAGCTGCTGCGTGGCCGCAAGCACGCCAAGCTCTTTGGCATCAAGGTGGGCGGCGTGATTTTTGGCGGCGGATGCAAGGCGAGCGTCTCGCATGCCCTGGACGATTATCTGGCTGAGATTGGCTATCGCTTTAACTACGTCTACTACGTAGGCGACATCGATCGCGAGGGCGCGCGCATTGTCGAGCAGGCTCGCAATGCCAATGTGGTTGAGATTCGCCTGCATGCCGGCATGTACCGTGCCATGCTCGCCGAGCATAAGCGTCGCGTGAAGGCCGGCGGCGAGTGCGAGCCCGCGGCTGCCAACCAGGGCGTGCCGCAGAACCTGGCGGCGACGATCAAGGATCTGCCCATGGTTACGCGCGTGCAGTTCCGCAACGTGCTGCGCGAGGGCGGGCGCATTCCGCAGGAGATTCTGATGACCGCAGACTATCGGGATGGCGACTCGGGAAGCTTCGACCGCATGCTCAACAACTAGGGCGTTCGGCCCCGGGAGAGCGGGGACACCGGCTTAGGTTTCCTGCTCTACAGTCCTGCTCACGACGGAGGCCACATTAAGTGGCCTCCTGTTCGTGCGGAACTCGCGATAAACCTAAGCCGGTGTCCCCGCTCTCCCGGGGCCTGTGGTTACCTGGTTGTTGCATGCGGCTCGCTTTTCGGAACTGGGCTGATATTTTCTTGATGTTAGGCGCTCTTGGTCCTAATGGGCTTGGGGCGCCTTCGCGTTTCCTCGGCTTCGCACCCTTGCGGGTTCGAATCCCTCCGCTTGCCCACATAAAAGCGCCCTGGGCCGTTATGGGCTCAGGGCGCTCAGTTTTAATGGCTGGGACGGAGGGATTCGAACCCCCAACAGCCGGCACCAAAAACCGGAGTTCTACCGTTGAACTACGTCCCAATGTGTGGCGTTGCCCAAAAGCAACTCGTTTAGTTTACCTAATCTGCGAGGGCATCGCAAACGCCGTCGAGCAGGCGTACGGCGAGTGTCTGCGCGTCGCTGGCCGTGAAAGTGCCGTTGTAGCGCGTCATGCCCGTGAGCTCAATGCGAATGCGAGCCGGCTTCTGCTGCGCGGCGACATTGGCAGTGCGGATGCGCTGGGCCAGGTTGTGGCACTCGGCGAGGGCAATCGTGGCGCGCGGTGCGGCGTCGGCGGGCAGCTCGTCGCTTGCGATTTCGAGCACCAGGTCAACGTCGGTTGGGACCTCGGAGTTGCAGAGCATCATGCCGCTGTTGTCGGTCGTTGCCGTGGCGATATTCCACATGCGCGACGCAACACTGCGCGCGATGGGGTCCTCGCCGATAACGGCAATCTGGAAGCGCTCGAGCACGTTGGCGGCGCGAGCAAAACCGATGCGGGACTCGGCTTCGGTGACCGAGGGCTTGCCCTCCCACACATGGTGCAGGCGGTTGATGTAGGCGTAGGTGTCCTGGAAGGCCATGCCGTCGGCAAACAGGCCGACATTTTCCTGGAACTGCTGCAGGGCGGCCTCGGTATGCGGACCAAAGTAGCCGTCGTCTTCGCCACAGGCAAAGCCCAAAACGTTGAGAGCGCGCTGCAGGGCCTGCACATCGGCGCCATGGAAATTGGGCATGCGCAGATAGAGGGTGCGGTCGCCCAGCTTATACGAAGCGTCTACAAGGGCGCTCCAACAGGGGATATCGACGGCATGACCGGCAGCAAGGCCGCTGTCGAGCCTGAAGGTGCTGACGGCCTGCTCAGTGGTGGCTCCAAAGTACTTGTCGGTGACTTCGGCGGCATCAATCGTGTAGCCGAGCTGCAGGAGACGAGACTGCACGTCCTCGACGGCTGCTCCTTGCATGCCCGTTGTAATAGGTTCCATGAACGAACCCCTTTCGGCGTACCATTCGTACTATTTGAGCGTCTGTCGGATAGACAACGCAAAGGGATGCATAAACATGCACTCAACAGTGTAGCAAGTTGTGCCTAAATACGCTGCTGACAGGTTTTATAACCCCCGTTAGTTAAGGCGCTCCACAAAGAAATCTGCCATGGAGAGGAACAGCTCGCGTGCGTGCGGATCAAGCTCAACGTTCTCGATGGCCGCTTTGGCCTTAGCGGTCAGGTCGAGCGCGTAAGTGTGGGCGTAATCGATAGAGCCGGTCTCCTGGAAGATCTCCACGGCGCGTGCGAGCTGCGCGGGATCATCGGTGCCCGAGGAAAGAATCGCCTCGACCTCGTCGTGGTGGCGCTCATCAGAGAGGGCGTGTACGGCGACAAGCGTGCGCTTGCCCTCGGTGATGTCGGTGCGGAAGTCCTTGTTGGCGGCTTCCTTAGTGCCGACAAGGTTGAGCAGGTCGTCCTGAATCTGAAAGGCAAGGCCTGTGTGTAGGCCAAAGGCGCGCAGCGCTCCGATTTGCTCATCGCTGCCGCCGCCGATAATGGCTCCGGCGGCAAGCGGCGTGGCTCCGCTGTAAAACGCGGTCTTGTGCGTCGCCATGTCCAGGTAGTCATCAACCGAGATATCAAAGCGCCCGTCACGGACCCAACCCAGGTCGAGTGCTTGACCCTCAATGGTGCGGACGATCATCTCGGTAAGCTCGTGGAGCACGCGCAGCTTCACGTCGGACTCCAGCGTAGGGTCGTCGAGAACCGTCTTGGTGACCATGGTGAGCGCCAGGTCGCCACAATTGATGGCAAGGCCCGTGCCCTCGGTAAGGTGCATACAGGGCTTGCCTCGACGAAGCTGTCCGTTGTCGGCGATGTCGTCGTGGATCAGCGCGCCCGACTGGAAATGCTCGATAGCTGCCGCGGCGCTGCGGGCGCTCTCAAAGCTGCCGCCCACTGCGGTTGCGGCGAGCATGCAGATAAGCGGGCGGTGGCGCTTGCCGGCGTTGGCCGTAAAAGCCGAGAGCGGCGCGTACAGGTAGCGCTCGATATCGGCAGAGGTCGCCTGTCCGTCAAAGAACGTGGCCAGATAGTCGTTAATCTGGTCAAAGTGTTGGGCTAAAAAGCTGGTAAACGGACTGGACACGGGTTCTCGCATTCTTTCTGAGGTTGCATTGATGCAATATGCAGACAACATATTGCCACATCAGGGCGTTTGGCGCGGCAGTTTTGGCGATTTAGGACAACGGGCGTGCGTTTGATGGAGTGTGCCTAAATCAGCCTAAAATGCTCGAGCGCCGCAACGACACCGTCGTGATCGACGGTGTCGGTCACGTAATCGGCCTTATCCTTGAGATAGTCTGGTGCGTTGCCCATGGCGATACCGACATCGACGGCGTTCATCAGCGAGACGTCATTGCTGGCGTCGCCAATGCCGTATACGGTTCCGTGGTGGGGGTCGAGGGCGTCGAGTACAGACTGGATGCCCCCGCGCTTCGTGCATTCGCGGGGCGAGATTTCGGTTACCTCGAGTTCGAGCTCGTTAAAGCACAGCAGCGGCTCAAGTGCCTTATCTTGAGCGATGTGGTTGGCGAGCGATGTAGACATCAAGATCTTGTAGACACTGTAATGTTGCAGCTGCGTGACTGCGTCGCCCAGGGTGCGCGCGTATCCGGGGGCATCGGGGGCATCGGCACTCATGCGCACGACGCCGTTGAGGCCCTCAAAGCGGATGACCTCGCCCGATTGCTCAAGATAGGGGGCAAGATGCTGCAGCATGCTGGGCGTCATCGACAGATCGCGAATTGCGTGTCCGTTGATCTCGGCGTAACCGCCCGCAAGACAGACGATGCCGGTCCAGGGCAGCTCAAGAAGTTTGGGGTGGATGCAGCTGAGGGTGCGCCCCGTGCAGATAAAGGCCATGTTGCCGTTGGCGACAAACTCGCGGATTGCCTGCGAAACCGCCTCGTTGGGATAGGGGGAGAGGTCCCGCTCGTCTTCGGGAAGGTCTTGGGCGAGCCTGGGGTCTTGCCAGGCGAGCGTTCCGTCGATATCGAAGAAGCAGATATCGCCGCGCTTATGGGCTGCGCTGGCGGCAGGGGAGGCCGAGGTGGTGGGCACAAATTCCGGCTCGAGGCCCATGATCTGGTCAAAATGCTCTTTAACGCGGGGAACGGAGATGCCGATGACCACCTGGGCGGTCTTGCCCGTAATGATGAGGCCCTTGGCGCCCACCGCGACAAACGACGCGTTATCTGCAACGATGGAAGGGTCTGCGACCTCGACGCGCAGGCGCGTGGCGCAGTTGGTTGCGCCCACGATATTGCCAACGCCACCTAAAAGCTGAATTACCCGCTCAGCGAGGACGTGATCTTGATCGGATCGACTATCGACCTCGTCATTGGGGGATTGCTCTTTGGCAAAGTCGCTTCCCGTTAAACAATCGATTGCCGCGCGATTGGCAACATGATCCTCGCGGCCCGGTGTCTTAAGGTCATAGACCAAGATGAGTGCTCGAAAACTAACAAAAAAGATGAGGCTAAAGGCAAGGCCGATACCGAGCGCCAAAAGATAGGCACCGGCATGCGTGCGCATGAGCGGAATAAAGTTGAAGGCTGCCATCTCCATGAGGCCGCCCGAGAAGATGCCGACGATGCCAAAGAGATTCATGGTTGTGGCAAGGCAAGACGATAAGACGGCGTAGAGCAAAAAGAGCCCGGGGTGGGTGAACATAAAGAGAAACTCGAGTGGCTCGGTAACGCCGCAAACCACCGAGGCGACGATGGCGGGCAAAAGGATGACCTTAAGGCCAGCGCGGCGCTCTGGTTTTGCGGTGGAGTAGAACGCGGCTGCGATGGCGGGAAGGCCAAAGAGCTTGACCCAGCCGGTGGCGGTAAAACCGGCCCACGGCGCAAGTTCATTAAGGGGGCGCGTGCTATGGGAGAGGATGGGGAGCAAACTGCTCCACGTGGCGTAGATGCCGTCGTTAATGACCAGGTTGTCGTAGTAGATCGGCATGTAGAGCAGGTGGTGCAGCCCCATGGGCTCGAGCGCTCGCTCCAAAAGCACAAAGATGCCCACGCCAAAGGGGCCGACGCTCGTAAGTGCATGGCGCAGCGTTTCGGTCATTGCGTATACGGAGGGCACGATGGCGGCCGAGATAGCGGCAAGGGCAAACACGGCAAAAAAGCTGATGAGGTAGACCAGCGAGGAGCCCGAGAAGGTGCCGAGCCAATCGGGAACCTTGGCATCGTAGAAGCGGTCATGGATGGCGACGACGGTTGCCGATACCGCCAGCGGGCCGATAATGCCGGTGTCGAGCGTCTTGATGCCGTCGATGATGGTGATGCCGCTAGCGGAGGTCAAAGACGACGGGTACTTAAGTCCAAGATTGTCTCCGCTCAGCTTAATGATCTCGCTCAAAAAGAAGCAGTAGGCAAAATAGGCGACGAGAGCCTCGAGGCAGCAACGAGCCGGTTGTTTTTGGGCAAGACCGATGGGCAGCGCTACGGCAAAAAGGAGCGGGAGGCGTTTAAAGACCGTCCACGAGCCGCGCTGGATGATGGTCCAAAAAGCGTACCAAGGGGTTCCGTATACGGCGAGATCGCCGACGATGTCCGCAGTCGTTGCGAGAGCGGAGACGCCGACCATGAGGCCTGATATAGAAAACAGCATGGCGGGCGCGAACATTGCCCCGCCAAAGCGTTGGATTTTTTGCAGCATGTTCTGCCTTCCGAATATCGAGGCGCGTTGCGCGTGGGGAAACGTTTAAACAATGGATTCATTGTAGAGGACCAGACGAGTGTCGTACCGGCAGTTTTGAGCGAAACCGATTTGGGCATGACAGAAACCGTCAACGGCTAAATCCTGTCGCTTCACCGATATTCGGTTTAAACAACTTTAAGAAATGCTATCGTGCCTAGCCGGAAATGAATAATGTAGAGGTGAAACAATGCCAAAAGCGATATACGAAGGAATCTACCGAGAAATACGCTCGCGCATCATTAATGGGACCTATGCGTTTCAGGAGATGCTGCCAACCGAAGCCGAGCTGACCGCGGAGTTCGGATGCACTCGCAATACCGTCCGTCGCGCCTTGGGTATGCTGGCCGACGGGATGTTTGTGCAGCCCATACACGGCAAGGGCGTGCGCGTTATTTGGCTTAAGGGCGAAACCGACATGTTGGGCGCACTCGAAGAGGTTGAGTCGTTTGGCGAGTTTGCAAAGCGCAACAATGCCGTTGCATCGACGGACGTTAAGTCTTTCGAACATCTGGTTTGCACCGAGCAACTCTCTCGTCACCTGGGCTTTAAGGTGGGCGAGGAGTTGATTCGCGTAGTGCGTGTCCGAAGCCTCAACGGCAACGCGCGCCAAGTGGACCATGGCTATTTTTTGGCGTCGATCGCCAAGGGCCTGACTCCCGAGATCGCGGCAGATTCTATTTACGGCTATCTGGAGCACAAGCGCGGTGTCAAAGTGATGGCGAGCCGTCGTACGGTGAGTGTCGAGCTCGCCAACGATGAGGACTGCAGCTATCTTGACCTCGGCAAATACAACTGTGTTGCCGTCATGGAGAGTCAGTCGTACACCTCGGATGGCATCTTGTTTGAGGTGACGCACACTCGCACACACCCCGAGATCTTCCATTACCGCGTCAATTCCAAGCGATAGCCGGCTAGCTCGCAGCCTGACGAGACTCATGGCCTCAAAGAGAAAACGCCCGGTCAAACCGACGGTACATCGGCTTGACCGGGCGTTTTCTCTGCATTAGATAACAAATAATTGTTTATACAAAACTTGTCAAGTATCAAGTTGAAATTACCGTTCACCGAAGTTTTTCTACCGCTCTAGTAATACTTGTTCAAACAACTAGCCAAATAGCGTATCGTTCAAATCAGCAAAAGGGGCAAAGTCCCCGAGCCAATCTCCGAAGGCGGCGGCAAAGGGTGCCGCCACGGTGTGAAAGGGTGGATTGTAATGAAGAACGAAATGAGCAGAAGGCAGTTCCTGGGCTTTGCTGGTTCCGCGGCTGCGGTTCTTGGTCTGGGTCTCGTGGGTTGCGGCGGTTCTGCCGGCTCCGGCTCCTCTGCTTCTGGTGACGCTGCCGAGGTCTACTTCCTCCAATTCAAGCCCGAGGTCGACAAGGAGTGGAAGGAGATCGCCAAGGCCTATAAGAAGGAGAAGGGCGTCGAGGTCAAGATCGTGACCGCCGCCTCCAACACTTACGAGGAGAAGCTCAAGTCCGAGATGTCCAAGAGCTCCGCTCCGACCCTGTTCCAGGTCAACGGCCCCACCGGTCTTAAGAACTGGAAGGATTACTGCGCCGACCTGTCCGATACCAAGCTCCGCGGTGAGCTCATTGACGACTCCCTGGCTCTGCAGTCCGATGGCAAGGATCTGGGTATCGACTGGGTCCAGGAGAGCTACGGCATCATCTACAACAAGCAGCTGCTCGAGAAGGCTGGCTACAAGGCCGAGGACATCAACTCCTTCGACAAGCTGAAGGCTTGTGCCGACGACATCCAGGCCCGCAAGGACGAGCTTGGTGTTGAGGGTGCCTTTACTTCCGCCGGCATGGACGACTCTTCCAGCTGGCGCTACACCACCCACCTCGCCAACCTTCCGCTCTACTACGAGTTCGAGAAGGAGCACAACCAGGAGGACGACGAGATCAAGGGCGAGTATCTCGACAACTTCAAGCAGATTTTCGACCTGTACATCACCGACTCCACCTGCGATCCTTCGCAGCTTGCCTCCAAGACCGGCGACGACGCCACCAACGAGTTCGCAACCGGCAAGGCCGTCTTCTATCAGAACGGTTCTTGGGCCTACGCTGACCTCACCAAGGCCGGCATGACCGACGATCAGATTGGCATGATGCCCATCTACATCGGTGTCGACGGCGAGGAGAACCAGGGCCTGTGCTCCGGCGGCGAGAACTACTGGTGCGTCAGCTCCCAGGCTTCCGAGGATGCCCAGAAGGCCACCGAGGACTTCATGTATTGGTGCGTCACTTCTGACACCGCCACCAGTATCATCGCTGACAAGATGGGTCTGACTGCCCCGTTCAAGAGCGCTAAGGAGACCACCAACGTCTTCTCGCAGCAGGCCGTTGCCATGGCCAAGGACGGCAAGAAGACCGTCGCTTGGGACTTCGTTTACATCCCCTCTGAGGAGTGGAAGAAGAACCTCAAGCAGGCTCTGATTGCCTATGCTGCCGACAACAGCAAGTGGGACGGCGTCAAGAACGCCTTCGTCGATGGCTGGAAGACCGAGAAGGCTGCTTCCGAGTAAGCAGTTGCTGCCCAAGCTATCTGATTAGCGACAGGGGGCGGGCAGACGTTGGTTTGCCCGCCCCCTGCATATTGAAAGGACCCTTCTATGGGCAAAGCACTCAAGCGCTGGTGGCCGCTCTTTATGCTGCCCACGTGTCTGGCGTTTATGATCGGGTTCGTGATCCCCTTTATCCAGGGTTTCTATCTCTCGTTCTGCCAGTTTATTACCATCAACAACACGCACTTTGTCGGTATCGAGAACTACGTGCGCGCACTGTCCGATCCGCAGTTTGCCACGTCGTTCTTCTTTACCGTGGCGTTTGCCTTCCTGTCGACGGTGCTCATCAACGTGATCGCCCTCGCCATCGCGCAGGCGCTCACCCGCAAAGCGCTCAAGGGCACCAACATCTTCCGTACGATCTTCTTTATGCCTAACCTGATCGGCGGCATCGTGCTGGGCTACATCTGGCAGATTCTGATCAACTGCCTGCTCTCCAACGTGGGCGCCCAGCTCATCGCCCTTAACTCTGCTGCTGGCTTCTGGGGCCTTATCATCCTGACCCTGTGGCAGCAGGTCGGCTACATGATGATCATCTACATCGCTGGTCTGCAGTCCATTCCGTCCGACTACATCGAGGCCGCCAAGGTCGACGGTGCCACGGCATGGCAGACGTTTTGGAAGGTTAAGATCCCTAACCTGATGCCGACCATCACCATCTGCCTGTTCCTGTCCATCACCAACGGCTTTAAGCTGTTCGACCAGAACCTCGCCCTTACCGGCGGCGCCCCCGCGCACTCCACCGAGATGCTCGCCCTGAACATCTACAACACGTTCTATTCGCGTGCCGGTATCGCATGGCAGGGCATCGGTCAGGCCAAGGCGGTTATCTTCTGCATCCTGGTCGTAGCCATCTCCATGATTCAGCTTAAGGCCACGAGGTCCAAGGAGGTGCAGCAGTAATGAAACGCGATAAGGTTATCAACCGCGCGCTCTCGATTTTCTTTACGATTCTGTCGCTCGCGTGGATCTACCCCGTGTTCATGATTGCGCTCAATTCCTTTAAAAAGGCAACTGCAATCAGCACCACCACGGCATTCGATCTGCTCACGCCCGAGACGTTCAACGGCCTCGCAAACTACATGCATGCCCTTAACGAGCAGGGCTTTGCCTCGGCATTTATGTACTCGCTCATCATCACGGTCACGTCGGTCGTGCTGATTCTGGTGTGCTGCTCCATGTGTGCTTGGTACGTAGTGCGCGTCAACAGCAAGATCTCGAACTTCTTCTATTACCTATTCGTCTTCTCGATGGTCGTGCCCTTCCAGATGCTCATGTTCACGCTGTCCAATTTGGCGGACCGCATCGGCTTTAACACGCCGTTCAACATCTGCTTTATCTACCTCGGCTTTGGCGCGGGCCTGGCGGTCTTTATGTTCGCCGGCTTTGTAAAGAACATTCCGCTCGAGATCGAAGAGGCGGCCATGATCGACGGCTGCAACCCGGTCCAGGTGTTCTTTAAGATCGTCCTTCCCATCATGAAGCCCACCTATCTTTCGGTCGGCATCCTCGAGACCATGTGGGTCTGGAACGACTATCTGCTGCCCTACCTTACGCTCGACTCCACCAAGTACAAGACCATTCCTATCTTGATCCAGTACTTCCGCGGCGGCTACGGCCACGTCGAGCTCGGTCCCATGATGGCCTGCATCATGATGGTCGTTATCCCCATCGTCATCATGTACATCCTCTGCCAGAAGTACATCATCGACGGCGTGGTGGCAGGTGCCGTCAAGGGCTGATGCCGTAACTGTTTTGCAAGTTTCTGCGGCGCCCCTCAGCGTGGCGCCGCATATCGAAAGGTAGAGACATGGCCGAGATCGTTCTCAAACATGTTCAGAAGGTGTATCCCAACAACGAGTCCAAAAAGAAGGGCTTCTTTGGCAAAAAGAAGAAGACCGAGGAGAAGAAGCACAATCTCAAGGTTACCGAGGACGGCGTGCTTGCGGTGGAGGACTTTAACCTCACCGTGCATGACCAGGAGTTTATCGTTCTCGTCGGCCCGTCTGGCTGTGGTAAGTCCACGACGATGCGCATGGTCGCTGGCCTGGAGGACATCACCTCGGGCGATGTGCTCATCGACGGCAAGCGCGTCAACGACGTGGCGCCCAAGGACCGCGACATCGCCATGGTGTTCCAGAGCTATGCTCTGTACCCCAATATGACGGTGTACGAGAACATGGCGTTTACGCTTGAGCTCAAGAAGGTCCCCAAGGACGAGATCGACCGCAAGGTTCGCTCTGCTGCCGAGATTCTGGGCATTACCGAGTACCTCGATCGTAAGCCCAAGGCGCTTTCGGGCGGCCAGCGCCAGCGTGTCGCTATCGGCCGCGCCATCGTGCGAGACCCCAAGGTCTTCCTGATGGACGAGCCGCTGTCCAACCTGGACGCCAAGCTGCGTAACCAGATGCGAGCCGAGCTCATTAAGCTGCGTCACGAGATCAAGGGCACCTTCATCTACGTTACTCACGACCAGACCGAGGCCATGACCCTTGGCGACCGCATCGTGGTCATGAAGGACGGCGTCGTCCAGCAGATCGCCACGCCGCAGGAGGTCTTCAGCCATCCCGCGAACATCTTCGTCGCCGGCTTCATCGGCGTGCCGCAGATGAACTTCTTCGATGCCCAGCTGGTGCGCTCGGGCAACGGCTTTACCGTCAAGACCGAGGATATGAACGTGGCACTCGCCCCCGAGACTTGCGCTCAACTTGCCCTCAACTGGGACGGCGGCGACGTGAAGGAGATTACGGCCGGCGTGCGTCCCGAGCAGATCCTGCTTGCCGACAAGGGCGAGGAGGGCGCGCTCCAGGGTACCGTCGAGGTGACCGAGCTCATGGGCTCGACCGAGCATGTCCACGTGACCGCTCCCGACGGCCAGTTTGTCCTGATTATCCCCGTCGTCGACCTCGAGGCCAAGGGCGCGCTCAAGGCTGGCGACACCATCTGGTTCAAGTTTGAGAAGAACGCGACCCACCTCTTCGATAAGGTCTCTGGCAAGAACCTTATCTAGGCCCGGTGCAACCAGGCCCTTCCTTTGGGCGACTGCGGTATTGCCATCCTTTTGCCGCGGTCACATATAAGGCTCCCCTCCCGTCCACTGGGCGAGAGGGGAGCCTTTCTTTGTGTCGGGGCTGTCCATCGGCCAGTTTGTCTTGATTTGTAACAGGTAGGGCCGATTTCGGACGCTAGGTGTTACAGATCGAGACAGTTCCGCTGAGCTGACCATTTCATCTAAATCTGTAACACCAAAGGTGAATTTCAGCTGCTAGATGTTACAGATTGAGATAAACCCAAGGGGAGGGGCCGGTATGTCTCGATCTGTAACAGCTGGGACCGTTTTGGTTGAGTAGTTGTTACAGATTGAGATTGTTTGGTCGAGTCGGGTCACAGGGTAACGTACGGGCACAAAAAACGGAGCCGTGTTGCCACGACTCCGTTTCTCAAGAGGATGGGTAAGGGAAGCGAAATTAGTTCAGGTGCCAGATCTCGTCGTTGTACTGGGAGATGGTGCGGTCGGACGAGAAAGTGCCGGCGTTGGCGATATTGATGAGCGCCTTGCGCATCCAAGCGTCCTGGTCCTCGTAGTCGGCTAGCACGCGCTCCTTGGTCTGGATGTACTCCTCAATGTCGAGCAGGGCCATGAACCAGTCCTTGCCCTTGATGTCGTCGTGCAGACGCTGCAGGCGCTCCGCGTTGCCGGTCGCCATAAAGGCGGGGTTGGTGATGAAGTCCACCAGCAGTTTGATGCCGGGCTTGCGGTAGAGCGTGCCGGCGTCATAGGTGCCGTCGGCGTAGAGCTCCTCGACCTGTTTGGACGAGGCACCAAAGGTATAGATGTTCTCGTCGCCCACGAGCTCGGCAATCTCCACGTTGGCGCCGTCGAGCGTGCACAGGGTTAGGGCGCCGTTGAGCATGAACTTCATGTTGGAGGTGCCGCTCGCCTCCTTGGAGGCCAGGCTGATCTGCTCGGAGATGTCAGCGGCGGGGATCACGCGCTCGGCGGCGGTGACGTTGTAGTTCTCGATCATGACGACCTGCAGGTAGGGAGCCACGTCGGGGTCGTTGGCGATCCACTGCGACAGCGTCAAGATCAGATGGATGATGTCCTGCGCGATAGTGTAGGCAGGCGCCGCCTTGCCGCCAAAGATGATGGTGACGGGGTGCTTGGGTCTGTTGCCGTTCTTGATATCGAGGTACTTCCAGATGATGTAGAGCGCGAGCATCTGCTGGCGCTTGTACTCGTGGATGCGCTTGACCTGGACGTCGATGATGGCGTTTGAGGGAATGGTCACGCCCTGCTCGAGCGCCATGAACTGGCGCATGATGGCCTTGGCCTCGACCTTGGTGGCGGCCAGGCGCTCAAGAACGTCCTTGTCGTCGGCGAACTTGGGGAGTTTGCTCAGATCGCCGGTGCTGCGCCAGTCGGTGCCGATCACATCGTCGAGCAGGCTAGCGAGCGCGGGGTTGGCCCCATGGATCCAGCGGCGGAAGGTGATGCCGTTGGTCTTGTTGGAGAACTTCTCGGGATAGATTTCGTAGAACGGATGAAGCTCGGTGTCCTCCAGGATTTTGGTGTGGAGTGCGGCGACGCCGTTGATGGAGAAGCCAAAGTGGATGTCCATGTGGGCCATGTGGACGGTGTCGTGCTCGTCGATGATGGCGACGCGCGGGTCATCGTGCTCGGCTTTCGCGATCTCATCGAGCTTGACGATAATGTCGGCGATGGCAGGGGAGACCTTCTGCAGGCTGGCGAGTGGCCACTTCTCGAGCGCTTCGGCAAGAATCGTGTGGTTAGTGTAGGCGACCATGGAGCGTACGATGGTCACGGCCTCGTCAAACTCGATGCCATGCTCGGTGGTGAGCAGGCGAATGAGCTCGGGGATGACCATGGTGGGGTGCGTGTCGTTAATTTGGACCACGGCGTAGTCGGCCAGATCGTGCAGGTTGCTGCCGCGCTCGACGGCCTCGTCGATCAGGAGCTGGGCGGCGTTGCTCACCATGAAGTACTCCTGATAGATGCGAAGTAGGCGGCCCTGCTCGTCGGAATCGTCGGGGTAGAGGAACAAGGTGAGGTTCTTGGCGATCTCGGTCTTGTCGAAGTCGATGGAGCTGCCGGGGACCAGGCCGTCGTCGACGCTCGCAAGGTCGAACAGGCGCAGGCGGTTCTTGGTGGGCTGGCCGTAACCGGGCACATCGATGTTGACGAGCTTGGAGGTAACGGCAAAATCGCCGAACTCGACGGTGTAGGAGTGGTCATCGTCGACTAGGATGTCCTGCTCACCGAGCCACTCGTCGGGGACGGCCTTCTGCTGGTTGCCGACAAAGCGCTGACGGAACAGACCGTAGTGATAGTTGAGGCCCACGCCATCGCCGGTCAAGCCCAGCGTGGCGATGGAATCCAGGAAGCATGCGGCCAAGCGGCCCAGGCCGCCGTTGCCGAGCGACGGCTCGACCTCGAACTCCTCGATCTTGTTGAGGTCGTGGCCTGCGGCGGTGAGCTGGTCCTTAACCTCGTCGTAGATGCCGAGGTCGATCATGTTGTTGATGAGCAGCTTGCCGATCAAAAATTCGGCGGAAATGTAATAGAGCTTTTTCTTGCCGTTGTTGAGCGGGCAGGCGGCGGAGCGCTCCTGCACGAGTTTGACCAGCAGCTTGTAAATGCGACGGTCGTCGAGCTGCTCGAGCGAGGTGCCAAAAGACTGCTCGGCGAGTTCCATGAGGTTAATTCGGGGCATGTTTTCTCCTGTGATGGGTTGTTTCATGTCTGCAATTCATAAGAAGCCCGCGCGAGGGGATTGGGGTGGCCTCGCGCGGGAAAAGCAAGCGCGTCCGCACGGTGGGGAGGGGTCGGGCGCGGTAGCTCCTATTGAGGAAGCTCGATTTCGGCTTCCGACGGGATGCGGAAGTAGGTCTCGGTCCAGTCGGTGAGTTTGTGCTCGAGCTCGCGGGTGATGGCGCCGTCGAGCATGCGCCAGGTCCAGTTGCCGCCCAGCGTGGCAGGGGTGTTGATGCGCGCCTCGTTGCCCAAGTTGAGCAGGTCCTGCATGGTGTAGATGCACGTGTCGCTCACGCTGGCGGCGATGGTGCGATTGAGTGCATCTGCCATGGGTTCGCCGGCCTGCTGATGGGTGTACAGGGCTGCCTGCTCGCGCTGACGCGGGGTGGCCGTTCCCTCAAACCAACCGCGCGCCGTCTCGTTATCGTGGGTGCCCACATAGGCGACGGTGTTGGCGATGTGGTTATGCGGCAGGTAGTACGAGTTGGTGCCCTCAAAGGCAAACTGCAGGATCTTCATGCCGGGGAAGCCCGAGTTGTCGCGCATGTCGATGACGCCGGGGGTGAGGAAGCCCAGGTCCTCGGCGATGATGGGCAGCGTGCCGAGCTTTTCCTTGAGCGTCTTGAAGAACTTGAGGCCGGGACCCTGCGTCCACGAACCGTAGGACGAATCGGGCGAGGAGAACGGCACCTCCCAATAGGCCTCGAAGCCGCGGAAGTGATCCAGGCGGATGACGTCGTACATGTCGAGGGCGGCGCGAATGCGGCTCTCCCACCAGGAGAAGCCGTCGGACTCCATGGCGTCCCAGTCGTAGATGGGGTTGCCCCAGTACTGGCCGGTGGCCGAGAACTGGTCGGGCGGCGTGCCGGCGACGCTCACGGGATTGCCGGCGGCATCGATCTTAAAGAGCTCAGGCGTCGCCCACATCTCGACGGAGTCACGCGAGACATAGATGGGCAGGTCGCCGATGATGAGAATGTCGCGCTCGTTGGCATAGGCCTTGAGGCGGCTCCACTGGCGATCGAAGAAGTACTGCGTCATCTGGTGGTAGAGCATACGCGCCGGATGGTCGGCGCAGACCTTGGCGGAAGCCTCGCCGCGGGTGTGGAGCTCCGCGGGCCACTCCCAGAACGCCTTGAGACCGCACTCCTCTTTGACGGTCATGAACTCACAGTAGGGGATGAGCCAGTCCTCGTTGGCCTGGATAAAGTCATCGAAATCGGCCGGCTTGTCGGCAGCAAAGCGCTCGGCGGCGCGGTCGAGAATCTGACGGCGGCCGCCAAAGATAGCACCGTAGTCGACATTGCTGGGGTCGGATCCCAGATACACGCCATCGATATCGCGCTGCTCCAGATACCCTGCCTCGATAAGCTCGGCAAAGTCGATAAAGTTGGGGTTGCCTGCGCGGGCCGAGAACGACTGATAGGGCGAATCGCCATAGCTGGTCGTCGTAAGGGGCAGAATCTGCCAGTAATGTTGTTTGCACGAGGCGAGAAAATCGACGAAGTCGTAGGCATTCCAACCAAAGCCGCCGATTCCGTATGGTCCGGGCAGAGATGAGACGGGCATGAGGACGCCGCTTGCACGCTCCATGAATGCGCTCACCAACCTTCTTGTTGTGGGGTCGGCCTGCCGATGGATGTGCAGTCCGCCTCCGATGTTCTGATCTGATACGCCTATTGTAAAACATGTTGTTTAAACATGTACAGGCAAGATAAAAAAGTTGGTCGATTTTCGGCGAATGGTTACATGCCATGAAAAAGCCCCGACCTCACAACGTGAGATCGGGGCAAGAGCGGTATGTAGGTTTTTGCTACTCGGCGTCGGCGAAGCCGTTGGGGTTGTGGCTCTGCCAGTTCCAGCTATCGCGGCACATGTCCGCGATGTCGTACTGGGCCTTCCAGCCCATCATGCGCTCGGCCTTGGAGGCATCGCACCAGTTGGCAGCGATGTCGCCGGCGCGGCGCTCGCGGATCACGTAGGGCAGCTCCTTGCCACAAGCCTTGGAGAAGGCGGCGACGACCTCGAGTACCGAGGTGCCGGTGCCGGTGCCCAAGTTAAAGATCTCGACGCCGGTCTTGCCGTTCATCCAATTAAGGGCGGCAACGTGACCAGAGGCCAGATCGCACACGTGGATGTAGTCGCGCACGCCGGTGCCGTCGGGGGTGGGGTAGTCGTTGCCAAAGACCTGAACGGCCTCGAGCTTGCCCACGGCGACCTGGGCGACATAGGGCACCAGGTTGTTGGGGATGCCCTTGGGGTCCTCGCCGATCAGGCCCGACGGATGAGCGCCGATGGGGTTGAAGTAACGGAGCAGCACGACGTCCCACTCGGGGTCGGCGGTGTGGACGTCCATAAGGATCTGCTCGATCATCCACTTGGTCCAACCATAGGGGTTGGTCGCGGGCTTCTTAGGATCCTCCTCGGTGACGGGCGGGTTGTTCGGGTCGCCGTAGACGGTCGAGGAGCTCGAGAAGATGATGGACTTGCAGCCATGGTTGCGCATGACGTCGATGAGCACCAGGGTGTTCTCGATGTTGTTGTGGTAGTACTCGACGGGCTTGCTCACCGACTCGCCGACGGCCTTAAAGCCGGCAAAGTGGATGACGCGGTCGATCTGATGGGTATCGAAGATCTTGTTCATCGCATCGCGGTCGAGCACGTTGGCCTCGTAGAAGGTGAGGTTCTTGGCGGCCTCGTCGCCCACGATGGTCTTGACGCGGTCGACGGCGACGGCGCTGGAGTTGGAGAGATCATCGACGATGACGACCTGGTAGCCACCCTCGAGCAGCTGAACGACGGTGTGCGAGCCGATAAAGCCGGCGCCACCGGTAACGAGGACGCAGGTGTCTTTGGGGTCGAGTGCTTTGGACATGTAGTCTCCTATCGAATCAGGAACACTTCTTCAGGGGAGTATAGCGCAGGCAGGGACGCCCAAATCGTGCGCTGTGGGAAAAGCAGAGGATTGTGCTAACGTACTCATCAGAAGAGCTTGCGTACGCATAACCTGATCTTTGGCATTTGCTTACGAGCCGCTGACCTTGTAGTTTCCTGCCGTTCGTGGAAATCGTTGGGACGCGCCATATGTACGCTAATATGTATGAGTTGAGCGACATATAAATAAACATGTAACGGAGTACATATGTCACCAAACAGCGATTCCATCCTTTCCCAGGAGCTCTCGCGCCGCACTGCCCTCAAGGCCCTGTTCGGCGCCGCTTCTGCGGCAGTTCTTTTTGGCCTGCCCGCTCGCGCCCATGCGGCGGAGGCTTCCAAAGAAACAACCGATAAACTGAATGCCGCCCAGGCCCAGCTCGACGAGGTTCAGGCCCAGCTCGACAGCATCGCAAATGAGTATGCGGCGCTGGCCAACAAGAATGCCCAGACCCTCAACGACATCGAGAATGTCCAGGGCAAGATTGACGACACGCGGGCCCAGATCGATGAAAAGAAGGCCGAGCTCAAGAAGAAGCGCAACGACCTTTCCGATCGCGTGGCCGCCAGCTACAAGTCCGGCGGCACGAACATTCTGTCGCTGCTGCTGGCCTCTGGCTCGTTTGAGGAACTCGTCGCCAATGCGCACTATGTTGAGAAGATCAACAAGAGCGACCGCGACGCCATCGAGGACATTCAGACTATCCAGGAAGAGCTCGATGCGCAAAAGACCGAGCTCGAGTCGCAGAAGGCCGACTTAGAGAAGCTCAAGGACCAGCAGACTGCTCAGATGCAGGATATGCAGGCCAAGCAGCAAGAAGTCCAGACTGTGCTGAACGGTCTTTCCGACGACGTCAAGGAGCTCATGGCTCAGCGCGATTCCGAGATCCTCGCTGCCGCCCAGGCCGAGGAGGCTGCTAGGAAGGCTGCCGCTGCCGCGGCTGCCGCGAACAAGAACAATTCCTACTCGGGTGGTTCAAGCTCGGGTGGCGGATCGTATGCGCCCGGAACCCCGCAACAGAATGCCGGCTCGGGCAAACAGCAGGCCGTCGTCAACGCGTGCTACTCCACGCCTTCGCCGGGTCAGAACTGGTGCGCGGCGTGGGTTACCAATGTCTTCCGTAACGCCGGCGTGGGCTATTTTGGCGGCAACGCGTGTGACATGTTCAACGCCTGGTGCTATAGCTCCGACCGCTCGGCGCTACAGGTGGGCATGATCGTGGCCGACTCATCGCATAGCGGCACGGGTGCTCCGGGCCTTATCTACGGTCATGTGGGTATCTACGTTGGCGGCGGTATCGTTATGAGCAACGAGGGTGCCATTACGTCTAAGTCGCTTGATTCGTTTATTAGCTTCTATGGCACTGGCTCTGGCGTGCGTTGGGGCTGGCTTGGCGGTATCGCGCTGTCGTAGCTGCGGTTTGAAGCAAGTTGGTCCGGGGCTGGGGGCGAGGCATAAGGTTGCCTGCTCTACAGTCCTGCGCAAGACGAAGGCCACATTAAGTGGCCTTCTTTGCGTGCGGAACTCGCGACCAACCTTATGTCTCGCCCCCAGCCCCGGACCTTCTGGGTCCAAGGCGTGACACACCGGACTGGGTTGTCTGAATAAATATGGTGAAGGCCCCTTTCGGGGCCTTCTTTTTATAAAAATTCGCCTACTCGGTGGACTTCGGGTTCTAGGTCTACGTCGAACTGCTCTTTGACTTTGGCTTGGATGTCGCGGATGAGTTCGTCGACGTCGGCGGCGGTGGCGTGGTCGGCGTTGACGATAAAGCCGCAGTGCTTCTCGCTCACCTGCGCGCCGCCAACGGCGTGTCCTCGCAGGCCGGCGTCCATGATGAGCTTGCCGGCAAAGTAGCCCTCGGGGCGCTTGAAGGTGGAGCCGGCGCTCGGCATGTCGAGTGGCTGCTTGTCCTCGCGGCGCTGGCGGTAGTTGTCCATGTCGGCCTTGATCATCGCGGCGTTGCCCGGGGCGAGATTGAAGGTGGCCGAAAGCACGATAAAGCCGTCATCGGCGATGCGGCTCTTTCGATAACCCAGGTTGAGCTCGTCGACATCGAACTCGATGATATTGCCGCTGCCGCGGGTGCCGTCGTCGAGCTGGCGAGCGGGTTTGTAGACGCGCACGGACTCCAGCACATCGGCCATGCAGGCACCGTAGGCACCGGCGTTCATGTAGCAGGCACCGCCGACCGATCCGGGAATGCCCGAGATGGGTTCCATGCCGGTAAGGCTGGCCTCGGCTGCCGCGGCTGCGACATCGGAAAGCAAGGCGCCGGCTGCCGCCGTGACGTGCGTGCCGTCGACCGTAATGTCGGAGAGTCCCTCGCCCAGCGCCACGACGACGCCGCGGATGCCCTTGTCGCCGACGAGCAGGTCGGAGCCGTTGCCCACGATGGTGAGGGGCAGATCGCAGCGATAGCAGGTATCGAGCGTGGCGACGAGGCCCTGCTCGGTATCGGGCGTGACAAAGACGTCGGCCGGGCCGCCGATCTTAAACGTGGTGTGCTCGCGCATGGGCTCGCTCATCAGCACGTTGTCCTCGCCGGCAACGCCAGCAAGCGCGCACAGCAGGTCCTCGTTAAAAAAGTCGTTCTCGTGCATACGAATATCCGCCTTTTGGTGGTCGTTGTCATCAATCGATTGCAATATACCCCACCCGGACGGATTTGGTGCGCTGGCGGCGATAAAACAGCCGTCTACCGGATTGGTAAAGTGTTTATCACCGAGGTAGAGGGGTAGTCGCTATACTTTCAAGAGATTGCGCGTAAACCCGGAAGGAGCGAGATGGCCAACAAAGTCACCCTCAAGCAGATCGCCCAGGAGGTGGGGCTTTCCCCCTCGTCGGTCTCGCTTGTGCTCAATAATCGGCCCTGTCGCATCTCGGAAGAAAACCGCAAGCTCATCAAAGAGGTCGCGGCGCGCAACCACTATGTTCCCAACCAGATCGCGCGCAGCCTGGTCATGCGCGAGTCGCGCACGCTGGGCCTTATCGTCCCTAACATCGAGAGCCGCTTTTTTGCCTCGCTCGCCGGTAGCCTGGAAAAGCGCTGTCGCGAGGACGGCTATGCGCTCTTCATTACCAGCTCGGGTGGAAGCGCCGATGACGATCTGGAGCTGCTGCGCCAGCTGGTGACGCGCGGCGTTGATGGCGTCTTCCTGGTCGTAGGCGACGAGTTCTCCGACGACCGCGCCCTGCGCGAAGAAGTCAGCCATCTGCCTATCCCTGCCGTGATGGTCGATCGTGCCATTGAGGGGCTCGAGTGCGACAAGGTGATGTTCGACCACGAGATGGGTGGCTACATGGCCACCCGCTATCTGATCGAGCAGGGCCACCGTCGCATTGCCTGCTTGGTTAACGCGCGCCGTTCCAATACGGGGCGTAAGCGACTTGCCGGCTATGAGCGCGCGCTGCGCGAGGTTGGCCTGCCTATCGACGCACGTTTGGAGTTTGAGAGCGAGTACTACATTCCGAGTGCCTACGAGGCCTCGGAGGCGGTGCTCGCAACTGATGCCACCGCTGTGTTCGCAAGCTCGGACAACATTGCCCTCGGTTTGCTCAAGCGCTTGCACGAGATGGGGAAGAGCATCCCGGGCGATATCTCGGTCGTAAGCTATGACAACTCGGCGGCCGACGTTCTCTTTGAGCCGGCACTGACCGCGATTGAGCAGGATCCTGGTGTCCTCGCGGAGCATGCTTTTGGCTGCATGTCCAAGCGTCTTGCCGGTAGGGGCGGTAGACGTGCCGAAGAGGTCGTTCTGGAGCCGGCGCTTATCGTGAAGGGCAGCGTGCTTAACCTTACCGAATATAGCTAAGCGCACTTGTTTGTTTGCATAGATTGCATGCGGAGCGTCCGCTATTTGCCGGCGGGGCCGGGGCGCCTGCTTTGTTTTGAGAAGTTCGCGAAGCCCAC
This sequence comes from Collinsella sp., assembly GCA_018382125.1. Classification (GTDB taxonomy): domain Bacteria; phylum Actinomycetota; class Coriobacteriia; order Coriobacteriales; family Coriobacteriaceae; genus Collinsella. The sequence continues at coordinate 25,054 of JAGZQO010000026.1, forward strand.
CTCTCAAAACAAAGCAGGCACCCCGGCCCTCGTCCGTAAGCTCTTCCGCTGGGCGAGCCATAGACGCCGCGCACCGATCTACTAAAGCATGAGCTTGAAATTGGTGCTATATTCGGCTTGAGTTGTTTAATGCTAGTACGGGAGGCTGATATGGGGCTGTTCAAGAAGAAAAACCCGCAGGATGCCTTTGATCCCGATGTGTTTACCATCACGGATACGATTTTGGACCCGCCGCGGTTTACGTTTTTGCCGGCTATCTACCAGGATGCCACGCGTCGCAAGTGGGCCGTGCATCAGCGCGGCGGCGAGCCGAAGATTTTTGACTATGCGGACGTGTTGCAGTGCGAAGTGGCCGAGGCGGGCGATCCGGAGGCCGAAGAAGCGGTCTCTAAACAGGAATTTGCCCAGCGTATCCTGGCAAATCCTGCCAAGGCAGCAAAAATAAATGCTGCCAAGCGTAATATGTGTCTTGGTATGGGCGTTGTTGTGGCGGTTCAGACGGGAAAAGACGAGGTTTCCAAATTAGAGATTCCCGTTATGACCGACGAAGTCAAACGCGATTCAAGTCTATATAAGTCGTATCGGAATGTCGCCGAGAAGATCAAGGCAGAATTTGATGCCATGGGAGGGCTGGCCTAATTTTGGCGGCATACGTTTCTGAATGAGGAGTCTGTGCAATGGCAGGCGAATCTTATGCAATTCCCCCCAAAGATCATGCTGTTGAGGGAATTCTTTGGTATATCCAGCACCATCAGCTTGCCGGCGGCGATCGCCTGCCGGCCGAGCGCGTGCTGTGCGAAGAGATTGGCGTTTCGCGTACGGCGTTGCGTGCCGGTATCACGCGGCTTATCTCGTGTGGAACGCTCGAGAGCCGTCGCGGATCGGGCACGTATGTGTGTCCTCCCAAGCCGCTGAACATCTTCCAGGAAACGTATAACTTTTCCGATGCTGTGCGGACTGCCGGCCTGCACCCCTCTTCTCGTCTGGTTTCCACCGGGACCATCGAGGCGGATGAGGCGCTTGCCGACAAGCTTGGGGTGGCTGTAGGCGCTCCCTTGCTCCGCATGCAGCGCGTTCGACTTATTGAGGGCGAGCCGGCGTCAATCGAGACCGCTCACGTTAACCTGTCCCTGTGCCCATCGCTTCCCGAGCACGATTTTGAGTGTGAGAGCCTTTACGATGTCTTGCTCAAAGAAGGTGGCGTGCGCGTTGAGCATGGACGTGAGCATATCTCCATCTCGCGTTTGAACGTCGAAGAGGCCGAGCTGCTCCAGCAAGAAGAGGGAACGCCGGTGTTCTATGAGAGCTCGATCGAATTTGATAAGGACATGCGTTTTGTGGAGCATTGCAAATCGGTGATTTTGCCCACAAAGTTCCGCTTTGCCGATAACGGCGAAGAGAACGGCATGAGGAGCGTGGCAGGTGAACAATGGCTGAAACAGTAGATGCCACCCCGGTTTATATGCGCATTCGACGCTGCATCGAGGAACGTATCGAGCGCGGTGCATATCCCACGGGTTCCATGATTCCGTCCGAAAAAGACCTCGCCGAGGAATTTGGTACGACACGCTTGACCATCCGAAGCGCTGTCGATGAGCTGGTTCGACGCGGGCAGATTCGCCGTGTTCGGGGAAAAGGTGCCTTTGTGGCGCAGAAAGTACCTACTTTTTTTGAACGCACGGTCGGTTTCCGTGAATCGGTCCGTGCTTCGGGCGGCGAGCCGTCCGTCCGTATTCTCGCGCGTTCCAAGCGTTATGCGGGGCCATATTACGCCGACCTGTTTGGCATCGCCGAGGACGACCTGCTCTATTCCGTTCGACGCCTGAACTGCATAAACGGTAGCCCCGTATCGATTGAGACGGCGCTGATTCCCTGCCTGCTGTTCCCAACCATCGAAGATATTGACGTGTCGGTCTTCAGTTTGTACGAGACCTATGAGATGCTGGGCCGAAAGCCAGTCATGGCACAGGAAAAGCTCGATATCGAGGCACTGGGCGCACGAGATGCCGGCCTCCTTGGACTGGAACAGGGCGATCTTGTTTTGCTTTTGGAATGCGTGAGCTATGACGCGAGCGGTCAGGCTATCGAGTATGTAAAGTCCTTCAATCGTGGCGATACGGGCGGCTACACCTATACGTACTAGCTGGTATTTTGTGAATAACGGCTGGGAAACTAACCAGTTTTGATCGTTGGGTCAGCTGTATATACAACCTTACATGGCTCAAAATCGACCGTTCGCCGAAGGGGATAAATTAATCGACAAAGAGGTATCAAAAAGCCGTAACCTGTAACTGTGATTGATATCAAATACTAATGATTTGTTACGAGGTGAGACGATGAAGATGCTCGATTACGTTCAGCTTGCCCATGTGCGTATGGGAGAGAACCTCGAGCGTTCGTCTGAGCTGGTAGCGCAGCTCGTTGATATTTTCCAGTCCGGTTCTTTTGACGCGCTGCGCATCGTTGCTTCGGGTTCGTCGCGCCATGCTGCGGATTGCGCCCGCGATTACCTGCAAGATGCGCTGCAGATGCAGGTGTCCGTTGTGACGCCCGAGGCCTTCGTCGATTTTGAACACACCTATCCACAGCATGCGCTTAACATTGCCGTCTCGCAGAGCGGCTATTCAACCAATACGATTGCGGCGCTCGATTACATGCGCGCACACGATATGGCTGCAGTTGCGCTCACGGCAAACGTCGAGGCACCCATCAAGGAACACGCTGACATCGTTCTTGACTACGGTGTGGGCGTCGAGTCGGTGGACTTTGTGACTCTGGGCGTCGAGGTTCTCGTTGAGTACCTGGTGCTCTTTGGTATTTACGGCGGTCAGGCGCGCGGAACGATTGACGCCAAGGGCGTTGCTCAGCGTCTTGATGACCTGCGCGAGGCTATCCAGGCTAATGCCGTGATGTGCAAGACCGCCGAGGCATATGTCCAAGATCACATGCTCGAGCTTTCTGAGCACATGCCCGCCATGGTCGTCGGCAACGGCCCCAACTATGGTGTTGCCGAGGAGGCAGCGCTCAAGCTGAGCGAGACCATCAAGATTCCTGCCATGCATCACGAAGGCGAGGAGTTCGTCCACGGTCCCGAAATGCAGATCGTTCCGGGCTATCTGGTGTTTATCGTCGACGATCCGCAGGGGTCGGAGCGTCTTGCGAATATCGCCGATGCGCTATCGAACGTTACGGCAAAAACGGTGCTGCTCACGGCCCATCCCAAGGGTAGGGCTCACGAGGTTGCGGTGCCTCAGGTGGCTCCGCTGCTCAGCGCAATTCCCAATCTTGTGTTCTTCCAGACGATTGCGGCCATGATCGCCGAGCGTCTGAAGTCATGGAACGTGCACCCGTATCTCGATGCCGTCTCCAAGCAAATGGAGGTCAAGGCAGAGGGCTACGAAGAGTCAGTCAATGCGCTTAAGGCCAAAGCGGCTGAGTGTTACGGAATGTAAGCGGGTTTTGATGCCCGTTGGCATGGGGGATGTGGAAACAACCCCAGAAAGGAGAGACAAATGAAGGAAACCGAGAAGATCGAGATCATGCATTTCGACCAGGAGGGCTATCTCGAGGACGGCAAGGCGCTCTACGAGACCGGCAAGAAGATGACCGCGCTCGCCGACAAGGTCGCCGACGAGGGCTACGACGCCGTGTTCCTGATGGGCGTCGGCGGCACCTGGGACGAGCTC
>JAGZQO010000027.1 GCA_018382125.1 Collinsella sp.
CCGCCGCGGTTGGATTAGACACTCACCATTGTCGGCCTAATCCGCGGTCTTTCATGCAGCAGGGGCTCTCAATGTTTTTATGTCCTGCTCATATCGTCTGTGCCGGCACCCCGGGACACTCCTTGGCAGCAACCGCACCTAGTCGTTGGGGACGTTCTTAAATGATTAGTCGCTGGGGACAGTCTTCGTAGGTAGCGCGTAAAAAGGGGATGGGCTTTCCCCGACGGCTGTCGAGAAAAGCCCATCCCATAATTTACGACCGTTAGAACGTTCCGCCGCCGCCTCCGCCGACGCCGCCACCACCGCCGCCAGAGAAGCCGCCGCCGCTGCCGCCGCTCGAGCTATCGGAGCTCGAAGCCAGCTCGCGGATGGTCTCGTGATACACATCGTTGAACGAATCGAGCGGAGACTCGATACCGTAATGATGGTAGTACCACCAGTAGCAGGGATAATTGTCATAGAAGCCGTCGGCCTCGCGCACCTCGGGCGGCACGGCCTCGGCAAGCTGACGCAGCACTTCCTTGGAAACACCCAGCGCCACGCCCATCACCAGCAGCTTGTTCCACAGCACCAGATCGCCGGGGACGGCTTCCTTTAGACGCGTGAAGTCCTCGAGCCAATGCTTAAGTGCCTTGCAGCGAGCCGCCACCTCGGCGCCCTCCGGCGTAAAGCGGCGAAACGTAAGGCCCACGCCGATACCCACCAGCACAATCGGCACCGAGATAACCGCGGCGGTAATGTTCGCCTGTGCGCCATCGGTAAAGAAAATGGATCCCACGGGAACAAAGGCAATCAGGATACCAAGAACCAGGCAAAACACCATTGCAACAATGCCGTCCGAGGCAACGTACTCGCTATCGGCCAGCTTGCCCTTAACGGTGTTCTGATAGTCCTCGAGCTTATCACCCACGGGTGTAGCGTGCTGCTTGACGTAGTGCTGCAGCTCGTCGAACGTGCGCGAACGGTCACCGTTCTCGTCAGGCTTAGCACCGGCAAAGAAGACCTTGAGCACCATGTGGTCAATGCCCTTGGCCGACTTCCAGCCCGCATCACTCACCGTCACGCGATACGTCTGCTCTTCTTTTTCACGCCCCAACAGACCCTTCTTGGCCTTGGTCACGGTCGCCTGCTCCAGCTTGATCACACGGTCGTCAGTGAGCTTCATGAGCGTGGCGATATATGCCTGGTCGGGCACCTCGTTCCAGCTCATGAGGGCCGAAAGCACGGCGGGATGGTCGGCCGAAGGCACATCGCGGAAATATTCGTCCTGGAAAAGCGGCTTGGGCTTGCGCTTGCGCAGCTTGAGCATAACGATTGTGCCGGTAAAGACCACCGCCGCAACAACACTTAGCACGGCAAGTGCATTGGCAATCATGCGAGCGTGAGCGCGGCGGGCGTTAGCTTCGTCGGCCCATTCCTTCTCTTCGCTCAGGATCGATGACATGCGCTCTTCGCCCGAAGCGGCAAGCTGCGGCACCCAGTCGCTAGGGAAGGCGATGCGTGCCTCGGCGAATTCGCCCTGATGCACGCAGGGAATGGTATAGGTGACCATGGGTTCGTCCGCATCGAGCGATACATCGCCCGTCAGCGGGCCGTGGCCCCATGCGCGGAAGTTATCGCCCTTGACGGCCGCCGTCCCGGCAGCGGCATTCGCGAAGTACACTTCCATCTCAACGTCATCGGAGTCCGCGGACCAGCCGTCGCCCACAAACTTCCAGTAGAGCTCGGCGGTATCGGCCCAGTTCATGACCGCACCGGTCATGGTGTAGCTCACGTAATAGATCGCGCTGTCGCCGCTCTCGTGGGGGCTGAACACCTTAATCCTTACGCCGTCACCGGTCTGCTCGACCGTGTAGACGCCAGAATCGCCCTTGTTCGCGCTATCGACTTTGTTAAACGCGGTGTCCTCTTCCTCGACACTCAGCACGTCAACGCCCGCCGTGCCGCCCTGCTGGTTGGTGCCCGTATTGATCTCCCAAAACACGCCGTTGATGTCGTCGTCGAAATCAAACTGGCGTCCCTCGACAACGGTCAGCGATCCATCGGCCTCAACCGTGGCACTGATATAAGTTTGGGTCATGGAGTAGCCGTCGGCGTGCGCGGCGACAGGCAGCAGCAACAACGCAAGCGTGACGAGCACGCAGACGGAAGCGAATCGCGCAAACAGGTGGCGCTGCCGGCTGACTTTGGCGGCGAGGGTGTTCATAGGCACATCCTTTGTCTGTAAAACCAACAGCGCCATTGTCCCACGTTTGCGGGTACGCATGGCGAACATCTAGGCGACCGGAGCGCCAAACGGGATGAAAGTCACACCCGCACCCCGGCAGCTAGTCATTGGGGACGTTCTTAAATGACTAGTCATTAGGGACACCCTTGGCATAGCCCGCCCCGGCAATAGATACCACTTCACAGCTCCGTCACAGGTGTAGCGGCTTTGTGTGGGCGCGGCACGCGCTGATTGAGCCGCCAGCCGAGGGGCATAAAGCAGTTGAGCGAAAACGGTTTGCCCCTTTGCCGTTCGCTCGAGGATCATGTCCCCCTTTTCCGCGGAAACCCCGGCAGTTGCGAAGAGCTGCCGGGGTTTCTGTCGTTTGTGAGGCTAAGTCGGTACGCAGCGATCGAGACCTTGAGCCGCAAACCCACCGTGCGCAATGCGTACCGCCGCCAACTTGTGAGCGCAGCAACGCCTTCCCTGCCAAGCCCCGCGCTATACTCGTCCGCATGGATATCAACGCACGCAACATAGCAACACACGCCGCGGACGCACCAGCAACGGCAGCGCCCACCCCCGTCGTGGGCCGCTTTGCCCCGTCGCCCTCGGGCCGCATGCACTTGGGCAACGTGTTCAGCTGCCTGTGCTCGTGGCTTTCGGCCCGCAGCCAAGGCGGCAGCATCGTGCTGCGCATCGAGGACCTGGACGATCGCTGCAAGCGCCCGGAACTTGCCACTCAATTGATTGACGACCTGGCCTGGCTGGGACTGGAATGGGACGAAGGCCCCTACTACCAGCACGATCGCCTGGATCTGTACGAGGACGCCCTGCGTCAGCTGCAAGACGCCGGCCTCACCTATCCCTGTTTTTGCACGCGTGCCGAACTCCACGCCGCGAGCGCGCCGCACGCCAGCGACGGCACGCCCATCTACCGCGGCGCCTGCAGAGGTCTTTCTGCTGATGAAATCACCCGCCGCAGTGCCCTGCGTGCTCCGGCCACGCGCCTGCGCGTGCCCACCGTCGACGACCTCGCAAACGACGTGATCGAATTCGTGGACCGCACGTACGGAGCCCAATGCGAAGCACTCGCCACCGAGTGCGGTGACTTTTTGGTGCGCCGCAGCGACGGCGTGTTTGCCTATCAGCTGGCCGTGGTGGTCGACGACGCTGCCATGGGCGTCACCGAGATCGTACGCGGATGCGACCTGCTTGGTTCCACGCCGCGCCAAATCTACCTGCAGCATTTGCTGGAACTTCCCACGCCGCACTACGCGCACATTCCGCTGCTCATGTCACCGGACGGCCGCCGCCTTTCCAAGCGCGATCGCGACCTGGACCTGGGCGAGCTCCGCACCCGCTTTGGCGCGCCCGAGGCACTACTGGGATGGCTCGCCGGGCAAACAGGCATCGCGCCGGACACCACGCCGCGTACCGCCGAGCAGCTGGTCGAGCACTTTAGCTGGGACGTCATCCGCGCGCATCGGGAGAACATCACTGTAACGGTCGAGTAGCCAGCCACCCCGCCTCTACGCAACATCCCAGGGCTGGAGTTCGTCGCCCAAGCGAACGATGCAGTCGTAGAGCACGGTGTGACGCTCGGCCGGGCTGGTATCCCGATGAAAATGCCCGTAGTACCAGCGCTTGTAGTCCAAGCGGTCTTCCAGCTCATCGAAAAATGCCGTAAGCCGATCAACGGAGGGGCAATTCCAGCCGGACGCTGGATAAAGCGTGGACGAAAGCATGCGCGTGGAGCAGGTATGGGTGATCGCATAGTCGACCTTCCAACCCACGCTGTCGAGCTTTGCCCGCGCCTCCTCAAAGTTGCGCTCGTCCGGCAGCTCCTGCGGCCACCAGCTGGAATACGGAATGCGGTATTCCTTATCCACGCTCGTGGCGCCGCCCATGGTAAAGATCGTTGAGCCGTCGAGCTCAAAAACCTCACCGCGCGTCAGGCGTCGGATGGGCGAGGTGTCCGACAGACGCTGCGTCAGGCCGCCGTGCCACAGCTCCATGGGGCGCTCCGACCAGTGATCGAAACGCTCATGGTTGCCGTCGACAAACAGCACGGTATAGGGGCGCGACTCCAGCCAGGCGATGTCGGCACATTCCTCGGCAGAGAAATCCCACGGAAAGCCATAGTCGCCCGCGATGATGAGATAGTCGTCACTTGTCAGACCATCCCCAAGATCCCAGTCGCGAAGCTTTTGCATGTCGACGCCGCCGTGAATATCGCCCGTCACATAGACCGTCATCGGATCACCACTTCCCTGTAAGTCGCTAGCCCACATTCTGCACGATCACTAAGTCAACCGTTCCAGCCCTTCCATCCTTTGGGACCTACCCCCTCGCTCTTCCATCCAAACGGGTCAAACACCCAAAAGATCAGATCGAGCACGCCGCCGGTCATCGTGGCGCCGGCAAGAGCCATGCAAACATGCAGAAAGCTGGCACTTCGGAGCACGTCGAACGGCCCCAGAACAGCCAGCAGCGCGACCGCTGCGCCGGCTACGCACAGCGCGAGGCACGGCCCCGCGTCCTTTACGCACTTCTTTGCGAGATGCTTTGCGTTGTCACTCATCGGTATCGAACTCCTTAGAGAGTCGTTGTTCAGACGCATGCCGCCGCGGCAGAGCGGGGCGGCAGGGTAAGTGTCACATGCTGTGCGGACATCAATGGAGAAACCGCCTGCTCGACCAACCTTTGACGCCGTTTTGCACCGGCACCACATCCCCCGCTATCGAGGTCTAATACTTTTCCCACCGCTACCCAAAAACTCATCCAACGTTAATCTTGGCTCAAGAATCGCTTAATCTATAACCTGCACTATAGAGTTCGACCAAGGGCGGGGCGGCGCCGCGCAACGCAGGCCGCCGAACGCAACGCTCGCGCCCGGGCAGATCGCCCGGCGTCGCGCCCATCGAACGAAAGGACAGGTCATGGACGACCTCGAAAAAGTTGAAACCATCCGCACCAAGTGCAACGTAAGCTACACCGATGCCAAAGCCGCGCTCGACGCCGCCGACGGCAACGTTTTGGACGCCATCATTTGGCTCGAGTCGCAAGGCAAGACCCAGACCACGTCGGCGCACGCCGCCACCGAGTCCGCGCCGGTCGACGAACCCTCGGCCGAGATGGTCGCCGCGCAGGCCGCCTACGAAAAGTCGAGCGAAAAGACCGACTTCTCCAAGAAGATGGACAGCGTATGGGAGTACCTCAAAAAGCTCTTCCGCCTGAGCCTGGACACCAAGTTTATCGCCACGCGCCGCGATGCAATCATCCTCAACATCCCCATCCTGATCCCCATCATCGCCCTGTTTGCCTGGGGCGCCACGATATGGCTGATGCTGATCGGCCTGTTCTTTGGCATGCGTTACCGCATCGATAGCGACGGCGACGTGCCCGGCAGCATCAACAACCTTATGGATCACGCCGCCGACGCCGCGGACGACATCAAGCAAAATCTGAACGACGACAAGTAATCGCAAACGGGGGCACGCATGGCACGGATCCTGATCGTAGAGGACGAGGAGAAAATCGCCCGCTTTGTGACGCTCGAGCTGGAGCACGAGGGCTACCAGGTGGAACACGCCGCCGATGGCCGCACCGCCGTGGACCTGGCGCTGGAGCGCGACTACGATCTGATTCTGCTCGATGTGCTGTTGCCGCAGCTCAACGGCATGGAGGTGCTGCGGCGCATCCGCAAGCACAAGGATGTGCCGGTGATTATGGTTACCGCGCGCGATGCCGTGATGGACAAGGTGGCCGGGCTCGATGCCGGCGCCGACGATTACCTGACCAAGCCATTTGCGATTGAGGAGCTGTTCGCACGGATCCGCGTGGCGCTGAAGCGCTCGGAGGCCGTGCGGGCGGCTTCGGGCGTTGGCGGCGCCGGGGCCAGGACGGGCACGGCGAGCGGCGCGGGTGTCGGCGCCGCTGCGATACCCCCGGTCAGCGACTCTGCCCAGGCTTCCGCCTCGCCCTCCCCCGCTACGCTCACCGTTGGCTCAGTCGTGCTCGATCCCGGCCGCCGCGAAGTCACAGTCGGCGGCTCGCCCATCGCGCTCACGGCTCGCGAGTTCGACGTCCTCGCCCTGCTTATGGCGCATGCCGAGACCGTGCTCACACGCGAGCGCATCGCGCACGAGGCGCTGGGCTACGAATACGTGGGCGACACCAACAACGTCGACGTGCACATCGCGCACCTGCGCGCCAAGATCGAGGACGCCGGCGGCGCCCGCATCATCCAGACCGTGCGCGGGGTGGGCTATGCCTGCCGTGCGTAACGCCGAGGCCAAGCGCGTCACCTCCATCGCCCGCGCCATCAACTGGGGCTATATGTGGCGCCGCCTGATGAGCTACGTCTGGCTCGATCTGTTGCTGTTGGTTATTGCGGTGGCGATCCTCGTCTATGGATACAACCAGACGCTGCCCAACGGCGCGTTTACCGCAGGATGGATCCCCAGCGCCACCGTTCGCGGCATGTCGCTGACGCCCGCACGCGGCTGGGACCTGACAACGCTCACCTATACCGTCGAGTTTGCGCGTACCACCAAGACTTTCCCCCTCGCGCAGGACCTCGTCACGCTATGGCCTCTCTACCTTGTCGTTGTGGGTTGGCAGGTCATCAGCGTGCTCAACATGCTCGGCGGTGCCCGCCGTGTGCGCCGTACCATGGCACCGCTCAACGACTTGGCACTGCGCGTGGACGAACTCGGCCGCATGCAGCTCTCCGGCGGCAAGATGGAAACGCTGGAGCAGGCCATCGAGCGCGCAAGCGTCGACTCGCCGAGCGTCACCACCGGCGACGCCGACCTGGCGAGCATCGAGGTCGCACTCAACCGCCTACTGCGCCAGATGCAAGAGGCCAAGCTGCAGCAGATGCGTTTTGTCAACGACGCAAGCCACGAGCTGCGCACGCCCATCGCGGTGATTCAGGGCTACGTGAACATGCTCGACCGCTGGGGCAAAAACGACCCGGACGTGCTGGCGGAATCTATCGCATCCCTCAAGGCCGAAAGCGAGCACATGCAAGAGCTCGTGGAGCAGCTGTTGTTTTTGGCGCGCGGCGATGCCGGGCGCACGGTCCTGCGGCGTGCGCATACCAACCTGGCCGCACTGGTCGGCGAGGTATGCGAGGAATCGCAGATGATCGATGCCGCGCACATATATCGGCTGGCCTTTGACGCTGCGTTTGTCAGCGACCCGCGCTGCGACGCGCCCGTTGACGTGGCGCTCGTGAAGCAGGCTCTGCGCGTGATCGTGCAAAACGCCGCCAAGTACTCGGATGCGGGAACGACCGTCACATTTGGCATAACGCCCGATGCGGGCATGGGCACGATCGACATAAGTGTTGAGGACGAGGGCATCGGCATGAACCAGGAATCCGCAGCTCACGCGTTTGAACGATTCTACCGCGCCGACAACGCACGCGATGCCGGCGCGCAGGGCTCGGGTCTGGGGCTTGCCATTGCCAAGTGGATCGTCGATAGCCATGGCGGTGTCATCGGCGTGACTTCAGTCGAGGGCGTCGGCAGCCGCTTTACGATTCGCCTACCGCGCTAGGAAGCCCCTCGGCATAAATAAAGGGATAGGGCCACACGGCCCTATCCCTTTTTGCTAGCTATGGCAGCTTGTGCGCTACTCTCGGCACAGATGCACGGCGAAACCGGCGAACTCGCGTTTAAAGTACACGAGCTTGGTACCGCCGCCGGGCAGCAGCACACGCGACTCCTCGTTGACCTCGAGCCCGCGCTCGGCAAACCACTTCTCAGCTGCATCGATGTCGTTAACGGCAAAGCCGATGTGGCCCTTGGTGCCACGACCGTTCCGCTTCATGATCTCGACCAGCGAATCGTTAAAGTACGAAACGGGGGTCTCGATAACGGGCAGGCCCATCATCGTCGAGAACAGCTCCGCGATCTCCAAGGCATCTGCCGGGTCGGTGGCGTTAATGCCCACATGGGCAACGCGCATGCCAAAGAGCTCGACCGGATTGGCGTTCTGCTCACTCATGCAGGCAGCGCCTACTGAGCCATAACGTCAAGGACGGCCTTCTCGGCAGCAACGCGGTTCATGCCGGTCATGAAGGGCACGCCGCTCACGTACGGGCAGGTGAGGCCCTCGGGGGCAACGGTGGTGGCGATCAGCAGGTCGGCGCCCTCGTCGCAAGCGTCCTTGGCCTCGGAGATGGCGCACTGCACGATCTCATACTTGCCGGCATAACCGTTGGCGTCGAGCATGGTAGCGACCTTCTGGGCAACGAGCGTGGAAGTAGCAGCGCCAGCACCGCAAGCCAAAACGATCTTCTTCATAGGTAATGTCTCCCTTCATGGTTTACTTTAGGTAAGTGTACCGCAGCGAGCGATGGCACTCAGCCTCGATGAGCTTTTATGCCAGTTTGCTTGCGCGCTGCGTATAATACATCTAGTACGTGTTGTCATACCGCTCGCTTTAAGAGCGACTAAGGACTCTGAAATGCCCGATTCCCGCACCCTCTGGACCGCCGTCGTTATCATCTGCATCGCCGTGTCGGTGTTCTTTAGCGTCAAAAAACGCACCACGTTCAAGCGTCTGCAGCAGTTGATGGCCGCCAAGCAGTGGGACGAGTTCGATCGTTTGCTCGACGGCAAACTCACCAGCATGCTGTACCCACGCTACAACCGCGACTACCTGCGTCTGAACTCCTATCTGCTGCGCGAGGACCACGAGCGCGCCAGCGAGATGTTCGACCTGCTGCTGGGACTCAACCTCCCCAAGATGCAGCGCGTCGACCTGGTGATCAAAGCCTTTAACTACTATGTTGGCCAGGAGGATCGCAAAAAGTCCAAAGAGCTGTTGAACGAGATCAAGGGCTTTGAGGGCGGTCAGGCCGAGGCAGTCGCGCACGAATGCCAACTGATGTACGACACGATGATCCTCAAGCGCCACAACGACATTCCCGAGCTGGAGCGCATGCTCGAGGACGTCGGCGACGACCCGGTCAAGCGCTGCCGCCTGGAGTACCTGCTGGCCCTGCAGTACCAGAACAAGGGCGACGAAGCCAAGTTCCAGGAGTTCCTGGAGAAGTCGGGCCAACACTCGATGGCCGTCAACGCGTAACGGACGGCTTGTGCTAGACTTCTAGTCTCACGGGGGCGTGGCGGAATTGGCATACGCAGGAGACTTAAAATCTCTCGCCGCAAGGATTGTGGGTTCGAGTCCCACCGCCCCTACCATGTAGTGCTTACGAGCCCGTGTCCCCCAGGGATGCGGGCTCGTTTCCTTTGGACGCCGTCAACTGCAGAGCAGCTCATTTGGGACGGGGCTTTTTTGACTACTTTTTCCGCCCACCCAATGAGTTTCCTACCACATTTTCCGATGGAAAAACGTGGTTGTCTCGCACATTTTCCGATGGAAAAACGTGGTTGTCTCGCACATTTTCCGATGGAAACACCCAAATGGCCTTATAATAACCGAGAGGGTTGGGAGGCAATATGCAGCGACAGCTTATGAGCGAACTTATCGCTTGGAAATCAAGGACGAATCGCAAACCTCTCTTGCTTAAGGGAGCCCGCCAGACAGGAAAGACTTGGCTTCTTAACGAATTCGCAAGCCAGCAGTATCGAAACGTCATTCGTTTTGACTTTATGCTCGAGCCGAGCACACGCTCGCTGTTCGATGGGGACCTCGACCCCAAGCGCATCATCTCCCAGATAGAACTCCTACGTGGCCAAACTGTAACGCCAGCAGACACGCTCATCATCTTCGACGAGATCCAAGAGGCCCCGCGCGGGATCACCTCGCTCAAGTACTTCAACGAGCTTGCACCCGAATACCACATCGTAGCAGCCGGTTCCTATATGGGCCTCGCGCTCCGACGCGAAAATGAGTCATTTCCCGTCGGCAAAATCGACCAGCTCACCATGCGTCCCATGGGGTTCGCCGAGTTCGTTCGTGCCGTCGACGGCGACCCGCTCGCCGACGCCATCCTTGCCGCAGACATGAACCTTCTAGCAAACGTTACCGAAAAGCTCGAACACTTGCTCAAGGAATACCTTGTTGTCGGCGGTATGCCCGAAGTTGTCTCCGCTTTCGCCGAGACACGCGACTTCATCGAAGCCCGAAGGCTTCAGCAGCAAATCATCGAGGCTTACGAATCCGATTTTGGCAAACATGCACCCGCCCGCATCATCGAGCGCATGAGGTTGGTTTGGAAATCCCTTCCCGGCCAGCTTGCCAAAGAGAACAAGAAGTTTGTCTATGGCGCCCTTCGCCCCGGAGCGCGCGCACGCGATTTCGAGGAAAGCCTCCAGTGGCTCACGGACTACGGAATCGTTCATAAGGTGCCACGTGTTTCCGCTCTAAAGGCGCCGCTCTCGAGCTACGAAGACCTCTCGGGCTTCAAACTGTTCTGCATCGACACCGGCATCCTCGGAGCGCTCTCCGGTCTCTCTCCGGCCATCGTTCTTAACGGATCCGCTGTTTTTACCGAGTTCAAAGGTTCGCTGACCGAACAATACGTCGCGCAGGAGCTTTTGCTCCAGGACAAAACTCCCGCGTATTGGTCCTCTACCTCTGGCAATGCCGAAACCGACTTTGCCATCGACCATGCGGGAACCGTGCTTCCGCTTGAGGTCAAGGCGGCAGAGAACCTTAAAGCGAAGAGTCTGAAAATAGCCTGCGAAAAATTCAAGCTCGAGCGTTGCGTGAGGAGCTCCCTGGCGGCATATAGAGACGAGGGCATGCTCGTCAATATTCCGCTTTGGGAGATTGGGCAAATCGACAAGCTGGCATAGGCGCTGTGGGGACGCCCCGCAAGGACTGTCCCCAGGTGCCGGCTGTTGAGTTGCGGTGGAATAGGGACTGTTTGGCGCCCGAAAGGGCGATTTTAGTCCGTATTTCACCGCAACTTATTTAGAGGGCGCTGAGGCTGGGAGTCCATGCGATGGTGGGAGTCGCGCCGTCGAGGGTCTCGTTGATGGTGGCGGCCATACCGGCGAGGAGGCTGTTCTCGCTTACGGTGAGCATGTCGTAACCGCCGGCACGCATGAGCTCGCGGATCACCACGGCGCCAGCCAGAATCACGCCCGCGCGTTTGGGCTGTACACCCGGTAGCGCGGCGATACCCTCCACATCCAGCGTAGATATACGATCGATGGCGGCCGAGATCTGCTCCATCGAAAGCTCGCGCAGGTGCACAAAGCTCGAGTCGTACGGCTCCAGTTCGTGGATCAGCGCCACGAGCGTGGTGACGGTACCGCCCACCGCGACGAGGCGCTCGGCGCGCTCAAAGTCGACAGGCAGGCCCTCAAAATAGGCGGAGAACTGCTCGCTCGCCCACGCGGCGGCAACCGCAAGCTCATTCGTCGACGGCGGCAGCGCAGAGAAAAACCGCTCCGTCACGCGACGGCAACCGATGTCCAGTGAGCGCGTTCCCTCCAGCGCAAAGACCCCGCGCTCAGGCGCATAGACGCCCGTCGCGAGCTCCGTGGAGCCACCGCCCGAATCGGCGACGATGATGCGCTCGCCAGCAAAGTCGTGTGCCACGCCAAAAAACGTCAGGCGCGCCTCAACCTCGCCCGGAATCACCTGCGGTTCGAGCCCCAGATCGCGCAGACCGTCCAGCAGCAGCGCGGCATTGGACGCATCGCGCGCGGCACTCGTGCAGGTGGTGCAGACGCACGCGGCCCCAAAGGTACGGGCTTCGTCCACAAACATGCGGCACGCAACGAGCACGCGCTCAACGGCCGCCTCGCAAAAGCGCCCCGTCGCGTCCACGCCCTCGCCCAAGTCGGTGATCTCGGTATGCTTGGACGATTCCACGATCGCCCCGGCCTCGACCTGCGCCAACACCAGTCGCGACGACACCGTTCCCAGGTCGATCGCGGCCACCTTATAGCATTTGCAATTTGTCATTGCGAGCTCCCCTCCGGGCGCTATTTGCCGTTGGACACGACCGTCTGACCCTCGACGCCGTTAAACCCAAACAGCATGTCGAGCGCTTGGATGTACCATGGCGCGTCCTTGCCGACTTCTTCGATCTCCTTGGCCACCTCGCTGGCCTTCTTGGCGTTCGACGACTTCTTTTCAGCCGACGACGAGTCCGAATCGCCGTCCAGGCCCTGCACTTCAATCCTCTTCTCGCCGGGCATCACCAGGCCCAGGTCCTCGGATGCCGCGTCCTTGATACCCTCCTCCGAGAGCAGCTTGTCGACGCTTTTTTGCAGCTCATCATTGTATTGCTGGCGAATCTCGACCTGCTTGGCCAAGATATCGCTCGAACGCTTTGCCACGTACAGGTCGCGCACGGGGAAATACAGGCTCACGAGCACCAGGGCAACGACGATGCCGATGAATAGCCCTCGCTGAGGACCGTGGGTAAAGTCGTAGATCGCCTTGACCACCGCGTTGTCGTTGGCGTAGTGCATAAAGTCCGAGCCCGAAAGACGGTTCGAGGGCCTGCTCGACCTATCGTGCGTTTGAGCCGACGAGCGCTGAGCATGCGACGAACGTGCCGGGCGCACTGGTCCATCTGTCGAAGTATTCACTTGAGCATTGGGGCGCGAGGTACTTGTCGGGCGCTGTATGGAGCGGTCGGCGCCGGCGTAGGCGGACCCACCGAGCTGCACCGTGCGCGCACGGCGAGGCGACGGCTCACGCGAACCGGCGGAATAGTACCTGTTGTCGTAAATCTGATCCATGTGCGCCTTGTGCGGTTGAGGTTTGTTTGCGCTAAGTCCTTTAGTTATAGCACGAGCGCCCGCACCGCCTTCGCCAGCCTTTGCTCGACATAAAAAAGGCGCTGAGCCATATGGCCCAGCGCCCAATGGCGGCCATCAGAAGTGGAACGGAGCCGAGTCAACCCCGCTCCCCGCGTGCACCACTTGTTTAGCGAATGTTGTAGAACGCGGCCTTGCCGGCGTAACGCGCGCTGCCCTCGAGCTCGTCCTCGATGCGGATGAGCTGGTTGTACTTGGCGATACGGTCGCTGCGGCACGGGGCGCCCGACTTGATCTGGCCGGCGTTGACGCCCACGACCAGGTCGGCGATCGTGGAGTCCTCGGTCTCGCCGGAACGGTGGCTCACGATGCAAGCGTAGCCGGCCTCCTTGGCGGTCTCGATGGCCTCGAGCGACTCGGTGAGCGTGCCGATCTGGTTGACCTTGACCAGGATCGCGTTGGCGGCACCCAGCTCGATGCCCTTCTTGAGGCGCTCGGTGTTGGTGACGAACAGGTCGTCGCCCACCAGCTGCACCTTGTTGCCAATGCGACGGGTGAGCTCAACCCAGCCGTCCCAGTCCTCCTCGGCCATGCCGTCCTCGATGGAGATGATGGGATAGGTGTCGACGAGCTTCTCCCAGTAATCAACCATCTGGGCACTCGTGTACTCCACGCCCTCGCCCTTGAGCTCGTACATGCCGGTCTCGGCGTTGTAGAACTCGGTCGAGGCCGGGTCCATGGCGTACATGAAGTCGATGCCGGGCTTAAAGCCGGCCTTCTCCACGGCCTTGGTGATGTACTCGAACGGCTCGGCATTGGTCTTAAGGTTGGGGGCAAAGCCGCCCTCGTCGCCCACGCCGCCGCCCAGGCCGGCCTCGTGCAGCACGCCCTTGAGGGTGTGGTAGACCTCGGCGCACCAACGCAGGCCCTCGGCAAAGCTCGGGGCGCCCACCGGCATGATCATGAACTCCTGGAAGTCGACGTTGTTGTCGGCATGCACGCCGCCGTTGAGAATGTTCATCATGGGCGTGGGCAGCAGGTGAGCGTTGACGCCGCCCAGGTACTGGTACAGCGACAGGCCCGCCGACTCGGCAGCGGCGCGGGCAACGGCCAGCGACACGCCCAGGATGGCGTTGGCACCGAGCTTGGTCTTGTTGGGGGTACCGTCCGCGGCAATCAGCGCGGCATCGACGGCACGCTGGTCGAAGGCGTCGAGGCCGGCGACGGCATTGGCGCACTCGTTGTTGACGTGCTCGACGGCCTGAGAGACGCCCTTGCCCAGATAGCGGCCCTTGTCGCCATCGCGCAGCTCGCAAGCCTCAAAGGCACCGGTCGAAGCGCCCGAAGGCACCATCGCGCGACCGAAGCTACCGTCCTCGAGCACAACCTCGACCTCGACGGTGGGATTGCCGCGGCTGTCGAGCACCTCGCGACCGTAAACGTCCAAAATATCGCTCATGTTGTCTCCCTCTCACTTGGAAACGTAGTGGATGCAAGCGACCGGCTGACCGTGCACCATCGGTGCGTCTCCGTAAGTTAGCCATGTCGCACTTTTTGCATTATGCCCTAAGTTAGCCGAGGGATACACTTGATTTTCGAAAAATATAGCGGGAACGATGAGGCGTGTCAGCCCGTCGTTCCCGCAGTCTTACTCCTCCGCCTTTGCGGCATCCCACAGGTCGTTGAGGCCGTGGGTCGAAAGCTCGGCAAGATCCACGTGGGCATCGGCCGCCATCTGCTCCATCGCAGCCCAGCGACGGCGAAACTTGGCCGTGCTCGCGCGCAGGGCGCTCTCGGCGTCGATACCCTCCTTGCGCGCGACGTTGACCAGGGCAAAGAGCAGATCGCCAAACTCCATTTCGCGCTCGGGCGAGCCAGGGGCCTCGGCCTCAAACTCGGCACGCTCCTCGGCGACCTCGTCCCACACATCCTGGACCGTCTCCCACTCAAAGCCCACGGCAGCCGCCTTGCGCGACACCTTCTGAGCCTGCATCAGCGCCGGCAGATGCGTGGGCACGCCGTCGAGCAGGCCCTCGGGCGCAGCCTCGCCTGCCGCCACGGCCTTGTCCTTGGCAGCCCTCTCGGCAAGCTTGACCTCGTCCCAAATCTTGAGTACCTCGTCGGAACTGTCGGCATCTACATCGCCAAACACGTGCGGATGACGGCGGATGAGCTTGGCATCGATATCACGCGCCACGTCGGCCAGCGTAAACTCGCCGGCGTCCGCCGCAATCTGCGCATGCAGCACGACCTGCATGAGCACGTCGCCCAGCTCCTCGCGTAGGTGAACCGCGTCGTCCGCCTCGATGCAGTCGAGTGCCTCGTAGGCCTCCTCGATCATGTTCTTGCCGATGCTGCGGTGCGTCTGCTCACGGTCCCACGGGCAGCCGTCGGGCTGACGCAAGCGCCAGACGATCTGCACCAGATGTTGTAGCTCGGCCGACGCGTCGACCAGCGTGGACAAATCGCGCGAGCCCTCGGCATTTTGCTGAGCCATGTGCTGCGCCATGGTTATTCCTCCTCCAGGACCACGTGGCGGAACGCGCCGCCCTCGTAGATGCCGTAGCTGTGCGAGCCGTCCTTGGGGATGCTCACGCTACCGGGGTTGAAGAGCCACAGGCCCGGGTGCGCGGCGCTCTCCTCGTTGACCTTGACGTGCGTGTGACCGTAGACGAGCGCGGAGCCCTCGGGCAGCGCGGGCGCGTGGTCGACGCTGTTGTGCATGCCGGCGCCAAAGACGTGGCCGTGCGTCAGGAACAGCTCACGGCCGGTTTCGTCAAACAGCGTGGCGTAGTCGGCCATGACGGGGAAGTCGAGGACCATCTGGTCGACCTCGGCGTCGCAGTTGCCGCGCACCGCGATGATGCGGTCGGCCAGGGCGTTGAGCAGCGGGATTACGCGCTTGGGGGCGTAATCGCGCGGCAGGTCGTTGCGTGGACCGTGGTAGAGCAGGTCGCCCAGCAGCACGATGCGGTCGGGCTGCTCGGAATCGATGGCGGTGACCAGGCGCTCGGTCCAGTATGCCGAGCCGTGGATGTCGGAGGCGATGAGGTATTTCATGGTGGTCCTTTCGGTGAGGTTGATGGGGTGGGTGTGGCGCGTCGCCGACCGTGTCACTCAAATTGCAGAGCCGCGGCTTGCGCCGCCTGCATCACGCGCTGGAGCGGCACATTGTGCTCACGGGCAAGGCGAGCGCAGTCCTCGTACTCGGGCGCTGCACGCTCGCTGCCATCGGGCAGGGTTGCCACCTTTACGGCCACCTCGCCCCAAGGCGTTGTCACCTGCTCGAATCGGCGCGGCAGGCAAACGCGTTCCATCACCTGGCGACGAACGGCGTTGGTCGTGGTCTCCAAAAAGATAATCGTCTGTAGGCGCTCGATATCCTCGTGCGAGCAGATCACCTGCAACTGCCATCCGGGGCGACCCTTTTTGCAGTAGAGGGGTAGCCAGTGCACCTCGCGGGCGCCGGCCTCGCGCAGGCGGTCGGCGGCATAGGCGAGTACCTCGGGCGACGCATCGTCGATGTCGCACTCCAGCTTGACGATGGTCTCGGGCGCATCGGTCTCGCGGGACAGCGGAGATGTACTTCCACGTTGCATACGGTCCGGTTCCTTTCCGCGCGGGCTCGTTTTGTTCACTCAAACGCTAGCACATCGCGGGCGGCGTGGGGGCGGCGGAGCGCGATGAGCGCGATTTTCCCTATCCGCAAGAAACCGACACTCCACCGCCTCAGCCAAACGTGTACGTCAGCCTCCAAACATGTCATTTTTTGCAGCTTTTGGAGGCTGATGTACACGTTTTGAGAGCGCAAGCGAGGCCGCACCGCGCGTCGCGCAGCCTTTCCAATCGATTTCGACCCCCGGCGTGTCCGGCGTGTTGAGAGCTGCGCCATTACAATGGAGCGGATTCGCCAAATGCAAAGGAGCCGCTATGCCTATGTGCCCGCTGGTCGATTGCCATACCCACACCTCGTTTTCGGACGGCCATGCCTCATTTGAGGACAACGTCCGCGCCGCTGTCGCCGCCGGCTGCCGCGCCATGGTCTCGACCGACCATCTCACCCTACCTGCCAGCATGGATGCCAACTGCGAGGTGCAGGTCGTCGAGGGCGACCTGCCGGCACATCGTCTGGCTTTTGAGGACGCTCGCAATCTTGCCGCTCAGATTGCGCCAGAACTCACCTTTATCTACGGTTTCGAATGCGATTGGTACGAGGGCTGCGAGCCTTTGGTTGAGCGCTGGTCCCAGGGCGCCGTCGTGCGCCTGGGCAGTGTGCACTGGATTGGCAACCCAGGCGATATCATGGCCGGTGCCGCGGGTACGGCGGGAACGGAGGACGTCGCTCGTCCCGATACGCCCGATTCGCGCTGCGGCTGGATCGACGATGACACCAACCTGCACGTTTGGGAAAACCTGGAGGTACGCGGCGTGTGGGAGCGCTATGTCGATGACTGGTGCCGCGCCTGCGAGAGCCCGCTCAACTTTGATGTGATGGCTCACCCCGACCTGGTCATGCGCTTTTCGAAGGAAGGCTTTGCGCCCGATTTTGACCCCGCACCGTTTTGGCAGCAGATGGCAGAGTGCGCGCACGATACGGGCCGCCGCGTTGAGGTCTCGACGGCCGCACCGCGCAAGGGCTTGGGCGACTACTACCCCGCAACCGGTCTTTTGCGCTGCTTTGCCCATGCCGAAGTGCCGATCACCTTTGGCTCGGACGCGCACCGCGCCTGCGATATCTGCTGGAACATCCGCGAGGCCCAGGCGCACGCCTACGACTGCGGTTATCGAACCTTCGACATCCCCCACGCCACCGGCGAATGGGAATCCACGCCCCTCGCCTAGCCATCCCTTCATAAGTTGCGGTGAAATAGGGATTGTTTTGCTTGATGAAGCGCTTAAACAGTCCCTATTTCACCGCAACTTCCATGACCCCGTTACACCAACAAAGACTGTCCCAAACGACTAGTGGCGGCGGGCGTTGAGTTCGCCGGCCAGCTCGTCGAGGGTGATGCCGTAGCGCTCGAGCGTCACGAGCAGGTGGTAGACCAGGTCGCCGGCCTCGTAGCGGATGTGATCGTGATCGTTATCCTTGCAGGCCATGATCACCTCGCTTGCCTCCTCGGCAAGCTTCTTGAGCAGCTCGTCCTCGACATCGGTCAGCAGACGCGCGGTATAGCTCTCCTGCGGCGATGCATCATGACGACCGTGAATCACCTCGGCCAGACCTGTCAGCGTCTCTCCGATATTTCCATCCTGAACGTTTGCGGTGCGCACACCCATAGTTCAATCCTTTCTGGTGGCCGAGCGTCTAATCGAGCGCCCGCCCTACGCGAGTTTCTTAAAGAAGCAGGTACGGTTGCCGGTGTGGCAGGCCGGACCCGGCGAGTCGACCTTGACCAGCAGCGTATCGCTATCGCAGTCGGCCCAGAGCTCCTTGACCTCCTGCATGTTGCCGCTTGTCGCGCCCTTGTTCCAGAGCTCCTGGCGGCTGCGGCTCCAAAACCACGTGGTCCCGGTCTTGAGCGTCAGCCCCACCGATTCCTCGTTCATCCAAGCAACCATAAGCACCTCGCCGGTGTCATACTGCTGAACCACACAAGGAATCAACCCCTTGGCGTCGTATTTGAGCTCGGACGCAGTTGTCACTTGCTCCATTTAAAAATCCAATCTCACGGGAATAGCCTGCGACGCCATATACTCCTTCACCTGGCGAATGCTGAAGGTTCCAAAGTGAAAGACGCTCGCCGCCAGCACGGCATCGGCCTCGCCCTCGATCACGCCCTCGGCAAAATGCTCGAGCGTACCCACGCCGCCGCTCGCAATAACGGGAATCGGCACCGCGCGCGCCACGGCACGGGTGAGTGCCAGGTCAAAGCCGGCCTTGGTGCCGTCGCGATCCATACTGGTCAGCAAGATCTCGCCGGCGCCGCGACGAGCCGCTTCCTCGGCCCACGCCACCGCGTCGATGCCCGTGGCGTTGCGGCCTCCTGCGGTAAAGACTTCCCACTTGTCGGCACCCGGCTCTCCGGGCAAACCGACGCGCTTGGCATCGATCGCCACGACCACGGCCTGACTGCCAAAAGCCGCGGCAGCCTGGCTAATCAGCGACGGGTCGCGCACGGCCGCCGAGTTGAGCGACACCTTGTCGGCACCGGCGGCAACCATGGTCCGCATGCCCGCCAGGTCGCGAAAGCCGCCGCCCACGGTATAGGGAATAGCGAGCTCCTCGGCCGCGTGCGCCGCCATCTCGATGGTCGTCGCACGGTTGTCACTCGTCGCGGTAATGTCCAAAAATACGACCTCGTCCGCACCCTCGCGGTCATAGGCGCGCGCCAGCTCCACCGGATCGCCCGCATCGCGCAAGCTCACAAAGTTGACACCCTTAACCACACGGCCGTCCTTGACGTCCAGACAGGGAATCACGCGTTTGGTAAGCATGGGCTACTCCTCCCCTCGGGCGGCGACCAGTGCCTGGGCCAGCGTAAAGTTGCCCTCGTAGAGCGCGCGACCGGTAATGGCACCTTCAATCGCGCCCTCACCCACCGCGACCAGTGCGCGGATGTCATCGAGCGTCGAGATACCACCCGAAGCCACGACGGGAAAGCCCGCGACCTCGGCCACATGGCAATACGCCGCTACGTCGATGCCCGTCTGCATGCCGTCGCGCGCGATGTCGGTATACACCAGATGCTTAAAACCCAGCTCGGAAAGCTGCGCCACGGCGTCGTCGAGCGCCACACCCGCACCGTCACGCCAGCCATTCACCTTGACCTGACCGTCGCGCGCGGCAATGTCTGCCACCAGCAACTCGCCAAAGCCTTGGGCTGCCACTTCGGCAAAACCCGGCTCGGTCACCAGCACGGTGCCCAGCGCAATACGGCGAGCACCATAGCCGGCCAGCTCGTCGATGCGCGCGAGCGAGCGGACGCCGCCGCCCACGTCCACAGACAGGCCGTCGACGCCGCAGATAGCCTTTATCGCCGCCGAGTTGGCAGCGCACGTGTCCTCGTCCTCGCCAAAGGCAGAAGACAGGTCTACGACGTGCACCCAGCTTGCGCCCTGCTCGGCAAACGAGCGGGCAACGGCAACGGGGTCGTCGGAATATACCTTGCAGCGGCTCCGGTCGCCGCGCTCCAGGCGCACAACCTTGCCGCCGATCAAATCGATTGCGGGAAACAGAATCATCGGCCGGCCCCCTCGACGATGCTCACGAAGTTCTTAAGGATGCGCTGACCCAGCGCGGAGGATTTCTCGGGATGGAACTGGCAGCCCCACACGTTGCCGTGGCGCACGATGCACGGGAAGCTCCGCGTATAGTGCGTGCGCGCCAGCACATCGGCGGCATCGGCATCGTCGGCCACCGCGTAGCTGTGGGTGAAGTACATGTTGGCACCCTCGGCAAAACCAGTAAGCAGCGGATCGGCCGCACCGGCGGGCGTCATGTGCACCTGGTCCCAGCCCACGTGCGGCACCTTCAGGCGACTCGATTTCAAGCGCGTGCACGAGCCACGCATAATACCCAGGCCATCGACCCAGGGACCGCCAGCCTGCTCGGGGGTGTTGCCATCGGCAACCGCGCCCTCGTCCGCAGGCACGCCCTCGTTGCCGCGCTCAAAAAATAGCTGAAGGCCCAGGCAGATACCGAGTAGCGGAGTTCCGGCGGCGACGGCATCGAGCACCGCGTCGGCCTCGCCGCTCTGGCGCATAAAGGCGATCGCGTCATAGAACGCGCCCACGCCCGGGATGACCAAGCCGTCGGCGTTACGGATCTGCTCTGGGTCGTCCGACGTGCAGGCGACGGCACCGGCGCGCGCAAGCCCGCGCACAACGCTCGACAAGTTGCCCTTGTGGTAGTCGACCACCACGATCTTCGGTTCGCCCACGCGACCCCTCCACTTCTCATCATCCAAAACCACCACAAAGGTGCCTGTCCCCTTTGTGGTGGTTTTACCCTTGTAACGGTTACAGCGATCCCTTGGTGCTGGGGATGCCCTGCACGCGGGGATCGAGCTCGCAGGCGTGGCGCATCGTGCGGCCCACAGCCTTAAAGGCGGCCTCGATAATGTGATGCGAGTTGCCGCCCGCCAGCTCGCGCACGTGCAGCGTGAGCTTGGCGTCGCGCGCAAAGGCATAGAAGAACTCGACGGCCAGCTCGGTATCGAAGCTGCCCACACGCTCGGTCGGCACGGGCAGCTCGCAGTAGGCCTGGCCGCGGCCCGAAATATCCACGGCGGCCATCACGAGCGTCTCGTCCATGGCAATCGCCGCGTCGGCAAAGCGCGTAATGCCCGCCTTGTCACCCAGCGCCTGGCAAAACGCCTCGCCCAGCACAATGCCCGTGTCCTCGACGGTGTGGTGCGCATCGACCTCCACGTCGCCCACCGCGTGCACCGTCAAATCGAACAGGCCATGGCGGCCAAAAGCGTTGAGCATGTGGTCGAAAAACGGTACGCCGGTCGAGATATCACACACGCCGCATCCGTCCAGGTCGAGCTTTACGACAATGTCGGTCTCCCCCGTCTTGCGGGTCACCTCGGCATAGCGGTCCATCTACATCTCCTCCTTCACCAGCGCGGCAAACGCAGCCAGCACCTCGTCGTTTTCCTGCGGGGTGCCCACGGTAATGCGCAGGCAGTCCGCGAGCCCCGGCGCGTAGCTAAAGTCGCGCACCAAAATCGAATACTCGTCGCGCAGACGCTCGCGCACGCGCGTGGCATGCGACGTGCGCACGAGCACAAAGTTCGCCGCGCTCGGCCATGCCTCCACGGGCATGCCCTCGGCAGCCATTGCACGCAGGGCGCACAACTCGCGCTCGCGCTCGGATGCGACCTGTGCCACCACAGGCGCATACGCATCGCGGGCACGCACGCAGGCAAGCGCGGCGGCCTGGCTTAGCACGTTAACCGAGTAGATTTGGCGAATCGCCGCAAACACATCGATGGCCTCGGGCGCCGCGATCACATAGCCCAGACGCGTGCCGGCGGCGCCAAACGCCTTGGACAGCGTATGCAGAATCACCAGGTTGGGATGCTCGGCGATAAGCCCCTGCGCCGTGGTAGCCGCGCCAAACGAATCGTCCGCAAACTCAACGTAGGCCTCGTCGACCATGACCATGCCGGGGCATGCATCGCACAGGGCCGCGACAAAGTCGAGCGGCGCCACGTCGCCCGTGGGGTTATTGGGCGAGGTCACGATTGTCAGGTTGCACTCGGGCGCGGCCGCGAGCACAGCCGCCTGGTCTAGTTCAAAGGTCGCCGGGTCGCGCCACACGTCGCGCACCTCGGTCTGACAGAGCGACGCAAAGAAGGCATACTCGCTAAAGCA
This sequence comes from Collinsella sp., assembly GCA_018382125.1. GTDB lineage: Bacteria > Actinomycetota > Coriobacteriia > Coriobacteriales > Coriobacteriaceae > Collinsella. The sequence goes on from JAGZQO010000027.1 coordinate 22,234, forward strand.
CGGCGGGCAGTTGAGCAGGGTCCGCCCCGCGCCGCCAAACGCCAGCAGGTAGTTATAGAGCAGCTCGTCGCCACCGTTGCCCACGCAGATATTCTCGCGCGTCACGCCATGCCAGGCAGCAAGCTCGTCGCGCAGATCGTTGGACATGGGATCGGGATAGCGGTTGAGCGGTGTAGCAGCCAGGGCCGCGTCGATCGCCTCGCGCACGCCGGCCGGCACGGGATAGGTGTTCTCGTTAGCCGAAAGGTTGATGCGCGTAGGCGTAAAGTTGGGATCGTAGGGCTCAATGCCGGCCAAGTAGGGCTGGACGAGCTCCTTCATGTGGGGCGTCAGCTCGGCCATATTAGGCCTCCTCGCCGGTCGCGCCAGCGGCACCGCCCGCAGCCGCCAGGTCCACACCCTCGGCAACCGTCGTCACGGCGTCGCCCGGCCAGGCGACCTTGGTCAGGTCGGCCGCGGCCAGAGACTCGGCACTCACGGCATCCTCACCCTGCTCCAGCACGCGACGACGCAGGGCAGCAGAGAGCGCGTGCGCCCACAGGCCCTCGGCCTCGGCCAGACGCTGTGTGGCGGGAGCGTCGGAGAGCAGGCCCTCGGGTGTATAGCAAATGACGCTCGAGCGCTTAACGAACTCTTCGACCGAAAGCGGGTTGGAGAACATGGCCGTGCCGCCGGTCGGCAGCGTGTGGTTGGGGCCGGCAACATAATCGCCAAGCGGCTCGGAGCTCCAAGCGCCCACAAAGATGGCGCCGGCGTTGCGAATGCCGCCGAGCAGGCCCATCGCGTCCTTGCAGTGCAGCTCAAGGTGCTCGGGCGCCACGGTGTTCACGGCCTCGACGGCGGCAGCCATATCGGCGGCCACCACGATGGTGCCTTCGTTGTCGAGCGAAGCGCGCGTGATCTCGGCACGCGGCGACTGCGCCACCAGGATGTCGATGCCAGCCTCGACCTCGCGCGCAAACTGCTCGTCGCAAGTCACCAGATAGCAGGCTGCCAGCGGATCGTGCTCGGCCTGGGCCATCAGGTCTGCCGCGACCACCATAGGCTTGGCCGTGGCGTCGGCCAGCACGCAGACCTCGGAGGGACCGGCGACCATGTCGATGCCCACGTCGCCCGACACAATCTGCTTGGCGGCGGCAACAAAGGCGTTGCCCGGGCCGGTGATTTTGTCGACGCGCGGAATGGTCTCGGTACCGTACGCCAGCGCGGCCACGGCCTGAGCGCCGCCCACCATATAGATTTCGTCCACGCCGCCGAGCTTAGCCGCGGCGAGCGTGTAGGGGCTGATCAGGCCGTCTTTTTGCGGCGGGGTCACCATAACCACGCGCTTGACGCCGGCGACCTTGGCGGGAATGGCGTTCATGAGCACGGTGGAGGGATATTGCGCGCGGCCGCCCGGTACATAGATGCCGGCCGCCGCGAGCGGGGTCACCTTAACGCCGAGCATCGTGCCGTCCGCACGCGTGGTAAACCAGCTCTGCTCGACCTCGCGCTGGTGGAACTCGCGAATCTGGCGCGCGGCCTTCTCAAGCGCGGCGACAAAGGCCGGGTCGAGGCCTTCGAGCGCGGCATCGATCTGCTCCTGCGGCAAGCGGAAGCTCTGCAGCTCAACGCCGTCAAAACGCTGACAGTAATCGCGCACCGCGGCATCCCCGTTGGCACGCACGTTGGCCACGATATCGCGGGCGGCGTCGATGATGTTTTGCGGCAGCACGCCCTTGCGGTTGAGCTGGTTGGTAACGAGGCGCTCACCGGGAGCAAGCTTGATGGTCTTCATATCGGTATCCCCTATCGGTCGAGGTTGTGTTCGAAAAACGAGAGGCCGGGCGGCGGCGCCAATCGGCCCGCAGCCCGTACGTTGGGGCGCCCGTGCGCGCTCGCGCTATTGTGCCGAGCCCGCGACGGGCTCAAAATGCTTGTCCTTAACGGCCGCGGCCAAGCGATCTGCCAGATTGCGTACGCGCGGATCCAGGCGCGCAGCACCCGGATTGACAAAGAAGCGGGCCGTGCAGTCCATGATGCGGCCGGTGATGACCAGGTCGTTGTCGCGCAGCGTGGCGCCCGTGGCGGTGATGTCCACGATGCGATCGGTCATGCCGACAATGGGGCCCAGCTCGATGTTACCGTGCAGTGAGACGATATCGGCGTTCACGCCGCGCTCGGCATACCAGGCACTCGCGATGCGCGGGTACTTGGTGGCCACGCGAAGCGACCCGCGACGGGCATAGTTGCGCTCGGCCTGGCCGGCGCGCCCTGCGGGCTCCGCCTCGATAAACGTGCACAGGCCATAGCCCAGGTCGACCAGCTGCAGCAGGTTGAGGTCTGCCTCGATGAGCGAGTCCCAGCCGCAGATGCCGCAATCGGCACCACCGCAGCCCACAAAGGCAGGCGCATCGCTGGGACGCACGATGACAAACTCGATATCGCCGACCGCGCCCTCGCCGGCACGCGTGTCGCGGCCGCGCACGATCAGGTGACGGCCGGGGTCACGCAGCTCAGAGACGTCCAGGCCCGCGGTCTCGAGCACGTCGAGCGTGTCGGCCTTAAGCGAGCCCTTGGGCACGGCGATGCGCAGCGGGCCCTCGGCGCCACGGCCCGCGGCGTGATCGTCGTCGAAAGCGGCGTCCTCGGCCGAGGTGTGCGCGGCCTCCAGGCACTCGAGCGAAAAAGCGAAGCCCGCCGCCGGCACCTCGATGCCGTCGCCAAACGCACCGGTAAAGATGGAGTCGTAGCGTCCGCCCGAACCGACCGGATCGGGCAGGCCGCCGGCATAGGCCTTAAAGACCAGACCCGTGTAGTAATCAAAAGAGTTCATGATGGAGAAGTCGAAGGACAGCACCTGGGCGTCCTCGGGAGCCAGACCATCAACCAGGGCACGCAGTTCCCGCGTCAGCGGCGCGACGATGCCGGCGGCCTCCAGCAGCGCATCCACGCGGTCGAGCACCTCGGCGCCGCCGTGCAAGCGCGGCAGCTCGCTGATGGCAGCCTTGACGGCATCGGACTCGGTGCTTGCCGCCACGCGGGCATCGAGGCCCACAAAGTCGTTGGCGTGCACGCAGCGCAGGGCCTCAGCGGCCAGCTCGCGATCCTCGCACGCCGCGAGCAGTTCCTTAAACGGACGCACGCTACCTGCGATAATGCGTGCATCGGGCAGCGCCAGCTTGCGCACTGCCTCGGCCACGAGCGAGACAATCTCGACATCGCCCGCGGTATCGCCCGCACCGATGAGCTCAAAACCCAGTTGCGTAAACTGACGCGAGCCGCCGGCATTGCGCTGGCACTCACGAACCACCGGCGCCTCGTAGCGAAGGCGCAGGGGCAGGTCGGCCGCGCGCATGCGGGTCGAAACCAAGCGCACGATCGGCAGCGTGTTGTCGGGACGGACCACCAGCAGGCGACCGTCGTCATCAAAGAGCTTAAACGGCGTGTCCGCAATGCGGCCGCCTTCCTCGAGCGAACCCTTGTCCTCGAGCAGCGGCGTCTCGACCGGAAGGTAATGATGCTCCCTGAAGCAGCCCTTCACCGTCAGCGCAATCTCCTCGCGCGCCTGAGCCTCCTCGGGCAATATGTCCCGGAATCCCCACGGTGTGGCCGTCATCTGGTGAGCCTCCTCATGCTGCGTTTCATATAGAACAGAAGACCGGCATAGCTCCGCCGGTCTTCTGGGTACTTTAGCATACTAGAGTGTTTGCGGGGAAAATCCGTCGCAGCCGCTCACGCCGTATTCATTTGGAAACATGGGGCAGATTGCCGCAACCCAACCCCACCTAGGCGCCAATCGCGCGTCGGTACTCCGCCATAACCTGAGCGTCGGCTGCCGCGGGATTGGCAAAATAGCGCCAGTCATAGGTCTCGGCCGAAACAACTCCGCGATAGCCGCGCGCCACCAGCCTATCTAGGTCGGCGCGCATATCGCGGTCGCCGTCACCCCAGGCAAGATGCGTCGTGCCATCTGCCGCAACATCGACAAAATGCACGTGGGCGACATCATCGCCAAGCAGATCGAAATAATCGTCGATGGTATCCCCCGCCACCGCCATAGCGCCCAAATCCAGACACGCCTTAAGTGCCGGATGATCAACTGCCTCGATCATGCACTTCGTATCGGCCGCCGAGTTCACGATCATCGACTCAACCGGTTGTAGGGCCTCGAGCACCAGTCGCACGCCGCGCTCTCCCGCATGCTCGGCAATCGCACGCAGCATCGAGGCGCTGCGACCCCACGCGTCCTCGATCGGCTCGTTCAAAAATGCCCAGCCGCTCGAGACCATGACCTGCTCGGCTCCAAGTTCCGCCGCGATATCTACAACGTTCTTAAAGTACGCGAGCGTGCGGGCACGCGCCTCATTCCCGCGCGCCGCGATATTCCACGGCTTGGGGTTGTTCTGTTCGGGACAAAGCCCCACAATCCGAACCCCATACCGCTGCGACAGCTCCCGCACCTGCTCGAGCGAATCGTATCCATGGCAATCGACATACAGATGCATCGCCCCGGTCCAAAGCTCGCAACACGTGTAGCCCGAGGCCGCTGCCGAAGAAAAGAATTCCTCAAGGTCAAAATAACGATGGCTGATATTCATGACGGCAAGCTGGGGATAGCTCATAATTACTCTCCAACCCAAGCGAGGCCCCGTTCCATATAGGAGCGAGGCCCGATTACACAAACGTTATTTGCTCTTAGTAGTCGAACTGGTGATAGTAGCGACGGTAGTTGAGGTTGTGCTTGGTGACCGTCTCGTAGTAAGCGGCAAGGCGATCGGTGATCAGCGAGGAGAGGATCCACGGGGAGACGATGACGCGGAACTCGTCGTCAAGGCCGGGGATCGCGAACTCGGCGGTATCGATGATGTTGATGTCGGTGTCGCCGGTCACGCCGCGGGTCAGGAACGCGCGGGCGCGCTCGTCGAGCTTGCGGTTCTCGTCCTCGCCCATGAACAGG
>JAGZQO010000004.1 GCA_018382125.1 Collinsella sp.
CGGCGCCCCCGGGGCCCGGATGGGGCCTCGGGGGCGTTCGGCTAGCTGCGGGAACGGCCTGTCCGCCTAATGTGTTCGGCTGAGATCGGAAATCAACCTGTTTGAACATATATATCAGTTGGGCTTTATTCGCGAATGGGAGATGAGATTTGGAGAGATGTGGTTTTAGATATTAGGGCGTGGATCAATATCCCATTAAACGCAAAAAGCCACGTCCGAAGACGTGGCTTTAATTGCGTTGGCGGGAAGTACGGGGCTCGAACCCGCGACCTCCGACGTGACAGGCCGGCGCTCTAACCAAACTGAGCTAACTCCCCAGGCAGACGTTCGCGTTTGTTTCCGCTCGCGTGCGCTGCGGGGATTAGTATACACAGAAGTCTGTCCGGCGCGCAACAACTTTTTTGAAAAAATTTTTCGGGGCCATCCGGGAGGGTCTCCGGGGCTGAGGGCGGGGGTTAAGTTTGCTGCTCTACAGTCCTGCGCAAGACGGAAAGCACATTAAGTGCTTTCCTTTGCGTGCGGAACTCGCGACAAACTTAACCCCCGCCCTCAGCCCCGGAGACCCTCCCTGCCGTCACATTATTCAACCAGTTTTGCGGGCGTGCGCCGCGCGCGGCTAGCCCGCGTGCTCCTCGGCGGGGTTGGTCTGATGGATCTTGTTGAATTTCGGCCTTTGGCTTAAAGAAAAACGGGGGATGCATTGTGCATCCCCCGCTTTTGTTGTGGTTACTCTAGGTCAATAAATTTAGTGCTTAGGATCTTGCCGTCTTTTACTAGCATTCTGGCCATGGTGGGGCCTCGGGTGCCTCTGGGGTAGCTGGCGCTGCCCGGGTTGAGGACTAAGCAACGGCCCACTTGGGCTTCTTTGGTTACGTGGGTATGGCCGTTGATGGCTACGTCTACGGATCCCACCGGAAGGTCTTCGCGGTAGTGGGCTACGGCGAATTTGAGGCCTTCGTAGGTAAAGAGCGCAAGACGGTCTACATCGGGGCCGTAGTCGCGGTAGTAATCGTTGTTGCCCAGTACGGCCCGAACGGGGGCGATGGTGCATAGGTGCTCGTAGTCCATCTCTGACGTGAGGTCGCCGGCGTGGATGATCAGGTCTGCGCCCTCAAGCTCATCCAAGAGCGCAGGCGATAAATAGCCGTGGGTGTCCGAGATGATGTCGATACGCTTGGCGCTTGCACTGTTCATGGGATCCCTTCCGCAAAAAACGATTCGGCAGATACATACAAAAAGGCCCCACGGCTCCGCAGACGATGGGTCTACAGGGCTGCGGGGCCAGTGTGCTAGAGACTCAGAGCCTTCTTGAGCGGCACGACGCGGCGGCGCGAAACCGGCACGCGTTCGTCGACGCCCGTAATGCCCAGCTGGATGGCGCCCGAGGGCACCGTCTCCACATCCGTGACGCACGCCAAGTTGACGATATAGCGGCGGTGAACACGGAAGAAGCCAAAGTCGCAGAGCTTGGCCTCAAACTGCGCCAGCGAGGTCGTCGACAAAAAGCGATCATCGACGGTATAGATGCAGGAGTAATCGTCCTTGGCCATGATAAAGCGAATGTCGTCCACGGGAATGAGCACCTTGCGGCCACCCTTTTCCACCGGGATACGCTCGATGGTCACCTTGCTGTCCGTAACCGGCTTGGCGCGTTGCATGACCTTCTCGATCGCGCGATCCAAGCGAGCTTCCTCGACCGGCTTCATCAGATAATCGACGGCATCCACGTCGAATGCCTCGACCGCATGGTCACTATACGCAGTCACAAACACGATCGCCGGCGGATTTTTGAGCTTATGCAGCGCCTCGGCAAGTTGCAGGCCCGAGGCACCGGGCATCGAGATATCGAGAAACACGACATCCACGCGACTTTCCATAAGCATCTCGATGGCGGAGCGGACGCTCGACGCCTCCGTGATCGTGCCGATCTTGCCCGTTTGCTCGAGCAGGAAGCGAAGCTCCGAGCGAGCCGGCGCCTCATCATCCACAATCATCGCACGCAGCATAGGGATAAAACCTTTCGTCAACTAACTACGCCGGGCATCCGTCGCATGACGTTGAGCCCGTAGCCTTTTATTTTACTCTTGAATGTCGAAGATGCTCTCTGACAAATCAAGATGAAGGAGCACTTTGGTGCCCTTGCCCGGCGCCGATTCGACACGCGTATAGGAGTGCGGCCCATAAAAGCGATGGATGCGCTCCGAAATATTGTGCATGGCCACACCGGCGCCGCCACCCTGGGGAGAGCTGGCGTCGGGACGGGCAGAACGCTCGTCAAACAGTCTGGCGGCGGTACCCTCATCCATGCCCACGCCATTATCGGCCACGGCAATCAAGATTGCATCCTCGCCGTCTTGGTGAACGGTCACGTCGATCCTCAGGGCGTCGTCATCGCCCATACCATGACGTACGGCGTTCTCGACAATCGGCTGGATCACGAACGCCGGCACCAGCGTATCTTCCACGTCCTCGGACACATCGAACGTCGCAAGCACGCGGTCCTCGCCAAAGCGGGCCTTCTCAAAGGTAAGGTAGCGCCTGGTCTGTGCAACCTCGCGCGAGACCGGAATAAGCGATCCCGAGTTGTCGAGCGTGGCACGATAGAACGATGAGAACTCACGAAGCAGTTCGCGGGCCCGCAGCGGGTCGGTGCGCGTAAACGATGCAATGGTGTTCAGCGTGTTGAACAGGAAGTGCGGGTTAATCTGCGCCTGCAGCGCACGCACCTCGGCGCGCGCCGTGAGTTCCTTTTGCACCTCGAGCTCGTGGATGGCGAGCTGCGTGGACAAGATCTCGGCAAAGCCCGAGGCAAGCGCGTACTGGGTACGGTCGACGGCGCGCGGGGTCTTGTAGTAGAACTTGAGCGTGCCGACGGTACGATCGCCCACCTTGATGGGGGCGATAATGCCGGCGGGGACTTGGTTGTGCGAGCCGTCCGAGCCCACGACATCCACCATACGGTTGAACGACTGCACGATGCCATGTTCGATAACGTAGCGTGTGGCAAGCGTGTGGATGGGAGTATCGGGCAGCAGTTTTTCCTCAAACTCGCCCGCGCAGGCAAGCACGTTGTCCTCGTCGGTGATGGCCACCGTCATGGCGCGCGTCTCGGGCAAAATGCGCCGGCACACCAAACGCGCCGACTCCTGCGTCAGACCGCCCTTAATGTCCTCGAGCATGGCCGAGGCCACCGAGAGCGTCTCCTCGGTGTACTGGGAGCGCACCGAATCGGGATTGAGCGTCAAAAAGATAAAGATGCACAGAAAGATGCACAGCAGCGCGCAGGCAATCACCGTGGCGATCGGCTCGATACCGGTCACCAAGGCAAAAATAAAGTACACCAGCACGCAAATGGCGCAGGCAACGGCAATGATGCGAAAGATTGATATTGAACTATCGCGCTGGGCGCGGCGGTCGATCATTCGGCCCCCTCCAGGATACTGATCAGTTGTGCGTCACGCCAAAGCCCGTCCATGATCTTGGGCCAAAAGCTCTGGAAACGCAGGTAGCTTGCAGCGTTTTGGCGCGCATAGGCCTTTGCCTCGCCGATACCATGGCGCCAAATGCGCAGGTAGCCCTCATGCTCGCGGGTAAACACGCTGCGGACCATAGCGGTCTTGCGCACGCGGTCGTCGAGCTCGCGCGAAATCCACGGGCCCGGGTAGGGCATGAGCGATGCCGCCGTAACGGGAATGAGCTCCTTTTGATGCGCGGCGAATGTCAACTTGGCCCGTTCGTAGTACCAACGGTATACATCCTGCATAAAGCGCGGTGAGCGCTTTTCGGACTCCGGAGGCAGATGGCGCACGGTCCACTCGTTATCGAACCACACGTCGTAGCCAAACATGCGCATGTTAAAGAGGTAATCCAAGTCCTCGCCGCGGGTGATAAACGGGTCAAAGGCCACACGCGTAAAGGCGCGGGCGTGCAGGGCCATCAGGCCGCCGCACACGTAGTTGGAGCGCGAGATGCGGGTGCCCGAGAGCGCCTTTTTCATCCAACGGTTGAACTCGATGCGCTTGGTCCACCAACGATGGCAGATGCCCGCCTTGTCCGTGGGAGCCAGCGGCGAGCCGTCGCGATCGTAGAAATAGCCGCTCTTGACCAAGATCGGCAAGCCCTGACGCGTCTGCTGCCCCAACGCATAGGTCGCGCGCTTCATAAAGTCGGCGTCGATGACAGTCTCATCGTCATCCAAAAAGATAACCGCGTCATGCCCCAGCACAGCGGCGCAGGCTAGCCCCATATTGCGGATGGCACCGTAGCCTCGCAGGCTCACGCACTCGCCCGAACCCTTGGGCGCGATCTGAGCAACCCGGTCTGCGATGCGCGAGGCCTGGGTGTTGGTGACAACGGTGACCTTGAGCGTGGGATGCGCGTCGACAATCTCGTGCACGCGCAGCGACACATCGGCTGTGGCAGAAACGGGACAGACCACCAAAAGGATGATGCGCGGGATGTCACGTACCTGCTCAAGCGAGGCCAGGCAGCGGTCGAGTTCGGGATTGTCGGCGTTGAGTCGCGTCGAATGGTCATAGGTGCCAGGGGCGTTTGCGCAAGCGTCATCGCCCGCCCAATACGTTGGAATCACGACCGTGGCGTTCATGCCTTACCCTCCCTGCAACACAAAAACGGGGCGCCGCCAAACACAGGCGACGCCCCGCGACCTAGCTGATTCCATCATACCCACTTGGGCAAATCATTGCTCGCAAGTCGCAATGTTTATTGCGGATAACCCCAAAAGAGTACCGTGGACAGGCACAATAGCCGCTCGCTCCTATGCGGCATGCTCTGCCGCCCGAGTCATGCGGGACAGGCGGACCAGCAGCATAAAGCCAACGATCAGCAGCACGCCAATGGAAAGGACGCCCAGCGACGGGTTGCCGGTCAGCGAGGTGACGACCGACACTAGGAAAGTGCCCATGACGCTTGCATAGCGACCGAAGATGTCAAAGAAGCCGTAGTACTCGTTGGACTTTTCCTTGGGGATAATGCGGCCAAAGTAGCTACGGCTAAGCGCCTGCACGCCGCCCTGGAACAGGCCGACCATAATGGCAAGCACCCAGAATTCAAAGGCGGTCTTTAGGAAGAACGCGGCGAACAGCACAATGCCCATGTAGGCGGCGACTGCCACCAGGATCATGTTGAGCGTGCCCACGCGTCCGGCGAGCTTGCCGTAGATGATGGCGGACGGAAAGGCCACGAACTGCGTAACGAGCAGCGCCAGCACCAGCTGCGTCGAATCGATGCCCAAAGCCGAGCCGTAGCTGGTAGCCATGGAAATGACCGTGTGCACACCGTCGATATAGAAGAAGAACGCAATCATGTAGACCAGCACGGTCTTGTTGTGGGCGATCTCGCGCATGGTGTGTCCGACCTCGGAGAACACACCGCCCACGATGTGGCCGATAGTGTCCTCGGGACCGCGCTCGCGACCGTACTTTTGCTTATAGGTGCGAATGAGCGGCAGGGTAAAGATGAGCCACCAAGCACCAGTGATGATAAACGACAGACGCGTTGCCAGCATGGTGGGGACGCCAAGAGCGGGGCCACCCATGATGAGCGCCAGGCAGATGACGAACGGCACGGTGGAACCGATGTAGCCCCAGGCATAGCCCGAGCTGGACACGGCGTCCATGCGCTCGTCGGTGGTAATGTCGGGCAGCATGGCGTCGTAGAACGTCATAGAAGAGTTAAGGCCGATGGTGCACAGCACGTACACGGTCAAAAATGCCATGGCGGACATTGGGATAGCCTGCGCCAGGCAAAGCACCAGGCCCGTGAGGAAGAAGCCCAAGAAGAACTTGATCTTGTTGCCGGCATAGTCGGCAAGCGCGCCCAGAATGGGCATGAGCATGGCGATGACCAGCGAGGCGATCGTCTGCGCATTGCCCCAGGCGACCACCAGGTCGGCCGAGGAAGCGCCGGTATTGATGGCGTTAAAGTAAATGGGCACCACCGAGGTATTGAGCAGCACGAGGGCCGAATTGCCCACATCATACATAACCCAGTTACGCTCGAGCTTGGTGTATTTCATGGACAGGGACCCTTCGTATTCGCCCGATATGCAGTTAGTTCATCGTACCCCAATTGTCCAGAACCGCCGGTAAGGATTCGGCAAAGGGGCACGCACGGACCCTATTCCTCGCGGTCGAACTCCTCATTGGCTTCGAGCACGCGACCGCTGTAGTTGACGTGACTGGTCACGGCATCCATGTCACCAGTCTCGATAAAACGTGCGACCGTGCACTCGTAATCGACCAGCGCGCGATCAAAGACCTCAGGGAAACTCTCGTTCGAGACCTCGTCGGTAAAGGGATTCTTCCATGTCAGATGGCCCAGGTTACCGGTGCGCTCGGGCAGCTCCGTCGTCACGCGATGGGCAAGGCCGTCGAGCAGCGAGTAATCGTGCACCAAGCCCTCAACCAGCGAGATCGCGCGCGTCTTTGCGGAGCCGGCCGGCTCAATCGCGCGGTAAAGTCGCTGCATATTGGCAACGGCAGCACCGTACTCCCCCGCCGGAATGTCAATGCCGTACACGCGTCCGGCAACATAGCTCATCAGCACGCCGGCCACGCGATTGATGCGATCGGTGGTGACGATCTCGCCCGCCGGCGGGTAATCGTCAACCGTAGCGCCATCGCGTTTAAGCTGCAGCATCAGCACATCCAGGTCGCTCTCGATCACGGCATGGACCTGACTGCTCGAATCCTCAAGCTCTGAGTCGGATTCCACGATGCCAAACTGCTGCTCATAGACAAAGGGATGGGCGTTGCGGTCGAGCACGTAATGAGACAGCAGGCCCAGCGCAAAGGCGCGACCCAAGCTGGCATCGCGCGGCTGCAGGTGCGACACGCCGTCGCGCAGGCACGCGAACTGGCGAGACATGCGCGACCGATGCATGACCTGCGCCAGCAGCGTGCAGTCGGAAACACGCGGTGTCAGAATGTGAAAGAAAAACGGGTCGGGGCCTTGGTTGCCCAAGATAAAGGCAATGCGCTCTTCATCGGACGTGATGACGCCCTGCGGAAGACGGTCGATGCTTTCCTCGCCAAACAGATGATGGGTGATAAGCGCGGGCATAATGATCCTTTCGATTTCATTCGATGCCACCCATTATGCCCACCGCGCGCCCATGCCAAACCTGCGATGGTAAACGACGGCACGCAGACCGTCTACGCAAGCCCCAAGTGTGCTTTAACCTCGGCAGCGCGACGGCGGGACACGGGCACCGTCGAGGTTACACGATCGAGCCTGAGCTCCATAAGACCCGTGGAACCGATCTCGACATTGTGCACGTCTTCCAAATTGACCAGATAGCTGCGGTGGACACGGATAAAGCCCTCGGAGACCAAGCGACGCTCGAGCGAAGAGATCGACTCATTGATCAGGTACGTTCCCTCGGCGCAGATGGCGTTGCAAAAATCGGCGCGCGCCTCAAAGTAGCAGACGTCTGCGGCGGGAATGAACACCTTTTTGCCCCCGCGGTCCACCGTCAGACGCAAAGGCTGGCGCGGAGCGTGGATAACACGACGGGCACCCAAGGCTGCCTCGATCTTGTCGAGTGCCTTTGACAGGCGTGCGTCCTCGACCGGCTTGACGACATAGTCGACCGCATCGAGGTTATACGCATCGGCGGCAAACTCGGCAAACGCCGTCACAAACACAACCACCGGCGGCGTCTTTAGGTTCTGCAGCGTCTCGGCAAGCTCAATTCCCGAGCGACCGGGCATGGTAATGTCTAAAAACAACACGTCGGGCTTGTTCGACAGAATCGACTCCACGGCCTCGGTGACATTGCCCGCCTCGGCAATCTGGCCCACACGCGTATCCTTTTCCAACAGATAGCGTAGCTCAGCCCTAATGGGAGGTTCGTCATCAACCACCAAGATGTTCCAGCCTTCGGACATATGTGCTTCCCCTCTTTTTCTCTCAATCCAACCGCGTGCTACGCCGTCAACGGCGCCGGCTCATGCGGCTCGCCGTTCAGCTCGACGATGACCTGCGTTCCCACGCCCTCCTGGGACTTCACGCGCATGCCGGAATCTTCTCCGTAAAAGAAATGGATGCGCTGAAGCACGTTGAAGAGCGCCAGGCCGCAACCTCGCTTGACGGAGCCGTCGGCGGTAATGCTCTCGGGCTCCTCCAGGCGATGTTGCTCAAACAGATGCGCGCAGACTTCTTCGCTCATACCGATGCCGTCGTCCTCGACGATGATCTCCAAACCGTCATCGGTCTCGAAAGCCCTAACATGAATAGAAAGCGGCTCGGTCTCGCGCTGCGCGTGCTTGATGCAGTTTTCGAGCAACGGCTGCAAGATAAACGGCGGCACCATGCAATCGCGCACCTCAAAGTCGATATCGACCGAGACGCGCAGACGGCCGTCGCCATAACGAGCCTGCATAAGATTGATATAGCGAGTGCCCTGTTCCACCTCGTGCTCGAGCGTTGTGAGGGTATCGGAATCAGAAAGCGTCTGACGGTAGTAGTTGGAGAAGTCGATCAGCAGCAATCGCGCCTTGTCGGGCTCGGTTCGAACGAGCGACACGATGGTGCTGATGGTGTTAAACAGAAAATGAGGATCGACCTGCGATTGCAAGGCGCGCAGCTCCACGCGGGCCGTAAGCTCGTCCTGGCGCTCGAGCTCAAAGCTCGCAAGCTGCGTGGAAATGAGGTCGGCAAAGCCCGAGGCAAGCGCCGTCTGGCGCATATCGATGCTGCTCAGACGGGGATAATACAGCTCGAGCGTGCCCACGCAATGCCCGCGCACGGTAAGCGGTGCGACAATACCGGCGCGCAGGCGCGGAAAGTAGCCACCTGTCTCGGTCGAGGCATCGCGCGAGAACACGCTTTGCTCACCGCTGTTGATCACGTTGAGCGTAGTCCGCAGCACCACCGGGGTGCCCGCGGGGCATTTTGCCGAGTCCTCGCCCCAGCTTGCCAACACCTGCTTGCCGTCGGTAAAGCAGATGGCAGAGGCGATAGTTTCGGACAGGATGATCTTAGAGGCGCCCAGGGCAGCTTCGGGCGTAAGGCCGCGCGACGTGTAGGCGAATATTTTTGAAGCGATGGCGAGCGTGCGGTCGGTTGCGCTCGATGTGAGGTCGTCGGGAACGACAAAGACGTACGAGAAGAAGAAGCACAGCATGACCAAGCCGGCAATGACGACAACGGCCGGAACGGGATTGGGATTATCGGTTAGATCCCAGATGAGCAGCAGGATAAGCAGCGGAACGACAATACCGAGCAAGATGGCTTGAACCACATGCTGAGCGGTACGAAAGACCTTGGTAGAGTTGTAGCTCTTGCCCAGAATCAGCCTATTGAGATCCACCGTCATCTCCTTCTTACCGACGCACCCCATAGCAATAAAGAGGGCCGCAAGCGACCCTCTCCATTGCATTATGCAATCAAATACTGTGTTTTACATCAAGCCATCGATGAACGGTAGCTTAGGCGCTGTACTTGTTTGCCTCGCCGAAGGTGCCGCCCTCGACAATCCAGCCGTCCTTCATGATGACGTCCATGTTGTCGGTGTTGAGCACGTGGATGTCGGCGGCGACGTCACCGTTGACGACCAGCAGGTCGGCGCACTTGCCGGCCTCGATGGAACCGGTCTCGTCCTCGATGTGGCACATCTTGGCACCGTTGAGGGTGGCGCAGGTGATGGTCTCGACCGGAGTGAAGCCGATCTTGTCGACGAACTCGTACATCTCCTCGATGGAGCAAGTGCCGTACGGGGTGACGAAGGAGAAGGAGTCGGAGCCGATCGTCATGACGACGCCGCGCTTCTTGGCCTCGCGCAGGCAGTCGTAGTTGCGCTGCAGCTCCTTCTCGACCAGAGTGCCCTCGTACTTGTCGTGCAGCTCGGGAACGTAGACGGGCGGATAGGTGGCGTACCAGGTGGGCAGGAAGGCGATCGTCGGAGTGAAGAAGGTGCCCTGCTCGGCCATGAGGTCCATGGTGCGCTCATCGATATCGAAGCCGTGAATCAGCTGCTCGCAGCCAAAGCGAACGGAATCGTAGGCAGCGGCGTGGTTGTTGTAGCAGTGGCTCCACACGGGGATGCCGACCATCTTTGCCTCTTCGACCACGGCCTGGATCTCCTCGGAGCAATAGTGCTGGTCGCGGCCGGAGTCCCAGCGCCAGATGCCGCCACCGGTAGCCCAGATCTTGATGGCATCGGGGTTCTCGCGCAGGCGACGACGGACGGCCTTGCGCAGATCCCAAGGACCGTCGACCTGATCGCCCCAGGGGTGCGATTCCTTGTTGAGCTCCTGGCTGCAGTGGTGGGAGTCGCCGTGGCCGGCAACGCGGCAGAAGCCAAGGCCGGTGGCCAGAACGCGCGGGCCCTTGAAGACGCCCTTGTCGATGCAGTCACGGATCTGGATACCAAAGCGGCCGATCTCGCAGACGGTGGTGAGGCCGTGGGTGAGGCAGTCGTAGGCTTGCTTGACGGCGACGGCCTGCTTCTCGAGGAGCGGCTGCATGACCCAGTCGGTGTCATCGTCGGTCAAGTTGCCCGAGAAGTGCAGGTGGGTGTCGATCAGGCCGGGAAGGACGGTCTTGCCGGCGGCGTCGATGACCTCAACGCCCTCGGGAAGGTCCTGCATGGCGCCGGCGTACTCGATCTTGCCGTTGTCGTCGACGAGAACGAGGGAGTTCTCGACCGGCTCGGCACCGGTACCGTCGATGAGCTTGCCGCCAACGATTGCATACTTAGTGGACATGGTTCCTCCTTATGGATCCATATAGTGGGCGAGGCCGTGTTGGGTTAAGGCCTCACAAAGCTACCCAAGTGGCGCCGGGTTCGGTGCGCGGAAGAGAGGGGCCCGCGCACCTGATCCGCCCCGGCTCGGCGTTACTTTTTGCGGGAATTGGTGAAAGCCATGAGGGCCAGGCCAATAGCCAACCAGCCGATCACGATGCTCCACTCCACCATGTTGAGGGAGGCGGGAGAGAACGGAATCACAAGCAGGCCGATGATGATGGCGCAGGCAGCGATAGCGAGGGAGATGCCAAACTTGCCACCGGGCACCTCGTAGGGACGAGGCAGGTCGGGCTCGGTGAAGCGCATGCGCAGGCAAGCGAGGGCGACCATGCCGCAGGAGAAGATGAAGGCGAGAGCCGACACGTTGGTCAGAGGGATGAGCATGTTCTTGCCCAGGAACGGACCGACGACGGTGATGACGCCCAGAACGACGCAGGCGAGCTTGGGAGCGCCGGACTTGGGGTCGACCTCGGCGAACTGCTCGGGCAACTGGCCCTTGCGGCCCATGGCGAGCATGATGCGACTCGTGGCGCCGTAGAAGGAGTTCATCGGGCCCATGGGTCCAAGCGTGGCGATGACGAGCATGGCCAGGTACAGGAGCATGTTGATGCCCTTGAGGCAGGCAAGCGCGGGAACCGGGCTCTTGACAAACTCATGCCAGTCGAGGATGGTGCCGAACGAGTAGATGCAGACCATGTAGAAGCCGCCGGCGGCCAGCAGGGCCAGGGAGATGATCTTGCCGAACTTGTTCCAGTTGAGACCCTCGGCTGCTTCCTCAGCCTGCTGAGGAATGGTGTCAAAACCGGCGTAGAAGAACGGGGTCAGAACCAGGACCGACACGATGCCGGCGAACAAGCTGGTGCCTTCGGTGGCGGCCTTGCCGCCGCCAGCGCCGGCGACCTGGGAGAACACGGGCATGGCGTTGTCCGGCGAGCCGGTGAACAGCGAGACGCCCATGGCGAGCAGCATGCCGCAGAGCAGGGCCTTGGTCAGGAAGGCCTGGAGCTTGGCGGCCGAGCTGGCACCGCGGAAGTTGAGGAAGATGACGTAGGCTGCAAAGCCGAGCGCGATCAGCGTCGGAAACAGGTAAACGTCGGCCCCCAGGATGGTGTAGAGCTTGACGGCGCGCAGCCACTCAAGACCGGGCAGGCTGCCGAACATCTCGGACACGAGGGTCGAAATGGCGATGGCCTCCCACGGGCACAGGATGCCGTTGCCCAGGGCCAAAAGCCAACCGGTGATGTAGCTCAGCGTACGGCCAAAGCTACGGTCGACATACTCGACGATGCCGCCCGAGATGGGGATAGCAGCCGTGAGCTCACCGAAAACAGCTCCGACGGGCACGAGGAAGATTGCACCCAAGAGGAATGCGATCATAGCGGGAACGGGACCGCCGCCCACGACCATCCAGTCGCCGACCTGCAGAACCCAACCGGTACCGATAATGGCACCGAAACCGATGGTGAAGAAGTTCCAGAGCGAAAGCGTTTTCTTCATGCCGCCGTTATCCTCGACTGCAACTTCTGCGTTCTTGTCCGCCATTGTTCCCCTCCTTTCCTTTTTGACGCCCCTTGACGTCACCCCTTGCGCGGTCTGTTTTGCCGCGCTCTTTTATTTCGTGGCTTTAAGATACGGCCTTGGCGCAGCAGCTCCGCTTGTAGCTCGACCGAAGGCAGAACTGCAAAACGAGCGGCGCCGTTTTTGGGACGAACGGCACGGTTTGCCGTTCATTGTTGCCGCCCGTCCGACGGGCGTACGCTCATCGGACGCATATAGAGTTGTTTTTGAGGCCGTGTGTTTTGCGCCTTTCGTACCGTTTACCGAGCTTTTGACGCGCAGACCCATTTGTTGCACATCTTTTTTGTAGGATGGACAGGTTATACATGAGACAAGGCGGTACGAATGGCATACGGATACAACGACGGTGATCAACGGCGACAAAGCGTTCGCCTTGCTGGCCGTACCACGCCGACGCCCAGAAGTGCCACGAGCAGCAATCCGCAACGTCCTCAAGAGCAACCCAGGCCTTCGTCTCGGCAGCAGGCAAGCAGAACGCGGCAGAGTGGCCGTCTGAGCACGGGCACAAGCGCGCAGCAAGATGGCCGCTTGGGCGCGCGCACTCGACAGCGTCAGGCCGAGGTTCCGCAACTGCGCCGCAACGGCGCACGTCAGCCCGGCATCCATATCAACCGCTTCTTTTCGCATCCCCAAGGCGGACGCGACGGCAAGCCCTACCGCTCGACATCGCACGCGAATGCCCCCGCCCTGCCGGCTCGTCGACTTCGCCTCGCACTGTGCTCTATCCTTACCTGTCTGGTCTTTGTGCTTATGAGCTCCTGTATGTCCCACGGTTCGGCCGGTCTCGAGCCCACCGCCGAGGACAAGCTGCTCAAGGCCCCCGTCGCACCCGGTTATTCTTTCGCCTTTTCGACCCCACGCTCGCAATGGCAAGCCGGCACGATGCCCCATATCTATCAGATCGACCCTGCGTGGTCGGAGCTGCCTTACGCCGGCGGCACCATCCGCCAAAATGCCTGCGGGCCCACGTGCCTCACCATGGTCTACATCTTTAAGACGGGACGCACCAATATGACCCCCGTCGATATGTGCGCGCTTTCCGAGGCGGGCAATTACGCCCCCACCGGTGCAACCGAATGGTCGTTTATGACGAGCGGCGCATGGCAGTTGGGACTTAACGGAACGGAGCTCCATAACGATCGCGACTCTATGACTCAGGCGCTGCGTTCGGGAGCGCCCGTCATCGCCGCCGTTCGGCCGGGCACCTTTACCAACGTGGGCCACTACATTGTGCTTTACGGTATTGACGACGCCGACCAGATTGGCGTCTACGACCCCAACTCGGCCAGCCGCAGCGCCCGCCGTTGGGGCGCCGTAGAGGTCCTCAATGAAGCCGAAGCCATGTGGGCCTACTACTAGTCATTGGGCACTCATTGGGGACAGACTTAAATGAGTGGTCGTCGGGGACAGTCTTACGGACGCCGGCCGAGAGCAAACGAAAAGGGCCATCCCGAACTGCTTGGAACTGCCAGCACGGAAAGCGCATCCTGCTTTGGGGCCCAATAGCGGGATGCGCTTTCCGTTAGCGGCCCGTTTGGGAAACTAGGGACCGCTTTTCGACAAAAATCCGGGATGCATTTTCCGATTGAGGGCCTCAAGGGAAACCGCACCCCATGTTGGACGCTCATTCTGGGATGTGCTTTCCGCAGTTGATCGATGCGGCCTTTAAGGACTGTCCCAAGCTGCCGGCAGGAAAGGAACGTCCCCAAGTGCCGGGTTTCCGCAGCCTGCAATGCTCCTCATGAACAGCCGCCTCAATAACAAAAGCCCCTGCGGCCGAAGCGGACCGCGGGGGCAACAGACCTGCAAGAGTTAACTCAAGTCCTCGCCATTTGATGCAATGACCTTTTGGTACCAGCAGAAGCTGTCCTTTCGGTAGCGATCGAACGTGCCTTTGCCCGTATCATCGGCATCAACATAAACAAAGCCATAGCGCTTCTTCATCTGCCCCGTCGAGGCCGACACCAAATCGATACAGCCCCACGGCGTGTATCCCATCAGGTCAACACCGTCCTCGACAATTGCATCGCGCAGCGCAAGAATATGCCTTCGCAGGTAATCAATATGATACGCATCGTGGACTTTGCCGTCTTCCAGCGCATCGAGTCCGCCCACACCGTTCTCGGCGATAAAGAGCGGAAGATGGTAACGATCGTGGTAGCCGGCAAGCGTCACGCGCAAACCCAGCGCATCGATCTGCCACTTCCAGGCAGTCTCTTTATCCTTGAGGTACGGATTGCGCAACGTCGGGAACACGTTGCCCTCCGCCTTCTCGGCGATCACCTGATCATCGGCGCACACCAAGCGCGAGCAATAGTACGAGAACGAGATGAAGTCGACCGTATGCTCTGCCAGATACTCCGTATCGCCCGGCTCAAAGGGCACGTGAACACCCTCTTTCTCGAGTGCACGCAGCTTCCAAGCAGGATAGGCGCCCGCAGCCATCACGTCTGTGTAGAAGTAGCGGCCGCGGTCCTCCTCATACGCAAGCCATACGTCCTCGGGCGCACAACGGTACGGATAGGTCGCACCGGCAGCGACCATGCAACCCACCTTGTTTGCGGGATCGATCTTGTGCAGAATCTCGACAGCACGAGCGCTCGCCATAAACATATGGTGCGAGAACGCCGCGGTCACGGCTGCACGGTCACGCTCATCCTCGAGCGTGACACCCGCGTTGAGATAGGACAGCGCCACGCTGTTGATCTCGTTGAACGTAAGCCAATAACGCACGAGGCCCTGGTACGCGCGTCCGACGGTCTCGACGTAGTGCGCATACCGCTCGATCATCTCTCGGCTTTGCCAGCCACCATAGCGCTCGACCAGAGCCAACGGATAGTCGTAGTGCGACAGCGTCACAAGCGGCTCGATTCCATGCTCGCGCAGCGCCTCGAATACCTGACGGTAAAACTCCAAGCCCTCGCCGTTGGGCTCGGTCTCCATCCCTGTGGGAAAAATACGGCTCCAGCAAATTGAAAGACGCAGGCACTTAAAGCCCATCTCGGCAAAGAGCTCGACATCCTCGTGCCAATGATGGAAGAAGTCGTTGCCCCAGCGGCATGGATACAGCCTGTCCGGATCGTCCACGGGCTTTTGCCTGCCAAACATTACATCCCAGCGGTCGGAACCCTGTGGGATCAGGTCGGAGTGCGACATGCCGCGGCCGCCCTCGTTCCAGCCCCCTTCGGCCTGGTTGGCGGCGAGGGCACCACCCCACAAAAAGCCCTCGGGCATACCGGCGGCAGACGTTCTGTCAAAGTAACTCATGCTACTCAGCATCCTCGGCAGAAGCTGCCGCGGCGTTCTCCTGCTCCTGAGCCAGGAGCTGGTTATCGTACACCTTAAAGAACGGGTACCAGACCACAGCCATGACCACGATCAAAACGATCGTAAACACCCAGATGCGCGGGTCGAGGCACTGGACAAAGCCCTGAACGAAGATGGGGAACGTGCCGCTCACCAAGATGTAGAAGTTAGAGACAAGACCCAGTGAGACCGCACCCCAATACAGCAGGGCCGAGATCATGCCGCCTAGCACAAACGGAATCATGAGGATCGGGTTGAAGATGATGGGCGCGCCGAAGATCGCGGGCTCGGAGATACGGAAGAAGCTCGGCACGATCGATGCCCTGCCAAATGCCTTGAGCTGCTGCGACTTTGCCCTAAACGCGCAGAGCGCCACAAAAGAGAACGTATTACCCGTGCCGCCGATGAGGTTGATGGCCAACGACATGAGCGCCGGGTGGAACTCAAGCGGCTGCCCGGCAGCATAGAGCGAGGCGTTGGCGGCAAAGGCGGCAAGCGTGACCGGGGCGGTGATGGGCATTACGATCATGTTGCCGTGGACGCCAAAGCACCAAAACAGCAGCGTCATGAAGCAGATAAGCAGTGCGCCGGGCACAGAGTCAACTGCGACGGAAAGCGGGGCAGCGAGCAGCTTCTCGATAACCGAGGGGATGGACAGCGCGGGATCGATCATCTGGATCAGCAGGTTGCCGCCAAAGAAGATGAGGATGTTGGCGAGCATAGGTACGATGGCGCCAAAGGTTTCGGACAAAAACGGCGGCACGCCATCGGGCATCTTGATGGTGATGCCCTTGGTCTGGCAGAAGCGCGTGACCTCGACGGAGACCAAGGCAACGATGATGGCGGTAAACAGGCCCTGCGCACCCAGATAGGTGCAGGGGACCGCCTGGAGCACGGACTCGTCAGCAAGCTGGTAGTAGGACGACGGCGCCGCGGCGATCAGGAACATCACCAGCGAGGTCATACCGGCGTTAAGCTTGGGCATCTTGTAGGTGCCCGCCAGGTTATAGGCGATTGCGAACGTCACGATCACCGACAGTATGCCCATCGTCATGTTGAAGGGAATGAGCAGCGTGAGCTTATTGGCCGTGGCAAAATCGAGCCAAGGGCCAAAGACGGACCAGAACCCGCCCTGCGCCACCAGGTCGGCCGTGACCGGCGGGTTGGCGAGGATCATAAAGACGGCAGATACCAAGATGAAGCTGATCGCGCTCATAAAGCCCTTTTGCATGGAGGCAAAGTGGCGCTCGGTGCCGCAGAAATTGGCGATAGGGGTCAGTTTTTCCTGAAGCAGGGTCATGAACTTCTCCATGGTTGCCTCCTAACCCAACAGCGACTGGGCGAGTGCCAGCACGTTGGCGGCGTTGCCCATGCCGTAGTCCTGTGCGGGGATGACCGCGGTCGGCTTACCGCTCCCCTGCTTGACGGTGTTGAGCTGGTAGGACACCTGCGGCCCCAAGAGCAGCACGTCAAAATTGGCGCACGTCTCCTGATACTCGCCGATACCCACCGCATCGATATCGAGCTCGATGCCGTTTTGCTCCGCATATTTCTCGAGTTTCTTCATCAGAATGCTTGTAGACAGACCAGCTGCGCAAACAAGAAGGATCTTCATAAGGGATTCCCTTCGCATTGATTGGTTGGATAGTCACCGCACGCCGCTAGGCGTTCTTGGTTGCAGTGCGCTCATACAGGCAGATCAGCTCCTGCACGAGCTCCTGAGCAAGCATGGAGCACATGAGGTGGTCCTGAGCATGGACCAGCAACACATCCACCGACAGATGCTCGCCCGCTGCCTCAGTCGAAAGCAGCTGCGTTTGGATGTGGTGAGCCTTGATTCCCGCATCCTTTGACTGCTTCATGAGTTTGGCGGCGGCGTCAAAATCCCCCGCCTTTGCCTTTTCAAGGGCTTCGAAGGCAAGGCTGCGTGCCTCTCCCGCTGCAGCGACCAGCTGAAACGAAACCATCTCGGTTCCCTGATCGTCCATAACGGTCTCCTCTCCCGTGATGTTTGGTTTGTACTTGAATATTCGAAACGCCTATCTCCCGCCCGCAATCCTCGAGGTTTATTGCAGGTAGACTGACAGGGTCATCGACAAAAGAAGTCTTAAGCCGTATGCGCTTGCACAAGCGCCATCAGCTCATGCCAGGACCGGCGCTCGCGTAGGCGCTCGACCCCCTGGCGGTCCATAAAGATCTCGGCGAGCAGTGAGCTCAAGATCCGCGCCTCATCGCCGCCCGACCGGGCAAACGACACCATAAAGACGATATCGACCTCATGGCCGTATTCGTCCCAAAGAATGGGATGTTCGAGCAGGCCCACGGTAACAAAGGCCTCGGCGCTCAAGGGATGCATCCCATGGGGCATGGCTACCCCATTGCCAAACGAGGTGGCGCTCGCGCTCTCGCGCTCGGCGACCTCTTGGGCAAACTGGGCATCGACACGGCCGCTCTCGACGGCGCGCTCGGAGAGATATCGGAGAACGGCCTGCTTCGACGACGCCTCAACGCGGTTGAAGAACAGGGCACGGCTAAAGAAAGAGCTCACGGAGTCCGATTGCGCAGTGTCGTCGCTCAGCACCTTGCGGATAGCGTTGACATCGCTCGTCTCCAAGAAGAAATCGGCCTCGCGGACGGGCACGGGCAACTTGACGTTGAGCGGCACCGTTGTGAACACGTAGTCGATATGCGAAAAATCGAACGTTCCCACGCGGGCGACATCGCATGTCTCAATCGAATCGATATACATGCCAAACTGCTTGCGGTACTGGTGCTCGAGCATACGGGCGCTTCCCGCTCCCGAGGCGCACACGATCAGGATGCGTTTGCGACGCGGCTGGTCGGCTTGCTGCTCGAGGGCCAGGGCAAATGCCATGGCGATGTAGCCGAGCTCTTCATCAGAGGGCTGGCTGCCAAAATGACGCTCGAGTACCTGCGAGGTGCCAGCTGCCATCGAATAGGCCAACGGAAACCTCGTCTTGATATCGGGCAGCATGGGGTTATCCATATGCATGTGATATTCAAGGCGATAGCCCAGAGGGCCGATATGCCGAGCAAGGTTCATGCGAAGTTCAAGATCGCCGCTAAAGTCAAACCTAAACTCATCGTTGACCGCACGTACCATCTCGGAAGCAATCTCCCACATCTCGTCCGAGATAACGGCAGAGCCCTTCTCGGGCACGCCCGTGCCCCTGCCGAGCAAATGGATTGCGATAAAGGCAACCTCTTCTCGGGGCATGCTCACGCCCAGGGCATCCTTGATGTTTGCGGCAATCTGGAAAGCCGCGGCGTATTCGCGCGTTCCCTCCAGTTTTTGAACGTCCGATTCTGCAGCTGGGACATAGCAGCCCTGCTCGATGCGGCCAAGAGCAATGTAAAGATGCATGATGAGATTGCGGGATGCCAGCGAGCTCACCGTGACGGGCGAGGCCGTCAGGGCATCGTCCACACATGCGGCGATGGCCCGCAGGCGCTCGGCGAGCTTTGCATCGTCGGTGTCGGGCAACACGGGCCTCACCAGCGAGGCCAGGCACAGGCGCCGTTGCGACTCCCCGCCCGCAACGCGGATTCCGTAGCGTGGGCGCTTTTCGAGCGTTAAGTCAAATTGGGCGAGTTTCTGCTCTACCAGACGCATGTCATTGGACAGAGTTCGCGCCGAAACGTAGAGTAAATCCGCATACTCCTCAATCGTCACCCACTGGGACCGCATGAGGAGGTCGTTAAGAAGGAAGGACACACGGCCGTCGCGCGTATCAGGAATGCCCGGATGGGCCTGAGCCGCACCGTCTAGCAAGCGAGCAAGCTCATCTGCACGTGCAACATCGATACGATACTGCCCCTTGCTGCCAACGATGCGTGCAACCCCTGCAAGGTTGTCGTTTGCGCGATGGATATAGTTTCTCACGGCGCGCTCGCTTACCTCGAGACGCTTGGCAAGTACCGCGACAGCGACAGGCTGAGCGTCCTCGATCATATTTACAAGCTGCTTGACGCGAGCATCCATGTCCTCCTCCTTTCCCTGCGTCTAGTCTAACGCGGTAAAGAATGACACTCCACGTCGCGCTCGTTCCGCCAACTCGGAACAGGTCGCGGGGAGTCCAGCCGAACTTATAGGGAGCACGGAGAAAGGACCCGAAAGCCATGTGCCGGTGTGAGATGCGCTTTCCGCAGTCATTGGGGACAGACTTAAATGAGTAGTCGTTGTGGACGTTCTTGTTTGACTAGTCGTTTAAGAACGTCCCCAATGACTAGGTGAATAGCAAAAGCCCCGCAGTCGGAGCGGACTGCGGGGCTCATGAAGAGAGGCTAGTTTGTGGGCGCCTTGCCTGGCGCCCACGAGAGAGGCAATGGAGTAGAGGCTACTCGTGGATGCGGGTACCGGAGAGGCCGGCCATGGTCTCGGCGGCCTTGTCCAGGGCACCGATGATGCAGGTGCGGCCCTTGCGGGAACGGGCGAACTTGATGGCGGCGCGGACCTTGGGCTCCATGGAACCCTTGCCGAACTGGCCCTCGTCGGCCAGGCGCTCGGCCTCGTCGGCGGTGATGTCCTCGAGCTCCTCCTGGTTGGGCTTGCCAAAGTTGATGGCGACATGCTCAACGGCGGTCAGCAGGAACAGAACGTCGGCGTCGCAGTCCTCGGCCAGCAGCTCGCCGCCCAGGTCCTTGTCGATGACGGCGGGAACGCCCTTGTAGCAGCCCTTGTTCTCGTAGTCGCGGACGACGGGGATGCCGCCGCCACCGCAGGCGATGACGATGAACTCGTTGTCGAGCAGGTTGAGGATGGAGTCAGCCTCGACGATCTTCTTGGGATCGGGGGAAGCGACGACGCGACGCCAGCCGCGGCCGGAATCCTCGACGAAGACCTTGGAAGGATCCTCGGCCATGAACTCCTTGGCCTGCTCCTCGGTGTAGAAGGGGCCGATCGGCTTGGTCGGGTTCTTGAACGCGGGATCGTCCGGGTCGCACTCGATCTGGGTGACGACGGTTGCGGCGTGCCAACGCTTATAGCGCTTGTGCATCTCGCGGCCAATGCCCTGCTGCAGGTGATAGCCGATGTAGCCCTGGGACATGGCGCCGCACTCGGGCAGCGGCATCTCGGGGGTGCCGATGGCGTCGTGGGCAGCGGCGAAGGCGTTCTGGATCATGCCAACCTGCGGGCCGTTGCCGTGGGTGATGATGATCTCGTTGCCCTGCTCGATCAGGCCGAGGAGAGCGTGAGCGGTGTTGCTCACGGCCTCGATCTGCTCAACGGGGTTGTTGCCGAGGGCGTTGCCGCCAAGGGCGACGACGATACGATCGGGCTTGCCAAGAGGCTTAGACATTGCTGGAATCCTTTCTGTAAAAGGCCTACAACCCATTAATAACCCGCGCCCGTGCGATACGCGAGTTTATTAAGGTTTATATTCTCTTTATCGCTCATTTTATTCATTTTGAAAATAGTTGAACGGTGAACGGTCGCTTTTACCCGCTCAGCGTAAAGAAACCCAGCTCAAGCATATCTACGTCATTTACGTGCAACTTTATTTTAATAGAGCAGGGATTAGACCAGATTATGCAAACTATATCTTTGCTAAACACAAAACGGACAGCGCAATATCTTACTCGCACTATACGCGATTCTATACATTAATTTGACGAGTATGCATCCCTGCAAAAACATGGGGCTTTTCATCCAACATAAGGGATAGCCGATCGCGCTTCACCCCGCGGCAAGCGACTGCGAGTTCGCAGTATGGAACTTTACCGTCGGCTTCTGCATGAACGCTGCCGACGCCCTTTCGCTCCTGCGCGCCCAAGCAGCCGAGAACGCTAACGGCGCCACTGCCAACCTGGCCACCCTCAACAACGGCGCCGCCAGCCTTTTCGCAAAGTACCGTGCTGGCTCGCTGGCTTTGAGGCCTAAGCGAGCTTTGCTATTTGCCAATTTTTGTATGATTTGGGTCAAATCTATCTGCCAATTTTTGTATGATTAGGGTCAAATCTATTTGCCAATTTTTGTCATTGAGGGGTTTTAATGCTACGCCGTAAGGTCACTGACAGGCTTTTGAGCTGGAAGAACAAATCCAATAAAGCGTTGCTTGTTACTGGCGCGCGTCAGATTGGCAAGAGCTATGCAATTCGCGCGTTTGGAAAGAGCAACTACGCTTCGTATTATGAGGTCAATCTGCTACTCGATGCCGAGGCAAGAGACGTACTTGTTGGCGCTAAGAACTCCATTGACTTCATCAACCGTGTGGCCCTTCTTGCGGATGCACCGCTTGTTGAAGGAGACACGCTTATCTTCGTCGATGAGATTCAGGAGTATCCGCAGATCGTTACACTTATGAAGGCGCTGGTCGAGGACGGACGCTTTAGCTATGTCTTCTCGGGGTCTATGCTTGGGACTGAGTTTAAGGGGATCTCTTCTTTTCCGGTGGGGTATGTCGAGCACATTGTTATGCGACCGATGGATTTTGAAGAGTTCTGTTGGGCAAACAGCATCAGCGAGAATGTGCTTGCAGACATTCGCAGCTGCCTTGTCGAGAGACGTCCCGTCGAAAACTATATTCATGAGGCGATGCTCAAAAACTTTAGAGCCTATATCGTTTGCGGCGGCATGCCAGAGGTCGTTCAGAACTATATCGATTCGGGCTATTCGCTCGTGAGAACGCGTGAGCTTCAAATTCAGCTAGTCGATCAGTACAAAAGCGATATCTCTAAATATGCATCGACTCGAGCGTTTAACGTTCGCTCCATTTTCGAGCAAATTCCCGTTCAGCTTGAGGCGGAGTCCCATCGCTTTATCGTCTCGTCTCTAGGCGAGGGAGCTCGTCTTCAAAAATACGAGCAGGATTTCCTATGGCTGGTGAACGCAGGCGTTGGATTGATGGTCCCCCAGGTGACGGAGGCCCGGAGTCCTCTTAAGAGGACAGAGAAGGCAGCCGCCTTCAAACTATACGAGTCCGATACAGGAATGCTCGCATCGCGATATCCCGGTAGCACGGCACGCGCTGTATATCTAGATATGAAAACCCCCAACCTCGGCGGTCTCTATGAAAACGTGGTCGCGCAGGAGCTTGTTGCCCTCGGAGCAGATACGTGGTACTACCAAACACGTGAGGTCGGTGAAGTCGACTTTGTAATCGAAGGCGCCCGAGGACATGTTGTCCCAATCGAAGTCAAATCGGGCAAGAAAGTTCGAGCACATGCGGCCCTCGATCGCCTGATGAGTGTGGGCGAGTACAAGATTCCCGAGGCCGTTGTGCTGAGCCACGAAAACCTTAGCGAAGAGGGCAAGATCCTGTACGTTCCAATCTATATGACATTCTGCCTCGATGAGTTTATGGAAAAGGACGACCCCAACAACGATTTCTCATTTGCACCCATATCTCTCTAGATCATCTGAACCAACAACCAAGCCCCCTCCATAACCAAAATAACGCGTGGTTTCGCGGCCGCGCCGCGAAACAGCGACGGGGACAAAAGGCCCCCACAACCACGTCCCTCATGCAGCCCCACAATCCAAGGACGTAGTCGTAGCAGGATCTGAGGGCTGACCTTCGCGGACACTCCGCAGGACGAAAGAACCCCCGCCGCACGTAGTGCGCAGCGGGGGTTCTTTCATGTCCGAGGACGTCCGCGAAGGTCAGCCCTCAGATCCTGCGGTGGGAGACCTAGGCCTCGTTGTACACCGTCTTGAGCTTCAGCAGGTGCTGATAGCGGTCCATAGCGGCCTGCTCATTCTCCTTGAAGAGCTCCTCGGCGCGCTCGGGGAAGGAACGCGTCAGCGAAGCGTAACGGGCCTCGTTCATCAGGAACTCCTGATAACCGCCCGCGGGCTCCTTGGAATCGAGCGAGAACTTCTTGCCGGCAGCAGCCTCGGGGTTGAAGCGGAAGAGGTTCCAGTAACCGCACTCGACAGCCTTCTTCATCTCGGCCTGGCAGTTCTGCATGCCGCCCTTCTTGATGGAGTGCATCTCGCAGGGGCTGTAGCCGATGATGAGGGACGGGCCGTCGTAGGCCTCGGCCTCGTGAATGGCCTTGAGGGTCTGAGCCGGGTTGGCGCCCATGGCGACCTGCGCCACGTAGACGTAGCCGTAGCTCATGGCAATCTCGGCCAGAGACTTCTTCTTGGTCACCTTACCGGCAGCGGCGAACTGAGCGACCTGGCCCAGGTTCGAGGCCTTGGAGGCCTGACCACCGGTGTTGGAGTAGACCTCGGTGTCGAAGACGAAGACGTTGACGTTGTGGCCGGAAGCCAGGACGTGGTCCAGGCCACCGAAGCCGATGTCGTAGGCCCAGCCGTCGCCGCCGAAAATCCAGAAGGACTTCTTGGTGAGGTAAGCCTTGTCGGCGAGGATCGCCTTGGAAGCGTCGCAGCCGCACTTCTCGAGCTCGGCAACGTAGGCAGCGGCAGCGGTCTTGGAGGCCTCGGCGTCGTTGACGGAGTCGATCCAAGCCTGGCCGGCGGCCTTGAGCTCGTCGGACGGACCATCGGCAGCGATGATGTCCTGGGTAGCGGCGATCAGCTTGTGCTGAACGGCCTCATAGCCAACGGCCATGCCCAGACCATGCTCGGCATTGTCCTCGAACAGGGAGTTGTTCCACGCCGGGCCGTGACCGTCCTTGTCCTTGCAGTAAGGAGCGGTGGCAGCGGGGTTGCCCCAAATGGAAGAGCAGCCGGTAGCGTTGGAGATGAACATGCGGTCGCCGGCAACCTGGGTCACCAGACGTGCATAGGCGGTCTCGGCGCAGCCGGCGCAGGAGCCGGAGAACTCCAAGTAGGGCTGCTTAAACTGGCTGCCCTTGACGTTGGCCGCGATGAGCTCCTTCTTCTCGGAGACGTTCTCGACCATGTAGTCCCAAACGGGCTGCTGGTCCATCTCCTGCTCGGTGGGAACCATCTCGAGGGCGCCCTTGGGGCAAACCTTGACGCAGTTGGTGCAGCCCATGCAGTCGAGCGGGGACACAGCCATGGTGAACTTCATGCCCTTGGCCTTGGGGCCCATGGCGTCGAGCGTGCGGGTAGCCTCGGGCGCGGCGGCAGCCTCGTCCTCGGTCATCGCGAACGGACGGATGGTGGCATGCGGGCACACGTAGGCGCACTGGTTGCACTGGATGCACTTGGTCTCGTCCCAGTGGGGAACGACCACGGCGACGCCGCGCTTCTCGTATGCGGAGGCGCCCAGCTCAAACTGGCCATCGGCGCAATCGACGAAGGCGGAAACGGGCAGGCTGTCGCCGTCCATGCGATCGATGGGCTCGAGCAGGTTCTTGACCTGCTGGGCGATAGCGGACTTGGTCTCCTCGGAGAGCTCGACGGGAGCGGCATCCTCGGCGGTAGCCCAGTCGGCCGGAACCTCGAACTTACGGAAGGCGGTAGCGCCGGCATCGATGGCCTTGTGGTTGGCGTCGACGATAGCCTGGCCCTTCTTCATGTAGGACTTGGTAGCCGCGTCCTTCATGTACTGCAGGGCGTCCTCGGCGGGCAGGACCTTGGCCAGCGCGAAGAAGGCGGACTGGAGCACCGTGTTGGTGCGCTTGCCCATGCCGACCTTGGCGGCCAGGTCGATAGCGTCGATCAGGTAGACGTTGACGTTGTTGTTCGCGATGTAGCGCTTGGCCACGGCGGGCATGTGCTCGGCGAACTCCTCGTCGCTCCACTGGCAGTTGACCAGGAAGGTGCCGCCCGGCTTGACGTCGCGGACCATCTTGAAGCCCTTAACGATGTAGCTGGGGTTGTGGCAAGCGACAAAGTCGGCCTTGGTCACGTAGTACGGCGAACGGATCGGAGAATCGCCAAAGCGCAGGTGCGAGACGGTGACGCCGCCGGTCTTCTTGGAGTCGTACTGGAAGTAGGCCTGGACGTACTTGTCGGTGTGGTCGCCGATGATCTTGATCGAGTTCTTGTTGGCGCCGACGGTACCGTCGCCACCCAGACCCCAGAACTTGCACTCGATGGTGCCGGGGGCTGCGGTGTTGGGCGCATCCTCGGCCTCGGGCAGGCTCAGGTTGGTCACGTCATCGACAATGCCGATGGTGAACTCGCGCTTGGGCTCGTCCTTCTTGAGCTCCTCGAAGACAGCGAACGCGGACGCGGGAGGCGTGTCCTTGCTGCCCAGGCCATAACGGCCGCCGACGACCTTGATGCCCGTCTTGCCGGCCTCGTAGAGAGCGGAGACGACGTCCTGGTAGAGCGGCTCGCCGATGGAACCCGGCTCCTTGGTACGGTCCATGACGGCGATCTTCTGGACGGTCTCGGGGAGAACGTCGACGAAGTGCTTGATGGAGAACGGACGGAACAGACGGACCTTGACCAGGCCGACCTTCTCGCCGTGGGCGTTGAGGTAGTCGATGACTTCCTCGAGCACGTCGCAGAAGGAGCCCATGCACACGACGACGCGGTCGGCATCGGGAGCGCCGTAGTAGTTGAACAGGCCGTAATCGGTGCCGAGCTTCTCGTTGATCTTCTTCATGTAGCCCTCGACGACGGCGGGAAGCTCGTCGTAGACCTTGTTGCAGGCCTCACGGTTCTGGAAGAAGATATCGCCGTTCTCGTGGCTGCCGCGGGTGTGCGGGTGCTCAGGGTTGAGCGCGTGGTCGCGGAAAGCCTGGACGGCGTCCATGTCGCACATCTCGGCCAGATCCTTGTAGTCCCACATGGCGACCTTCTGGATCTCGTGGCTGGTGCGGAAGCCGTCGAAGAAGTTAAGGAACGGGGTCTTACCCTCGATGGCGGCAAGGTGAGCCACCGGCGAGAGGTCCATGACCTCCTGGACGTTGCCCTCGGCGAGCATGGCGAAACCGGTCTGGCGGCAGGCCATGACGTCGGAGTGATCGCCAAAGATGTTCAGGGCGTGGGAAGCGACGCAACGCGCGGAGACGTGGAAGACGCCCGGGAGCTGCTCGCCCGCGATCTTGTACATGTTCGGGATCATCAGGAGCAGACCCTGAGAAGCCGTGTAGGTGGTGGTCAGAGCACCGGCGCCCAGCGAACCGTGAACGGTACCGGCTGCACCTGCCTCGGACTCCATCTCGACGACCTTGACCGGGGTGCCGAAGATATTCTTGCGACCCTGGGCCGCCCACTGGTCGACATGGTCGGCCATCGGGCTGGACGGCGTAATGGGATAGATTCCCGCTACCTCGGTGTACGCATACGAAACATATGCGGCCGCCTCGTTGCCGTCCATAGACTTAAACTTACGCGCCATATACCCCTCTCCTCTCATATAGGTATACAGGCCCCGGCGATCGCCGGGATGTTGGCGTGATGGGATTTACGCTGTTGCTTCCAATCATCTGGCAGGCAGGCTCAGCAGCAGGTACGTGGCGTGGAGAGAAGACATGCCGAGGCGAGGGGCAGCTGATGCGCCCCACAGACCCGACCGCCCGTCTTGCACATGACCGAGCGCCGCAAAGGCCGCATGCCGGATGCTCCCGGGCACGCCCCGGCGATGGGAAGCGCCCGCAACGGAAATCCGCATGCGGGTTTATTGTACCCCGCCGTTAAGTGTAATTTCGACAAATATAGGCGGGCGGTAAAGGTTTACCTCGGGTGACCGCCAAAGGCCAGAATGGTCCCTCCATCCCCGGACGACTGGCTCTGACGCGCCAAGGAGTGTCCCCAAGTACCGGCAGGAAAGGAACGTCCCTAACTGCCGGCTAGAGGGCGCCGAGCAGGATGGCGTAGGTGGTGGATTCGCCGAGTTTGAGCTCGTCGCCGGGGTTGAGCTGGGCGGAGCGGCCGGGCTCTACTTGAATACACACACTCGTGGCCCCGTTTACCACCACGGTGCCGTTAGTGGACGACAGGTCCTCGACAAACCATGCGCCAGACTCGTCGCACCAGATATGGGCATGGCGGGCCGAGACGTCGTCGGTGATGCCGCCCTCCCCCGTTGCCAGCGCGCCGATCTCAACGCCTTCCTCACTCGGCTGAATCCAGCGCGGGACGCTCACCACGTAGCCGTTTTGCACGCACAGCAGTCCCAGCGGATGCGCCGGCGCGACCTCGTGCTCGCCCGCGACCGAAGATGTGCTCAGCGAGCGCGGCGTCGACGTGTCGCCGCCACGGGTCGCATGAGCGCGGCGGCTCGCCCGACTTGGAACTAAGGCGGGCGTGAGAGCAAACGGCATAGGGAACGAATCTTGCGGATGTACTCCTCGACGTCAGGCAGGTAAGCCCCACGAAGTCACCGGGGAGGCCCAAGCGGCCCGGCACCACTTCCAGATTCTGACCAGGGCGAGTCGTTCGCCGGTGGCTGAAGGCTCGCTCCCACCCAAAAGGGGAGATTCGCGTTGTTCCCCAATCGCTCTCGCATCTTTCATTTTGCTCGAGGTGGGCTATAAAAACTTTCCTGGTGAAAGGCGGCGATTGGTTTCCTTTCTTTCTAGAGGAGCGCGCCTGTAATCTGTTTTCATCCTAAATCAAGTTAAGATCGGACCTTCCAGAGGCAAGTCGACTCAAACTGCGAGGCTCCATGTTGGAATAAAGAGCGCTGTCGAAGTGCCAACAACACAAAGCTTGCCAGTCTCAAATAGAACCTTTTGGGAGTCCGATTGGGCCGCACACCGAATCCCCGCTGGTGGTTTTTTATAGCTGCGCAACAATAAACAAGGTTAGTGCCAGTCCAGCATGAAATTGAGGAACGTATGCATTTTTTCTCAGTAAGTGATCGTCGTTACTGCTTCGATGAGGTCACTCGCAATTGCTTTCAGGTTGACCAAGCATCAGAAGATGCGCTTCGCATATTTGAAGCATCGGGAAGAACGGTCAACTCGAAGTTGCTAACAAAGTCACTTGCTGCGAAAGGCTACGACCAAACGACCATAGCAGAACTTGAAGACGACATTGATGAGTATCAACGATTGTCTGAGCGGACTTTCTTAACAAAAGACACGCCTCGAAAACTTAGATCCATCGAACTCCACGTTTCACATGCATGCAACCTTGGTTGTAGTTACTGTTTTGCCGGTAAAGGAGATTATGGAACGTCTCCTCTGCTGATGACAGACGAGATAGCCTTCAAGGCGGTCGACTACCTCGTCGCAAGTTCATCGGAAAACGAAACGCTTGCGATCGTCTTTTTTGGTGGGGAACCCATGATTAACGAGCCGCTGATATGGAAAACGGTCGACTATTCAAAAAGAATATACCCCAATAGAAACTTTACCTATTCTATTACGACCAACGGAACGCTTTTGAATGACACTGCTGTGAATTCTTTCAAGGAGCACGGGTTTTCTGTTCTGATTAGTCTCGATGGTACAGGATGCAAGCACGATGCATCGCGCCCGTATAAGACGGGAGGCGGCTCTTTCTCCGATATCGACAAAAACGTTCGTCGTTTTTCCGAGTCGTTCCCCTTCGGCGCAAGAGCGACCTTAACAAATAATAACTGTAACCTTGTTGAAGACTATCTTCAGTTTAAAGAGATGGGCTTCAGAAGGATTTACTTCTCGCCCGTGAGCTCATTCGATGAGAATATCAAACTCGACGAACACTCATTAAACAAAATCAGGGCGGGCCTAATAGATTTGGCGGATCAATATCTCAAACAGATTGATCAAGGGGAAAAGCCCTTGTTTAGAACATTGAAAACTGCAGTTGATTTGATTATGAGCAACAGGATCGCCTTTGTCGGATGCGGGGCTGGCAGGCGTTTTATTTCCGTGACTCCCGAAGGGGACGTATACCCCTGTCACAGGTTTGTCGGGATGATGCGATTCAAAATGGGCAACATCGTCACCGGAATTGACGAAACTAGGTATATTGAAAACTGGAGTCAGGGTGTCGAAAAAAGAATTGACTGTACGGACTGTTGGGCTCGGTCTTTCTGTGGTGGGGGCTGTAGCTGGGAGGCTGCAGACGAGCACGGCTACTTGCCCAAGAGTCTACACCCTGCATCATGTGAATATAGAAAAATGTGCTACGAGATGGCTTTTGACCTTATTTCCCGCCACTCATCTTCGCAGGAGAAAAATCAACGAGAAGCTACTGTATCGGAATAAGCGGTTCAGCGCATTGCTGTCACCATTGTGGAGGTGTTCGTTCTTCTGATTACCGTCTGCGAAGCTTATTGCTACATTCGCCGAAACCATTCTAGAAATATGGTGAACTAGACATCTTGGTTTGTTATACACAATATTGAGGTTTTTCTGCACTCAAAGGGAGGTAGTCGTGAAGCATATTCATCCGATTAATCCAGGAAGTGGCGGCGAGGCAGGCGTGAAGCCGATGTCTTTTGACTGCCTCTTGGGCATTACTGACATCTGTACTGTTTATGATAAAGCAGATGGCTGTGGTGCATACGATTACTGCGACTATGACATGGATGGCGGCAGCATCTGCGTTGTAGATCACTGTGGCATTGATCAAACGTAGTCTCTAATTGGATTAAGGTGAGGAGCTGTTATGAAGCATATCCATCCTGTTGGTTCAAATGAACATCCTCCCGTTGAGCCTTGTTGTCTTGGAGTTGATATATGCAATTTTTACGACATCGCCGAGTGCCCTGTTGCGGATTGGTGCTATGTCGATAAAGAATCAAGCTGTGTTTTGCCAGCAGATTGGTGCGATTCAGTTGACGAGTAGTTTTGTGGCTAGGAACTATTTGGTCCAATTCAGAATAAGATGGGAACAAATACCAAAATCTCGTGTCTGGGAGGAGTTATGCCATTATTGCAAGGTCTCGTTGGATTAGCCTTTATACTTGCGTTATATCTGGCACCTTTTTTAATTCTATTCTTCATTATCCGACTCTTTCTTCGGAGAAAATAGGAGTGTCACGCAAACATTAGCGTAGCTTTCTTCCAATATGAGCCGAGCATTGGCAAGTGGAATAAGAAGCCCGACCGTTCGCCACATGAAAGTGATCGGACGGGCTTCTCTATTTAACCCGGGCCGCCACCCATAGCGGCTTTCCAAGCGTATTCTCAGTGCAAAGCAATCGTCAGTTTAATCCTATGCGCTGATACCGCATTTCATTTGTTCGGCTCGAATTCTACGGCCTGGCAACCCTCGCACTCTCCGGCAAATGGATTGAACGCGAAGGCAGAGATGATGTGTGCGTGGACATCGAGGCTGCTGTAGGCAACATACTGGGACATGGACCCCCGCTGCGCGTGGTATGCGGCCCGGCATATTCATTGCCGTCCAACCCCGTGTAGTTGCAGCAAAGGGTGGAACCTCAATGCTCAGCCCATGTTGTCCGTGGGACACGAGAATCGTAAGTACACTTTGGTGCGATTCTCACGCTGATACTGAGCCACCTGGAATAAGATACGTCGCGACAACACTTCGCTTCACCTCTGTCTCGACAAGATGACGTAGACTAAAGTCTCCTTTAGTAAGAGAACGAGAACCATATCTGAAAGCGTTGCGATGGCGTGAAGGCACCGAGTCCGAACCGCCTGAATGCTACGTGCATCTGCATCGCCTTTTTGTTATCTCTGCCAGTTGGGTAGCACTACGCTTGTCATCATTTACCCTGGTACATGCTGCCTAAATCCACTACCCCTTCTACCGCGCCGACCATCTCGTCATCGTGAGAGACAACGATGATCAGCTGGCTTTGCTTGTTGCGCTTAACATAGGCCGCAAGCTCGGCGCGGCTTACAGCGTCTAACCCAGTCGTGGGCTCGTCGAGTACCAAAACTGACGACTTGCGTGAAATCGCCGACCATAAGTACACTCGGCGCAGCTCACCGCCCGAAAGCGCGGAGCAACGTTTCCCGAGCAACTCCTTCACGCTGTTTTCCAGCGAAAGTAGGCCATCTACACCCCGGTGATAGGAAGAAAAGGGCGTGTCGAAATACTCTAACAGCTCTTTCACCGTTTCGTCCGGCGCGAAGCACGACTGTGGGCAGCACGATATCTCTCTCGCACGTATGTAATCCAAGTCGCATTCTTCGATTGGCACGCCGTTGTATTTTACTTTGCCTTTCGATGAGTATAGCCCGAGCATCAAGTAAAGAAGTGACGTCTTGCCTCTTCCGTTTTCCCCAACTATGCAATATGTACCAGGACCGGAAAACTTGAAAGAAAACCCGCCGAGGACCTCTCGGACAGATCCGTCTGGAAGGGCAACCGAGAATTCCAAATCAGATACCGAAATGTCATTTATTTCATCGAGTTTAGCTAAATCGGTCCGATTCCACCCCGATCTCTCCTTTTCTCTCGTCGCGATAGCCGTCCTATCCCATGATGCTTTGGCATCTTGATAGGATTTGAACAATGACATCATACTTTTCAAAGTCTTAAAGAGAACCGCGAAGTATGTACCGATGATAGTGTACTCGCCTATTGACATAGTTCCGTTAATGATTCGTACTCCGGAAACAACAAGTATCACCGCTTGAAACAACGCTGCGAAAAGACCATCGAGCGATGTCAGAGAATATGATAGCTTTCCGGAGCGCAAAACTTTGGGAAAATAGCTCTTAAACCCAGCGTCGAGCGCTTGTTCGCTCTTGCCGTACGAAGATGTCAGTTGAATGTTGAGAATCTGATTAAGCTGCGATGCAATTGCGGCGTAAAAGGCGCTGTCCGCCTCTTTCTTCTCATACGTGACCCTATACAAGAGTTTCCTCAACCCAGTAATTACACAGAAATACACGATGAGGAGAATGATGGAAAA
The DNA here is from genome assembly GCA_018382125.1 of Collinsella sp. Classification (GTDB taxonomy): domain Bacteria; phylum Actinomycetota; class Coriobacteriia; order Coriobacteriales; family Coriobacteriaceae; genus Collinsella. Next base: position 32,275 of record JAGZQO010000004.1, read on the forward strand.
CACCGCGAGAGTTGAATCAATTGACCATATGATAAGCAATACGATGGGAATGGCTACAATGGACAGCGGCGCACTGATAAAATTCGCCAAAACGAAGGATGAGACCACGCTGGAGTCGGAAATAATCCGTTGCGTTGTATAGGCTGGATCGATGGTCCGACTCACCAAGTAATCGTCTCTTTCAAAACGCAAGACGGCCTCCCTGAGAAGATCAAAGGAAAGTCTCGTGGTTATGCGAATGGAAAGTGTTCCTGCAAAATAAGTAAAGAGGGTGGAGAAAACTCCTATTGACGCAACCAGGAGCGCGAAGAGTACGGCGTCTCTTCCGCTGCGGTTACCGAGAAGAAAATCTAAGAATTTCCCGTTCACGTATGGCATGGCATAGGAGAGAGCGGTTCCAATCACCGTGATAGCAATGAAGACGAAAGCCCCTTTTGCTCTGATGAACCTCGAGAGAACGCATCGAATCAAGGAAGGCCCCAATCTACCCGCCACAAAACATCAATCACTGATACCTTACACCTCAACACAACAGGAGCGAAGATTTGCCAATGAGACTGCTTTAAGATTGCCTTGGGCCAATACGATCTCAAGCTCTTCCTACAAGAGAGTCGGAATCGGACATCTCCTCCGACGAACCTGGCAATCGGGCGGTTGAAATATCTTTTTCAACCGCCCGATTGCCACAATAGATTTGAGCATCCGCCCACAAACGTCCGCGTTTTATACCCATCAAATCCTTTGCCTTTTGTCGTCTAGACTAGAAAAATCGCTCGAAATAACGCAACCGGCCTGCTCGCTTGAAGAAACCTAAGCCCGTAACGTAGATGTGCAAACTTCCGAAACGCCTTGCGCGGCATAGTGCGTATAAACTTCGTCAACCGCCTCAGAAATATCTGAGTATCGCGCCGGGTCAAAAGCATACGATGTCGCAGCTATATCCTGCACCCATTCGGAACGCGGATTAATTGAATAGCCACACAGCATCATCATACATGCATCTAGACCTGATTTCCCAAGTATCCGACGTATTGATGAGAGCATCGCGGGTCGCCCCTGCACCATCGTCGTCACCCCTATTAGCAGTATTTACCGTTTTTCTCTAAATGCGTATCGCCACCCTTAAGAATACGAAGTGTTTTATCCAGACCCGATTGTCCTCCATCTCAAACGAAGGGATAAGGAATCTCATCCGGAATCGGCAGTAACGGAGGATTCACAACGACAAGCGAAAAACATGAGTCATCTCTCAGAGGGGAGTAAAGGCTCCCCTCAAGCACCCTAGTTTCGTCATCCAAAGAGTTGATGGCAGTGTTTTTCTTACAAAGGTCGACAACAAAAGGGTTGATTTCTACAGATGTTACATCCATGCCACAGTTGGTAAGTATCAGGCCCTGTATTCTGGGGCCAGAACACAAATCGAGAGCCTTCCGTGCGCTCTGCGGTGTAAGGCGCCAATCTCAGCAAATCTGTCCCACAATACTGCGCTGAAGAACAAGACGGAACCCCTGAGCCAAACTCCCCTATACCTTATTAAGGCTAAGACAGGCAAGTTCACGCACCCGGCATATTCCAGAATAACATCCTATTGTTTTAGATGCTCTACAAGCATGAACAGCCGCGAATCGGAAAGATCTTCTAGTTTCGCCCCGACTGACCGCCAAGGGCCAAAATGGCCTCTCCATCCCCAGGCGACTGGCTCTGGCGCGCCGAGGAGTGTCCCCAAGTGCCGGCAGAAAAGAAACGTCCCCATCTGCCGGCTAGAGAGCACCGAAGAGGATGGCGTAGGTAGTGGATTCGCCGAGCTTGAGCTCGTCGCCGGGATTGAGTTGGGCGGAACGGCCGGGCTCGACCTGAATGCAGACGCGCGTGGCCCCGTTTACCACCACGGTTCCGTTGGTGGACGACAAGTCCTCGACGTGCCAGATATTTTGAGCATCGCACCAGATATGGGCATGGCGGGCCGAGACATCGTCGCCGACGTCGGTAATATCGCCCTCACCAGTGGCCAGCGCGCCAATCTCAACACCCTGCTCACTCGGCTGAATCCAGCGCGGGGCGCTCACGACAAAACTGTTTTGTACGCGCAGCAAGCCCAAGGGGTGCGCCGGGGCGGGTTCGCGTTCGCCCGCGGTCATCGACATGCCAAGCGAACGCGGCGTGGAGGTGCCTCCGCCACAGGTCGCGTGCGCGTAGTCGATGGCATAGTTCACCGAGGACCGCACATCCGCCGAACAACCGACGGCGACAAACAGCACCAGCACGGCCTCGGCGCGCTCGGCGGGCATGAGTTCCGCCGCCTGGGACAGGCGATCGAGCGCGTTGCGATAGAGATTCGTGTCCTGGTGGCACTCTTCGAGCGCGCGTACCATCGGTTCACCTGCAGGACCGCACACCATATTGATCACAGCCGTGGAGTCCATGGGATTGCGCTGGCGCAGGGCCAGTTGCGACATAATACGCGCAGCCGAGGTACCGTATTCGGCAAAGTAGCGATGCTGAAGCGTGCCGACCGGCGCGCGAACGATAAAGCGGGAAACCCAAGAGCGATCGGCGGCTCGGCTCTGCGGGCTGCGGCCGTCGGCGAGCGGACGGGACGAAAGCACCAAGCCGCACAGCTCGATATGGCTCAGATGCGCCGCGCGCTTAAAGATGTCAAACATGGCCCCGCATGGGGTGAGCTCAACTTGAGATGCCATGACCTAGGCCTCCTTAGTCGTAGAAATAGAATCGGACGATACTTCGACAGGTCCGCCAAAAGTACGGGCAGCTGCGGCTCCACCGGCAAGCGGAGTCGCCATCTGGGCTTTTGTGCGTCGCGGTGCCGAAACGGGAAGTTCAAAGGCAAAGCCCATCGCAAGCAAAAACCACGTAAGCGTATAGGTTGCAACCAGAGCGGCAACAAGGCCGCCCATCACGGCGCGTTGGGAAAATACGCTACATGCAGCCACAACCAGCACCGGAACCTCGCAGGCAGAAAGCGCAAGCACACCCTGCAGGAAGCCCGAGCGCCGATCGCGCGCAAGCGCCCCCGCGGCAACGCCGGCTATGCCTGGCAGCGCCAACGCCAGTGCGGCAATAATACCCGGTAGCGACCCAGACCACACGAGCGATCCCAAAGTCGCCGTCACGCGAGCGCCCGACGCCAGCAGCGCGGCCGAAACCACGATCACAGCCCAAACCACGCCACAGACGACCGTCGCGCCGACCATCAGCGCGCGACGAACCGCGCGGCCAGACGCATCCATGGGGCACGGCGTGAGCGGCTCGCCGCGGAGCGAACGGCCGACATTTTGCGCATAGTGGTCACAAAACGCTGAGAGCGCCGCCTCGACCGCCGCCGGCTCGGGACGATCTTTTTGATGGCTGGACAGACAGGCCGTCACCACGTCGAACAGCTGGGCATCGACAAACGCCAGCGCATCGCGTAGCTCTTCGGAATCCGGCTCAAGCCCTAGCTGCTGGGCCTGCTCGGCCGCGGCGAGCGCCACATCGGGCTCACGACGAAGCAGCTGAGTCAAATCACAACCGGGCGCATGGGCACCAATGGGATAGTCGGGCCGCGTGTCCATCTTGAGACGGTAGGGGCTGGCAATGTCGCGCGTCTTTTTGCGCGAACCCGAGGTGCCCGAAGTGCTCGGCGCGGCTTCGTATGGCACGACGCCGGCAATGAGCTCGTAAACCGTGCTTGCCGCGGCATAAACGTCAATCGCCGGCGACATACGCAAAGCGCGCAGGTCGGGAATATCGTCGGTGAGCATCTCGGGCGGGGCATAGGCAACCGTCGCGCGACGCAGCGTGGCATAACGCTCCGTAAACGACGCCTTGCCGCCGGTACCGGCCACGGCCGACGCAGGCTCAAGCGCCAGCGACGAGCCAAAGTCGATCAGGCACAGGTCAAAGGTGCCCTCGGCAAGCTGCCGGTCAAGCGGCAGGCGCGCCGTACGCACCATAATATTAGCGGGCGAGATATCGCGATGGACAAAGCCCTCGCCCACCAGGCTCATACGGCAGAGCAGATCGAACAGGTCGCGACCCAGACGCGCCGCCACAAGCGGCGACGGGCGTCCGGCATCGTCCACGGCGAGTCGCGAACGCAAGCGGGCAAGCGTCTCGCCCTCGACCCATTCCATGACAATTGCAGGCACACCGTCGACCTCGCCCCAGCCATAGAGGCGGGGAAAGCCCTTAAGGCCCGAAAGGGCGCGATGGCATTCGTATTCCTCGCGAAACGCTGCCTTGAACTTGGCGACCAGCGACTCATGGGCGGCATCGTCGTCAAACTCATCGCGCGTCGGCAAGATGAGCTGTTTGAGTGCCACGGCCTCGCCTTGGGCGTTGACGGCACGCGTCACGCGGCCGATACCGCCACGGCGCATGGTGGCATCGTCGGCAAACAGCATCGTAAAACGACGCAGATAGGCAGGCAGTTCGTCCTGACCGAGCGCAATGGCCGGCTCAAACCCGTCGACACGCGCCAGGCGCAGGCCGACCATGGGATCGCGACCGAGCGATTGTGGTGTGGTGGATGCAAGATCGGTCATCATAGGGCAAGCGCCGCCACGTTATTGTTGAAGTTACCGAGCGCGACGTCATCATCGCCGTAATGGCCGACCCATTGACATAGGTTGGTGTAACAGCCCCACAGATTGGCATACTGCTGATACCACTTTGACCGGGGCGAGAATGTCTGACGACCGAACTCGGCTCGAATGACAAACATCTCCCCGACCAGGCTGTCGCACGGTCTGGGATCTCCCGTAGAGTTATAGGTCGAGACCGCGTCATTGGCACGAGAAACATAGCCGTCGAGCATGTTGTACTTGGTCACAAGCCAACTGTGAATGCTCTCTTCCTCAGCAGCGGAAAGGCCACCGGAGTTTGCATCGTTGTCAGTGTTGCCGCCCGTCGAGCCGCCGTTTCCAGACCCTCCGGCAGAGGAACCCGACCCAGAGCCGCCGCCCGAACTCGACGAATCCGAGCCGGAGCCAGAAGTATCCGAGCTACCGGGCTTTCCGGACTGCTGGGCGTCCTGCTCCTTCTGCTGCTCGACCTTATTCACCGTTGCCGCCACGCTATTGTTGGACAACCGATCGATGATCTTGGTGTTGGTGAGCACGATGGTTTTGCCATTGGCAAGCGTGACTTCGTTGTCCGGGGCCTCGGCGCCGTCCGCGTCGTCAGTGCCAAACACAATATGCGCGACCACACTTGCCCAAGCATATCCAGTCGTGGTGCCCAGGTCACTTTTGACCTCATGCCCTACGCGCGGTTCGCGTGCGGCATGTGCCTGTATCATGGACGGCACGGTCATGCCATAGGCAGAAACGCCAGCTATGACCAGCACCAGCGAGCACGACAGCAGCGCGTACGCCCGAGGCGCCAAGCCCAGTCGGCGTCGCATGCGCACCGCGGCGCCGCGCTTTGTCTGAGTGCCACCGGGCCGCATGCGTTCTCCTCCAACAAAAACACGCCGCTCGGGAGCGGCGCATTCATTCGAATCCATATTTGAGTGTATCAGCGAACCCAAAAGGTTGCGCAACGAATGGGCAAATTAAGGATGCGAGTGGAAGCATCCATGCGATAAGCGGATACAAAGCATCTTTGTTGCACAACAAACTTACAGTCGCACGGGAAAATTATGACTACCCCGTGCGTCGCGAGGAAAACATACGGCAGGAGCAGGCTCGCCACCTAAATCGTGCGACGGGCCTCGATGGCGCGCCCAAGCGTAAGCTCGTCGGCATACTCCAGGTCGCCGCCCACGGGCAGGCCGCTCGCCAGACGCGATACCTCGACGCCCAGCGGCTTGATAGTGCGAGCCAGGTAGCTCGCCGTGGTCTCGCCCTCAATATTGGGGTTAGTAGCGATGATGACCTCGTGGATGTCCTCGTGGCCCAAGCGTGCCAGCAGCTCGCGAATGTGCAGCTGCTCGGGGCCAATCTTGTCCATGGGACTGATCACGCCGCCCAATACGTGGTAGAGACCGTGGTAGCTGCCCGTGCGCTCGATTGCCTGGACGTCGCGCGGCTCGCCCACCACGCAAATGCGAGTGGTATCGCGCATCGGGTCCTGGCAGATGGAGCACTCGTCGGCCGTGGCGTAGTTAAAGCAGCGGCTGCAGAAGTGGACCTCCTGCTTGACCTCCAGGATGGCCTCGGCCAGGCGGCGCGCCTCCTCGGCGTCGGCCTCCAACAGGTAATAGGCGATGCGCTGAGCCGACTTAGGGCCAATGCCCGGCAGGCGACCCAGCTCATCGAGCAATTTTTGCAGGCTATGGTTGGCACTCATATATATGCGCGTCTTAGAACGGCATGCCCGGGATGTTGAGGCCGCCGGTGATGGCGCCCATCTGCCTGTTGGCGAGCTCGTTGACGCCGCGAACGGCCTCGTTGACGGCAGCCATGATCATGTCCTGCAGCATATCGACGTCCTCGGGATCGAGGGCATCGGGATCGATGGTGAGGTTGACGAGCTCCATCTCGCCGTTAACGGTCACCTTGACCATGCCGCCGCCGGCAGAGGCGTCGACGGTCTGGGACTTGAGGTTCTCCTGCGCGGCGGCAAGCTGCTCCTGCATCTTGCGAGCCTGCTTCATCATCTGCTGCATGTTCATACCGGCCATGATGGCTCCTTTACGTGCGGCCGCACGCCGAGCTGCAAGGGCAGCCGGAGCACGGCGGGACTTTCAAACTCAAAAATCGTACCACGGCGCGCGGCGAGAGAGCGGGGCGGACGTGTTACCTCAGTCGATATACATGTCCTCCAATACAAACCGCACTCAAAGATTATGCAAGGTCGAATTATGCAAGGTTGCATAATATCGCACACTCAATCTAGTAGAGCCGAATCCGGCATTTCATGTGCGCCACTAAATAGCTAAATGCCGAACCGCTGCTCGAGGCGGCGCTCATGATGGCAGGGTATAATTTGATTGTCACAGACAGCAATTTGGAGGTGCCCCCATGAATGCCCCCGACGCGCTCCAAAACATCCGCTCAAAACACCCCGTTGCATATGTGGTTCTCTATCTCTTTGTCGGCTGGGCATTACTGGTTGTCATCACCCATGCTATAGCCTTTGGAGCAGAACTGCTGATAGCCAGCTCGGACCAGCCCGTCGTCAAATGGGAAGCGACCGATGAGTGCACCGACGGGACCCGGACCGTTTACTACAACAGCCCGTCCCTTTACCAAGAGCTCAAGGTCAAGATAAAGGACTTCAAGATTGTCGATGCCGAGCTAGGCGTTTATTTGGCAATCGGAGCAACCATTAACGCCGAGCAAGTCGAGTACACGGACAGCCATGCGACGTATCGTATCGACCTCAGCATCCTAGGCCGACCGTCACGCACCTGTCTGCTCAAATGCGACATACGCGGCACCACACTACACATGTCCGAAATACAGATGCGCCCGGACAAGGGGTCCTCTTCTTGAGCAGTATACCCGCCTGCGCAGCTACTCCACCGGCTTGAAGATGGTGGCCTGGCCAAAGACGCTGCGGATGAGGGCTTTGGCCTCGTCCTCGGTCTGCGGGATGCTCGGGGCTGCGCCCTGATGGCCGAAGGGGCTGCCGGCGCCGGGGTTGGACTCCCAAGGGGCAGCGGGGGCGTCCCCCTCTTTGGGGGCAGCTGCAGCGGACTTGGGCGCGGACGCCGCACCCGGCACGTCGAACGGAGGAAGATCGTCCCCGCTCGCATCGCCGGCAAAGCCGCCGACCATGGCGTCGTCGTAGGGCACCTGCTCGGATTCCCACGGCGCGGACTGCGCGACAGACTGAGCCTTGGGGGCAGCCGAGCGCTCGGGCGCACGGGGTGCGGGCTCGGTCGGGAGCTTACCCGTGGCAGGAGCGCCGGCGGGGTTGTCGGAGCGTAGCCAGGGGGCTTTGCCTAGGTCAGACGACTTGGGCGCGGGCGAGGCGGGCTTGGACACGGGTGTCGGAGCAGCCGGTTTGGGCGCCGCGGGCTTAGGCGCCGACGGGGTCGACGCCGCTACCGGTGTCGCTTGCCGCTGCGGCGCGCTGGCGCTCGAGGATGCAGGGGCCGCCGAGGACACGGGTTGCGGGTCCGCAGATGCCGCAGCCCGTGCAGATGGAGAATGCTCCTCATGTTGAGGAGCCGGCGTGCCACCCCCATCCAAGACATAGTCGACGGTACGACGACCGAAGACCGCGCAGACCGTCGGCAGGACCACCGATTGCGTATCGGCGCGACCGAGCATCTTGATGGCAAAGGTCGAGCCCGCGGGGAACGAGACGGTGAGCTTGGAGCCGTCGTCGGCCGTGGCGCGGGCGTTGAGCAAAAGCCCTGCGTAGGAAGCCTGACGCGCCTTGACACGCTCGACGACCTCGGCCCATTTGCGCTGCAGCTCTCCGGCATCCTCGACCGCGGGCGTCTCGGCAGCACCGGCGGCGGCAACCTGGGCGGCATTGTTAGACTGGGGCTTAGGTGCCGGAGCGGTGGCAGGCGCGGGGGCAGCAACGGGCTGAGGCGTCGACGTCGGCGCAGGCTGAGGTGCAGGCGCTGCAGACTTGGAAGCTGACACGGACGCAGAACGGGGAGCAGGCTGGGCAGCCGGAACAGCAGCGCCGCGGTCCCAAGGCATGCCACCCTGGCGCGCGGACGTAGCAGCGAGGGCAGCGGATGCCGCCGGAGCGGCAGCACGGGCGCCCGAAATGAGCGTCGGCTGTTGGGCAGCAGCGGGTACGGATGCTGCAGGCGCGGCGGCCTGAGCAGCGGCCACGCTCGCCGGCACGGCGCCGTTGGCAACCATGGCCTCCAGACGTGCCACGCGCTCGGCCAATGCCTCAATCGTTAAATCAGCCTCGGGACGTGCCAGACGCGTGCAGGCAATCTCAAGCACCAGGCGCACGTCGCTCGCGCCCCTCATCTCCAGCGCGGCATCGTCGAGCACCGTCAGCACGCGGGCCAGGCGGTCGGCAGGATGCTCGCCAAAGGCAGCGGCCTCGGCAGCAAGCGCCTCGGCCTGCTCGGAGCCGCCCTCAAACAGCTCGGCACGGGCACCGGCAACGCAGGCAACGTACACGTCGCGCACATGCGCCACCAGGTCGCGCGTCAGCTCCAGCAGGTCATTGCCCTCCTCGACCTGCGCACGGATCAGTCCATAGAGCTCGGCAACATCGCGATCGGCAATGGCGCGGGAAAACTCGCCCAGAATCTGGTCCGAAACCTCGCCCAAAAGCGAGCGGGCGTCGTCCGCATGCACAGAACCGTTGCCAAAGACGCTCAGCTGCTCCAGCGTGGAAAGCGCGTCGCGCATACCGCCCTTGGCATGGCGCGCCACAATGGCGAGTGCCTCGTCGTCGTAATCGAAGCCCTCCTGCTCGCACACGTAAGACAGGCGATGCTCGATATCCTCGTTGCCGATGCGGTGGAAATCGAAGCGCTGGCAGCGTGAGAGAATGGTCTCCAGAATCTTTTGCGGGTCGGTGGTGCACAGCACAAAGATCACGTGTGCCGGCGGCTCCTCAAGCGTCTTGAGCAGCGCGTTGAACGCCGCCGTCGTGAGCATGTGGACCTCGTCGATGATATAAATCTTGTACTTGCCGCGCACTGGGGCAAAGTTGACGGAGTTGATGATCTCCTCGCGCACGTTGTCCACGCCGGTACGGCTTGCGGCATCGAGCTCGTAGACATCGGGGTGGTTACCCTCGGCAATGAGCTCGCACTCCTCGCAAGTACCGTCGGGCATGCAGCCGCTTGCACCCTCGGCGCGCGCCGCCTCGGCATTGCGGCACAGCAGCGCCTTGGCCAGAATGCGCGCCATGGTGGTCTTGCCCGTGCCGCGCGGTCCGCAGAACAGGTAGGCGTGGGACAGGCGCCCCTCGGTGATGGCGTGCTCGAGCGTCGAGACGATATGCTGCTGGCCCACCACGGAGTCAAAGGTGAGCGGGCGATACTTTCGGTACAACGATTCCATGGGTGCTCCCCCGGGTATACTGAGTCTTGTTGCCGCGGCGGCCATGCGGTCGCACGGCATACTGCATTCCATAATAACCCGTACGGCGAGCCCGCCGCGATAGGAGTCCAAAGAGCATGGCAGACGCAGAGAGCAACCTCGTTCCCTCCGAAGCAGCCGACCAGGTCGAGGTCGCGCTCGAGGAGCAGGCCGCAGCCGATGACGGCATCCTGTACCTCAACGAGTACCAGTACGAAAACGACCTGGTCACCGACTTCGCCCGCCTGGTCGCCTCGCCCAGGCGTCGCGGCTCGCTGTATGTCGCCGCGGCAGTTGCCGCGCTCATCGGCATCGGCATGCTGGTGGCCGGCGGCAGCTGGATCAAGTTCGGCGTCGTGTTGATCGTGTTCGGCGCCTTTTTGGCCTGGTGGAGCAAGAACCTGCACCACACGCTCGCCCGCGACTTTATCGACGCCGTCGAGGCCGACGAGTCCATGGGTGGCCGCTATCGCCGCGTCGCCGCCAACGAGGACGGCCTGATGGTTTGGGGCAAGAGCGGCAAGTCGCAGTTCTTCCCGTTTGACAAGCTCGACCACGTACTCGACGGCGAGCGCATCTTTGTGGCCATGTTCGCCAACCAGGGCGTGACGATCCCCAAGGACACCTTCGTCCGTGGCGATGCCGAGCAGTTCGGTCCCTTCCTCAAGGCGCGCATCAACAAAAAACTCCGCATCGAGACCAAGAAGAAGAAAATGAAGGCCGAGAAGGCCGCCGCCGAGGCCAAGCAGGGCGACAAGCCCCAGGACAACAAGGGCAAGCAGCGCAAGCAGAAGAAGAACAAGAAGAAGCGCTAAGGCCAAGCCAGACGGGCAGCCTCGCATCCCGCTATCCTCCCCATGCACCCGAGCGTGCTACACTAGCAGCATCTATGCCACCGCGAACGGCTCGGCCCCGCGCCCGCCGCTCGCAAACGAACTTTAAACGCACGAGGGTTGGCCATGCCGCTTTTCTCGCAACATACCGCCCGGTTCTCGCCGGACGTTCCTTTGGAGGGCACCAGCTCTCGCGAGCTGCTCAAGCGGTACCAGCCGCTCGAGACACTTGCGACCGGCGGTTTTGGCTCCATCGAGATCTGCCGCGACACGCACCTGCGCCGCCGCGTCGCCATTAAGCGCATCCCCCTTATTAACGGTGTCGGCATGCCCGCCAGCGACATCATGGATGTCCTGCGCGAGGCGCACACTGCCGCCATGCTTCAACATCCCAACATCGTGCAGGTCATCGACTTTACGCACGACACAGCCTATGCCTACCTAGTTATGGAATATGTCGATGGCATGTCGCTGGCCGAGTTTTTGCACCGCGTGGACGGTCACTCACTTACCTTTGACGAGGCCGCGGCCATTGCCGATGCCCTAGGCCAGGCGCTCACCTTCGCCCATAGTAATGGCGTACTCCACCTGGACATTAAGCCCGCCAACGTGCTCATCGACCACTCGGGCAATGTAAAGCTCACCGACTTTGGCATGGCGCGACTGTCGTCCGCCGGTGGCTTTGGCGGCTCGCGCGGCGGCACCATCGGCTACATGCCGCCCGAGCAGCTCGATATCGAGACCGGCACGGTCGATGAGCGCGCCGATGTCTTTGCCCTCGCCTGTGTAATCTATGAGGGCCTGTGCGGCAGCGCTCCCTTTATGGCGGCCACGCCCGCCGACTCGCTCGACCGCATCATCGGCGGCGCCACCTATCCCAGCGAGCTGATACCACACTTTCCCCCGGGAGCCGAGGCCGCGCTCATGAGCGCGCTCTCCCCCATGCCGCAGGACCGCCCCAGCAGCGTCGAGACATTTTGCGACCAGCTCCTTGCCGGTCTGGGCAGCGTGCGCGAAGGCCGTCGCAGCCTGGAGCAAATGGTTGGCGAACTTTCGGATGACGAGCAGGAGCTCGACGATATCGAGCCGTCGCACTACGAGGACGACGCCATCGAGGTCGACCCCGCACTCGGCTGGGCGGGCACGCGCTGGAGCCATGCGCGCGACTACACCATGCGCACTATCTCGGCGCTAACGTGCGGCACCTTTAGCTTTTTGCTGATGCAAACGGCCGGGGTCGCGGCGCTTCCCGGCCTGGTCATTGCGGCCATCGCGATCGGAGTGGCGGCTGGCCTGGCCCCCCAGATTGGCTCGGCCATCTCGGCTGTGGGCTTTTTGGTGCTCATGGCCAACGCCACCATGCAGGCACAGGGCATCCTGTCGATGCTGCCCGTCGCGGTGATCTTTGCCGCCGCCATGTCCGGTTGGTGGATCGCCTGGGGTCGCACCGAGACTGCCGCGAGCGCCACGCTCACCTGTGCACTCGCGCTTGGCTGTCTGACCGGCAATACCTTCCTGGCAGCTGGGGTCGCCGCCGGCGTCGCGTCATTTTGGCTCGGCCCGGCAAGCGCCGCCGCGGCAACGGGCATGGGCGCGCTTTTTGCCCGTCTGGCCACAGTCGCGCTTTCAGCCGGAGGCGTACTGGGGCTCGGTAACGTTGCCGCAGCGCTGGGAGACCCGCTCCTTTGGGCTGCCTTTGTGCTGGTCGCGGCAACTGCCGCGGCGTCATCTGCGCTGCTCAATGCCCATGCCAAGCGTGCCAATCAGGGCTCAAACCTTGCCGCAATCGCCGCAATCGCTGTCACCGGCATCGGCTGCGCAGCGGCGTCCTGTCTTGCACACCATATGGAAATTGCCAGCCTTGCAGCCGCGGTCGTCGCCAAGGCGGCGGTTGCGGGAACCCTATCCTCTATAATCGTTGGGATATGCCTATATTTGCTCGGATACCAAAGAACCTATACGGAGAGTGATCTTTCGTGAACTTCCTGAACATCTTCGAGGACCACGTGGCCGGCATCTTCGGTGCCACCCGTGCCCCGTTCTCCTTTAAGAAGCTTGCCAAGCAGGCCGCTCGCGACATGGAGGATCAGACTCTGGTGATTAACGGCGTCAACACGGCGCCGGCACTCTATACCATCCTTATCGCCGCCGACGACGATCCCATGCTCGCCCCGTTCTACCCCGAGCTTTCGCGCGAGGTCCGCGAGTTCGTGAAGGCGCAGGCCGAAAAGCGCCGCTATGTCTTTGTCGGCGAGCCCCTCGTGCGCTTTATGATCGATCCGCAGCTGCGCGCCGGCAAGTTCTCGGTCTTTGCCGAGAACGTCGATGCCCCCACGCTCGGCCGCCTGTACGAAGAAGAGCGCGCCTATCAGAACGGCCTGGGCCAGAACAACTCCGCGGCAAGCCGTGCCGCCAGCGCCCCGCGCGCCGGCCAGCAGCAGTTTGCTGCCCCGCAGCAGCAGCGCCCCGCCGCCATGCCCCAGCAGCAGCCGACGCCTCGCGCCGCCGCTCCCGACCCGCTTGCCGTGGCAGACCCCTTCGCGCCTAGCGTCCCCGACCCCGCCGCCGCACCCATCCCGGTGCCGCAGACCGTCTCGCGCGACGCGCTTGCCGGCATGGGCGGAGCCGCCGCGACCGGTGCCGCCGTGGGCCTAGGCGCCGCAGCCGGCATCGCCTCCAACATGGCGAGCACTCGCGCCCCGCAGCGCCCGCTCGCCCAGCTCGTCGACGTCGTGAGCGGCGAGAGCCATAGCATCACCTCCGCACAGGTGACCATCGGTCGCGAGCGCTCAGTTTCCGACATTGCCCTGCGCGACCCCAACGTGTCGCGCCGCCACGCCCAGCTCACCTTTACGGGCTCGGATTGGTCGATCGAGGACCTCAATTCCACCAACGGCACGCTCGTCAACAACCGCCGCATTACGCGCTGCCCGCTGCGCAACGGCGATCTGCTGACGTTTGGCCTGAGCACCTTTGAATTTAGGGGATAGTCGCTTATGAACATCGATATCGTCCTTTTTGCAGGCCGCATCGTCCTGGTCGCCCTGCTCTATATCTTCCTGTTCGCCGTCATGAAGACCGGCGTGGGACTTGTGCGCGGGCAGCGCCGCGACTCGGCTATCTGGACGATTGATGTGGACAAGGGTCCGCGCGGTATCCGCGGCATCCACGTAGACATGCTCGGCCCCGTCATCGTCGGTCGCTCGCCATCTTCGGACATCTGCATCAACGAACCGTTCGTTTCGGCCTCGCATGCGCGCTTTTCGCTGCAGGGCCCGGCGCTCATCATCGAGGACCTCAACTCGCTTAACGGCACGCTCGTCAACGGCCGCCAGCTTGTTGAGCCTGCAACGCTGCGCGAGGGCGACGAAGTCCAGATTGGCGATGTGGTCATGAAGGTGAACCGTCGATGATCGACGAGGAGAACAAGTCCGCAACTATGACCGAGGCACCGGCTGCGGCCGCAGCTGCACCGGCCCACGCCGCTCCGGCGGACTCCACACCCGTGGAGCCCGAGGACACCGTGTTCTCCCTGCCTCTTTCGCATGTAACGCATGATATTTCGGATCTCGCCGATAACGAGGACGAAGATGATGCCGCAGCGGCGCCCATCGGCGCACATGCTGCGGAACAGCCCACAGCGCCCGAAGCAACCCCGGCGCCAGCTCACTTTGCAGAGCCCGTCGCCGCGGCAATCAACGAGAGCGCTGCGGTGTTTGCGGCACCCGAGCCCGCCGCGCCGGCGTTTCCCATAGCCCCGGCATCCGAGGTTGCGCCCGCGTCTACGCCGTCGCCCGAGCCTATAGACGTCAGCCCGCAAGATGACGAGTCGACCGCCCGCGTGTCCGAGGAGCCCGACTCCCCGGACACCGGCGATTCCGAATCAAACGCCGAGACCGACACCGTCTCTCCCGGTGACACAGCCGAAATCGACGTTGCCGCCGTTGAGGCCAAGCTCAAAGACCCCGGCTCGACCATGAGCTTTGAGCCCCTGACCGAGGAACGCATCGAGACCGACTCGACCTATGATGCCGGCACCACCACGCAACTCATGTGGGGCGCCCGCTCCGACGTTGGCTGCGTGCGCCCGCACAATGAGGATTCCTACCTGGTGCAGTCGCCGCTCTTTTGCGTATGCGACGGCATGGGTGGTCACGCCGCCGGCGAGGTAGCCTCTTCTATCGCTGTCGAGACTATAGCCAAGACGGCCCCACAGTCCGCCGACGCAGCACGCCTGGCCGCAGCCGTCGAGGCAGCCAACGCCGCCGTAATCGAGGCGGCCCTGAACGGCCTGGGCAAGCCTGGCATGGGCTGCACAGCCACTTGCGCCTATATCGAAAACGACACGCTCGCCATCGCCCACGTGGGCGACTCGCGCGCCTACCTGCTCCACGAGGGCACGCTCATCCGCGTGACCCGCGACCACTCCTATGTGGAAGAACTCGTGGACGCTGGCGAGATTACGGCAGACGAGGCTCGCGTCCACCCCAACCGTTCGGTCATCACCCGTGCGCTGGGCTCGGACCCCGCCATGTATGCCGACCACTTCACTCTGCATATCGAGGAAGGCGACCGTCTGATCCTGTGCTCCGACGGCCTTTCGAGCATGATTCCCGATAGCGATATCGAGAACATCGCCACGCAGTCCTCAACCGCGCAAATCTGCGTCGACAACCTAGTGGACGCGGCGCTTGCTGCCGGCGGCCACGACAACGTGACCGTAGTAGTCGTTGACCTGGTTGACGATGGCGTTATGCGCGAGGCGCAGCGCGTGCGTCGCCGCAACATTACTATCGCCGCCATTCTGGCCCTCGTCTTTGTGCTGGCAGCTGGCATCTGGGCCTACACGGGTGTCACCGGCTCGTACTACCTGGGTACCTACCAGGGCAATGTCGCCGTCTGGCGCGGCCTGCCCGGCAAGCCACTCGGACTCAAGCTCCACTGGCTCGAAAGCGAAACCAGCATCAAGCTGTCCGACCTGCCCGAAGACACGCAAAACCGCCTCAAGGCGGGCATTCCGCAAACAAGTGTCGACGATGCGCAGGACACGATATCCAAGTACCGCCACCAGATCGACGAGGAGCAGACCCGCCAGGTGATCGACGCGCAAACGATTCGCGACAACACCAATCAGGGATCGACCTCCGAATCAGATTCCGAGAAAACCGCCGAACAGTCCGCCGAGGCCGAAGCCTCCGATAAGAATTAGAAAGGGAGTGCCGCTTATGAGTCGCCGCAACACCGAGCTGCTCTTGCTCATCGCCTCGGCGTTCCCCGTCATCCTGCTATATGCGATGTACGTGCTCACCGCGGGCGCCGCCATCTCCTTTGAGACGCTCGCCGTGCCGATCGGCCTCTTTGCCGCCTTTGCCGCGGCCCACATTGCCGTGCGCATCTTGGCGCCCGGTGCCGACCCCGCCATCCTGCCCATTGTCTTTGTGCTTTCGGGCATCGGCATCACGTTCGTGACGCGTCTCGCCCCCGCTCTCGCCATCTCACAGCTCATCATCCTGTTTGTCTCGGTGGCCCTGATGGTGGGGACGCTCGCACTGGTCAAAAACCTCGACGTGGTCATGCGCTACAAGTACACCTTTGGCATTATCGGCATCATCCTGCTGATGCTGCCCATCTTTATCGGCACCACGATCTCGGGCTCCAAACTGTGGATTCGCATCGCGGGCTTTACCATCCAGCCTGGCGAGTTCGCCAAGGTCTTTATCGTGCTGTTCCTGGCCGGGTACCTGGCCGAGAACCGCGAGCTGCTCTCCATCTCCAACCGCAAGATCCTGGGCTTTAAGATCCCTCGCCTGCGACTGCTGCTGCCGCTGTTTGCCGTGTGGGGTGTGTGCCTGCTCGTCGTCGTCTTCGAACGCGATCTGGGTTCGGCCGTGCTGTTCTACACCATCTTCTTGCTGATGCTCTACGTTGCCACGGGGCGCTTTTCGTATGTCGTTATCGGCCTTGCGCTCTTAGCCGTCGGAGCCGTGGGCGCCTACAAGTTCCTGTCTCACGTTCAGGTGCGCTTCCAAGTTTGGGTCGATCCGTTTAAGGACGCCCAGGGGCAGGGCTACCAGATCATCCAGTCGCTCTTCTCGCTTGCCGATGGCGGCCTGGTCGGTGTTGGCATCGGCAACGGCATGGCCAACAACATCCCTGTCGTCGAGTCCGACTTTATCTTCTCGGCTATCGGCGAAGAGATGGGCCTTTTGGGCGGCGGCGCCGTGCTCATCCTTTTTATGCTCTTTGCCGTTCGCGGCCTGGCCACGGCTGCCCGCGCTAAATCCGACCTCGCTGCCTTTAGCGCCACGGGCCTTACGGCCGCCATCAACTTCCAGGCCTTCTTGATCGTTGGCGGCGTAACCCGCCTGATCCCGCTGACCGGCGTCACCCTGCCCTTTATGAGCCAGGGCGGCTCCTCTCTGCTGGCGAGCTTTATCATCGTCGCGCTCCTGCTGCGCGCCGGTGACGAGGCGACCGGACGCGAGGCCGAGCTTACCGGCACCGGCACCATGGCCGCCATCACCGATGATCAGGTCGCATCTGCCGCCGCCCCGACGGGCACGCGCTTTGCCACCTCGTCTTCCTACGGCAGCGGCAGCCATTCCGTCGGCTCGCGCATGCGCCGTCGCCTGCTCGACACGCCTGAATCCGGTGTGCTCGGTCGCGTGGCGCTCGCCAACCGTCTAACCCGTGCGGTGCTCGCCTTTACGGCGCTGTTCGCCATCCTTATCGGCAACCTCACCTATGTCCAGGTCATTAAGGCCAAGGACTATCAGGACATGCCGACCAACAACCACACCATCGCCCGCTCCAAGTACATCCAGCGCGGCTCCATCATCACGTCCGACGGCGTGACGCTGGCCGAGTCGCTGCAGCAGGAGGACGGCACCTACGTACGCTCCTACCCCAACGGTAACCTGGCAGCGCACGTGGTTGGCTACGTGAGCCAGCAGTATGGCACCACCGCCATCGAGAGCGTCATGAACGACACGCTCACCGGTTCTAAGGACTACTCTAGCTGGAACAACGCCATCGCGTCGCTCGCGGGCCAAACCCAGCCGGGCAACACCGCCAAGCTCACCATCGACTCGCGCATCCAGACGGCTGCTGAGCAGGCGCTCAAGGGCTTTAAGGGCGCTGTAGTGGTCATCGACCCGCGTACCGGCGCGGTGCTCGCATGTGCCAGCTCGCCCACCTACGACAACACCAACATCGACGCCCTGCTGCAGGCGGGCGGCGGCGAGGACGGCTCCATGTACAATCGCGCCATGGACGCGCTGTACACGCCGGGCTCAACGTTTAAGGTCGTTACGCTTTCCGCGGCACTCGAGACCGGTACCGCCAGCCTTACCAGCACCTACCAGGCGCCCGGCTCCATGGACATCGGCAACGCACCGGTCATCAACTCTGCCAACGAGAGCTACGGCACCATCAGCCTGCAGCAGGCCTTTGCCGTGTCCTCCAACGTCGTCTTCGGCCAGGTGGCAAACGAAGTTGGCGCAAACACGCTCGTGCAGTTTGCCAACGCCTTTGGCTACGGCCAAAAGCTCGGCCAGGACCTGACCTCCGCGGCCTCCATCATGGCCGACCCGTCGCTCATGACCGAGTGGGAGACCGCCTGGGCCGGCGCCGGCCAGCCTGTCGGCATGGACCACACGCCCGGCCCGCAGACCACCGTCATGCAAAACGCCGTGATTGCCGCCGCCATCGCTAACAGCGGCGTGGTCATGGACCCGTACTTTGTAGCCCAGGTACTCGCCCCGGACGGAACCGTGGTCAAGACCACGCAGTCCCGCTCGCTTGGTCAGGCCGTCAGCTCCGCCACGGCCGACCAGGTCAAGCAGGCCATGCTTGCCGTCGTCCAGTCCGGCACCGGCACCGATGCCCAAATCCCCGGCGTCAAGGTCGCCGGCAAGACCGGCTCGGCCGAGACTGGCGGCACCAACGTCAACTCGATGTTCGTTGGCTTTGCACCTTACGATTCACCCACGGTCGCCATCTCGGTGGCCTTGGAGGATTTCGACAAGCATGACGTCGAGGCCGCCAAGATCGCCGGTATCGTCCTGACCGCGGCGCTTGCCGCACAGGGAGCGTGATGCCCATGATCGAATCGGACACCAGAGGCGCGCCGCGGCCTAAGGGTTAGCGGCAACGCGTCACACGGCCCCAGCGGCCACATCGTAGGTACTACACACATCGTTGAGCGAATAGTTATGTTAGGAGCAGGAATGGAACAGAGGGTCCTCGGGGGAAGATACCTCCTCAAGGATAAGGTGGGAACAGGCGGCATGGCGACCGTCTACCGTGCACAGGACCAGGTTCTCGACCGCACGGTAGCCGTCAAGATCATGCTGCCGCAGTATGCTGGCGACGCGACCTTCGCCGCACGCTTTAAGCAGGAGGCCCAGGCAGCAGCCGGCCTCTCCTCCCCCTATATCGTGGGCGTCTACGATTGGGGCAAGGACGGCGACACCTATTACATCGTCATGGAGTACCTACGCGGTACCGACCTTAAGAGCGGCATCAAGAGCCACGGCGCCCTCGACCCCAAGAAGGTCGCGCAGATCGGCTCGCAGATCAGCTCCGCGCTTTCGGTCGCCCACAAGCACGAAATCATCCACCGCGACATTAAGCCGCAGAACATCATGGTGCTGCCCGACGGCAACATCAAGGTGATGGACTTTGGCATCGCGCGCGCCAAGAACAGCCACCTCACGCAAGACAACAACGTGCTGGGAACCGCCCACTACGTCAGCCCCGAGCAGACCCGTGGTCAGGACCTCGGCCCCACCTCGGATATCTACTCGCTGGGCGTCGTGATGTACGAGTGCGCCACCGGCCGCGTCCCCTTTGACGGTGACGACGCTATCTCGGTCGCACTCAAGCAGGTCAACGAGCTGCCTATTCCGCCGAGCCAGATCAACTCCGGTGTCGACGCCGACCTTGAGCGCATCATCCTCAAGTGCATGGAGAAGGACCCGGCAAACCGCTTCCAGACCGCCGACGAGCTGCGTCAGGTGCTCAACAGCTACCTGTCGGGCCGTGCCGTCAACGTCTCCGAGCCCACGCGCATCATTGGCGCCGCGGGCGACCTGGGCGCTACCAAGACCCGTGAGCTGTCTGACTCCACGCGCGCTATGGTTCGCCCCGTATCGGGCGTAAGCGGACAGACCAACCCCCGCAGCGCCGTCTCGGGTTCCACCGGTTCCTACGAGGTCGATCAGCCCAAGTCCAACAAGAACAAGATTATCGCCGCCGTAGTCGCCGCAATCGCCGTGGTTGGCGTTGTGGTGGCCTTCGCCACCGGGCTCTTTGGGGGCGAGCAGGTTACGGTGCCCGATGTGCTTAACAAGGACCAGCAGACCGCTATCGAGCTGATCAAGGAGGCCGGCCTTGAGGTCGGAACTGTCGACCAGAGCTATAACGACGATGTCGACGAGGGCAAGGTTGCCGAGCAGACCCCCAACGGCAACACTAAGAAGCCCAAGGGCTCCAAGGTGAACCTGGTGATCTCCAAGGGCCCCAAGCCCTCCGAGAAAGTTGAGGTTCCGCAGCTCGTCGGCCTAACCAAGGACCAGGCCGAGGCCGCGCTGGCAAGCGTGGGCCTGAAGGGCAACGCAACCGAGGAGGCCAACGAGGCCGACGAAGGCCAGGTCTTTGAGCAGGGCACTGATGCCGGCAAGGAAGTCGAGAAGGGCACGACCATCTCGTATAAGGTCTCCAGCGGTCCTGACACCACCTCCGTCCCCGATCTGACCGACATGACCGAGGCCCAGGCACGCAACGCTCTCGACATGGCTGGCTTTGGCGTCGACGTGAGCTACCAGGAAAACGACTCGGTTACCGAGGGCACCGTAATTAGCTGGAACCCTAGCGGCAAGCAGAAGCCCGGTGCCACGATCACCGTCGTCATCGCCAAGAAGTCCGGCAAGGCCAGCGTCCCGGGTAACCTGTACGGCAAGAGCATCTCCGCCGCCGTCACCGCGCTCAACAACGCCGGTTTCTACAACATCGCATTCTGCGATCAGAACGGCAACCCCGTGAGCGGCAACGAAAACGCCACCGTTACGGGCGTCTCCCCCACCGGCAAGCAGTCCACCGACAGCACGATCACGCTGACGGTTTCGCTTTCTGGCTCTGCCTCGGGTGACGATTCCGACACGACGACTAACTAGTCGACAACCCATCACCTGCAGCGGCTATGGCCGCAAACATATTCGCTCAACGGCGCCCGCTTGCTCCCCAGCAAGCGGGCGCGTTATTTATCGACAGGCCAGGGCTCCATAGCAACGCAAAGAGGCCCGCAAAAGCGAGCCTCTCAGGTAACAACAGATATGTGATGCAGTAATTACTAGCCGCAGAACTTCACCATGGTCTCGACCATGGACTCTTGCCTATAGACAAAATGTCCAGAAGCAAGGAGATGAAAGAGTAAGGACAACGCCCTCTAAAAGAAGGCCGTATATGAAGATTGCATATCCCTTTTGCCTTCATATACTCAAGAAGCACCCCTCGAAGCGCTCCTGAGAGGCCCCCTTGGATGCAACCCAGGGGATCCAGATTCTGGTAGACATCGGCACAGCAAAATCCTGCCGCGCAGGCACGAACGGACATCTTGACTCCCAACGCAATGCGGGGCGCCCCAAGACACCCCGCCACGACAAAAAACTAGTTCTCGTAGACCAGCGGGTGGCCCCAACTGCCCTCGATCTTGCAGGTCTGCGCCGCAAAACCGGCAGCGAAGTCCAAGCTCTCGCGAATTGCGGCCTCGCCGCACTCGCCGGCCTTCTTCTTGGAAAGATAGGTGACCAAAAACGCCGTCAGCAGTGAATCGCCGGCCGCCATAGCGTCTTTGAGCTCCTCGGGCGCCACGGGCTTGATGCCCTGCTCGTAGAAGTTTTCGCCGTCATAGGCGACGGAACCCTTGCTCCCGCGCGACGCGCATACGATTTGAGGGCCAAGGGCCTTCACCCACTCGAGCTTCGCCTTGATATCCTCCAGGGAAGCGTCGCCCATGGACATAAAGGCGTACGTCACAAATGGCGCAATCTGCTCGAAGTACTCGTCGGTGGAGTCATCGGAGAAGTCGAAGCTGATAGGCACACCGGCAGCCTTGATCTTGGGGAGCTCGCGCTCGGTGAAGCAGTAGTTGCCGCTGTGCACCAAATCGAAGCCGCTGACGTACTCGGCGGCGAAGCGGTCTATCACGTAGCGCATGTCGCCACGTATGCCGCCTTCATTGGAGCCCAGGAAGATACGGTCCCCGGTCTTGTCAACGGTCACGCGAGCGGCGCCGTTGACGCCCAGGACCTGCTGGCAGCGAAGAAGCTCGACGCCCTCGTCCTCAAGCGATGCTATAACGTGCTCGGCCTCCTCATCTGATCCGAAGATTCCCATGTAGGCGCTGCGATCGACACCGAGCTTCTTGGCGAAGACGGCGAAGTTGACTGCGTTGCCGCCGGGATACATAGTCTTGATATGCTCGTACTTATCGACAACGTTGTCTCCAAAGCCGAGCACGCTTATAGGATAGGCTGCCATGGTTATCTCCATTCAGGTAAACCGCCGTGGCTACGGCGAGCAGAAGAGGCGCGAGGATTCGCACGTCTCAACGCGCTTCGCGCCCCGTTCTAAAATCGCTAGTACTTCTCGATGCCCATGTAACGACGCACGTCCGGGTGATGGTCGAACACCTTGCCGCGAGCGGAGCGCAGCTCACAGTTCATCGCGTAGAACAGGATTGGATCAAGGAACGCGCGAACGCTTGCCGGTACTTGGTCCATGCCGTACTCCATGGCGTCGAGCACCATAAGAGTGTCGGTATGGGTCTCGAGGAATGCGAGGGCGCGCTCATCCATGGCTCGGCACTCACTGGAAGACATCTGCAGGAAGTAGAAGACTCCGGGCTCGGTCACCTCGAAGGGGCCGTGGAAGTACTCGCCGGAGTGGATATAGGCGCAGCTCTGCCACTGCATCTCCATAAGCGAGCAGATAGCGAAGCCATAGGTCTGGCTAAACACGGGACCGGATCCCAAGATATACAGGAACTTGTGGTCCTGGCACAGGGCAGCGAAACGGTCGCAAAGTTCGGCGTTGACCTTCTCGCGAGCCGCAGGCAGGATCCGGTCCATCTTGGCGATGCCTTCGTACATATCGGCAAGATCAGCATAACCTTCCTGCTGATCCAAGAGCTCGGCAGCGAGAGCCAAAGAGATGCCGGCGGGTACCTCCGCCTGCGGAACTCCCTCGCCCCACGGATATACCCAGCACGTCCACTCACCGTTATCGATGCCGGAGCCGGCGTTGTCGGTCTGTGCGATAACGGTTGCGCCCGCCGCCTTGGCGATCGAGCACGCATCGATTACCTCGGGAGTGTTGCCGGAGTGGCTGCAAGCGATAACAAGGGACTTTTCGCCCAGGCGCTTGGGACGCATGATATCGAACTCGCGGGCGGTATACGCCTCACTGGCAAACGTAGTCGCCTCGCGCTTAAGCAGCTCATGGGCGGGCAGCAGGTCGATGAGGGAGCCGCCGCAGGCAACCCAGAAGACGCTATCGAAACCGCCCTTTTCGGCGATTGCGTCGGCGATGAGATCATGTGCGTTCATTGTTATTCTTCCTTTCGATACGGCGGACGAATCCGCCAACGTTTACTGCAAGTCTTCTCGTCAAGCGTGTTGACTGCCCCACGCGAATGGGAGCTACGCGCTAGTCGACAAAATACCTCTCGAAGGCGTCCATGTTGCGCCGGTCCGCTGCTGCGGGATCATCGAAATACCTTCCATCGGTGATCTCCTGGCCAAGATAGCCCTCGAACCCATGCGCGTTGAGGACACGCACGAAATCGTCCATGCTGTGCTTTCCATCGCCCCAAACCAGATGGCCGTATGGGTCGCCATCAATGAAGTGCATGTTCCTTATGGCACCATCGCCAAACTCGGCAAACCACTCTTCAAGGCTCTCGCCGGCGACTCCCATAGCAGTAGTGTCCACCATTGGAGTAAGGTGCGGGTTGGCTACTTGGTCAAGCATGCGCCTGGCATCCGCGAGTGTAACCACCAAGTTGCTCTCTTCCGGCCTCAGGCTCTCCATGCAGAGGGTCACGCCGTGCTCGCCGGCATAGTCCGCAAGAATCGCCAAGTGCTCGGCAGAGCGCTTCCAAGCTTCCTCGCGGTCCTCGTCCCAATCGCCCCAACCGGAGTTGATGGACATATACGGGGCGCCGAGCACCTCGGCGAGCTCGATGCCGTGCTTGAAGTAAGCGAGGCTCCGCTGCGCGTGGAGGGGCTTTCTGGCAGCGTACTGCCACGGATACACCACGTTCTCCGGGCACAGGGAGCTCCCGGAGAGTCCGCGGGACTCGATCTTGCGGCGAAGCTTGTCGGCCTCGAAATACCCCATGTGGTCCAGCGTCACGTGCGGCTCGGCCGCCCAAAGCTCGATGGTTTTGAAGCCAAGGCGCTGCTGAACATCAAGGAAATAATCGAGCGACCACATGATGTAGTGAATGTTCATGCCGGCGACCTGCTCGCGACGCAGGCGGGGCGCGGAAGCGTTTAAATCCATGCTGGGCATCTCCTCTCCTAGCAATCTTCGTACACGACCCGACCATCGCTCAGCGTGAGCGAGACCTGGATGTCTCTGGCATCTTTGGGGTCCACCGCAAACACATCGCGGTCCAAAACGCAGATGTCCGCGAGCTTGCCCGCCTCGAGGGTGCCGAAATCGTTCTCGCGAACCAGATCGTAGGAACCCCCGGCAGTCCATGCCCGCAGCAGCTCGGCAACGCTAACGGTATTCTGCGGGTTGACGTCCAAACCGTCGGCGAAGTACCCTCCGCAGGCGCTGTAGATCGAATCTCCTAGATGCGGGATAAGGAGGGGAAGATCGGTTCCGCAGCACAGCACACATCCGCCATCCACCATGGCGCGACGGTTCCAGCTGCGGGAGAGCCTCTTCTCTCCTATCTGGCGACGCATGGTCGAAAGGCAATCCTCGCGCTTATCAAGAGTAAGGATCTGGGGATAGACCTCGCAGATACCGCCGATGGCGCCCATGCGCGCCAGGTCAGCTGGATCGGAGTTCTCAAGGTCCGTAATCGAATGCCTGCGAGCGAGCCTTCCCGACTCATCACGCGGTAGCCGCTCATACAGGTCGATCGTCTTGCGAACGGCCCCATCCCCCTGGCAATGCAGGGAGTAGCGGAATCCCTGGGCATCGATCTCGGACAGCTCGCGAGAGATGAGGTCCCATTCGGGCTCCTCGACCACGGTCTTTCCGCCGGCACCCGCATCGGCCCCCTCCTCGTAGGGATCGATCATCTCGGCCAGGCCGCACCACACGCCGAGATCGGTCATGCGATTGAAGCCGGAGAACCTGACGAAGTCTCCTTGGAAGCGGTCGCGCGCCGAGCAGGCGTAATCAAGGTCGGCTCCATGCCCGACGGGCTGGCTCATCATGTCGACCCTAACCGTAAGTTCGCCTTCCTGCTCGCGGCGATACATCTCGTCCGCAAATCCGTAATAATCGTCAAAGCACATCTCCTTGATGGCGGTGACGCCACGGGAGTTAAGCATGGTCATGTAGTCGCCATACGCATCGCGGACTTCCTGAAGAGGTAGATAATCGCGCATAAGGTGCCAAATCATCTCGGCATAGCAAGCCTCGGGCGTAAAACCATAGCGCGCAGATGCGGCGGAGTTGAGCACGCAGGTCTCCGCGCCGGCAGTAAAGGCGACGGCAGGCGTGGATGAGAACTTCTCGTCCAACATATCAACCAAGTCGTCACCCATAAGGGTCTCCGGAAGGTTCATGCCCAACGCCATAGGGGCCTGGGGCCGCTCCTCCTTCCAATTCGACATCGCGGTGAAAACATCATCTGCCGAGGTCGCATCGATAAGATCGGCGCCGATGCGACGGAGCACCCAGCCGGTAAAGAACGTGTGCACGTCGACAAGGCCTGCCATGACGGTTCTGGAGCCAAGGTCGCGAACCTCGTCCGCATGCGCAGTATATTCGGCAGCCCGATCAGAGGCGCCCACGGATTCGATGCGATTACCGCGAATCGAAACATATCCGTCGATCGGTTCATCGGAAAGGCCGGTAAAGATGCTGCGGGACAGCAATACTAGCGAACGATCAAACACCGGGCACCTCCTACATCGGCAGTAGGCCGGAGATCGTAGTCGCGACCAATCCGAACAGGACCATGAAGATAAAGAACTTCCAGATGGTCTTCCACCATTGCCCGAAGGAGATCTTCGCTACGGCGAGACCCGCGACGGTCATGCCCGCAACGGGGCTGATGGTGTTGATGGTCTGGTTCGCGAACTGCAGAGCGGTGACGGCAGCCTCGGGATTGAGACCCATAAGCTCGGTCAGCGGGCCCATGACTGGCATGGTGAGTGCAGCGAGGCCGGAGCTGGAAGGAACCAGCAGCGAAAGCAGGCCGAGGACGATGTACATGAAGGTGGTATAGATGAAGGACGGAGCGCCCGCAAGGAGTCCGACGAGCCAGTTAAGAATAGAGTCGATGATCATTCCGCCCTCTGCAACGACCAGGATGCCGCGGGCGATACCGATGATGCAGGCTGCGTAGGCGAAGTCGGCGATTCCGCGGACGAACTCCTCCGCAATGGTCTTCTCGTCCAAGCCGCCGAGTATGCCGGCAAGAAGGCCCATGGCCAGGAACACCATAGAGATCTCGTCCATATACCAGCCCTGGGTAACGAGGCCCCACACGATAACGCCCATGCCGACCGCGAAATCAATGAGGACGAGCTCGTGGCGAAGCGTGAACTCCTCTTCGATAGAGGCGTCGGTGACAGAGAACTCGATGCGCTTCTGCTTATCGTCCTCATAGGTGATGGAGGACTTGGGATCGAGCTTGACGCGGCGCGCGTAGCGCATGGCCCAGAAAATGCCCGCGGCGGTGAAGATGGCCCACAGGATGGCGCGGAGCCAAAGCTGGGGATTTCCCTCGATGCCGATAACGCCCTGGGCGATCAGCACGTTGAAAGGATCGATAGTGGATGCGCAGTAACCAAGGTTGGGGCCGAGGAAGCAGATGATGAATGCGGTCATGGAGTCATACCCGATGCTCAGCATGATGGGGATGAAGATCGCGTAGAACGGCAGCGCCTCCTCGGACATGCCGAACGTGGTGCCGCAGATCGAGAGCAGGACCATGGAGATGGGGATGATCAAGATGTCCTTGTTCTTCAACTTCTTGATCACGCGGCTCATACCGGCGTTTAGGGCGTTGGTCTTGGTGACGATGGCGAACGATCCGCCGATCAGCAGGACGAACGCGACGACATCGGCCGCAGCCTGGATGCCCTTGGCGGGAGCCTGCAGGACGGCATCGATGCCCTGTCGCAGATCGACGGTCTCCCCCGTCTCCGAATCGGTGTAGACCTTGTCGACTTCTTGGTACGTTCCGGCTACGGCGACTTCTCGCTCGCCCGCGGCCGTCTGAATGGTCTGACGGTCGAACTGACCCGATGGGACGATCCATGTGAGCACCGCGAAGAACACAATCAGCATGAACGCGATGGTGTACACATGGGGAAGCTGGAGATGGAATCTGCGCTTGGGCTTCTCCTGTTTGGCATCCGACATTCTTAACCTCCTGTCAGAGCAACGATGCTTGCCAAAAAACCCTCACGTATAAGCAAACATCTTAGGTTGTCCTATGTATAACCTGCATGAAGGTGCCGGTCAAGAAACATATTAGGTTGTTCTATAAGTGGTAACTTTTACGCGCTAAACGGACCTGTTGCGGCGATGGCGAGAACAGCGCTGCGCGAGACAGAGCCGCTAGATATCGAAGCTGTAGCGCGAACCCACGTAGTACTGCCTGCCATAGCAGAAGCGCTCTCCGTTGGAATCGAGAAAGCCCGCGTTCATGAAGAATAGCGGCTCCCCTACTGGGACCTTGAGCTCGCGGGCGGTATCAATTCCCGCACGGGCGATCTCTAGCCTGCAGGGATCGGATGAACAGGGATACCTACCCGTACGCTCCCCCACGGCCTCGAATATCGAGCAATTGGAGAGACCGATATCTTTGAGAAATTCGAATCCGTCAACAGGATAGTAGTTGTTCTCGAACAGGACCGGCACGCCGTCTGCGGTACGCACGCGTGAGACCAAGATGAGGTCAGAGCCTTCATCCAAGCCAAAGAAAGAAGCGAGGTCGCAATCGGCGGCAACGGTCTTGCGGGCAACGACGCGAGCGACCGCCTTCATGCCGTTTTCAGCGCATGCTTGGGTAAAACTCTGAACATCGTCCTTCTGATGCACCTTGCGAATTATCTTTGTCGCGGTCACAAACGTACCACGCCCCTGCCGCTTGGTGAGATACCCCTCGCCCACAAGCTCCTCTATTGCGCGACGAACCGTGATCCTTCCCACGCCGTACATCTTAGAAAGCTCAAGTTCCGTTGGAATCTGCGAGTCAACGGGATATGTCCCCTGTTCGATATCGCTCTTGAGCAAATCGAGCACCTGTTGATACAGCGGGGCGGAAGAGCCCCCATCCAGATGCGTATCCACAAAAACTCTCCCTTTAAGGCGTTCGCGATCTCAACTACTCCATTCTACCGCACACGGAAAAATGAGGTTAAACACATAGGGGCCCTGCATGTTTGAGCAGATCGGGAATCTGGTCGATGATTTCGTCCGCATTTGCTTGCGAAAAACCAAAACGCTCCTCGCGCTTGGCGAACACGGTGAGACCCGCCGTCTTGCCCGCGGCGATGCCCGACATCGTGCCTAGCAGCGCCGAACGCATGCAGTCCGGCTACACCCGCGGCGGCAGGCCCCAAGCTGACAGGCCCCAGCAATTAGACATCCCGTTCTCCGACGTGCTCTCGGTCGAGATCGCGGGGCGTTCCGCATAGCGGTGCTGCCGAGCACACCTACGGCGTGGTGGGGTCGCTGTGCGAGAACAACGACAAGCTCGCTATCGACCGGCGCCCGCCCGAAGTGGAGGAGGGCGACTTGCTCGTCATCCACGATGCGGGCGCGCACGGGTTCTCGGTGGGCTACAACTACAACGGCCAGCTCAAGCGTGCCGAGGTGCTGATGCGTCCGGACGGGTCGGGCCAGCTCATCCGCTGCGCCGAGGAGCCGCGCGACTACTTTGCCACCTTTGACTGCTTCCCGGCCGACGAGCGGCTCGCCGTTCGCTCCAGTATCCGCTGGGTTGCCACTATGCCGTGTAGCAGGCGGTTGTCGATACATGCGGCGATGATGCTCATGTGATGTTGGCTTCCTTCCTTTGCTTGCGAGGCGCGTCACTCGTCCTGCTGGGCCGCGGGCCCATCGTTCAGCGTGGCCTGCCTGCGCGGGGTATGCCGGGAATTGATGTAGTCGTATGCGTAGGCGATCTCCGTGACGGGGACCTCCACGTGGTAATGGGCGGAAATGTCAGAGAAGCTCGTGCGGAATGCCTCGACGAAATCGTTGTGTTCATTGGCGAAGCGCTGCTCGTCTGCGTAGTTCTCGATGGGGCTTCTGGTCACGAGGCGCTCCACGAGACAACACAGGTGCACGTAGAGCCCCATGCTCACACGAGCGCCAATCACGTCTCCGGTGAGCTGCTGGAGCCGCTCCGCGGCACTCTCGATTTCGCCGAAGAGCTTGTTGGGGTTAAGGATTGTGATGGACTCGACCACGTTCCTGAGGGTCATGTTCTTGACGAGATTCTGGTGGAACGTGCGCAAGCCGTCAGCGTCGAGCAAGCGTGCGAAGGCGCGGTCTATCTGGGCCGTTCCTTCGCCGGCGATGAGTTCCTCGAGCGAAATGAACGGGACTCCGTCGGCGTGCGGATTGTCCGTGCCGATGACCGAGCGCACGTTGTACTGGGAGAAGGCGGCATCCTCAGATCCGTTATTGGCGAGCTGCCGCCAGTCAACGGCGACAAGCCGCGCGGGGGACTCGCCAGGCAGGCTCTGCGCCACGAGATCGCGGATCCGCGCAGCTGCGTCAAGTCCGCCTTCGGAGCAGAAGACAATCGCGTCCGGTCGGGCGTTGCGCGCCACGATGTGATAATTACAGGTGCAAGCTGCCGCAGCATCGTCGAGAACCTCTCGCACGGAGCGACCCGCGATAAGTCCGGCGCCAACCTCCACCGCAAGGCCGGTAGAGGCGTTGTTGATGATGCCGAGTGTCATGCCGGAGGTGGATTCCAGACTCTTATAAATATCCTGAAGCGATCCCATGTCCACGAGGATGACGACCTCGTCTGCGTAGGAGAAGCGGTCGATGATTTGCTGAAGAGGAGCAGCGACGTCCGTAACCTTCTGGTCGTAGGGCATATCGATGGCCTCGAAGACCCTCGTGTCAAGAATCCGATTGGCAGCGTCGGCGATGCTCGTGGCGGTCGAGTAGCCATGACTGAGGACGATACCGACGCTCCGACGACGCTTAGACGGGTCGAGTGCGAGTGCCGCATGCGCAAGGACGAGCAGACACGTGAGATCGTCGAGCGCGATGCCGAGCGTAGCCTTGAGTTCATCAGCGATGCAGGCGCAGACAGTAACGGCAAAGCGGTTGCGCTGGGCCACGACGCCGCGCATGCCGGAAAGCTCGCTTGCATGGGAGCTCTTCCAACGCGAGAGGTTTGCGGGCGGCCACAGCTGGAGGCAGATGCCCTGGGCGATTAGATGCGAGCTCTTTCGGGACAAATCGATCGAGTAGAGTTCGTTCACGGAAGTGACGACGCTGTCGGCGATCTGCTCGTATGCGTCGGACTTCGAGCGGCCCGGGTTTTGCCCGAACGCCAGGTAGTCCTCAAGGTCGCGGGCTCGCTCCACCAGCTGAGCGCTGCACGCGCTCCCATCAAGCGTGCCTTCGCGATAGCTCTCGTATGGCTCCAGCATGGCGTCGAGTACATGCCGTGCGCGGTCGTCCGCCTGGCTTTGGATGCTCCGGGTGGTGTCGATGAGCTGCATATCGTTCTCGCTGCGCTCAAGTGCGGAGCCGGCAAGGATTGCGGAGGGAAGCTGGTAGGTGCGAATCTCCAGGCTGTCACCCTTCGTGTCTAGATAGGCCTCGGCGCAACAGTTGGTGATGCAGTCGCGTAGGCCGCGTACGTTCTCCTCGAAGTTGGTGCCGGCGAGGGCTCGGAAGGCTCCGCGACTTATGAGGATGTCGCGTCCTATGCGTCGGCCCTCCTCCTTGAGGAAGTGGAGAGTCAGTTCCTCACGCTCCTCCTGGGTGCGCTCGCGCAGAGACGGCACCTGGGCGGACATGGGGATGCGACGCGTGAGGCTGCGGCACTCGGTACTGTCTGCCTCGTTTGAGGTGGCAAAGATAAGGCGCGCAGCAGGGGCTGGCACAATGGCGCCCGCCTGTGCGGAGGCCCACTCCAAGAGCGCGTCCTGGGCAGCGGGTGAGAGGGTGTCGACGTCCTTGAGATAAACGATGCCGCCGCTCGCCCGATCTGCAGGCCCGCCATCTGCGCACAGATCGTGAGTGAGCGCGCGGGCATCGTCTGCGTAATGCGAGCAGTCGATGCTCACAAGCTTGGCTTCCTGCTGCAGGACGCCGACGTTCTTGCCGTATTCGAGGGCAAGTTCGGCGAGTAGACCCTTGCCGGTTCCCGAAGCGCCACAGAGCAGGATGGGCAGGCCAGCTGGCGGGTACTTGAGCGCGGCGCAGAGCTGGCTGATGCAGGGCGCAAGGCTCAGCTCGTGACCGATTGCGCGGTCAAAGTCGAGTCGCTCGCCGTTTCCGAGCGTGGCGAAGAGCTGCTCGACCGAAGGGTAGGTGCTACGCTCAATGCGAGACTGGAAGAAGCGTTCGAGGGGGCGGCGGTGAAAGTAGCACACCGGTCGCGCCCCTGCTTTCACCACGAGGCCAGCGCGCACGAGCTCGTTGAGATACTGACTTGCCAGGCTGCGCGAGATGGCGAGCGAGTCGGTTATAGATGCCGTGGTGAAGTGGTCGAGACGGTTCTGGATGCGCCCGCCCCGCGTGCTGCCAAGCTCGCGCGTGATGCGATCGAGGTAGGCAAGCAGGTCTTTCTGTGTCTCGGGGATGTTCATGCGGCTGGTCCTCCTTTCGTCCCACACCTTACGGGCGGGGTGGTGCTCGGGACGGGTTGGCGCCCGCGTTCCGTCACGGGCGCGTGCACTTCGGCACTCCATGATACATCTGTAGTGACATATGGCGACTTCTCGACACTTGCGCTCGACACAGCGAGCGGCAACGGCGCTGTCCGCCGAGCGCCTCGCCGTTTGCTCCGTCTCTGGCTACATCGCTCGAACCGACTCTGCCGCTGGCGCGGACGCCCCGCGCCCGGACGGCTCGGAAAGGCAGGAAACCATGGACGTCCTCAAGCTCGAGGGTTCCATAATCGCGCTCGTCACGCCATTCGACGAGGACGGCTCCGTCAACTTTGCCCAGCTCGAGATGCTGCTCGAACTCCAGATCGAGAGCGGCACCGACGCCATCCTCACACTGGGCACCACCGGCAAGTCAGCCACGATGACCGACGAGGAAAACAACGAGGTCGTCAAGTTAGTCGTGGAGCACGTGGCCGGGCACGTGCCGGCCATCGCCGGTTCGGGCTCCAACTGCACGGCCACGCAGGCGCGCAAGAGCCTCACGTACTAGAAGCTGAACGCCGACGCCCCGCTCATCATCTCGCCGTACTGCAACAAGTCCAACGAGGAGGACATCTACCAGTGCCTCGTTCACACGGCCAGCGCGGTGGACATCCCCTGCATCATCTACAACATCCCCGGGCGCACCGGCTGCAGCATCAGCGCGGCCAACGTGGAGCGTCTGGCCGCCCACCCCAACATCATGCGCATGTTCGCGTGGGCAAGGGCGCCACGGTGGCCACCGGTGCCGTATGCGTGGAGGACGTGCCGGCCGGTGCCGTGGTGACCGGCGTGTCCGCGAAGGTCATCAAGCAGGCCAACGAGTCGCCGAGGACAAGGCCCCCTCGTCGACGCGCTCCGCAACCTGTAAGCGAGGCCCCTAAGGCCGCCTTGCTGTCGGCAGCCTGGGGCCATGTGCCATCAGGGCGCAGGACGGGTCCGGTCGCCGAAATGCGGCCGGACCCGTTGTTCGCATGTTTTGCTGGGGGAGTCGCTGTGGCGACGAGGTTCACTGGCTTACTTTTCCTGTTCGCGCAGCCCCTTCGCCAAGGCTATGTTGGACAGTTTGAGTTCGCCATTCGTTACCGTAACAGCAAGCGAGTGGCCGAACTTCTCGCAGACGCGTGTCGTGAGTGCGGTACCGTCGAGGTAGAGGACGAGGATGTTGTCGTCAACGATGAGCTGCAGGTGGTAAGAACGCCCGGACTCGAGCCAGACTGGCCTCCAAAGCCCCTTATCCATTACGCGGAACCACTTGTAACAGGGACTCTTGTCGAACGAGAGCCGATTCGCGTCGAGGTCGAAGCGGTATTCGTACGACTCGTCGGTCTCGAGATTCTTGTAGGCTCGAATTGAGAAGTCGCAAGCGTCCCTGAACGTCACGTCTGCCTCGAAGCAGAAGATCTCGCCTGCGTTTTCGGTGATTACGCACTCCGTTCGTTCGTGGTCTCCGCGAAGCTCGATATCCGGGACGGCATCAGGGCACTCGAACGCATCCCTTATGCTTTGGAGAGGGCGAACGCCGAGGGTGCCATTGGGGCGCTGGTACACCTCATGGGGCATAAACGAGCCACCCCAAAGCCAGTTGGCCCGGTCATCGTCGTTCTCGCGCGTGGGGACCCAGCCGGACAGAATCCTGCGCGATCCGTCGAAGGCGGTCCGTCCGGCGTAATACGCCCTCCCGTCGAAGGCGTCATCTCTCGGCTTCTCCCACGGACCGTAGAGATCGCGGCTCATGCGGTAGACGATCTTGTTCTCGTCGCTGTACTCAGAGTAGACCAGGTACCACCAATCGCCAATTTTGAAAATGTCTGGCATTTCGAACATGGTGTAGAGGCCGGGGGCCCAAAAGTCGCCCTTGAACTGCCAGTGCTCGAGGTCCTTCGACGTAAAGTGAACGAGCCTGCCAGTTTGGAGGGTTTTGGAGGGGTCGTCTCCCTTACGCGTGCCCAGTACGAGGAGGTATTCCTTCCGGTCGTCATCCCATATTACGAAAGGGTCGCGCCAGTTGCGCCCATCGTATCCTGGCTGAGGCGTGAGCTCTGCTGCAACACCCGTCTTTTTCCACGTCGCATAATCATCCGAGCAGGCCTTCGCCTGCATGAGCACCTGGGACGTTTTGCCTTCTCGCAGGTAGTTGCGGTTGAACCCGGTATAGAAAGCGCGTACCTCCCCTTTTGCCTCGTAGACGGTTCCGGCGTAGATGAACTGGTCTTGGTCGTCTTCTCCGCCGTGGGGGATCGCCGTTCCGTGTTCCTGGTACGTCACGAAGTCCTGGGTGGTCGCGAGCGACCACCCAAAGGGCTGTCCTTCGGCAAGCGGAGCGGGGTCGCGCGTGTCACGCTGGTGGTATAGATAGAACGTGCCGTCCTTGCCGAAGGGCATGACGTCTCCCACCCACACGTCCTTCGGTTGGTAGAACAGGTGCTGGTTATTGGTCGGGACTTTGCGCATGTCTCGTCCTCCTTACTGTCGCGTCTTTCCTATTCGTCTTCTTCGTCAACGTCCGGAGTCAGATCTCCGAGGTAGACGAGCTGCTCTTTGGCTTGGGTGACGACATGCCTCACCACATCGGGAGTAAGCTGTCCGGCGTGGAGCGAGAGCTCGAGGGCCACGGGAAGGTTTACGCCGGTCACTATGAACGCGCCTCGCGGAGCCGAGCAGGCTACGAGCTGGTTTACGCTGCCCTGAAGGATGTCGGTGAGAACGAGGGTCTCGTCATCTTCGGCGATGCCCTCGAATGCGCTGGCGAGCTTCTCCTCGAGCGGGGTTTCGTCTGTAAACGCGCAGACAACCCTGATGTCGTGCCCCGGTCCTATGATGGCCTTGAGCGTGTCTCCGAGTCCGGCTGCCAGGCCGTAGTGCGATGCAATGATGATGTGCCTCATAATGCGTCCTTTGTGGGTTGGTCTAGCCCTAGGCTAGGCAGCAAGAATGCCGAAAGCCGCGCACACCCACGAGATGATGAGGATGCCGAGGACAATCTTGTTGATGCTGACCTTGCGCTTGACGAGGGCGTAGACGATGGCTGTGGCTATTACGGGCAGCATGCCGACCATGATTTGGTCGAGGATGCCCGTCTGGACGTCGAGCGTAACTTCACCCATGGTGAACGTGAGACCACACGAGACCTTGATGACGGTGGGGATGAGCGCACCGACGACCATCATGCCAAGTGCCGACGTCGACTCGGTGAAAACGGACATCTTCTCGGCAAGGGTCGTGAAGAGCTTGTCGCCGAACTTATAGCCTATGCGCCAGTCAAAGAGCTTCCATACGAAGATGGCGATGGCGACGGCAAGCCAGAGAAGCACGCCGACGGGGTTTCCCGCCTGTCCCATGTAGGCGGCGATGGAGCCGAAGATGGTGGGAATGAGGATGGCGAAGATCGTGTCGCCGACTCCTGAGAGGGAGCCCATGAGGCCAATCTTAAGGTCTTGGACCGCGTCGATGGCGTCATTGTGCCCCTTGTCCTCCAAGGCTAGGCCGGCGCCGAGGAGCAGGCCGCTTACCTGGGGAGTCGCATTGTAATAGCGATAGGTGCTCAGAAGTGACCTGCGGTAGCCCTCCTCGTCTCCTGCATAGATCTTGCGCAGGGCGGGTTCGGTTGCGAACATGACCGCCGGGGCACACTGGGACTCATAGTTATAGATGGACGCGCCGAGCATCCAGCGGCGGCCGCAACGGTCGAGATCGGAAACGGTGAGGACTGGCTGGTACGTTCCGTCTGCCAGGCGGGTTGGCGCTTCGTTTGCCTTGGTGGCGTTAACTTCGTTACTCATCTTCCAGACCTCCAGCGTCGAGGGCGTTTACGGACGGATTGCTGTGCGACTTGTAGTACTCGATGGCCGCGGCGGCACCGAGCAGGGCAATGGGGAGAATGCTTATCTGCAGGTAGGCGGCCAGAACGAAGCCAACGATGGCGTAGGCGATGAATTTCTTCATTGGCATGAAGGACAGAAGCATCGCAAGGCCGACGACGGGGAGGATACCGGCGGCGATGGAGAGGCCGGTCGTGAACCAGGAGGGCATGACGGAGAGGAAAGCGTTGACGGCATCGGCGCCAAAGAGCAGTACGGCAAACGTGGGGATGGCCGCCGTAAGGCCATAGAAGACCGGACCGAGGAAAAGTACGCTCTTCATCTGCGAGTACTTGCCCTCTTCGGCAAAGCGCTGCGAGGTACGCCCGAGGAAGCCGTTTGCCGTCTTGGCGATGACGTCGAGCTGAAGGCCGAGCATGCCGACTGCGATTCCGGCGGCAACGCCGACGCTCGCCTCCTGACCCGAGGTGATGGCAACGACGGCGCCAATGATGGCGGCAGTGGGATAGTCGGGGACGGAGGCTCCTCCCATGGCCGCCACGCCCAGGCTCATGAGTTGGACGATGGCGCCGACGGCGAGGCCGGTTACGGGGTCGCCGAGCGCAAGTCCGACGAACCATGCTGGCGTGACGGACATGTTCGTGAGAATTTGTCCCGCGTTCTTCTCGGCTCCGTAGATGAAGGCGATGAGTGTAACGACGGCTATCTGGATGATGGATGGTGTCATAAGTTCACTCCCTTGCTAAAGCGTGATGATGCTGGAGAGCTCTACGGGCTTGTCGGCCGGCACATAGCGAACGGTGATGTCGCAGCCGGTGCCAGCAATCGCTCGATATGCGGGCAGCTCGTCTTTGGTGACGTAGGCGCGACTGCTCACCTGGACGGCGTCTGACCCCTCTTCGGGAAAGACTGTGCCTCCGACCACGAGTGTGGGAACAACCTGGCCCGTCTGTATGACGTCGAGGATGGTCTGGGGGTCTCGCGCCACGATGAAGACCGTGTGGTCGTCGTACTTGCCCGCCCGATAGTTCGTGAGAGCCGTCTCCTTGTTGATAATGGAGAGGGCGACTCCCGAGGGCTTTGCCATCCGCATGGCGGCCTTCTTGGTCGGGTCGTTGGCGACGATGTCATCGATGACCATGAGACGCTGCGGACGGAACTCGGGTACCCACTGGGTTGCCACTATGCCGTGTAGCAGGCGGTTGTCGATGCGTGCTGCGATGATGCTCATGTGATGTTGGCTTCCTTCCTTTGCTTGCGTGACGCGTTTCGGCATGGCCTGTGCCGAAGCGCGTCATTCGTCCTGCCGGGCCGCGGACCCGTCGTTCAGCGTGGCCTGCCTGCGCGGGGCATGCCGGGAATTGATGTAGTCGTATGCGTAGGCGATCTCCGCGACGGGGACCTCCACGTGGTAATGGGCGGAAATGTCAGAGAAGCTCGTGCGGAATGCGATCGAGGTAGGCTCTGTGTCTCGGGGATGTTCATGCGGCTGGTCCTCCTTTCGCCACACACCTTACGGGCGGGGTGGTGCGCGGAACGGGTTGGCGCCAGTGTTTCGTCACGGGCGCGTGCACTTCGGCACTCCATGCTACATCTGAGTGGCATATGGCGACTTCTCGACACTCGCGCTCGACACAGCGAGCGGAAATGGCGCTGCCTGCCGAGCGCCTCGCGGGCGCATCCCGACCGCAGAAGTGAGCGCGAAGGCTCGTCGAAGTGCTGGGTGGGGGACCGGCGGTCTGGATACGCGGTTTCGTTCGGCGAAGGCGGCGAGGCGAATGGCATGGCGAACGTACGGGTTTGACGTGAACGGGTTGCCCGTGGCGGCGTGGTATCGGGAGGAGACGGTCGAGCAGGTGCTCGCGCCGCTGCTCGCCCGTCTCGCGCGCTCGCATCAGGAGAAGGGGTCGCAGGCCCATCTCGGCAACCCGGTGCGCATACGCTATTGCGACCGGGACGGCCACGTGTCGCGAACGGATATCGTCCGCCAGGTGGACGTCGCGCCGCGAAATGCAGACTCGCCTCAATCGTCGGTAAGGGGTGCCGCGGGCGATACGATGGAATCCACGGACCGCACCGCGCCGCCGAGATTGCGACGCGAACGCAGGCGATGCGCCCGAAAAACTCCTCCGCGCATGTAGGGCGAAACGCCAGATTGGAGCTCCATGAACGATTTCTCCTTCTACTCCCCCACCCGCTTTGTCTTTGGGCGAAAAGCGACCGACAAGGTTGGGGGACCCTGTCCGCCTCCGGCTACCGCTGAGCGCTCATTGTCTACGGCAGGGGTTCCGCAGTTCGCTGCGGAACGCTCGTCCGCGTGAGGGCATCGCTCGATGCCGCGGGC
Organism: Collinsella sp.; assembly: GCA_018382125.1. GTDB lineage: Bacteria > Actinomycetota > Coriobacteriia > Coriobacteriales > Coriobacteriaceae > Collinsella. Next base: position 70,342 of record JAGZQO010000004.1, read on the forward strand.
GTGGAGCACATCGGGCTTGGAGGGGTGCGTCCAAACCCCGAAATAGGCTTGGCACGAGAAGGCGTCGAGCTCGCACGGGCAAACGACGCCGACATCATCCTGCCCGTGGGCGGCGGCTCCGTCATGGACTGCGCGAAGGCCATCGCACTGGGGCGGTATACGACGGCGACGTATGGGACTTCTTCCGCAAGCGCGCCGTTCCCGCCGACCGCATCGACGTCGCCTGCGTGGCGACCGTCCCCGCATCGGGTCCGAGGCCTCTAACTCCTGCGTTATCAGCAACGACGAGGAGCACCTCAAATGCGGCATTAACACGGACCTCAACCGCCCGGCCATCGCCTTCCTCGACCCGGAACTGACCTTCACCCTGCCCGCCTACCAGACCGCCGCGGGAGTGACCGACATGATCGCCCATACATGGAGCGACTCTTCTCCGGCGAGCCCGCCGTGGGCGTAACCGACAACAGCGCCTGCGGGCCAGTGCGCGCTGCGATGGAGGCGGCGTCCAAGGTGATGGAGAACCCAGATGACTACGACGCCCGCGCCGAGATCATGTGGGTGGGTACGCTCGCCCATAACGGCCTCGCCGGCTGCGGCCTGGGTGTCCCCGGCCTGCGCGACGGCGATTGGACCTGCCACGTCCTTGAGCACGAGCTGTCCGCACTGGACACCAAGATCACGCACGACGCCGGCCTCGCCGTCATCTTCCCCGCCTGGTTGCGCTACGCATGGCGAGAGCACCCCGAGCGCTTCCTGGAGTTCAGCGCCCAGGCCTTTGGCGTCGAACCCGTCGATTCGGACGCGGACGAGCTCGATGTGGAGGTAACCCCCGAGCAGGCAATCGAGTACGCGGTCGAAGCGACCATCGACGAGCTGCAGGATTTCAACGTCTCGCTGGGAATGCCGCGCACGCTATCGGAGTTCGGAGTCACCGAGGACGATATCGAAAAGATGATTCCGGACCTCAAGATCAACCGCGGAGAGCTCTTCGGCAGCTTCAAGAAGCTCACGCTGGACGACGCGAGAAAGATTTACCGCAGCACACTCTAGGAAACAGATGCCCATCCCCCACGGGCGAGCAGCACGGCGGCCCCCGCAAACCAGAAACGGCGCCGCTCCCGCGACGCCGTCATATTCCCTGGTGCCCCCGGGCGGATTCGAACCGTCGACACCCGCTTTAGGAGAGCGGTGCTCTATCCCCTGAGCTACGGAGGCATGTTGTACTAGTGTAGCAGATTTGCCCCTTTGCCATGTAGCGCATGTCCACTCATCAAGAAGGCTTTATAGCGAATTGTCGCCGTAGATAATCCTCAATATCGGAAAGAATAAAGCGAAAAAATGGGATGGAGTTTCCTCTAACCACATGAAAAGGAAATTTCCCGACTGGCGCTCAAAAGGAAAATGCATCCCGGAATGAGAACGAATTCCGGGATGCATTTTCCGCCATCTATCGCAGACGACTAGTCGCCTTTGTGAAAGAGGCTTTTGATGGCAGCAGGGATGCTCTTGGCGCCCTTGGCCGTCACATCGATAAAGTCGGGCGAACGCACGAGCTTATCCTCGTCGACGTACTTGCGGACCGCGCGCAACGTCTCTTTGTCATCGCGCGTCGAAAACGTAAAGTGGCCGGTATCCTTGGTAAAGATGGCAAAACGCGTGATCTTCTTGGTGCCGCGCAAAACCTCGGCGGCAATATAGTCGACCTCGTCCCACGGGATTTGAATATAATCCTCGGGATTGCGCTCGTTATAGTACTCAAACGCCTTATTGCCCACCATCACGTTACCGTGGCTGGTAAGCCCCATCAGGCAGGTTGCCGGCGTTGCCAGATCGACCGTGCTGTTCTGAGATTGCGCCATGCGCGCCTCGCCCTCCAAATAAAACAATCGGACCGCATCCAGTGTACCCACCGGGTGCGGTCCGTTTCAATGGCTCAAAAGCCCTTGCCTAGCAATTCTCGGTCTTAAGCCGAAGCGTGCTTACATGAAGCCGCAGAAGCGACCGATGATGCCGACGGCGAAGAGAGCCAGGATGATGACGATCGGGCTGACCTTCTTCTTGAGGAGCTTGCAGACCAGCAGGGTCAGGCACACGGCGGCAAGGCCGGGGATGAGCTGATCGAGGTTGGCCTGAAGCGTGGTGACCTTCATCTGATCAAGGGCGGTAGCACCGACGGAGTTGTACATCGTCAGCGCTTCCTTGATACCCTCGGAACCGGAGGGCAGGCTAGCCCAGTCGATAAAGGCGCCAGCAGACTGCTTGACCGTGGAGACGATCGGGGTGAAGGAAATGGACACCCAGCGCTCGACCAGGGCGCCGATGATGAACATACCCAGGATGGAAGCGCCCTCGGTGACCTTGCCCATCAGACCACCGGAGAGGTCCTTGGCGATGGAGGAGCCGACCTTGTAGCCAAACTCCTGCGTGTACCACAGGAAAGCGTAACGGATGATGTTCCACGCGAAGAAGAACAGCAGCGGACCGACGATGCTGCCGGACATGGCCAGGGAAGCGCCCAGAGCGCCCAGAATCGGGCGAAGGGTGAACCAGAAGACGGGGTCGCCGACGCCGGCGAGCGGGCCCATCATACCGACCTTGACGCCCTGAATGGCGACGTCGTCAATCGGGGCACCGTTGGCGCGCTCCTCCTCGAGAGCGAGGGTAACGCCAATGACGGGGGCGGAAACATAGGGGTGGGTGTTATAGAACTCCAGGTGGCGCTTAAGAGCGGCAATCTGGTCATCCTTGCTGGTGTAGAGCTTCTTGATCGCAGGGATCATTGCGAAGCACCAGCCGCCGTTCTGCATACGCTCGTAGTTCCACGAGCCCTGAAGGAACTGATGACGGAAGCAAACCTTCTTGCGGTCAGCCTTGGTGAGCTGAATCTTGTTCTCTGCCATATGTATCACTCCCCTCCTACTCGTAATCGTTCAGAATGTCGCCGAGCGGGTCGCCGGAGCCACCGCCCATGCCGCCACCCTGCTTGGCCAGATCCTTAAGGCCAAGGTAGATGAGGGCAAGGGAGATGCCGATGAGACCAAGGGCGATCAGCGTGAGCTGAGGGATGGCAGCAAGGACAAAGCCGAGGACGAAGAACGGCCAGGTCTCCTTGGTGGCCATCATGTTGATGACCATGGCGTAACCGACGGAAGCGACCATGCCGCCGCCGACAGCCATGCCGCCGGACAGCCAGTCGGGCATAGCGTTAAGCGCGTTGGTAACGGCCTCGGCCGGGATGACGCACAGAAGCACTGCCGGGATGGCGATACGAAGGCCCTGCATGAGGATGGCAGCATACTGCCAGCGCTCGATGCCGGAGAAGTCGCCCTTCTCGGCGCAACCGTCCATGGCGTGAGCGATAGCGGTAGCAATGGTACGGCAGATCATGGTCAGGAACAGACCAGCGACCGACAGCGGGACGGCGACGGCGATAGCGGTGGTAACGGCCTTGGCCGAATCGGTGGCGCCACCGTTGAGGGCGAGCACCATGATGATCGAAGAAGCGACCGAGGCCAGAGCGGCGTCAGGCGCGACAGCGGCGCCGACGTTAGCCCAGCCAAGGGCCATCATCTGGAGCGAACCGCCCAGGAGGATGCCCTCCTGAAGGTGACCGGTTACGAGACCGATAAGCGTGCATGCCACGAGCGGCTGATGGAACTGGAACTCATCCAGAATGCCTTCCATACCGGCAAGCAACGCGACAATCGCAACAAGCAGAATAGTGATTGCAGACATGTATCGGACCCTCCTTTACTATGCTTGAGCGGCCAGTTCGGCCTTAGCTTTCTTCAACATGGCGTCGAGATCCTCGGAGGAATCCGAAGGAACCTTGCGGACCTCGAACTTGACGCCCTTGGCCTTGAGGGCCTCGAGAGTCTTGACGTCGTCATCGCCCATAGCGACGGCGTTGGTGACGACGACCTTGCCCTTGGAGTGAGCCATGGAACCGATGTTGACTTCCTTGATGTCGACGCCGGCCTCGATGGCCTTGAGCAGATCCTGCGGGTTCTCAAAGAGCAGCATGGCCTTGGTGTCACCAAAGCGCGTGTCCTTGACGACCTCGGCCATCTTCTTGATGGGCACGACGTTGGCATGGACTCCCGGAGGGGCAGCCTGCTCGATCATGGTCTTGCGGAGCTCGTCGTGAGCAACGCCGTCGGAAACCACGATGATGCGGTTGGGGTTGATCTGCTTGGTCCACGTGGTGGCCACCTGGCCATGAAGCAGACGGGTGTCGATACGGACGTGGGCGATCTTGATGTGCCCATCGCCGATGACCGTTCCCGGAGGGATGGCGCCTGCAGGAGCAGCGGCGGCCGCAGCCGGCTTCTTCTCCTCGGGCTCCAGAGACTCGGGCTTGACGCGCACGCCAGCCTTAGCCTCAGTCACGAGATGTTTTGCGATCGCATGTGCAGTGTTCTTTGCGTCAAAGCGCTGCGAATATGCCTCGATGAGCATAGGCAGGTTGACACCGGTGACGATAGCCCAGGAATCGTGGCCCTCGATGAGCCCGCTGATCTGGTTGAACGGCGTGCCGCCCCACAGATCAACGAGGAAGAGCACCTGCTCCTGGTCCTCGAAGGAAGCGACTGCTTCCTCGACCCTGGCACGGAAATCGTCGGGGCCCATGCTCGGCTCGAGCGAGACCACGGCAACAGACGGCTGATCGCCAAAGACCATCGAGCCCGTCTGCTTGATTCCAGCTGCCAAGTCCCCGTGGCTAGCAAGAACAATACTTACCATCACATAACCTCCTTTTTGTCTACGTATTTCCTACACGACATGAAAGGAGTATACCTGTTTGGATTGTGGAATTATAGCTAAATTCGCAAAAGGTTGGATTATTTGTTTAAACGTCTATGTTTGTTACAAATTGATTACGTTGCTGGCTTATAGCTCATTGCCTGCTAAAACGTGATTTGCTGATTGTTTTCAAAGACATATAAAGGTGCACCGTTCGTTAAGACCGCTTTTAGGTGAATCCCAATGCGTCTGCGTGCCACCATTTTGTTTAAACAGACATGACTTGACTAACCGAAGCAAATATGTTTTGAACTCTAGCCCATGTAGACATTAGATGTTAGGCGATGTGGAGAGGGTTGGCGGCGTCGACGGCATCGGGGGCGTCGGAGAGGCCGTCAGGAGCAGCGTCTGCCGGGTCCTCGTCGGGGGTCTCGATCTGTTTGATCATGACCTCCTGGCCCTGCAGCAGGTATGTCTCGCCGCTACCGCAATGGGGACAGGTCTTGCCGTGCTCGACCGTCGCATAGTCGCGGCCACATGCCTCGCAATGCGTCACGGCCTCGACGGGCTCCACAACAAGCTCCGCGCCCTGCGCGATGGGCTTTTTATCTGCCGCCCAGCGCCAAGCGTCGAGCAGCAACTCGGGAACGACGCCCGAGACCTCGCCCAGCAGCAACGTCACGCTCGAAACGCGACGCACGCCATGAGCGCGCGCCACATTCTCAACATCGCGAATGATGTGATACACGATTCCCAATTCATGCAAGGCGAAACCCTTTCTGCAGAGGTTGATTCGATGCAAACTCAAAGCAAGGGGACGACGAGATCTAGTCTGCGCCGTCCCCTTACCCGCCATGGCTACCTATTTACGACCAAATTTAATCTTGATGGCACGCTTTAGAGCATACTTGCCAAGGCTTGGGAGCTTTTGCTCGTATTTGACCATCGTGGAGCACTCGGGGCGGTCGCGATCCAGATGGATGGCGTCGAACGCGCACTTGGTGGTGCACAGGCCGCAGCCGATGCACTTGTTGGGGTCGACGATCGAGGCGCCGCAGCCCAGGCAGCGGGCGGTCTCGGCGCGCACCTGCTCCTCGGTAAAGGTCTCAACATACTCGCTAAACGGCGCAGCCTTCTCGCGTTCGCGGTCCACATGCGCAACCTCGCGGCTCGCGTTGTCGTAGCTCTCGAGCACAACGTCGTCGCGGTCGAGCGCGGTGTAGCGGCGCTGGTTGCGGCCGATGGTGAGCGTGGAGCCCGGCTGCACAAAGCGATGGATGGACACGGCAGCCTCGTGGCCGGCGGCAATGGCATCGATGGCAAAGCTGGGGCCGGTGTAGACGTCGCCGCCCACAAAGATGTCGGGTTCGGCGGTCTGGTAAGTCTGGGGATCGGCCAGGGCGCCCTGGCCGCGGCCGAGCTCCACCTTGGAGCCAGCCAGCAGGTCGCCCCACACAATGGACTGGCCAATCGACATGACGACACGGTCGGCATCGACACGGCGCAGATCGTTCTCGTCGTACTCGGGCGCAAAACGGCCCTCGTCGTCAAAGACGCGCGTGCAGCGCTTGAAGGTGATACCGCACACACGACCGGCCTCGTCCAGGTGAATCTCCTTGGGGCCCCAGCCGCAGCTGATGTGAGCGCCGTCCTCAACGGCCTCGCGACGCTCCTCCTCGCTGGCGGGCATCTGGGCCTCGCTCTCCAGGCAGAACATCTCAACATGCTCAGAGCCCAGACGGCAGGCGTTGCGGGCAACGTCGATGGCCACGTTGCCGCCGCCCACTACAATGGTGCGGCCGGACAGCGCGTCGATCTTGCCACTGTTGACCTCGCGCAAAAAGTCGACGGCCACGGCCACGTCCTCGGCATCCTCGCCCGGAACGCCGGCAAGGCGGCCGCCCTGGCAGCCAATGGCCACGTAAAAGGCCTTAAAGCCCTGCGCGCGCAGCTCGTCGAGCGTCACATCACGACCGACCTCCACGCCATAGCGGAACTCGGCACCCATCAGGCGAATGACCTCGACCTCGGCCTCAATGACGTCCTTCTGCAGCTTAAAGCTGGGAATGCCGTAGGTGAGCATGCCGCCCGGGCGCTCGTTTTTCTCGAACACGACGGGCTTGTAGCCCTTCTCGGCAAGATAGAAAGCACAGGACAGGCCAGCCGGGCCGGCACCGATGATGGCAATCTTCTGATCGAAGCCGCCAGCGCGCGTCGGGGTCACCACAGGTGGGACATAGCGGGTCGCGGCGCCCAGATCGCGCTGGGCGATAAACTTCTTGACCTCGTCGATAGCCACGGCGGCGTCCACACGGCCGCGGGTACAGGCATCCTCGCAGCGGCGGTTGCACACACGGCCGCAGATAGCGGGCAGCGGGTTCTCGCGCTTAATGAGTGCTAGGGCCTCGTCATAGCGACCCTGAGCCGCGAGCTTCAAATAGCCCTGAACGGCAACGTGCGCGGGGCAGGCCGTCTTGCAGGGAGCGGTGCCGGACTCATGCGTCTCGATGCGGTTGTCGTTGCGGTAGTTGGGCGACCACTTGGTGTGGTCCCACTTGGTGGCGTCGGGCAGCTCCTGGCGCGGATACTCGGGCACCCGCCCGCCGGCCTTTTTGCTGCAGAGCTTCTGGCCGAGCTTGGCGGCGCCGGCCGGGCACACCTCAACGCAGCGACCGCAGGCCACGCACTTGTCCTTCTCGACCTTGGCGACATAGGCCGAGCGCGACAGGTTGGGCGTGTTGAACAGCTGAGAGGTGCGCAGGGCGTAGCACACGTTGACGTTGCAGTTGCAGATAGCGAAGATCTTGTTCTCGCCGTCGATATTGGTGATCTGGTGCACAAAGCCGTTGTCCTCGGCCTGGCGCAGGATGTCGTAGACCTCGTCGCGCGTCACGTAATGGCCGCGGTCGGTCTCAACCACATAGTCGGCCATATCGCCCACGGCAATGCACCAGTCGGCGGGGTCGTCGGCGCAGCCCTCACCCATCACGCGACGGCTCGCGCGGCAGCTGCAGGTGCTGGCGGCATATTTGCCATCGTATTTGTCGAGCCAATGCTCGATATGCTCGATCGGCACCGAGGTGCTCGCGGCGTCGATAGCCTTCTCGACCGGAATGACATGCATGCCGATGCCGGCACCACCGGGCGGCACCATCGGCGTGGCCTTGGACAGCGGTCCCTTGGACGCCTGCTCAAAGAACTTGGCATAGACCGGGTGCTCCTCGAGCTGGCTCACGCGCATGTTGAGGAACTCGGCGGAACCCGGCACCAGCATGGGCAGCACCCACTGCTTGGCGCGCTCGGGGTTTTCCCAGTTGTACTCGAGCAGACCCGTGTAGCTCATGTCGTCGAGCATCTTCTCGATATCGGCTTCGGGCATGCCGGTGAGCTTGACCATCTCGGGCAGCGTATAGGGACGGCGCATCTTCATCTTGCAGAGCACTTCGGCCTGCTCGTCGGTTGCGGCCTCGGCAAACGACCAGTACTCGTAGCCCAGCAGCTCGTCGCGGTGCAACAGACGGTTGGTGCAGTGCTCGCACAGTTTGACGATGGCCTCGCGCGGATGCTCCGGTATCGGCGGCACGAACTCAGCGCCGATATCGGGCTCGGTATAGCTAATCCCCGGTCCGTTGAGAATCATGGTTGTCCCTTCTCTTGCCACAGCCCAGCGAGACCGCGGCACCCCTCTTTTTTGCAGGCCGGGCATGCCCCCATGCCGTTCACCCGCCATTAGTTGACATTGTGTCAAAAATAGTATTGACGAACCGTCAACAATATTCAAGACTGTTAGGCGAACGGTCAGGCAAAAGAGGATGAAAGGCGGCAAAACATGAGCAACAACACAGCAGATACCTCTGTGGTCGATGCCGTTCCCGCATCCGATAGCGCGGCAAAGCGCCTGACGGGCGACGAACGCCGTCGCGAGATCCTCGATGCCGTGCGCACCGTAAGCTCCGAGCTGGGCGTGTCCCACCTATCGGTATCGGCCGTGACCAAGCGAGCCGGCTGCACGCGTTCATTGTTCTACCACTACTTTGCCGATATGGACGCCGCCGTCACCGCCGTCATGGACGAGGCGATCGACGGCTTTATCTCCGAACTCGAGCAGTGGAACGCCGACCGCACCGTCGGCGATATCGAAGGCGCGCTCGACACCGTCGCCCCGCTCTTTAAGCGCCTGGTCGCCAGCGGCCACGAGCTGCCGAGTACGCTCACCTCAAGCAGCGGCGCGCTCTACGGCGGCTTTTTGCACAACGTGGTCCAGCGTGTGGCGCAGTATATCTGCGACACCACCGTGGTGGATTTTGCCGCCCATCATGAGCTACGCATCGACCATGTCTACGAGACGTTCTACACCCTCATCATGGGGTTGTTGATGTATATCCGCACGCACCCCGATGTGCCCGACGAGACGGTCAAGGAAATCATCGCCTCGACACTCCACATCGAGGGCTATACCGCCAAGTATCCGGAGCGCAAGCCCCAGAACTGACGACATTTGGCCAAACTGCCCGCGATCAGAAGAGGGGCCGCGGGCGTGTGAAAGGAGAGCAGCATGCTGTTCGATGTTTGGGGTAGCGATACCCTTATCCACTGGGCCGGCTGGGCCATGGTCTTTATTGGCCTGATCGTGCTCAACGAGGTCGGCCGCCGCACCAAGCTGGGCGCGGCAATCATCTTTGGCGTGGCTCCGCTGGCCATGACCATCTACTGCGTCGCCATCGCCATCGGCGTCTCGCAGGGTGCCGAGTGGGCGCTCACCAACCCCACCCATGTGTACCAGAACAGCTGGTTCCACTACGCCAAGGTATACGCGGCGCTGGCCGGTTGCTGGGGCTTCATTGCCATTAAGTACCAGTGGGGCAAGATTGGCAAGGCGCATTGGTTCCGCGCATGGCCGTTTGTGATCGTCGCCATCAACATCATGATCGCCGTCGTGTCCGACTTTGAGAGCGCCTATCACTTCTTTGTCCTGGGCGAGTCCACCTGGGTCACCTCCGAAGGTGCTACGCAGCTGGCCGGCTGGAACAACGTGTTCAACGGCATCGCCGGTCTCATCAACATCTTCTGCATGACCGGTTGGTGGAGCGTCTACGCCTCCGAGGACAAGACCGACATGCTGTGGCCCGACATGACCTGGGTCTACATCATCGCCTACGATATCTGGAACTTCTGCTACACCTACAACTGCCTGCCCACCCACTCCTGGTTCTGCGGCTTTGCGCTGCTGCTGGCGCCCACCGTCGCCGCCTTTATCTGGAACAAGGGCGGCTGGATCCAGAACCGCGCCTTTACGCTGGCTATTTGGTGCATGTTTGCCCAGGTGTTCCCGTACTTCCAGGAGGAGTCCATCTTTGTGACCCACTCCACGCTCGACCCCGGCGCCGCCACCGCGGTCTCGATCGCCGCACTGGTCGCCAACGTCGCCGCGATCATCTACATCGCCTACCGCGCCAAGAAGCTCGACCGCAATCCCTACAAGCAGGATGTCTTTGAGGGCACCAGCGATTGGGAGAAGGCTACTGCTCGCCGCGCCAAGGTTGATTACGCGCACGCCGAGTAACATGTTGGCCGCTGTTGGCGCCTGGGCATAGGCTCGCTCGCCAGGATTTTCAATCCAATGTCTCGCAGAGCCCCCGGAAAGCGTTTCGCTCGCTTTCCGGGGGCTTTTGTCGTTGTGCCTCTATTCATCTATTCAAAAACATGCGCACATATAAAATCGGATTTCAAATCATGCGGCGGCTCTATGGAGTCCCGTTTTTGGGTACAGTGTTGTCCCGATATTGAGCTTGGGGGATATATGAAAGATGAGACGACGGGCCAAGAGGATGCGGCCCAAGATGCAGAAGCGTGTGCCGAAGCCCTGGAGAGCCTAGACCGGATTTCGCTTGACGATGTTGCGTTTGACGATTCGAGCGTTGATGTGCGGGATGAGCCAGAAATCGAGGCGCAGCCCGATGATCAGGATGCAAAAGACGATGGCGCCGCGCCCACCGAAGACGAGGCGGGGCACGAGGAATCCGAAAGCGAGGCCGGCAACCAGCCCGAATCCGACACGGGCGAGGAAACCGTCTTGCTCGACAGCTTGCCGGCCGAGGATTCGCTGACTCGCGAGCTTCCTGGCCTGGGTTCCGCACCAGCCGTGGACGAGACCATCGCCATGGGCGATATCCCCCTACCGTCCGTTCCCTCAGCACGCGAGGCCGAGGTTCGCCATCGTAAGATGTCGCCCAAGCGCCGCAATCTGATGGTCGCCGGTGTCGTGGCCGTCGCGCTCGTCGCCGGCGGCGCAGGCTATGCCGCCTGGAACGGATATCAGCAAGAGCAGGCTGCCGCTGTCGCCGCCAATGCCCACACGATGATGTCAGTGCAGATTGGCGTGCATGCCGCGGGCCTCGACTGTTCTACCGGCTCCAAGATTCCCGTACAGGTGAGTGGTCAGGACGCTGATGGCTCCTCCGTGAGCGAAACGCTCTATGTTGACGAGCACGGCCGCGGCATCAAACTGCTGCCTGGCGATTACACGCTCTCCATCGCTGCCTCCCCCATCGCGGCCGACGGCACCATCTATACCGTCCCGACCACCAAGACGCAGGTCACCGTTAAGAGCGATGAACAGGATTTAAGTGCCCAGGCTACCTTTAAGCTCAAGGTGCCTTCGGCCGACACGGTAACCGACGACCAGATCGATGCCGCCGCCAAGTATGCCGAGGAGGGCGGTGCGAGCTCCGCCGCGGCTGCCAAGGTACTCCAGCAGGCGGCAACCGCGCGGCGCGACGCCGCCGTCAATGCCGTGAGCGCGCAAAAGGCACAGGCGGCCCGTGATGCCGACGCCCGTCACAAGGCAACCGACCTTTACCAGCTCGATATCCCCGTCGAGTGGTACGGCAAGGTCGAGACTTGGCAGAATGGCAGCACACTATGCATCTATCTTGCCGGCGACAGCGATACGCCGATCGTGACGCTCGTCGCGGTGCGCGAGGGCGAGAGCTTTACGCCCGATGAGGGCGATACGGTTTTGGGTGCGGCCAATCTGGGCAACGGTTATACCGTCTATGCCAGCGGCCCCGTCTATCCGTACGTGGTGCCCCAGACTATCAACGGGCGCACCCAGGATCCAGTGTCGACCTACCCCATGGACGCGGCCATTGAGCTTGTCGAGCTTACGACCGGCAACCGCTATACGTATAGCCAGATCAAGAACGACCTGGTGGGTAAAGACGGCAAGGCCGATGGTGCCACTAAGCTCGAAACCGACTACCTCGCGCAGATCCTGCTGCCGAGTATCAAAGCCCAGGACTAGCCTGGCGCAGCAAGGTGCTCCCCAACCGTGATGAAGGAGCCAGGAGGTCCTGACCCCACAGGTCCATAGATGATTAGGCAAGGAGCCACTTCCATGCGGGCACAACGTGGACCACACCGTGCTCGCATGGAATATCGGTCTGTTCATCCATGGTAACGATTGCCGACTCGCCAAGATCGAACTGGGCCATCGAGGCATCAAGCGCGGCAATTTCGCGCTCGCGCGTTTTCTCACTTGCCATATCCGCACTTACCTGAATCAGGCTATAAGCCCGCATGAGAAGTGCGTCCCCAGCCACAAAGTCCACCTCATGGCTTTTGCTCTTCTCTTTGATCAGCAGGCGGCAGACCGATCCGACCCTCACCGCGGGAGTCCTTCTTCTTAGCGCGTTGAACACTGCGGTCTCGAGCCTCTGACCCCGGTCCAATGCCGATGCGGGAGAGAATGCTCCAAACATCGCAGGATCGACAGCGTAGACCTTAGAAGCAGACCGCATGTTATTTGCCAGTGAACGCGTGAACTCCGGCACGGAGAACAGCAGGTAGGCATCCTCATAATACTCAAGTAAGTCGCTGAGCGAATTACGACTGACGGGTATCTGCCTGCTCTTGAACTCGTTGTACACTTTGTTCACCGACAGCTCTCGTCCCGAAGATGCCATACACCGCGTTAGGAACAGCGATGCCAGGCGAGGGTTCTTGACGTCGTAACGCTCAACGACGTCCATAGCGACCGTTCGCGAAGCATATTCCTGTAGCAGCTGAATCGCGTCTGCGGGCGTCTGCTCAAGCGTCGCGATGAATCCCCCTCGTTCAAGATATCCGATCAGATGATGTCGAAGCAGCGCTGCATCGCTTGGGGAAAAGGTCGCATCTGGCTCGAAAACGCTCCCCGTCTTATATCGAACGTATTCCGAAAAACTCAACGGAAAAAGCTCCCGTATAAGAGAACGACCCCTGAACTCGCTCTTAAGCTCTGAGGACAGCATCTTAGAAGAAGATCCCGTCACATAGACGGTCGCTTTCTCCGTATCGACTACACGCCGCAGAAACGCACCCCATTCGGGAATTTCCTGGATCTCGTCAAAGAAAATGTAAGCGCCCTCGGTTCGAGCAGCAGGATACAGCGCATAGAACGTGTCGAGCACGTCCGCCAGCAGCGATGACTCATACGGGCGCAAGCGCTCGTCCTCAAAATTAAAGTAAAGCATCCGGTCAAGCTCGACGCCCCGGCCCTGAAGCCGCTGCATCTCCTGATACAGGCGATACGTCTTTCCACAACGGCGGGCCCCCACAACCACATTTACGATGTTGTCGCGCTTTGGCTCCTGTGGGTTTCCCAGATCAAGGTCTCGCTCAAAGACCTGCGGAACCCCCTGCTGTTCAAAGTCCTTTATTTTCTGGGCGATCAAGTCGTTGAATGCCATGATTCTCCAATCTTGCTCTCTAGCTAATCAAAATTATACTGATTCTTGATTAATTAGAGAGCAAGATTGTGTGTAGCTTGATTAACACTTAAGCAAGTTTTTCACTGTTATTGCTCCGAAGGATATCGAGTGGCTAAGAGGACAACCGAGCTCGAATGCGACTCCCCGAGCAGTCAATTTGGGACGGGGCTTTTTTGACTACCCTCCCCCTGTAGAAAAATCCCTAACGCAGTTGCGGTGAAATAGGGACTGTTTTTGCTGGTCAAACTGCAAAACAGTCCCTATTTCACCGCAACTTAATTGGTGGCCTTTTGGGTGGCACTCAGCGCCACGGGTCGGCTTCGAACATTGGCTCGCGCTCGGGGCGGCGATCACTGTAGGGATCGTAGCCGTCGTCGTCCTCGTTCTCGGCACGGATATAGGGGTCGCGCGGCTTGGGCGCCGGTTTGAACGTGGGCTTGAGCGCCGGCGCGCTTGTCTTGATCTCGTCTTTCATCTGCATAGCTCCTCGCATCGCATCCGTTCAACATCATCGATTGTCGCACGAAAAAGGGCGGCGGACCCGATTGGATCCGCCGCCCTTGGCGTTTTGCGATGAGGTGCGGTTAAAGCCGGCCCCATAATTTACTCTGCGTCGGGAACCTCGTAGGTGGCCGCCGGCGTGTTATCGCACACGACGGTAAAGCCGCCGTCCTTATCGACATCGACCGTCACCTGATCGCCCTCGCGCACCATGCCGTCGATGATGGCGGCGGCGATGGCATCGACAACCTCACGCTGCACCAGACGCTTGAGCGGACGGGCACCAAAGACCGGATCCAGGCCGCCCACGGCGAGCATCTGCTTGGCCGCCGGGGTGATGGCAAGCGTCATGCGTTCCTTGGCCAGACGTGCACGGACGTCGGCGAGCTGAATATCGACGATCTTCTCGATCTGCGCCATGCCAAGCGGATGGAACACCACGATATCGTCGATACGGTTGAGGAACTCGGGGCGGAAGGTCTGAGCCATGGCCGCGTCGACCTGATGGCGCATCTCCTCCTCGTCCTTGCCGGAAAGCTCAGCAATAGCCTTGGAGCCCACGTTGCTCGTCATGATGATGATCGTGTTCTTGAAGGACACCTGGCGACCCTGACCGTCGGTCAGGCGGCCGTCGTCGAGCACCTGCAGCAGCACGTTGAAGACATCCGGATGGGCCTTCTCCATCTCGTCGAGCAAGATCACGGAGTACGGACGACGGCGAACGGCCTCAGTGAGCTGGCCGCCCTCGTCGTAGCCCACGTATCCCGGGGGCGCACCGATCAGACGCTGGACGCTGAATTTCTCCATGTACTCGGACATGTCGATACGCACGAGCGCGCGCTCGTCGTCGAACAGGCACTCGGCCAGCGCCTTGGCGAGCTCGGTCTTGCCCACGCCGGTGGGGCCCAGGAAGAAGAAGCCGCCGATGGGCTTGTCTGGATCGGAGAGACCCGCACGGCTGCGGCGCACGGCCGCGGCGACGGCGGAGACGGCCTCGTCCTGGCCGATGACGCGCTTATGCAGCTCGCCCTCCAAGCCCTTCAGCTTGTCGAGCTCGCCCTGCATCATCTTGGAGACGGGCACGCCGGTCCAGGCGCTCACGACCTCGGCGATCTCATCGGAGGTCACCTGTTCGTTGAGGCCCTCGCCGTCCTGCTGCTTTTGTGCCTCGAGCGCGGCCTCGGAATCCTGAATCTGCTGCTGCAGGCCCGGAATCACGGAGTAGCGCAGCTCGGACGCACGGCCCAGGTCGCCGTTGCGCGTCGCACGCTCCTCCTCGCTCTTGGCCTCGTCGAGCTGCCCCTTGAGCTCCTGCACGTGGTCGATGGCGTTCTTTTGGTTGAGCCAGCCGGCCTTTTGCACATTGAGCTTTTCCTGGACCTCGGCAATCTCTTGGCGCAGGGCCTCCAGACGCTCCTTGGAGGCGTCGTCGGTCTCCTTCATGAGCGCCTGCTCCTCGATCTGCAGCTGGGTGAGCTGACGCGTGGTGGCATCGATCTCGACCGGCATGCTGTCGAGCTCCATGCGCAGGCGGCTTGCCGCCTCATCGACCAGGTCGATGGCCTTGTCGGGCAGGAAGCGGTCGGCGATGTAGCGATCGGAGAGGTCGGCAGCTGCCACGAGCGCGCTATCGGTGATATGCACGCCGTGGAAGATCTCGTACTTCTCCTTCAGGCCACGCAGGATCGAGATGGTGTCCTCGACGGTAGGCTCGCTGACCATCACGGTCTGGAAACGACGGGCGAGCGCCGCGTCCTTCTCGATGTACTTGCGGTATTCGTCGAGCGTGGTCGCGCCGATCGCGTGCAGGTCGCCACGGGCGAGCGCCGGTTTGAGGATGTTGCCGGCATCCATGGAGCCCTCGGTGGCACCCGCGCCCACGATGGTATGGAGCTCATCGATGAACAGGATGACCTTGCCTTCGGACTTTTGGACTTCCTTGAGTACAGCCTTCAAGCGGTCCTCGAACTCGCCGCGGTACTTGGCGCCGGCGACCAGCGCGCTCATGTCGAGCTCGATGAGGTCGCGGTCGCGCAGGGTGCTCGGCACGTCGCCGGCCACGATACGCTGAGCGATGCCCTCGACGATGGCCGTCTTGCCGACGCCCGGCTCACCGATAAGCACGGGGTTATTCTTGGTGCGGCGGGACAGGACCTGAATGGTACGGCGGATCTCGTCGGTACGGCCGATGACCGGGTCGAGCTTGCCGGCGCGGGCAAGGTCGCAGATATTGCGACCGTACTGCTCCAGCGCCTCAAACTGGGTCTTGTCCTCGGCAGACGTCACGCGGTCATCGCCGCGCAGCTCCTCGTAGACCTGCTCGATGCGCTCCTTGGTCACGCCGGCGTCGCGCAGTACACGACCGGCCTCGCCCTTGTCCTCGGCAAGCGCCATCAGCAAATGCTCGGTCACCACAAAGCTGTCGCCCATCTTGGTGGCCTTCTTCTCGGCCTTCTCGATAACGCGGACGAGCTCGTTGGAAAGACCCATCTGCTGACCCTCGCCGGAAACCTTGGGCGCGTGGTCAATGGCATCCTGCGTGGAGCGTGCAAGCTGAGCCGGGTCGGCACCGATGCGCTCGATGATCACGGAGATATTGCGCTCGCCGGCACCGAGCAGGGCGGACAGCAGGTGAATCGGCTCCACCGCGCCGGCCTGCGCGTCGGCAGCCGTGCTCATGGCGGTCTGCAGCGCCTCGCGCGAAGTCATTGCTAGCTTATCGATTCTCATGGAATCACCTCTCTTGGGGTGGCCGCCCTACGGGGCGGCTTCACGTTGTTCGAGAAGTATTGTTGCCAGCTTTGTACAATCTTATACACAAATCTAAGTCTCTATATATAAGATTTTCTGAGTGATTGAGAGATAGGGGTAAAGATGTCGGCCCGCCGCCGCACAGGTGCGCTACCGTCTCAATCTGTAACATCTATCGACCGTTTCTGGCTCCAGATGTTACAGATCGAGACGAAATGACCAACGGCGCCCGTTTGTCTCAATCTGTAACATCTACTCGGCAAATAGAGCTCTATCTGTTACAAATCGAGACGAACAGAAGACACCCGAATCGAAAATCTAAATCTGTAACACCAGGCCCACTTTTAGCGGCCAAGGTGTTACAGATTAAGACAAATCGAGCCGCCACAAAGGCGCCTGTCCCCTTTGTGGCGGTTTTCGACAAAAAGAAGCCGCCCCGATAACAGAGGCGGCATCAAGCAAGTCCATTTCTTAGCGTCCCTCAAGACCCAACGAGAACGCAGCGATGGAATCGAGAACCGACAATAGCCCGTTCGCACAGATAGAGGCAGAGATTCAAGGTCAAAGTCCGGCTTAAACGGCTTAGCTATCGCACGTCACATTGTTCTCGTCGTCCCCCTATCGTATTTATAGTGCTTATAGTGAAAATAGTGAGTTTAGTGAGAAGAGTATCGCTCAAAACTCGTGGACTCAATTATTGACCTCACGCCCAGAATGAGTGGGGCAAATACTTCTATTAGAGGTCAAATCGAAGCCCAATAGGGCCTTTTCGCCCCGTCATTTCGATCGATCGCTTTCTTTTGAAGATTGTCGTAAGCTGGTATCACTTATCTTAATGAATGCATACTATTTGCGAGGTACCCGCCGTGAAACGCTCCACCTATATCGGCCTGCTCGTCTTAGCGTTTGCGATTACCGCAGTCGGCGTAGGAATTATCTATCTCGCATTTCTCCCCGCCTCTGCGACGCAGGCGGCGGTTGAGACCGTAAGCTATCCCATCGAGGTCCTCACCGATATCGTCAAACCCGATTCGGTCACCGTCGATTTTGACGGTACGCCCGCAGCGCTTGGTGTCAGCAACTATCCCCGCATCGAACTTGGGGCCAGACGCTACACCAAAGATGAGCAGCTTATCGGCAAGGCAACCAGTTTACTCAAAGGCAAGACGTTTAAGCGGTGGTACGGCGCCGCAATATATCGAGCCAAGAATGGCCAAATGGTTGGCGGATATTATTCGACCCTTGAGCTCGATGCGGCAAACGGGAGCAAATTGTGCAACGTCTCATACGACCCCGGCTGCGTGGACAATGAAGGACCGGGGGTCTATATCTCGGATGGCGACGTAATCTACGTCATGGAGGGCGACCAGACGGCAGTCGTCGATTTTATGGATCGGTGTACCGAGGATGCCTACGAACAAACCTGCGAGCCCGATCCGCAGACAGCGCGCAACAGTGGCTCGGCACGCACTTGGCTATTTGACGATGAAATAACCTGGACCCCGTCGAAATAAGGACCAGCCGGGCAGGCACCTTTGTGGTGGTCCCGGTCAATTATTAGCGCCCCTCAAGACCCAACGAGAACGTCGCGGTAGCCCCTGCCACACCTTTCCCTCGGGCGACCCTCGCGAAGCGCGTGAGCACGAGGGAAAGGTGTGGCAGGGGCGTACAGCAGAGTTACTCGGCAGCGGCCTTGAACTTGTTGTAGTTGATCAGGCAGCCGGCCTTGACGATGGCACGCTCCTCTGCCGTCATATCGGCAATGTAGAGCTCAATCTGCTCAACCGCACCGTCGGCACGCACCACGTAGGCGGCGATGTCCTTCAGGTCGCCATCGAACGCGGCGCGGATACCCGGCACAAAGACGTAGTCTCCCACCTCAAAGTTGGGCTCGGCCTCCATCTGGAAGGGCACCATGCCCCAGTTCATCACGTTGGAGCGATAGCGCTTGGTGGCGTACTCGTGGACGATGTTGGCCAGGCCGCCAATTACGCGCTGGCAGCTCGCGGCCTGCTCGCGGGCAGAACCGTCACCGGGCTTCTTGGCATAGAGCATGGAGCCGTACTCGGTCGCCTTGGCATCGGCAGCGACACCCGCGCCGGCCAGCGCCTCAAACACGCCGACAAGCTCGGCATCGAGTGCCGCCAGGTCGCCTGCTGCCTCGCCGGCAATGCGGCGCTTTTCCACCGCGTCGACCTCCTTGGAGCGGCCCACGTAGGCAGGGTCGCGACGGCTGAGCGTAAACTCGGCCAGACCCAGCGGGTTGGAGCGGAAGGAGCTCGTCTCGCCCGAGGGAATGAGCTCGTCGGTCGTAGTGACCGGGTCCATGATCTTGGAGCACACCTTGAGCAGGATGTCGTCGCCGAGAGGCTCCATCGCGGGCCACGGCTTGATGTTGGGGCCCTCGACCAGCTCGTCGGCCGGCTCAGCCTTGCCAAAGCCCCAGTACACGCGCTTCTTGTACGGCGCGTCGTCAAAGGTGTACTCGCAGGCCTCGTCCCAAGTCTCCTCGGGCAGGTCGGTCGCCGGCGTCAGGACGCCGCCGTTGGCAGCCGTCGCCGCAATGGAGCGGGCGTCCATCAGGGCCACGGCGCTCAGCTGACCGTTGCCCGGCTTGGAACCCTCGCGATTGGGGAAGTTGCGCGTGGTGTGGCGGATCGAAAGGCCGTTGTTGGCAGGCGTGTCGCCGGCACCGAAGCACGGGCCGCAGAATGCCGTGCGCACAATCGCGCCAGCCTCCATAAGGTCGTAGATATAGCCGCGGCGTGTAAGCTCAAGTGCCACGGGCTGGCTCGTGGGATAGACCGACAGCGAGAACTCGCCGCAGCCGGTGTTGGCGCCCTTGAGCACGCGGGCCGCCTGCACCACGGAGTCGTAGTTGCCGCCCGAGCAGCCGGCGATAACGCCCTGTTGCACGTGCAGCTTGCCGTCGACAATCTTGTCGAGCAGGCTAAAGTGCGTCTTGCCCTCACCGATCTTGGCAGCCTCGAGCTCGACCTCGTGCAGGATGTCCTCGAGGTTCTCGTTGAGCTCGTCGATCTCAAGGCCGTTGGAAGGATGGAACGGCAGCGCGATCATGGGCTTGATGCTCGACAGATCGACCTCGACGCAGCCGTCGTAGTAGGCAACATCGGCGGGCTTGAGCTCGCGGTAGTCCTCGCCGCGGCCGTGCATGGCCAAAAACGCGTGTGTGTCCTCGTCGGTAGCCCAGATGCTCGACAGACAGGTGGTCTCGGTGGTCATGACGTCAACGCCGTTGCGGTAATCGGTCGTCATGTTCGCGATGCCCGGGCCCACGAACTCCATGACCTTATTCTTAACGTAACCCTTGGCAAAGACGGCACGGATGATGGCGAGCGCCACGTCGTGCGGGCCAACGCCGGGGCGCGGGGCGCCCGTGAGGTAGATGGCGACAACGCCGGGATAGGCGACATCGTAGGTGTCGCGCAGCAGCTGCTTTGCCAGCTCGCCACCGCCCTCGCCCACGGCCATGGTGCCCAGGGCACCATAGCGGGTGTGCGAGTCGGAACCCAGGATCATCTTGCCGCAACCGGCGAAGTTCTCACGCATAAAGGAGTGGATGACGGCGATATGCGGCGGGACGAAAATGCCGCCGTACTTCTTGGCGGCCGAGAGACCAAAGACGTGGTCGTCCTCGTTGATGGTGCCGCCCACGGCGCACAGCGAGTTATGGCAGTTGGTGAGCACGTAAGGCAGCGGGAACTGCTCCATGCCCGAGGCGCGCGCCGTCTGGATGATGCCGACAAAGGTGATGTCGTGGCTCGCCATGGCATCGAAGCGAATCTTGAGCGCCTCGGGGTCTCCGGACGTATTGTGTGCCTGGAGGATCGAATACGCGATGGTGCCGCGCTTGGCATCCTCGGGTGTCTGCGTAATACCGCGCTCGGCAGCCTCGGCCGCAGGCACAACCTCGCTGCCGCCGCGCAGGTAGATGCCCTCCTCGTACAGCTTAACCATACTGTCTCCCACTCTGCCCAAAAGATTTGGGCGCATAGCATACATTCGTTCAATATCGTGCCATAGAACGGTTGCGAGTGGGTTACGAATCTGCACGTTCACTTTATCTCGGTAAAGCATAGGACGAGCCCGGTGCAGGACCGGCGGATTTGGTGCAAGTGTGTCCCTTTCAACTAGTCATTTAAGAACGTCCCCAATGACTACCCATAACAACGCCGATGTTTTGGCGCGGACAGCGAAAGCCCACCAATTCGGAGCAAAACAACGCCGCAAGTAGAGGACGGACAGCGAGCGACGTCCAGAGCGAACAAGTTGGCATGAAAAAGGCAAGGCATAGACCTTCTGGTCATGCCTTGCCTTTTGAATGACAAATTGTCGCTCTGGACGTCGCGCAGCGTCGGCCCGTTACGCGGGTTGGTAAACCCGCGTAACTACAAATCCCCGCCGGCGCCCAGCAGCTTACGCATGACCTGTTCGGGGTTAACTGAGCCGTCGCGCGGGGCCAGGGCGGTGATCTTCTTCTGCATCTTGTACTCGTGCAGCTCGTCCTCGAGCTGGCGCACGCGGGCGCGGAGCTTTTCGTTCTCGCGCTCGCGCTCCTCGGCACGCTCCTTCATATCGAGGATGCGCACCACGCCGGCAAGGTTGATGCCCTCGTCGGTCAGCTGGTTGATGAGCTCCAGGCGCTCGATATCGGCACGCGAATACAGACGCGTGTTGCCGCCCGAGCGCTGGGGGTTCACCAGGCCCTTGGACTCGTAGACGCGCAGAGTCTGCGGATGCATGCCGGTCAACTCGGCCGCCACGCTGATCATGTACAGCGGTTTGTTCCTATTGTCCTCGGCCATGCTACCTGACCCCTTTCCGTCTCGTTATCGTCCATCATAAGCCCGCGGGCGCGGGTGTGCGCCACGACCGCCCTAGTACGTCGCCTTGTAACGGTTGACCTTCTCGCGATAATCGCGCGTGTCGGCCTCGCGCAGCTTGGTCATAGCATCGCGCTCGTCATCGGACAGGTTCGTAGGGACCTGTACCTTGATTTCGACGAGCAGCGCGCCTGTGCGGCCACGGTGCTTAACGTCGGGCGCACCCATCTCCTTAAAGCGGAACTTCTTGCCCGTCTGGGTGCCAGCGGGCACCTTCAGACGAACCGTCGCGCCGCCGGGCGTGGGCACATCAACCGTGCAGCCGAGCGCCGCCTCGTAGACCGAGATCGGCACCTCCATGGTCACATCGGCACCCTTGCGCTTAAACAGCGGGTGCTCCTCCACATGCGTGGTCACGACCAGGTCGCCGCGCTCGCCGCCGGCAACGCCATACTCGCCGCGACGCTTGTAGCGTAGCTTGCCGCCGTCGACCGCGCCCGCGGGCACCGAGACCGTAATGGTCTGCTGCTCGCCTGTCGAGGGAATGCGATAGGTGACCTTGTGCGTCACGCCGCGAAACGCGTCCTCGGCCGTCACATCGACGGTCAGCGACAGGTCGCCGCCCTTGCGAGCACGGCTGCGACCCGCGCCGGCACCGGCAGCGCCCGCAGCCCCGGCAAAGCCCGAGCCCCAATCGCTGCCCCAGGCGCCGTTGCCGCTAAAGATGCTGTCGAAGATGTCGCCCCAGCCGCTGGCACCCGCGCCGGCACCGTAGCCGCCGCCATACGCGCCGCCCGCGCCCGGCATGCCGCCAAACATGAGCATCTGGTCGTACTCTTTGCGCTTCTTCTCGTCCGAAAGCGTCTCGTAGGCCTCGCTGATCTCCTTGAACTTGGCCTCGTCGCCGCCGGCATCGGGGTGATATTTTTGCGCGAGCTTGCGAAACGCGCTCTTGATCTCTTTGTCGGAGGCGCTCTTGGATACGCCCAGGATGTCATAGAAGGTTTTGCCTGCAGCCATCGTAGCTCCTCTCCTGTTACGTCCGCCGTCCATGCAGACGACGGCTCATGCTTTCATATGGCACTAGGTCAGAAAGGGCCCCGGGTGTTGCCCCGGGGCCCTTCTCAATTACTCCTCGGTGCTCTCGGCCGTATCGGCCGTAGCATCCTCGGGCGCCGCTTCGGGCTCCGGTGCGGGGCGCTTCTCGCCGCCGTAGGTCACCGTCACCATCGCGGAACGCAGAATACGATCTGCCATGCGGTAGCCCTTCTGGTACACGTCGTTGACGGTCTCGTCGTATTGCGATGCGTCCTCGACGCGACCCACAGCCTGGTGCTCGAGCGGATCGAACGCCTCGCCCTTGGGGTCGATGGGCTCAACGCCCTCGTGCGCGAACACGTCGAGCAGCTTGGCATGAACCGCGTCAACGCCATCGACGAACTGCTTAAAGTCGTCGGAAAGCTCTTGGCTGCGGGCATGGTCGATCGCGCGCTCGATATCGTCGATCACCGGCAACAGCGCGGTGACAAGCTTCTCGGTCGCGCGCTCGCGCTCGGCGATGCGCTCGTTGGCGGTGCGGCGACGGAAGTTCTCCCAGTCGGCCTGCAGACGGGCGGTGCGCTCGGTGGCGTCCTTTGCCTTGTCCTCGGCGGCCTTCTGAGCCTCTGCCGCAGCATCGAGCTCATTGCGCACGTCGGCGAGCTCCTTTTGGGCCTGCTCGAACTTGAGCTTAAAGTCGTTGTCGGCGGCTTCCTCACCGGCGCGGATAGCGGCTTCCACCATCTCGTCCTCGGTCATCGTCGCCTCCTTGTTGGAATCCTCTACCTGGTTCTCGACAGCCTCGGCGGCCGGGGCCTCGTTGGCCTCGGTAACGTCTGCGGCCTCTACGGGAATCTTCACGTCCTTCTCCTCAGAGTCAACGGGGGCGGCACCAACGGCGGCCGCCTCCGTGCGAGCTTTACGGGCGGACATGATTACTTGTCCTCGTCGTCCACAACCTCGTAGTCGGCGTCGACGACGTCATCGTCGGCAGGCTGGGCGCCGGCGGCACCGTCGGTCTGCTGCTGAGCGTCGGCGTAGACAACCTGGGCCAGCTCGTAGGCCACGGACTGCAGGGACTCGCCGGCGGCCTTGATGGCCTCGACGTCAGAGCCCTCGAGCGCCTTCTTGGCGTCGGCGATAGCGGCCTCGGCCTTGGACTTCACGTCGGCGGAAACCTTGTCGCCCAGCTCGTTGAGGGTCTGCTCGGTGGAGTAGCACAGGCTGTCGGTCTGGTTGCGGACCTCGACCTCTTCCTTCTGCTTCTTGTCCTCCTCGGCATGAGCCTCGGCGTCCTTGACCATACGATCGACTTCGTCGTCGGACAGAGCGGTGGAGCCGGAAATGGTGATCTGCTGCTCCTTGCCGGTGCCCTTGTCCTTAGCGGAGACCTTGACGATGCCGTTGGCGTCGATGTCGAAAGTGACCTCGATCTGCGGCACGCCGCGGCGGGCAGCCGGGATGCCGGTCAGCTGGAACTTACCGAGCGACTTGTTGTCGCGGGCAAGCTCGCGCTCGCCCTGGAGCACGTTGATCTCGACGCTGGTCTGGTTGTCGGCAGCGGTGGAGTAGACCTCGGTCTTGGAGGTCGGGATCGTGGTGTTGCGGTCGATCATCTTGGTCATGATGCCGCCCATGGTCTCGACGCCCAGCGACAGCGGGGTAACGTCGAGCAGCAGGATGCCCTCGACGTCGCCGGTGAGCACGCCGCCCTGGACGGCAGCACCGTCGGCAACGACCTCGTCGGGGTTCACGGACATGTTGGGCTGCTTGCCGGTCATGGTCTTGACGAGCTCCTGGACAGCGGGCATACGGGTGGAGCCGCCGACGAGGATGACCTCGGTCAAATCGGAGAGCTTGAGCTTAGCGTCGCGCAGGGCGTTGGTGACAGGCTGCTTGCAGCGCTCGAGCAGGTCGCGGGTGATCTTCTCGAACTCGGCGCGGGTCAGCGTGTAGTTGAGGTGCAGCGGGCCGGACTGGTTCATGGTAATGAACGGCAGGTTGATGGTGGTCTGCTGGGCGGCGGAGAGCTCCTTCTTGGCGTTCTCGGCGGCCTCCTTCAGACGCTGCAGGGCCATGGGGTCCTGACGCAGGTCGACACCGTTCTCCTGCTGGAACTTATCGGCCATCCAATCGATGACGCGCTGATCCCAGTCGTCGCCGCCCAGGTGGTTGTCGCCCGAGGTGGACAGAACCTCAAACACGCCGTCGGCGAGGTCGAGGATGGAGACGTCGAAGGTGCCGCCACCCAGGTCGAAGACCAGGATGCGCTGGTCGGTGCCCTGCTTGTCCAGGCCATAGGCCAGGGCAGCAGCGGTCGGCTCGTTGACGATACGCTTGACGTTGAGGCCGGCGATCTTACCGGCGTCCTTGGTGGCCTGACGCTGGGCGTCGTTGAAGTAGGCCGGGACGGTGATGACGGCGTCGGTGACAGTCTCGCCCAGATACTTCTCGGCGTCGGCCTTCATCTTGGCGAGCGTCATGGCGCTCACCTGCTCGGCGGTGTAATCCTTGCCCTCGATGTCGACGACGGCACGGCCACCCTGGCCCTCCTTGACCTCGTACGGCACGGTCTTGATCTCGGAGGTGCACTCGGAGTACTTGCGGCCCATGAAGCGCTTGATGGAGAACACGGTGTTCTTGGGGTTGGTGACAGCCTGGTTCTTAGCGGCCTTACCCACGACGCGGTCGCCGTCGGCACGGAAGCCCACGACGGACGGGGTGGTGCGGTCGCCCTCGGCGTTCACGATAATGGTCGGAGAACCGCCCTCGAGGACGGCCATTGCGGAGTTAGTAGTACCAAGGTCGATACCAAGAATCTTGCCCATTAGAAATTCCCTCTCTCTTGTGCGTTTGCACCGACTCGGCGGTCTGCCGCGTGGCGCTTCGGCTTGTCTTTCAGGATGTAGTGTATCCCCTTATGGGCCGGAATATACAAAATCTAAGTCAATTCATATAAGATTTCTTATTGCTGAGAGTTTAGGTTCTTAAATGTGCAGGTAGATGCGCTGATTGAGTTCTCGGCAAATCTATCGAGATCTATGTAGAGATGGCTGAGGTTTGGGTCCGAGGGTGCCTGGGGGCCGTCTTGCGGAAAGCTCATCCCGGTTTGAGCGTGGATTCCGGGTCGCAGTTTCCGTCTGAAGGCTCAACCGGAAACCGTATCCCGTTTTGAGAGCTGATACCGGCTCGCATTTTCCGCTAGCGGGCCTAACCGGAAACTGCAACCCGTTTTTCGACAAAATAATGGGATGCGGTTTCCGCAAGCACGCTCAATCGCCCTATATTTCAAGTCACCTTTAGCTAACATTTATGCAGCTCAACGGCCCCACCTGCGCGTTTTTTAGTAAACCTTGGCATACTCGGCGAACGGTATGAAGATGCCGGCCAGAGGGTATTGCAAACGGTCGCTCCCGTGGTATGTTTTTGCCCGAATCAAACCGGCGCGCATCGCCTGTAGCGTCGGTCAACAGAGAGGAAACTACCATGGCTCATCCCGTAATTGATGCCGACGAGTGCATCGCTTGTGGCGTTTGCGTCGACTCCTGCCCCGCTGGCGTTCTGGAGCTCCAGGACGTCGCTACCGTCGCTGACGAGGACTCCTGCGTCGCCTGTGGCGCTTGCCAGGACGCTTGCCCCGCTGGCGCGATCACCGAGATCGTCGAGGAGTAACAACTCCCCCACTTGCACACTCAAAAGTACACCGTGCACAAAAAAGGAGGCTTCCGCATCGCCGCGGAGGCCTCCTTTTTTGTGCGGATAACTAATTTGGCACCGTCGCAGGTTGAGCTCACGTCAGCGAAAACACCCCTAAGCGAGCAAGGTGACGTGAAAGAGGAGGGAAGCGTACTTTTTGTACGCAACCGACGATTGAACGTCAGATTGCCGCTTAGGGGCGTTTGCAGCGTCGGCTACGATAGATCGTCCTCGTAGGGCATCAGGTCTGCTAGGTAGCCTTTTTCCTTGAGCATCGCCTCGATCTCGTCGAGGGTCTGTTCGTCCTCCGCCGCAATGCGATGGAAGTGGTAGCCGCTGGTCACCGTCAGCAGCGGAAAGCTCTTGCCGCTCTCGATATCGCGCAGATAGCGCTCGACATCGCGACGATTGCGGATGTCCAGGTCGGCCGTAATCTTACCGTACACGCGGTGATTGACAATCACGTTGAGCACGGCGCCGCCGGCGTCGACGATACTCGTGAGCTCATCGCCTGCCTGCTCCACGCTGTGGCGAACCTTGACCAAGCGCGTAGGCACGGCGGGGCTGCTGGGGGCCTCCTGCAGCACGTAGCCGCGGTTGGTCGCCACGATATCGTGCCCATCGGCGCGCAGCAGGGCGATGTCCTGCACCACGACCTGGCGGCTCACACCCACCTCGCGGGCAAGCGCGCTGCCCGATACGGGCCCCTTGGCCCCCTCGAGCACGGCCATGATGGCACGGCGACGCTCGCGGGCGTTCATTATTTACCGTCCAGCAGACGCAGGTGCTTAAGCGAGAGGTCGAGGATCGGCGCGGAGTGCGTCAGGGCGCCCGAGCTAATAAAGTCAACGCCCAGGTCGGCAAGCGCGCGGATATTGCTGGCATCCACGTTGCCCGAGCACTCGGTCTTGGCGCGGCCGGCGATAAGTTCAATAGCGGCGGCCATGTCGTCATGGGTCATGTTGTCGAACATGATGATGTCGGCGCCGGCCTCCACGGCCTCGCGCACCATGTCCAGGTTCTCGCACTCGATCTCGACCGTCGTGGTAAACGATGCGTGGGCGCGCGCCATCTCGATCGCGCGCGTCACGCCACCGGCGGCATCGATGTGGTTGTCCTTGAGCATGACAGCCGTCGACAGGTTATAGCGGTGGTTGCTGCCACCGCCAATCTCGACTGCCGCCTTTTCAAACACACGCATGCCCGGTGTGGTCTTGCGCGTGTCGACAAGCACGGTCTTGGTGCCCTCGAGCGCAGCCGCCATCCGATGCGTGTAAGTAGCGATGCCGCTCATGCGCTGCAGGTAGTTGAGCGCCACGCGCTCGCCCGAAAGCAACACGCGCGCGTCGCCGCGCACCTGGCCCACGTGATCGCCGGCATGCACCTCGTCGCCATCCGAGACATCGAACAACACGGAGTTCTGCGGATCCAGCAGCTCAAAGGTGCGGGCGAATACGTCCAGGCCGGCGATAATGCCGTCGGCCTTGGCGATAAGCTCCACCGTGGCGGGACGCGCCGTGGGGCACACGCTCGCCGTGCTCACGTCCTCAAACGTGATGTCCTCGCGCAGGGCCTGCAGAATCAGATCATCGACGACGAGCTTCATGGTAATGGGATTCATGGTCTACTCCTCCACGGCCTGCGTGCCGGCGGCACAGGCCAAATCATCGATTGCCAGGGCGTCGGCGCTCAGGGCGCGATGACGGCCATCGAGCGCGGGATCGCCCGCCTGCTCCACGGCCAGCGACTCGCCGGTACGCATGTACCACGCGGCGCGACGACCCCAGACCAGTGCTTCGAGCAGACTGTTTGATGCAAGGCGGTTCTTGCCGTGAACGCCGTTGCAGGCCGTCTCGCCCGCGGCGTAGAGTTCGGGCATCGAGGTGCGGCCGTCCTTGTCGACCCACACGCCGCCCATAAAGTAGTGCTGCGTCGGCGTAACGGGAATGGGCTCGTCCAAGATGTCGAGGCCGTCCTCCAGGCAGCGCGCGCGAATGTTGGCAAAGTGCCCGGTCACCACGTCACGCTCGACGGGGGCAAAGCTCAGCCACTCGTGCTCGGTGCCGTCCTGCTTCATCTGCTCGCGGATGGCGGCGGCGACAACGTCGCGCGGCTGCAACTCGTCGGTAAAACGCTCGCCGGCGGCGTTGAGCAAAATCGCGCCCTCGCCGCGGCAGCTCTCGCTGATCAGGAACGTGCGACCCGGCTGCGGCGAGAACAGACCCGTGGGATGGATCTGCACGTAGTCCAGGTGCTCCATCTTAATGCCATGCTCCTGAGCGATGTAGCAGGCGTCGCCCGTGAGCTGCGGGTAGTTGGTCGAGTGGTCGTACACGCCGCCAATGCCACCCGTCGCCCACAGCGTGTGGCGGGCATGGATCTTAAACGGCTTACCGGCATGCACGCCCTCAACGGCATTTGCCAGCTCGTCGGCGGGGCGAACCGAGTTGTCCTCGTCCACGGCTACGGCGACGACGCCGGTGCACACCGTGGCGCCATCGCGCTCGGCGGTCAGGATGTCGGTCATGGCCGCGTGCTCCAAAATCTGCACGTTGTCCAGCTTGCGAACGGCCTGGAGCAGCTTGGTCGCGATCTCCTTGCCCGTAATGTCGGCATGGAAGGCAATGCGCGGACGGCTGTGCGCGCCCTCGCGGGTAAAATTGAGGCTGCCGTCGGCCTTGCGCTCAAAATCCACGCCCATCGCTAGCAGGTCGTTGATGACCGAGCGGCTCGAGCGAATCATGATGTCGACGCTCTCGCGGCGGTTCTCGTAGTGGCCGGCGTGCATGGTGTCCTCAAAGAAGGCATCGTAGTCCGAGCCTTCGGGCAGCACGCAAATGCCGCCCTGCGCGAGCATCGAATCGCACTCATCGACCGCGCCCTTGGAGAGCATGATCACGC
This sequence comes from Collinsella sp., assembly GCA_018382125.1. Lineage (GTDB taxonomy): Bacteria > Actinomycetota > Coriobacteriia > Coriobacteriales > Coriobacteriaceae > Collinsella. The sequence goes on from JAGZQO010000004.1 coordinate 99,566, forward strand.
GCGTGCTCGTCGGCAGATTGAGGGCCGCGTACAGACCCGCCACGCCGCAGCCGGCAATGACGACGTCGCACTCCATATCGGGGTATTGCTTGGTTTCCACAGGAATCCTCTCCCTTGAATGTGACATAAGGGACCGTCCCTCATGCAACATTGTTCTAGCGTGCTGCGTACTCGAGCATACGGTCGAGCGTGAGCTTGGCCTGGTCGGCAGCCTCGTCCGACACGCCGATCTGCACCTCGCCCTCGCCCGTCTCCAGGCAGCGCACGAGCTTCTCGAGCGTGATGAGATCCATGTTGACGCAGGTGGGCTGCACCGCGGGGAAGTAGAACTTCTTGCCGGTGCCCTGGCAGCGGCGCTCGAGCTCGTAGAGCACGCCGCGGATCGTCACGATGATGAATTCGCTCGCGCCGGACTCCTCGGCATACTTGATGATGCCGGCGGTGGAGCCGATGTAGTCGGCCTCGGCCAGGACGTCGGCCTTGCACTCGGGGTGCGCCAGCACGAGCGCGTCGGGGTGGGCCTCCGTCGCGTCGACGATCTGCTCGACGGTGATGATGTGATGGCGCGGGCAGTAGCCGTTGTTGAGGATGACGTGCTTTTGCGGCACCTGCTCGGCTACGAAGCGGCCCAGGTTTTGGTCGGGAATGAACAGGATATGCTGCTGCGGCAGCTCGGACACGATCTTGACGGCGTTGGAGCTGGTGACGCACACGTCGCTCCAGCTCTTGATCTCGACCGTGGAGTTGACGTAGCACACCACGGCCAGGTCGTCGCCGTACTCGGCGCGCGCCGCGTCGACCGTCTCGCGCTTGACCATGTGAGCCATGGGGCAGTCCGCGCCCGGCTCGGGCAGCAGCACGGTCTTAGTGGGATTGAGCAGCTTGGCGCTCTCGCCCATAAACTCCACGCCGCACAGCACGATGGTCCGCTGTGGCAGGCTCTTGGCGAGCTTGGCCAGGTAGAAGCTATCGCCGACGTAATCAGCCACAGCCTGCACCTCGGGCGCCACGTAATAGTGCGCTAGGATCACCGCGTCACGTTGGGTTTTTAGTTGCTGAATGGCCTCGACGAGCTCTGCGGGCACCAGTGCCGCGCGCTCCGTTGCCGTCGTTGCCGATGCTAGGCCGGCCGCGATATCGCGTGCAAGCTCCGACGCATCCATGTTCGCGCTCTGTGCCATCAAGGCCCCTCTCTTTTGGCGAATCTTGGGGCTTTAGTATGACACCTAGGTTTACAGTTGACAAGACAGCTGTAAACCTAGGTGTAAAGTTGAAATAAAGATTCAATCATGTGGCAGGTCCATATTCGAACTGGCAAGCTGAGGATAGCTGAGCTCTCGATGGCGCCGGAGGCATCTTTCGCCACCGCAATACCGCTTGGCGCGAGTTGCACGCCGTGGGGCGCAAACGGTCCGCACCCCCACAAGCGGTCCGCACCCAATGTGGCAAAATCGAACTACTAAGGGGGCTTAGAATGCTCAAGATTATTGCCTGCGACGATGATGTCGCTTTTCTAGATAGACTGCACCGGATGATCGACCGTTGGTCGACCGAGACGGGCACGACGGTCGATGTTGCGCTCGTCACGCGCGGCGAGGACCTGCTGGCCCGCCATGCCGCATCGCGCGCCGACATCATTCTGCTCGACATGATCATGCCGCTCGTCAACGGCATGGACACCGCACGCGAACTGCGCCAGGCCGACACCGCCGTGCGCCTGGTGTTCCTCACCTCGTCGCCCGAGTTCGCGCTGGAATCCTACGAGGTCCGCGCCTTCGACTATCTGCTCAAGCCCGTGACTTACGAACGCCTGGCGCGATTACTCGACGAGCTTTCGAGCATGCGCCCGGCGGCAACCGACGAGCTCGTGATCAAAACTTCCTTTGGCTACCACGCCCTGCGCCTGTCCGACATCGAATATGCCGAGGCGCGCAACAAGCACGTGGTCTTCCACCTGCGCGACGAACGCGATATCGAGGCACTCGAGTCGTTCCGCAGCGTCGAGGACCGCTTGGAGCAAAACGCGGTCTTCTTTAAATGCCACCGCAGCTACCAGGTCAACCTGCGCAATATCGATCACTTTGACCGCACGGACATCGTCATGCGCTCGGGCGCGTGCATCCCGCTTTCGCGCAGCTGCAAGCAGGGATTCCAAAACGCCTACTTTGCGGTGCGCTTTGAGGGCGGAAGACACTGATGGTCTCCTCGGTCGAAATGATCCTTTGGGCAATCCACCACGCCACGACGTTGCTCTTTGGCGTCTTTGCCTCGGCGGCGCTGTGCGGTATCGAAATCAATCGACGCCATGCACTCGAGTTGGTGGGGGTCGGAGTCGCAACCGGCGCTGCCTTTTCGATCGCCAATGCCGTCGGCGGCGAGCTTTTCGCCCGCCAGGTATATCCGCTCGTCGTGCATCTGCCGCTCGTCATCTATTTGTGCGCGCGCTACCGCCTGAGCCCGCTGCTTGCCGTGCTCGGCATTACGAGTGCCTATCTGAGCTGCCAGTTCAGCAATTGGATGGGCATCGCCGCATTTGCCGCAACCGATTCTCAGATCGCGTACTATCTGGCGCGCATCGCGACCACACTCGCCGCCTTTGCCGTCCTGTTGCATTGGGCCGGCGACATCGGTCCACGCTTGGCGATTAAAAGCACCACCGAGCTGGGCATCCTTTTAATCCTGCCGCTCGTCTATTACGTCTTTGACTATGCCACCAACGTCTACACCACGCTGTTCCACTCGGGCTCGGTGGTGACGGTTGAGTTTTTGGCATTTGCGCTCTGTGCCTTCTATCTTATGTTTCTTGCCGTTTACCTGCGCGAATACGAAGAAAAGGAAACCGCCGAGCGAGAGCGCTGGATGCTCGAAACCCGCGACAGCGCCGCCATCAAAGAGCTCGAGGCTTGGCGTCAATCTGGGCGCGAGCTGTCGATTCTGCGCCACGACATGCGCCACTTCCTACGCGGCCTGGCCGCTTTAATTGAGGAGGGCCACACCGACGAGGCGCTCGATCGCATCGACGAACTCTGCGAAGCCGGCGACCGCACCGCCGTACGCCGCTTCTGCGCCAACGAGACCGTAAACATCGCGCTTTCGTCATTTAACTCGGATATCAATAGAAACGGCATTACCGCCAACCTGCGCGCCGCCGTACCCGAAACCATCCACGTAGGTGACGCCGACCTGTTTAGCGTGCTCTCAAATGCCTTGGAAAACGCTATCACCGCCGCAAGCGCCGCACCCCAAGGAAAGCGATTCGTCGACTTTGACCTGCGATTAGAGGACGGCCAGCTGCTGCTGTTAGTTTCCAACACGTTTGACCGCGCGCCGCGCATGGTCGACGGCATGCCCGTAGCCGGGCATGCCGGACACGGCTTTGGAACCAAGAGCATTAAGCTTGCCGTCGAACGCATGAACGGCAACTGCCAGTTCCGCATTAACGGCGATCGGTTTGAGCTGCGCGCTGTGATGTAGAAGTGCGGCGCCGATCTCGAGGCGTGCCTTGCCCGCCAGGCAATCGCTCGCCGGTGCCAATCCGCTACAGCGGAGCGACCGCCGGAGTCAGCTGCTTGATGTAGGCCCACATGCGCTGCTTAGCGGCCTTGTCGGTGAGTGCCGCCTCAAAGCCGTCGAGCGCGAGCACGCGGCGGCCCTGCACATGGGCGACCAGGCCGGGCTTGAGCATAGCGGTATCGAAGTCGTCGATTGCCACAAGCATGTCGGCATAGGTCTCGCGCATGGTATCGGCCGCGCGATCGTCCAGCAGCAGAACCGCCTCGGGGTCCAAAGCCTCAAGCGCCTCACGGAACAGCTCGCACGGCAGAGTCTCGCCCACCGCGACCGCTCCGTCACCCACGCCGGCGACGCTTGCCAGCACGCAAAAATCCTCGGGCGCGTAGCCGATGGCCCCAAGCGCCTTGCGCAACGCCGCGCCATCCGGGCCGGCGGCAAGCTCGCCACCCGAACGCTCGGCCTCGTCCAAATCGCCTTTGACCAGCACGATCGGCGAGCACGCGTTGCCCGCGATACGCACGCCACGAACCGCAAGCGATGTGAGCTCCTGCTCGGCCGCCTGGGCGATGGCTTCTTTTTTCTGGCTTTGTGACGTGGACATGCGCTCTCCAATCGTTTGCGTGCCCACCATTATATAAAAGAGCTACCCGCGAGTGGTTGCTTTGCGGGCGGCTGGGTATAAGCACGGTCGTACTGAGTTTTACGCGGCCAAGCCGCGTCGCATTATGGAGGTCACCATGGCTGACATTAATCAGATTACCCCCGAGAACTTCGATTCCATCGTTAACGACAGCCTGCCCGTGCTGGTCGATTTTTGGGCACCGTGGTGCGGGCCCTGTCGATCCCTCTCGCCCATCGTTGACGAGGTTGCCGATGAGCTGGCGGGCAAGCTTGCCGTTGCCAAATGCAACGTCGACGACAACCAGGACCTGGCCATGAAGTATGGCGTCATGAGCATCCCCACGCTGATTGTGTTTAAGAACGGCGAGGAGATTGACCGCTCGGTTGGCGCTCTGCCCAAGGCGAGGCTGCAGGCGCTGCTGGAAAAGCATCTGTAATACGCTTGTTACATGTTGCCGTCTGCCTGCCGTCCATGAGCGCTTTTGCACCGCTCGCCGGACTTCTGGATGCACCGAGTGCAACCACGGATAGTATGGTAGTCACAAACAGCCCCCAGTGAACGGGTGCGGGTCGCACAGACTCGTACCCGTTTTCTTATGCAGCTGCGCGCAGAGCGGGCGTAGTAAAATCTGAACCACTGAACTGCCCCATACAAAAGGAGATTTTCCATGCATGATGTTGGAATGAACATGAGCCAGCTTGCCATGAGCGTCAAACAGGTCGACGACACCATCGAGCTCGCTCATGAGTGGAGCCATCAGCTGCTGCATGCGACCGAGAATTTTGACATGGAGCGCATCGGCGCCAAGCTCGAGGCAGCCATGGCCGCGCTGCACGAGGCCCACGACGCACTCGAGGGCTACGAAGATGCCATCGAGGCCGACCACAACTCCGTCGGATCCGTGAAGCTGGTGTAAGGTGGCCGAACACGAGCACGGCTGCGGGTACGAGCACGAGCATCCGCACGGGGCGGACGGTGACGCGGGCTGCCACTGTAGTGGCTCCGGCTCCGAGCTGGTCCGTTTTTCGGTTACCGCACCCGACGACCTGCTGCGCCGTTTTGACGAGCAGATCGCACGCCGCGGCGACGTGGCCAACCGATCCGAGGCCGTGCGCGACCTGATTCGCGCCTCGATCGCCAAAGAGCAGATGCGCACGCCCGATGAGCACGTTATCGGGTCGCTCACTATGATCTACGACCATCACACCGGCGATCTGACGCGCCGCCTGGACGAGGTGCAGCACGACTACACCGACGAGATCGTATCGACGATGCACGTGCATTTGGATCACCACAACTGCTTGGAAATCCTGGCACTCAAGGGTCGCGGCGAGCGCGTCTACGAACTAGCCGACCGCCTGCTGGGCCTGCGCGGCGTTAAGCACGGCGAGCTCACGTGCGCCGCCACCAAGCAGAGCCTGGGGCTGTAGCGGGATTTCCCGCAGCGCACCTGCCAAATAGGGACAGGTTTGTTTTGGCAGGTTTAGAAGTTTTACCTACCAAAATAAACCTGTCCCTTTTTGGTCGGTTTTGATGAGGGGTGTCGCATGCGGCATGTGCATATTCATGTGACGGGCATTGTGCAGGGCGTTGGCATGCGACCGTTTGTGTATCGCGAGGCCATGGCACATGGCATTTGTGGATGGGTGCTCAATGCGGGCGACGGCGTGCATATCGAGGCGCACGCTCCGGCCGATGCGCTCGATGCTTTTGTTGCCGCGCTTTCTGAGCATGCGCCTGCGGCAGCTCGCGTTGAGCGAGTCGATATTGCGGATTTGGAGCCTGGCGGCTGGAGCGCTGCCGATGAGCAGGGCTTTCACATTGTGGCGTCGCAGGACCAGACCGCGCACACGACGCTCGTCTCGCCCGATATCGCCACCTGTGACGATTGCCTGCGCGAGTTGTTCGATCCCGCCGACCGACGCTATCACTACCCCTTTATCAACTGCACTAACTGCGGCCCACGCTTTACCATCATCCGATCGCTGCCTTATGACCGAGCGGCCACGTCGATGGATTGTTTTCCCATGTGTCCCAAGTGCGCTGCGGAGTATGTCGACCCACTCGACCGGCGTTTTCACGCGCAGCCCGATGCCTGCTTTGATTGCGGGCCGCATATTACGTGGCGCGAGGCTGTAAACGGCAATGCGTGCGGGAATTCGTCCGCGACACCGACCGTCGGCACCACACGCGAGGCCAGCGACGCTATCATCGAGCGCTGCGTTGAGCTGCTGGCCAGCGGTGGCATCGTCGCCATCAAGGGCCTGGGCGGATTCCACCTGGCCTGCGATGCTGCCAACGAACAAGCGGTGCGCGAGCTGCGCCGTCGCAAGCGTCGCAGCAACAAGCCACTTGCCGTCATGGTTCGCAGTCTTGCCGATGCCGGGCGCCTGTGTCATATCGACGATGCTGAACGCGATCTGCTCGCTGGCAGTATCCGCCCCATTGTGCTGCTGCGCCGGCGCACTGTTGGCGAGGGCAACGGCGGTTCCCCCGACATCCTCGCTCTCGCGCCATCTGTCGCGCACGACCTTCCTGAGCTCGGCGTCATGCTCCCCTATACGCCGCTTCAACATCTGTTGCTTGCCGCGGCAGAAGCCTGCGGTATGCATGCGCTCGTCATGACCAGCGGAAACCTGAGCGAAGAACCCATCGAGACCGACGACGACCTTGCCTGGGAACACCTCGTTGCCGCCGGCATCGCCGACGCGCTGCTCGGTAACGACCGCGCGATCCTCTCGCGCTACGACGACTCTGTAGTGCGCGTGGTCGACGGCGCCATTATGCCCGTTCGCCGCGCTCGCGGATATGCACCCCAGCCGCTGCCGTTGCCGGCGCTCGACGGCGCTCCGTCCTGCGTGCTCGCCTGCGGGCCACAACAAAAGGCCACGATTGCGCTCACGCGTGAAGGGACGAACGGCGAGGCGGCCTGTTTTGTGTCGCAGCATATCGGCGATGTTGAAAACGGCGGGACCTTCGATGCCTGGAACGCCGCGCGCACGCGCTTGGAAGATCTCTTTGACTTGGCGCCCGCCGCCTTGGCCTGCGATGTACACCCCAGCTATCTATCGGGCCAGTGGGCGCGCGAGCAGACGCGAAAATGCAATCTGCCGCTCGTCGAGGTGCAGCACCATCATGCGCATATCGCGAGCGTAATGGCCGAGGCCATCGCCGCGGGCCAGCTTACAACCGACGCGCGCGTCCTTGGCATCGCCTTTGACGGCACCGGCGCCGGCACCGATGGGACCATTTGGGGCGGCGAGTTTCTTGTTGCCAGCCTTGGCGGCTTTGAGCGCACCGCGCATTTGCGCACCTGGGCGCTCCCCGGTGGGGCGGCCTCCGTGCGCGACGCCCGCCGCAACGCCTTTGCCCTGCTCAGTGAGCTCGGCCTGCTCGAGCACCCAGGTGCCGCTCGGCTTTTGGACAGCCTCGACGAGCAAACGCGCAGCGTGACAGCCACCATGATCGAGCGCGGCATCAACAGCCCGCGTACCAGCAGTATGGGGCGTCTCTTTGATGCCGCGGCAGCGATTCTGGGCATCTGCGACAAGGCAACCTACGAGGGCGAACCCGCCATAGAACTCGAAGCCGCCGCCTGGCGCGCGCTCGACAACGAAATCGCCCATTTTCCCGACGACAACGCCGGCTATTTCGCATCTGGCCCATCGTGGCTGGACGGCCCCTATGTTCTGGACCAGAAAGCACTCTTTGAGGCACTTTTGGGAGGAATTGAAGCCGGAGCGCCCGCCAACAGGCTCGCACTCGACTTCCATGTCGGCATCGCGCGCTCCTCGGCGCGCATCGCCAGCGATATCTGCGTGCACGAGGGCATCGACACCGTCGCGCTCTCGGGCGGCGTGTTCATGAACCGACTTCTGCTTCAGCTCCTCGCCCGCGAGCTCAAAAGCGCGGGCCTTACTGTCCTTGTCCCCCACACCGTACCCGTCAATGACGGCTGCATCGCCTACGGTCAGGCGGCGGTCGCAAGCGCTCGCCTTGCGCAGATTGCATCACAGTAGCTCGCCCTCGCACGCCGCCGCGCCCAGCCGTCTCACAGGCGTAACGCGTTTGCCCGCGAACCCCGCGAGCGCTACCATCAACTGATGGATTATTGAGCGCCCGTCCAGCGCAAAGCGTATAAAAGGGGAACAATATGTGCCTTGCCGTTCCCGGTAAAGTAGTCAAACGCGACGACGACCTCAAGGCCACCGTCGACATGATGGGCATCGAGCGCCCCGTGTCGCTGCGACTCGTGCCGACGGCGCAGGTTGGCGACTATATTCTCGTACACGCCGGCTTTGGCATCCAGATCGTCGACGAGCAGGAAGCGCAAGAAACGCTCGAGCTTGTTAATGCCATGTCCGAGCTGGTCGCAGAAGACCAACTGGCCAGCAACCCGGCCGAGGCATACTAGTGGCGGCCGAGCAGCCGGCGCGCTCCGGTATCGATTTCTCGGCATTCCGCGATCCCAAGCTGGCTCGCGAGCTCATCGAGCGCATTCATGAGCTTGTCGGCGACCGCGCCATCAACCTTATGGAAGTCTGCGGCACGCATACCGTGAGCATCGGGCGCTATGGCTTTCGCTCCATCATGCCGGCTGGGCTCAAGCTGCTGAGCGGCCCAGGCTGCCCCGTCTGCGTCACCGCCAACCGCGACATCGACCACGCGATCGCGCTCGCCAACATAGACCGCGCCATCATCACCACCTTTGGCGACATGATGCGCGTGCCCGGATCGTCCACCTCGCTCGCTGCGCAAAAGGCGGCGGGGCGCGATATTCGCATCGTCTACTCCCCGCTCGATGCACTCGATATCGCCGAGCAAAACCCTGATCGCCCGGTCATCTTTATGGGTGTGGGCTTTGAGACCACAACGCCCACCATCGCCGCCGCCATCCTGGAGGCAGACGCACGCGGGCTGCAGAACTTCTCGGTCTACTGCGCCCATAAGACCACGCCGCCGGCGCTGCGCGCCATCGCCAACGATCCCGAGACCACTATCGACGGCTTTATCCTTCCGGGGCACGTCGCCACCATCACGGGCTTGACGCCCTTTGGCTTTTTGGTCGACGAGTTTAAGACCCCAGGCGTGGTAACGGGATTTGAACCGGTCGACATCTTGCAGGGCATCTGTATGCTGGTCCAGATGGTTGTCGAGAACAAGCCGGCGATCGACAACGCCTACCGCCGTGGCGTCAACGCAGACGGTAACCCCGTGGCGCGCCAGCTGGTCGAGCAGGTGTTTGAGCCATGCGACACCACGTGGCGCGGGCTGGGGCCGATTGCCAACTCGGGCCTTTCCATCCGCCCCGAGCTCTCGCGCTTTGATGCCCGCACCCGCTTTGACGTGCCCATCGAGCCGACGGTCGAGCCACGCGGATGCCGCTGCGGCGACGTGCTGCGCGGCGCCATCACGCCAAACGACTGCCCGCTGTTCGGCCACGCATGTACGCCCGAGCATCCCGTCGGCCCCTGCATGGTGAGCTCCGAGGGCAGCTGCGCAGCATATTTCCGCTACCGAGGCTAATAGGTTCCGCCGTTCTAACGAACGGCGGACCAGTCGACGGTGCGCCTCACCCATATAATTCCACCCACGATTGGAGTTTTCGATATGTCCCATAGCGTTACCGATAGCACCGTCCTGCTGGGCCACGGCTCCGGCGGCCAGATGATGAAACGCATCATCGATGAGGTCTTTTTGGATGCCTTTGGGTCGCCCGAGCTGCTCGAAGGCAACGATGCCGGCGTCGCCGCGCTGTCCGCGAGCGGGCGCATCGCCATGTCGACCGACAGCTTTGTAGTCTCGCCGCAGTTCTTCCCCGGTGGCAACATCGGCCGCCTCGCCGTGTGCGGAACCGTCAACGACGTCGCGACCTCGGGCGCCAACGTGCGCTACCTGTCGTGCGGCTTTATCCTCGAAGAGGGCTATCCCATGGATAAGCTCCGCCAGATTGTGCAGACGATGGCCGAGACGGCGCGCGAGGCGGGCGTGTCCATAATCACGGGCGACACTAAGGTGGTCGAGCGCGGCGGGGCCGACGGCGTCTATATCAATACCGCCGGCGTGGGCGAGGTGCCTGCGGGCGTGGCGCTCAGCGGCGCAAACTGCCAGCCCGGCGATGTCATCCTGGTCTCGGGTACACTGGGCGACCACGGCATCGCTATCATGAGCCAACGCGAGGGTCTGGCGTTTTCGAGCACCATCGAAAGCGACGCCGCGCCGCTCAACCACCTGATTGCCGATGTGCTTGCTGCAGCACCCGACACACGCTGCTTTCGCGACCCCACGCGCGGTGGCCTGGCCTCGACGCTCAACGAGTTTGCGCAGGCCAGCGGCGTTGCCATGGAGATCGACGAGGACGATGTGCCCGTGCGCCCCGACGTGCAGGCAGCCTGCGAGATGCTCGGCTACGATGTGCTGCAGGTGGCAAACGAGGGCAAGATGGTTGCCGTGGTGCCGGCTGAGCAGGCCGATGCCGCGCTGAGCGCCATGCGCGCCGCCCGCTACGGCGAGAATGCCGCCGTCATCGGTCGCGTGCTGCCGCTTGCCGAGGGCGCCCGTCCCGCCGTGCGCGTGCGCACCGGCTGGGGATCGACTCGCATCCTCGACATGCTCGTAGGAGAGCAGCTGCCGAGGATTTGCTAGGGCGAAACCACACGGTCGGCGCGATGCGGCCTGATACCCCTGGAGATGTTCAGATTCCAAGCACGCCCAACGCGGAAGCCCAGTATTATGGGGTGCGTTTTAAACCCAATGACGGGAGTTTTTATGGCAGCAGCTTTTTCCCATGTGATCTTTGACCTAGACGGCACCATCCTCAACACACTCGAGGACCTGGCGGCCGCCGGCAACCATACCTGCGAGATGCACGGCTGGCCCTCGTTTGCCGTAGACGAGTACCGCTACAAGGTGGGAAACGGCATGCTCAAGCTGGTTGAGCGCTTTATGCCCGCCGAGTATGCGGGCGACGGTCGTATGTTTGAGCAGACGCTTGCCGAGTTTAGGGCTTACTACGGCGAGCACAAGGAGGACCACACCGCCCCCTATGCCGGCACAATCGAGATGCTCGACCTCCTGCGTGCCGCGGGCGTGCAGCTTGCCGTGCTCACCAACAAGGACCACATCTCGGCGGCTCCGCTTATCGAGAAGTATTTTGGTTCCGAGCGCTTTGCGCTGGTACAGGGCCGCGTCGATGCGTTTCCCCCCAAGCCCGAGGCGCCTGTTACGCTGCATGTGATGGAAGAGCTGGGCGCCGATCCGTCGACCACGCTCTATGTGGGCGATTCCAATGTCGATATCCTGACCGGTCACAACGCCGGCCTTAAGAGTGCGGGCGTCAGCTGGGGCTTCCGCGGCCGCGCAGAGCTGGAGTCCGCCGGCGCCGACTACGTGGTGGACACCCAGGACGAGCTAGCGGCGCTGATTCTGGGCGAGTAACGAGCGACACTGCTTAACGCAGCTGCGACAATTCTTCCGCGCGGAAAGCGCATCCCGTTTTGGAGCTCCGGAATGGGATATGCTTTCCGTTTGAGGCGCATCAGGGAAACCGCATCCCGTTTCAGAGCAATATTCCGGGTCGCACTTTCCGCAACCCACCCCATCCGGAAAATGCGACCCACTATTCGGGCAAAAACCGGGTCGCGGTTTCCCAAGCACTCGATGCAACGCTGGCACAAGGAGTGTCCCCAACTGCCGCCTGGTCATTTAAGAACGTCCCCAATGACTACAAGTGCCGCACCATGGCAACGACGCAGGTAGAGGATGGACAGCGAGCGACGTCCAGGACGAACAAGTTGGCATGAAAAAGGCGAGGCATAGACCTTCTGGTCATGCCTCGCCTTTTGAATGACAAATTGTCGTCCTGGGCGGCGCGCAGCGTCAACTGGTTACGCGGTTCGTAGAACCGCGTAACCCCCTAGCTCAGCATTGCATCCATCATCTCGGAGTTGACGGAGTCGTCGGCAGACCACTCGCCGTCGTCGTTGCAGGTGTACTTGAAGATAACCGTGGTCTTCCTGGGCTCGGTGGCCTTGGTCACATCGACCATAACCTGACCGGCCATCTTGTACAGCTCGTCATCGGAAGGAACCGTGTCAAGCGCGGCGACCTTCTCCTGATACTGGGTGGAGAAGTCCTCGACGATCTTGTTCATAGACTTGCAGGTGATAGAGACCTCGGCGGTCGCGACACCCTTGTCCTCGTCGACCGTCACGTCGCCGATCTTGTAGTCAAAGCCCTCGAGATAGGTCTTGGCATACTCCTTGGGATCGATACCCAGCTGCTCGAACTCGTCGCCCGAAGCTTCCTCCAGACCAGAAAGGAAGTCGTCGCCACCGTTCTTGACCTCGTCAAACTGAGTCGTAAGATCCTCGGTGATGAGCTCCTCAACCGAAGGACCTCCACAGCCGGAAAGCACGACCACATATGCAACCAAGACGGCCATGAGGGGTGCAAGCAGCAGCTTCTTTTTCATGTTGTTCCTCCCAATGAGCGGCACTGCGCTTCCCAGACGCGGCGCACGTTGTAATAAGTAAGCCCATACTATCCGCTTATGAACACCCTCGGCAACGCGAAGGCACGGTCGGTTCGTTTTAGCGTCCGAACGGTTTGCAAGCCCGCCCAACGTGCAATAAAACGCTTTCCCGCGGTGCAATAAAAAAGGTGGCCGGAAAACCCGACCACCCTTGCACATCCTTTGGATGCCGCAATTTACTTGCGGACGACCTTAACGATGGCGTCACCGGCGGCGACAGCGGAGTCGGCCTCGACGGCGAGTTCGACATCGGCAAACTCGGCGGTGTTGGACACGGCCACGACGACGCAGTCCTTGTAACCGGCAGCAGCGATCTTGGCACGGTCGATCTTGAGAATGGGCTGGCCGGCCTTCACGACGTCGTCGGCCTTGACGAAGCCCTCGAAGCCGTCGCCGTTCATGTTGACGGTATCGACGCCAACGTGCACCAGAACCTCGATGCCGCTATCGGACTGCAAGCCCACGGCGTGACCCATGGTGACGGTCACCTTACCGTCGCAGGGAGCGTAGACCAGATCGTCCTCGGGCCACACGGCACAGCCCTTGCCCAGAACCTCGCCACCAAAGACGGGATCGGGCACGTCGGCCATCTTGATGACCTTGCCCTTGACGGGCGAGCACAGCACGTCGGCGCCAGCAGAAGCAGAGATGGAGGCCGGAGCAGCGGCAGCCGCGGGCTCAGCCTTCTTCTTGAACATGTCAAACAGACCCATACGTTTTCTCCTCTTGATTAAGCGCAACGTTGTGCGCATGCCTACGGTAATTATAGTGCCAAATGGTTCAAATGCTAAGGTGGGGACTCGAATCGCGAGCCCTTCCCGGTAGTGCTCGTGGGACGAGCATCTCCTTTGCATCGCTGGTCGATAAGCCGAGTATCGCCTGCGCACGGGACGGGCAGAAGCGGGTGCACCAAACCCGATACTTCTTTTCGCTCTCGAGTCCTGCCGCCGCCTTGTCCCTAACACTTCCTGACACCGACCGAAACGTGCCAAAATAAACCCGTCCCTTTTTGGCAGGTTTGGCGAGTGTGGATTTTTGGACGCTTAACTAGCGAACGTGGATAATCTCCCACTTTGAGGCCGTCACCGAGCCAAAACGGGAGATTATCCGCTCTCATTTTGGATAACCCCCCCCCTGTACCAAGCCGAGCTCCATGGTCAAGTAATAACGACTTCTCGTCATTAGATTGTTTACATCAATTCTAATAACTATTTAATCCTTAAACTCGTTATTAGAATTGATATGATTAGCCTAATAACGAGTTTCCGGCACTAAAGATATGGAGGGCGCGATGCAAATCGAGGAGAACGGCCAGGGAACGCTCCGCAATAATCTATCGGGGAAATTGGCTTACTATTCGTTTTTTCCAACGCCCTTGCAATCATTGAGGCAGCTAAACCTCACCGAGGAAACCTATCGCACGCTTTCCGCATGCTCACGAAAGCTTGGAGAGCTTGAAGGCATGCTCTACTTTGTTCCCAACGCCGACATGTATCTGACAATGTACGTGCGCAAAGAAGCACTCCTTTCTTCGCAAATTGAGGGAACCCAGTGCACGTTTGACGACCTACTTAGTCCATCGCAAACACAACTCCATCATAAAGATGTCGCAGACGTCGTGAATTACGTCCGTGCTGTCGACCGCGGCGTAGAACTGCTCAAAAAGATGCCCTTGTGCACGAGACTTCTTAGGCAAGTTCATGCGGTCCTGCTGGACGGAGTGCGCGGAACGGAGAAGAATCCAGGCGAGCTGCGCTCCTCACAAAACTGGATTGGCCCCTCAGGCTGCACCATTGCAACCGCATCGTTTGTCCCTCCAAACATTGAAGATTTGAGTAACACGCTCCAGGACCTCGAACGCTTTATCAATGAGCCTCAAGTCGAAATGGATCCGATTGTGCGGGCGGCGCTCGTCCATTACCAATTTGAAACTGCCCATCCATTCCTAGACGGAAACGGTCGCCTGGGCAGGCTTCTCATTACACTTATGCTCATCAATGATGGCGTTCTTCATTCTTGCTTGTTCTATCCATCGTTCCAGTTCAAGAAAAATCGAAGCGAGTACTACCGGCAACTCACATCCGTAAGGGAGAGAGGCACTTACGAGGAATGGATAGAGTTTTTCTGCAACAGTCTTCTCGAGAGTGCGAAGGACTCGGTAGGGTCTTTAAAAAACCTTGTTGACCTCCATAACCGTTCCACAGCAACCATTACCGAAAATCTCGGAAGGACCGCTGCAAACGGGCAAAGGCTGTTGGGCATTCTTGAAGAGCACCCCATCGTCGACACCGCATTCATCGCTGCCCAACTCGATATCGGCAGGAGTACCGCGAGCTCGCTCGTCAAATCATTTGAAGAATTGGGTATCCTCCGTCCTCTCGACGAGTCAAGACAGAGATACCGGCAGTACGGGTATGAAGAGTATCTTTCGATTCTCAGGGAAGACGCCGAGCCGATTAGATAGGCATCGCAGCCCAGGCAAATTAAAGCGAGCGTGGATAATCTCCCACTTTGAGCCCGCACACAGGCCAAAACCGGGAGATTATCCACGCTCATTTCTGACTAGTCATTTAAGAACGTCCCCAATGACTACTCCGGCATCGCCGATGTTTCGGCAACGACAGCGAACGGGCCGCATTCGGAGCAAGACGACGCCGCAGGTAGAGAACGGACAGCGAGCGGGTCGCATTTGAGACAAGGTGACGTGAAACGAAAGGGCGCTGACCTTCTGGTCGCGCCCTTGAAGTTGAACGTCAGATTGTCCAAATGCG
>JAGZQO010000028.1 GCA_018382125.1 Collinsella sp.
ACTGGAGGCTAAAACGGGCAAGAGAGTAATCTCTCCTCTTAATGCAAAAAGTGGTATTCTACTGAAAGGTAAATCTGAATACGAATTGAAAGACGGATTAGAACACGAACCCGCATCGGAGCTCATCACATGGCATTCGTCCATCTGCACAACCACACTGTCTTTTCCATGCTCGACGGCGCAACCCGTATCCAGGATATGGTCAATCGTGCCGTAGAGCTGGGCATGCCCGCCGTCGCCATTACCGACCACGGCTACATGTATGGCGTGCCCGACCTGGCGCTGGCCTGCGACGCCGTCAACCACAACACGCCCGAGTACAAAACCTGGAGCCACGACAAGGCCTTCCTGGAAAAGGACCGCCGCGACGAGCTGGTGGAGCCCGATCCCGAGGAAAACCCGCGCGAGCATGCCCAGTATGTGAAGGACATGGCCATGTGGGACGAGAAGGGCAACATCGACGAGCTCAAGCCGCCCCTGGTCATCAAGCCCATCTTTGGCTGCGAGGTCTACTTTACGCCGGACGAGACGCTCGCCCGCGACCACAAGCCCGAGCTCTACCACATGATCCTTCTGGCCAAGGACCAGGAGGGCTACGTCAACCTGATGCAGACGGTTTCCGAGGCCGCCGTGCAGGGCTTTTACTACAAGCCCCGCGTGACGCTCGACAACCTGCGCCGCCACGCCAAGGGCATGATCTGCACGAGCGCCTGCATCGCGGGCATCATCCCCAAATACATCGACCGCGGTGACATGGAGGGCGCCATCAAGTGGGCCGAGACCTTCCGCGACACCTTCGACCCCGGTGACTTCTACATCGAGATCCAGGAACACGGCATCACCACCGACAACGGCCTGACCGACGAGCAGATGGACCGCACGCTCATCGACATCGCCAAGCAGGTGGGCGTCAAGGTCATCGCCACCAACGACTTCCACTACCTGCGCCGCGAGGACGCGCCCGTGCAGGACGTCATCATGTGCATCGGCATGAACGCCAAGGTCGACGACCCCAACCGCATGCGCATGACCGGCTCGGAGTTTTACATGAAGACCGAGGAGGAGATGCGGGCGATGTTCCCGTATTGCCCCGAGGCCTGCGACAACACGCTCGAGATTGCCGACAAGTGCTACGTTGAGCTGGACTGGGACTCCATCATCCTGCCGCGCTTCCCGTTGCTCGATCCCGGCGAGACGCACGAGAGCCAGTTCCGCCGCGAGTGCGAGAAGGGCCTGCGCCAACACTACGGTGACGACTGGGCCACGCGCGAGATCTGTGGCGTCAACATCAAAGAGCGCTTTGAGTACGAATACAAGGTCATCTGCGACAAGGGCTTTGCCGCCTACTTTTTGATCGTCGCCGAGTACGTGCAATGGGCCAAGGACAACGGCATCGGCGTCGGTCCCGGCCGTGGCTCGGCCGCCGGCGCTATCGTCGCCTACGCCATGAACATCACCGCGTTCGACCCGCTCGAGAACGGCCTGATGTTCGAGAGGTTCCTGTCCCCGCAGCGTACCGAGATGCCCGATATCGATATGGACTTCGACGATGAGCGGCGCCTCGAGGTCGTGGAGCACGTTCGCCAGCTCTACGGTCCCGAGAAGGTCACCCACGTCATCACCTACTCGACCATTAAGGCCAAGCAGGCCATCAACGACGCCGCGCGCGTGCTGGACTACCCGGTCTACATGGGCCAGCGCCTGTCCAAGATGGTCTCGAGCGACCCCAAGGTCAAGCTCAAGCAGGTGCTCGAAAAGCAACCCGGCAAAGAGGATCTGTTTAACCCCGACTTTGCCGAGGCCTATAAAAAGGATGACGACGCCCGCCGTATCATCGACACGGCGCTCTCGATCGAGGGCCTCACCCGTGGCGAGGGTGTGCACGCGTGCGCCGTCCTGATCTGCCGCGATCCCGTCAACGAGCATGTGCCCACCAAGCTCGATACCAAGGGCGGCGTCGAGATTACCCAGTACGAGGGCCATACCGTTGCCGACATGGGCCTGCTCAAGATGGACTTCCTGGGCCTGCGCACGCTGACGGTTATCTCCAAGGCTAAGGCAAACATCAAAAAGAATTTCGGCATCGACATCAAAGAGGAAGAGATTCCCTTTGACGACCCCGAGATCTTTAAGCTCATGGGCTCCGGCCACACCGCCGGCGTCTTCCAGGTCGAGTCCGCCGGCATGACGGCCACGATCAAGAACATGAAGCCCACCGAGTACAAACACGTCGTGGCATTGATCGCCCTGTACCGCCCGGGCCCGCTGGGCGCCGGCATGGTCTCGTCCTACATCAACCGTATGAACGGCAAGGAGCCGGCCGTCTCCTACGACGACCGTCTGGACGACATCCTGGGCGAAACCTACGGCACCATGGTCTACCAGGAGCAGGTTATGCTCATCTCCGTCGAGATGTGCGGCTTCTCCAAGGGCGAATCGGACTCGCGTATCCGTAAGCCCGTGGCCAAGAAAAAGATTAAGCTGCTCACGTCGACGGTGCTCCACTGGGAGGATGGCTCGGACGAGACCACTTACGACCACTGGATGAATGGCGCTATCAAGAACAACTACACGCGCGAGGTCGCCCAGAAGATTTGGGACGATGTCCTTGAGTTCGCGTCCTACGCCTTCAATAAGTCGCACTCCGCCGGTTACGCCATCCTGGTTATGCAGACGGCATGGCTCAAGGCGCACTATCCGCATGAGTACATGGCGGCCGTTCTGACGTCCTATACGGGTAAGACCGACAAGATCGTGCACTACGTCTCGGCGTGCCGTCACGACGGCATCCCCGTGCTGTCGCCAGATGTCAACGAGTCCGGTACCGAGTTCACGGCTACCAAGGAGGGCGTGCGCTTTGGTCTGGCCGGCATCCGCGGCGTGGGCACCGGCGTGGCGCAGGCGATTATCGCCGAGCGCGAGGCGGGCGGCCCGTTCAAGACACTGCACGACTTTGTCGAGCGCGTGGACTCGAGCCAGGCAAACCGCCGCGTGATCGAATCGCTGATCAAGGCAGGCGCCTTCGACTCCACGGGGTATCCGCGTCGCCAGATGATGCACTTTGTGGACAAGAACAACCCCGAGAACATCATCGATGCCGCGGTAAAGCGCCAGAAGGACCGCGCGAGCGGCCAGACGTCGTTCTTCGATATGTTTGGCGACGTTGAGGGCTCGGGCTTTGAGGTGAGCGTGCCCGATCCGGATGGCCAGGAATGGGACCGCCACCTTAAGCTGAGCCAGGAGAAGGAGGTTCTGGGCATCTATGTCTCGGACCACCCGCTGCGCCCGTTTGAGTATGCACTTAGCAAAGCGCGCGACTTCTCGTTCTCGCAGATCGACACCGGCTACGAGGTGCAAAACCCCACGGGCGGCACCATCAACCAGGAGATTCCCGAGGGCAAGGCGCTGTGGTGGGCCGGCATGGTCTCGAGCGTATCCAAGCGCGTGACCAAAAACGGCGACCCCATGGGCATCGTGCAGCTCGAGGACATGGAAGGCGAGGCCACGGTCGTGGTGTTCCCCAAGACCTACAAAGAGGCCGAGGGGTATCTGTACGGCGAGGTCGATCCCGAGACCGGCGCGCAGCTGTCCGACGCGTTTGTGCGCATTAAGGGTAAGCTCGAGCGCTCGGACCGCGGCGACCAGATCATCGCGCAGGAGATTGTGCCGCTGGAGCTTAGCGAGGAGAAAAACAAGCCCAAGGTCTTTGAGGTCATGGTGCCCAACAGCCGCTTTAGCCAGGGCAATATGGCGCGCCTGGCCACGGTGCTCACCACCAACCCGGGCGGCGACCGCGTGGAGATCTTTATTGAGCAAGTCGACGGGCGCGTGCTACGTGCCGAGGTACCAGCCAAGGTCAACGCACGCTCGATTCCGCTGCTGGCAGAGGCAAAGGCCATCGTCGGCAACCAAGGCCGCGTGACGGTTATCTAAGCTACCCCGGGTGAGATTGGAGGAAGTGATGGCGCAGGGGACGTTTGTGCAGGCGCTTCGCAAAGAGGCGGCTTTGAGCGGCACCTTTATGAAGGGGCGTTCGCTCATGCTCAACGGCGCCGTGCTGTCGATTGAGGACAGCGGCTCGCGCTTCTCCAAAAACGTGACGGTTGAGGGCTCGGTGCGCGGCTCGCGCGGCGACCTGTACAAGACGCGTGTGGCGCTCGACATGGACGAGCACGAGGTGATCGACTACGATTGCGATTGCCCCGCCGCCTATCGTTACCCCGGTATGTGCAAGCACGCTATTGCCACGGCTCTGGCGTATTTGGATGCCAGCGGCATTGAGCCTGTTGAGGGGCTGCGCACGCCGGTCCGCACGTTTACGGCGGCGCCCAAGCAAGCCGCGCGTCCTGCGTCTGCCGCACCGGCGGTCAACCCTAACTTTCCCTTCCCGGCGCCCGTCCCCACGAGCCCGAGCCTCATGAAGGCGCTCTCCGATCTTTCGGACGCGCGCATGGATGAGTTGGCGGGCATGCGCCGCAAGCTCGCCGGCACTGTCGACCCCGATGCCCCCAAGGCGGTGTTGGAGCCCTCGCTGGTGCCGTACTACAATCCGCTGTTCGCCGACCGCTTTAGCTGGGCGCTCGAGTTTCGCATCCGATGCGGCTCGGTGTCCTACGTGGTCAAGGACATCGACGGCATGGCCGCCGCCTACGTGCGCGGCGGCACGTTCTCGTACGGCAAGAAGCTCACATTCCTCCATACGCCCGAGGCCTTTGACGAGGTTTCGGTGCGTCTGCTCGACCTTGTTGTGGCAACGGTTGTGTATCTGAGCGACATCACGAGTTCGCGTTCGGCGTCGTACGATTTTGCACGCAGCGGCTTTGTCGCCGAGCGCCAGTTGCCGCTGTCCGAGCATGACATCGTATACATGCTGGACTTGCTGCGTGGCCGGACCATTTCCTTTGAGCCCGCCTGGTCGCGGGGAACGACGACGCATCGTTCCTACGAGGTAGCGGTTGAGTTGTCGCCGGTGGGGGAGGACGGGGCCTCGGCAAAACAACCGCCGCTCCTTGCCGCCAAGATTGCGCCGGCGGCCGGTGGCAGCTACGACCTGCGCCTGCCCGCCGATATGTACTGCTTTGCCTCGGGCGACGTTGCCTATCTGGTCGACACGCACCGCGCGCGCCGCGCCGATGCGGCGTTTGCCCAGCATGCGGCGCCGTTTCTATCGCGTTTGCTGCCCTGTCGCACGCCGGTCCATATCGCCGCCGAGCAGGTGGGCGAATTCTGCCGCATGGCACTGCCCGTGCTGCGCGAATACACTGACCTCACCGCTCCCGCCGTGCTCGATACCGTGGCGCCCGAGCCGAGCTTTGCCATGGCAATCGGTGTCGACGACGGGCTTGTGACCTGTAAGATTACGGTTACCTACGGCGATTGGTCGGCAGATCTCTTTAGCTTGGGCGTTCCGGGCAGCCCCTTCGAAGAACAGCGCCCGGGCGTGCCACCGCGCGACGAGGTAGCAGAGTTTCGCGTTATGGACACGGCGGCCCTGTATTTCGACTTTTACGAGGGCGGCCTGGCGTTTGAGGAACGCGATGACGAGAGCCTGTTCTGCCTGCTCACCGAGGGCCTTGCCGCCTTGTCCGAGCTGGGCGAGGTCATGCTCAGTGACCGCCTGCGCCAGATCTCGGTGCGCCCTGCGCCCAAGCTTTCGGTGCACGCGACCGTCAAGAGCAACCTGCTCGATGTCGAGCTGGGCGCGAGCGGGCTTTCGGCCGCGGACCTTGCCGTCTATCTCGATTCGTACAAGCGCCATCAAACGTTTGCGCGCCTTACGTCCGGCGACATCATTCGCCTGGACGAGGGCGCCCGAGCCGCGTTTGGCCTCGCCGATGACCTGGGCGTCGATGCCGTCGACCTGCTCGACGGCGTGTCGCTTCCCGCATCGAGCACCCTATTCGTCGATAGCATGCTCGCGCGCACGCCCGCGCTCGAGGCCGATTGCGACGCTGCGTTCCGCCGTACCGTCGAGCGTCTGGACACGCTCGGCAAGATGGACTTTACGGTGCCGGCATCGCTCAAGGCAACGATGCGCGGCTACCAGGTCGACGGATACCAGTGGCTCGGCTCGCTCGAACACCTGGGCCTTGGCGGCATCTTGGCCGATGACATGGGCCTGGGCAAAACGCTGCAGATGATCGCACATATCCTGGCGCGTGTGGAAGCGGGGGACATTAAGCCCACGCTTGTGGTGTGCCCTGCGTCGCTTGTGTACAACTGGACCGCCGAGCTGGAGCGCTTCGCCCCGTCGCTCGATGTGTGCGCCATCGTGGGCGCCAAGGCCCAGCGTCGCGTGCAAATCGCCGGCGTGGCCGAGCATAACGTGGTCGTTACGTCGTATGACCTTATGCGGCGCGATATCGACGAGTACGTCGAGCAGAACTTTGCCCGTGTGGTGCTCGATGAGGCCCAGTACATTAAAAACCCGCTCACCCAGGTGGCACGTGCCACCAAGCGCCTGCCGGCCGGCGTGCGCTTTGCCCTGACGGGCACGCCCATCGAAAACCGCTTGTCCGAGCTCTGGAGCATCTTCGACTTTTTGATGCCGGGCCTGCTGGGCACGCGTGAATCGTTTGCAAAGCGCTTCGAAAGTCCGGTCGAGCACGCCGAGGGCGACAGCGCCGCTCGCCTGCAGGCGCTCGTGTCGCCGTTTGTGCTGCGCCGTGTTAAGGAAGACGTGGTGGCCGACCTGCCCGAAAAGATCGAGGACACTGTCGTGGCTCAGCTCGCCGGTGAGCAGCGCAAGCTTTACCTGGCAAATCAGGACCGCATCGCCCAGCAGGTGCAGCACCGCGAGGCCGGGGAGTTTAAGAAGGACAAGCTCAAGGTGCTCGCCGAGCTCACCAAGCTGCGCCAGATCTGCTGCGACCCGCGTCTGCACTACGAAGATTACAAGGCGGGGAGCGCCAAACTCGATACGTGCATGGAGCTCGTGCACGGCGCACTCGACGGCGGACATCGCATCCTGTTGTTCAGCCAGTTTACGGGTATGCTCGATATTATCGGTAAGCGCCTGGCCAAGGAGGACATCGCCTTTCTTAAGCTCACGGGCGCTTCGTCTAAGGAGAGCCGCGCCAAGATGGTCGCGCAGTTCCAAGCGGGCGAGGTTCCGGTCTTTTTGATCTCGCTCAAGGCGGGCGGCGTGGGCCTTAACCTGACGGCGGCCGACGTGGTCATCCACTACGACCCGTGGTGGAACGTGGCGGCGCAGGACCAAGCGACTGACCGCGCGCATCGTATTGGCCAGCAACATACCGTGACCGTGTACAAGCTCATCGCCAAGGATACGATCGAGGAGCGCATTATGCAGATGCAGGAGTCCAAGCGCGATCTGGTCAACAGTGTGCTCGGCGGCGACGGCATCTCGTCGGCACTGTTCACGCGCGAGGATGTTCTGGCGCTGCTCGGCGGCGACGGTCGCTAGCCGCGCGCGGGGTGGGACTGCTGGAGTGGGCAGGACGGTCGACGCATTTTGGCCCGACCGCTTGCCTAATCCGTTATGTGTTCATTTGTAATGCCGTGGATGGTTTGTCTGCCTTTGGGCATAAGAACCATCAAGAACATTGGCACATCAGCAAAGGAGAACATCATGGCGAAATTCTTTAAGGACCCCGACGGTAAGCTCATCGCTGCCCTTGGCGACGACGTTGCGACCCCTGCCGGTTGCACGGAACTGACCGCAAACACTGAGGACGCGGCGCACGAGAAGCACGTGCCTGTTGTCGAGACCGAGCGCGACGGTCACGTGATTCGCGCCCGCGTTGGCTCGGTCGAGCACCCCAGCCTGCCCGAGCACTACATTGAGTGGATCGCCCTTGAGGCCGAGGGCCGCTTAGAGGTCCATTACCTTGAGCCCGGCATGAAACCCGCGACGTTTTTCGCGGGCGGCTCCAAGACCGGTACCGTCTATGCCTACTGCAACCTGCACGGGCTGTGGTCCGCGACATTCTAGGAGCGCGCCCCCGCTCGGGGTATCATAGCTAGCATATGCACATGCAAGCGCCGACTGCATTATGCGGCCGGCGCTTTTACTACGATTTCGATGGTTTACGACGGAAAGGGCTGGGCCATGAAGCTCGCGCTTGCACAGATCGATATGCGCCTGGGTGATATTGAGGGCATTTGCGGCCGCATCGAGGACCAGGCTCGTCTGGCCCGCGAGCGCGGGGCGCGCGTGCTGTGCGTTCCGGCTCCGCTCTTTATGGGCGCCATGCCCGGTGGCCTGGTGGGCGCTGCCGACTTTGAGCACGACATGCTTGCCGGCTTGACTGGTGTCGCCGAGCGTATCCAGGAGCTTGACATGATCTGCATCGTGCCCGCGGCGGTTTCGTTTGAGGGCCAGCCGCTGCTCGACTACATGATGCTCAAGGACGGTCATGTGGTGCCGGCGCGTTCGAGCATTGCCCTGCAGCGTGGCGAGAACAACGACACACGTTGGGCGCCGCCGGTGTTCGACGTGGACGGCGTGCGCATCGCCGTGATTTTTGACTTGGACCGCGAACTCGAGATGCTGCCGACCGGTGTTGACCTCATTGCGTATTTCCAATTCAACGCGTTTGACATGACCGACCGCGAGACTGCCGCCATTGCCGCCGTTCGCAGCGGCGCCTACCGCAAGATCGCATCCAAGCGCAGCGTGTGGTTCGCCTGCATGGCGCCGGTCGGTGCCTATGACGAGTCGGTGTATACCGGCGGGTCGTTTGTGCTCGATGACTGCGGCCGCGTGGTGGCCCAGGCGCCGTGTTTTGAAGAGAGCCTGCTGGTCCAGGAGATTCAGCGCGGCGTGATGCTCGACGCTCTAGAGGATCATGAACTGCCCGAGTTCCGCTCGGAGGAGTGGCTGTGGCAGGCGCTGGTGCTCGCCGTGCGCGACAACGCCCGAGCCCACGGTGCGTCGCGTGCTGTGGTGGCATTCGAGGGCGACTTGCCGTCGTCCCTGCTGGCGGCGCTGGCCGTCGACGCTCTGGGCCCGCGTAATGTGATTGGCCTGGTGCTGGGGCGTAACCGTATCTTTACGCCGGCGCAGGAAGAGGCCGAGGCTGCCCGCTGCGCCGCCGTCCGCGCCATCGCTGAGCGTCTGCACATTCGCACCGTCGAGCGCGATGCGCCGGATGCGGCGCGTGTGCTCGATCGCGACGTGTCGGCGGGCGATGCCGAGCGTCTGCGCTCGCGTACGCTGGGCCTCATGCTGGAGGACACGGCGCTCGAGTTGGGTGCGATGGCGCTGAGCCCGCTGTCCAAAACTGAGTACGCGCTGGCGGCGCCGGCGCTTTGCGGCGGCTACCAGGGCGATTATGCGCCCTTTGGCGATGTGTACCTGTCGACGCTTGAGTTTGTGGCGCGCGTGCGCAACCGCACGTCTGCCGTGGTGCCCCAAGAGCTCGTGACGCTCAACGCGGTGGAAGATTGTATGGAGCGCGTGCTGGCGCAGGCGCTCTCGACGCTCGACGGTCCGGTCGATATGCTCGACCGCGCGGCACAGCTGCTCGGCGGGCTTGAGCCGGGTGAGGTCGATGGCGCGCTCGAGGCACACGTGGACCGCAATCGATCTTTCGACGATATCCCGATGGCCGCTGGCAAGCCTGAGGCCTGCTCGCTGCTGCTG
Organism: Collinsella sp.; assembly: GCA_018382125.1. GTDB lineage: Bacteria > Actinomycetota > Coriobacteriia > Coriobacteriales > Coriobacteriaceae > Collinsella. The sequence continues at coordinate 9,608 of JAGZQO010000028.1, forward strand.
ATGCTCGTTCGACAGGGTGAGGCTGCCCGCCGTATGTTGCCGACGGCGCCGATCGTTTCGTCCCGTTCGTTTGCCGAGCGCTCCTGGCCGTACATGCTCGCTTGGTCCGACCTGGGGCTTAACGGCAAGGAGCGTATGACGGTCGATTCGCTGGCGCGCGCCGAGGTGCGCCGTTTTGCTGACGAGGATACGAGCGAGCGCATGCGAAACGAGATGATGGGCGTGCTGGGCGAGCTACTGGGTATTTCGCCCGAGCAGATGGAGGAGCTGCGCTCCGAGGACGGTCAGCGTCGTTTGCACGAGGGAATGAAGAAGTTCGAGGGCGAGGTTCAGGACGCCATCGATAAGATGATGGGCGGTCAGGGCGGCTCGCAAGGTAGTCCCCAGGGTGGCCCGATGCCGCATCCGCCGGTGGATCCGAGGCAGTTTCCCTTTTTCTCGCAGAACTAAACTGGGGATGGGATTTGCTCCCAACCCTGATACTTCAACTAAGCATCTTGACCCCGTTGTGTTATTCTAGAACAGACGTTCGTGAATGATGCGCGGGGCCTTGTCTTGCGCTGTGCTTGTGGCGAGGGGAGGTTGGCTTGGTCATTTTGGGTATCGACCCCGGTTTGGCTCATACGGGTTGGGGGATTATCGAGGAGCGGCGTGGCGAGGTCCGCTGCCGTGCCTATGGCTGCATCGAGACCAGTGCCGGAAGTCCGCTCGCGGTGCGCCTGTCGCATATCGCCCATGACCTTAAGGATGTCGTCGAGCGTTATCGACCCGACACGGCTGCTGTTGAGAGCATCTACTTTGGCGCCAACGTTCGTTCGGCCATCCCCACGGCACATGCCCGCGGCGCTGCGCTTGTGGCGCTTTCGGAGTGTGCGCTCGAGATTGGCGAGTACACACCCATGCAGATCAAACAGGCTGTGGTGGGCACCGGCGCCGCGGACAAGCGGCAGGTCGCCTACATGGTACGCACGCTCACGCAGCTCGACCACGACCCGCATCCCGACCATGCCGCCGATGCCCTGGCCTGCGCCATCTGCCATGTAAACCTTAGCCGCACCCGCGCCCTCACCGGTGGCGAGTTCTATCAACAGAGAGGAACCGGATACTGATGATTTCCCAGCTCCACGGAGCGCTTGTCGAGGCCACGATGAGCTCTGCTGTCGTCGATGTGTCGGGCGTTGGCTTTGAGCTCGGCATTTCGGGCAGCACTGCGGCCACGTTGCCGACGCCCGGCGGCGAGGTCCGCCTCTACACGCGTATGCAGGTGCGCGAGGACGCCATGACACTTTTCGGTTTTTCCTCAAAGGATGAGCGCACGATGTTCGATCGGCTCGTGTCCGTCTCGGGCGTTGGCCCGCGCTTGGCGCTCGCCGTACTTTCCACCTATACCGTGGGACAGCTGTATTCCCTGGTGATGGCCGAGGACGACAAGGGCATGGCCAAGGTGCCCGGCGTGGGCAAAAAGACCGCCCAGCGCCTCATCTTGGAGCTCAAGAGCACCTTTGCCAAGGACAAGGGCTTTGTGCCGGTCGATGCGATCCCCGGTCAGGTTGCGATGCCCGTGCCCGCCGCCGCTCCTTCGGCGATCGATGACGCCCGTGCGGCACTCCTTTCCATGGGCTTTAGCCCGCAGGAGACCGATGTCGCTCTGAGCGGGTATGATGGGCAGGATATGCGTGTCGAGGATTTGCTCGGCGCGGCGCTTAAGCGACTCGGAATGGATGCGTGATGTGGGAAGCCGATGACTCTCAGGACCTGTGGACGACGCCCGGCAACTCGCCGGCGGCATCCATGGCGCACGGCGAGCGCATGGTGGGCTCGGAGTTGACGGCCGAGGACCTCGATGTCGATCGCACTTTGCGCCCCCAGCGCCTGGACGATTACTGCGGCCAGGAGCATATCAAGCAGAGCCTGCGCGTGTTGATCGAAGCGGCGCAGAGCCGTGGCGAGACGCTCGACCACGTGATCTTCTCGGGCCCTCCGGGTCTGGGCAAGACCACGCTGGCTACGGTTATCGCCAACGAGCTGGGCGCTCAGATCAAGACCACGAGTGGCCCTGCCATCGCGCGCACCGGCGACCTGGCAGCCATCCTTACTAACTTGCAGCCGGGTGATGTGCTGTTTATCGACGAGATCCACCGCCTCAACCGTTCGGTCGAGGAGGTCCTGTACCCCGCGATGGAGGACTTTGCCCTCGATATCGTGATTGGCAAGGGTCCGGCGGCGCGCTCGATTCGCCTGGATATTCCCAAGTTTACGCTGGTGGCGGCAACGACCCGCTCAGGCATGTTGACCGGCCCGTTGCGCGACCGCTTTGGCATTTCATATCGCCTGGATTACTACACGGTCGAGGAACTCGCGCAGATTGTTACGCGCTCGGCGACCATCCTGGGCGTGACGATCGACCATCCCAGTGCACTCGAGATCGGCTCGCGTTCGCGCGGCACGCCACGTCTTGCCAACCGCCTGCTCAAGCGCGTGCGCGATTACGCACAGGTGCGCGGCAACGGCCCCATCGAGCTCGATATCTGTCGCCAGGCGCTCGAGTTCTTCGAGATCGATGAGCTCGGTCTGGACTGGATGGATATTCGCATTTTGGAGACGCTCGCTAAGACGTTCTCCGGTCGTGCCGTGGGACTTACGACCCTTGCCAGCGCGGTGGGCGAGGACCCGGGCACGCTCGAGGATGTCTATGAGCCGTATCTGCTGCAGTGCGGGTTGATGATTCGTACGCCGCAGGGCCGTCAGGCAACCCTTCGCACCTTTGAGCACCTGGGGATTGAACCTTCCGTTTAGGGCGCTTTGTTTTGGCGGGCTGTTGGGCTATCGCTGGGCATCGGGTAAACATATCGCCGTTCATCGGTTATGGGTGTTTTACTATTGCGCGCCCGTGCTATGCTGAATTGGTCTTTTTCTCATTCGGTAACGAAAGGACCGCCCATGCCTACTGACATCGAAATCGCACGTTCTGTCACGCCGCTGCCTATTACCGAGGTGGCCAAGAACGCCGGCGTCGACGTTAAGCACCTTATTCCGTACGGCTTCGACAAGGCTAAGGTCGACTATTCGCTGCTCAACGAGCCGACCGATCACCAGGCCAAGCTCGTCCTCGTGACCGCTATCAACCCAACGCCTGCGGGCGAGGGCAAGACCACCACGACCATCGGTCTGGCCGATGGCCTGCGTCGTCGCGGCGTCAAGAGTGCCGTGGCCCTGCGCGAGCCTTCGCTCGGCCCCGTCTTTGGTGTTAAGGGCGGTGCTGCCGGCGGCGGCTGGGCTCAGGTGATCCCCATGGAGGATATCAACCTGCACTTTACCGGCGACTTCCATGCCATCGGTGCTGCCAACAACCTGCTGGCCGCCATGCTTGATAACCACATCCAGCAGGGCAACCAGCTTGGCATCGACGTTAAACGCATCACTTGGAAGCGCGTCGTCGATATGAACGACCGTCAGCTGCGCCACGTCATCGACGGTATTGGCGGTAAGGCCCAGGGCGTGCCGCGCGAGGACGGCTTCGATATCACCGTCGCCTCCGAGGTCATGGCAATCCTGTGCCTGTCTACGAGTATCAGCGACCTCAAGGAGCGCCTGGGCGAGATCGTCGTCGGCTACAGCTTTGCCGGCGAGCCCGTCCGTGCCCGCGACCTTAAGGCCCAGGGTGCCATGGCCGCGTTGCTTAAGGACGCGCTCAAGCCCAACCTGGTGCAAACGCTCGAGGGCACGCCCGCGTTTGTCCACGGCGGCCCCTTCGCCAACATCGCCCACGGCTGCAACTCTATCATGGCCACGCGTATGGCGATGCGCTTTGGCGATGTTGCCATTACCGAGGCCGGCTTCGGTGCCGATCTGGGTGCCGAGAAGTTCCTCGACATCAAGTGCCGTATGACGGGCGTTCGCCCCAGCGCCGTCGTGGTCGTCGCGACCGCTCGTGCGCTGAAGTACAACGGTGGCGTCGCCAAGGCCGACCTCAACGAGGAGAACCTCGAGGCACTCAAGGCCGGCATGCCCAACCTGCTGCGTCACGTCGACAACATCCAGAACGTTTATGGTCTGCCCTGCGTGGTCGCCATCAACCGCTTCCCGACGGACACCGAGGCCGAGCTTGCGCTCATCGAGTCCGAGTGCCAGAAGCTCGGCGTTAACGTTAAGCTTTCCGAGGTCTGGGCCAAGGGCGGCGAGGGCGCGCTCGAGCTGGCCGATGAGGTCATGCGTCTGATTGAGCAGCCGAGCGAGCTCAAGTTTGCCTATGAGGACGGCGCCGATGTTGCTGACGCCCTCGAGGCCGTTGCCACCAAGGTCTACCGCGCCGACGGCGTCGACTTTACGCCGGCTGCCAAGCGTCAGCTTGCCGAGCTGCGCGAGAACGGCTTTGGCAACCTGCCGGTGTGCGTCGCCAAGACGCAGTACAGCTTTAGCGACAACGCCAAAGCTCTGGGCGCTCCCGAGAACTTCCGCATCACGGTGCGCGAGCTCAAGGTTTCCGCCGGTGCCCATTTTGTGGTCGCACTGACCGGCAGTGTTCTGACCATGCCGGGTCTGCCCAAGGTGCCCGCGGCCGAGAATATCGACGTCGACAACGACGGCAACATCACCGGCCTGTTCTAAGCCTGCTGTCCATAGCTGCTAGCCCGCCCCGCCGTGCCCACAAGGCCCGGCGGGGTTTTTGTTTTCTAACCGCGTTGAAGGCCGAAGAGCTTGGCGTTGCGCTCGGCGACCATCATGTTGATATCGGCGATTTCCATCTCGCCGTCAATGTAGGGCTGGTAGGTACCGTAGGGGTCGCCAGCCCCCAAGCTGCAGCTTCCGCAGTTATCGCAGCTGTCGTTGCCGCAGCCCGCGAGTGCCAGCTTGATGATTTCCTCGCGTTCGGCGCGCGTTGTATCTTTGATGAGCTTGCTTTTTGCCATGACGTTCCTCGATTCGCCTGTTGCCACCTGTCGCGCATGTCTTGTAGATACCGACGGGCTCTGCCCATCATAGGCTTTTGCGCGGGTAGAATGCATGGATAACTTGATGCTTAAGGGCGACGGAAAGGAATCGTTGCATGGACCAGGATAAGACGACCGTGATGGGCGGCTACGGTTCCGCGCAGGCTGGCGATAGCGCCGATGCGACCCGCGTTGTTCCCAACCCCGGTTATACCGACCCCGCCGCGACGCAGCCTTCTGCCGAGCCCACCCGGGTTATGGGCTATGGCGACTCGGCGCAGGATTCTTACGCTGCATCTTCGCAAGGCCCCTATGGCAACGCAGCTCCGGATCCGTTTGATTACGCGCCGCAGGATTCTTATGCTGCCTCGACGCCGAATCCCTATGATGACCTGCCGCAGAATCCCATTCCGCAGCCTCAGCAGACGACGTATATGCCGCGCACGGCTCAGCCTCGTTACGAGTCGCGCGAGCCGTATCGCGAGTACCCCAAGTCGATTCCGCAATATGGCGAGGACGAGGAGAAGAGGCCGTCGCGTTCGTCGAGCGTGATCAAGAAGATCCTCATCGTGCTGGCGATCTTCTTTGCGCTGTCGGTTGTGTTTGCCATCGTGTCGGGCATGCTCAACAAGCGGGGGAGCTCAACGGCCGATACCGCTGCCGAGCAAACCGAGTCCGCCTCGTCTAGCACCGTCGATCTGAGCGATATCCCGGGGCAGTACTGGTCCAACGCCAAGAAGCTTCTCAAGTCGCGCGGCGCTGATCTTTCGAATGCCGTGGTCCTGACTGATGATGGCTCAACGCCCGTCGTCGATGCCAACTGGGTCGTTACTTCTGCCTACTATAACGACAGCGGCAACCTCGAAATTCAACTCACGCACAAGAACAGCTCGGGCAACTCGTCCGACGGACAAAGCGGTACCGACAGCTCGAGCTCCAATACGCTGGAGGACTTGAGCAACAAGGCACAGGAGTTGGGAGACAAGGCGCAAGAGCTGGGTGACACGGCACAAAACCTGGGCGATACCGCGCAGAACTTGGGCGGCATGGCGACGGATGCCTGGAACGCCCTGCAAAACGGCATCTCGGGCGCGCAGGGAAACTAGCTGTTAAGCAGGCTACAGCTGCTCGGCCGGACGGTCGGGCGAGCTAAAGCCCGAGTCAAACGTAACGACGCATGAGGCATCGGGCCGGCGCTCGTGCACGATGCGCGTGACGAGCTCCAGCAGCTCCTCGTCGGATATGTCAAAGCCGTCGGGACGCACCAGGTCAAACGAAACGAACCCGTCGTGCTCGTGCAGGTCGTGGATGGAGAGCGCGGGATCGATCTGCATGACGCCGCGCTTGACCCAGCCGCGCAGGTCGTCGCCGGTGGTGGCGATGGGGTCGCAGTGCAGCGTGATGCCGATGCCCATCTGGCGTTTGATATCATGCTCGATGGTGTCCAGGATCTCGTGGTGCTCAAACGCGTCGCCCTCGCCGGGCATCTCCACGTGGGCGCTGGCAAACTGACGACCGGGGCCGTAGTCGTGCACCATCAGGTCGTGTGTGCCCAAGACCTGCGGATAGGACATGATCTTGTCGCGGATTGCTTGGACGAGCTTGGGGTCGGGCGCTTGCCCCAACAGCGGGCTGATGGCGTCGCGCACCAGGCCCATGCCGCTGATGCAGATGAAGATGCCCACGCCCAGGCCTGCCCAGCCGTCGAGATCAAAGCCGGTCGCTTGCGAAATAAGCGCCGCCGCCAAGACCGAGCCCGAGGTGATGACGTCGTTTTTGGAGTCCTGCGCCGTGGCGATGAGTGTCTCGGAATCGATGCGGTTGCCCAGCGTGCGGTTGAACGCTGCCATCCAGAGCTTAACGAGCATGGACGTAGCCAGTGCCGCAAGGGAAATAAACGTGTAAGCGGTGGGCGAGGGCTTGATGATCTTGGTGACCGACTCGAGAATCAGGTTGATGCCGACGGCGCAAACCAGGACGGCGACGAACAGGCCGGCTAGGTACTCGTAGCGGCCGTGACCATAGGGGTGGCCTTCGTCTGCCGGGCGGCTGGCAAGGCGGAAACCGAGCAGGCTCACAATGTTGCTCGAGGCATCGGAGAGGTTGTTGAAAGCGTCGGCGATGAGGGAGACGGAGCCGGCAAGCAGACCCGCGACGCCCTTGGCCAGGCACAGGGTGATGTTGAGGCCAATGCAGATGAGGCTTGCGGCAAAGCCCGCGTTGGTGCGGCAAGATGCATCGACCGGCTCGTCCTCGCTGCCGGGAACAAGCGTATGTACCAGCCGATTTACAAATAGCATAGCGGTCGTCCTCACAATCATGTTTAAGGGGATAGTGTAGCTCGCGCGGGGGCGCCGTGCACCGATGCTCAGAAAATGCAGCAATAGTCTGCCGGTGCTAACGAACGAGCCTTCTCGTCTGCCTGGGTGGTCCATTTTGGGCCACATGGGTATGGGCATGTGCCTGCTTGCTCGACATACTTAATGTCGACAGCCCCTGTGCAAAGGAGGACGTTTCCATGGACGAGATGTTTGCCATTAAATGTCAAAACTGCGGCGGCCCTATGTACTCGCACCAGGCTAAGCGCAGCTTTGAGTGCGCCTATTGCGGCACGGTGGTTCCGTGGCAGGCGGACGCCGGAGAGCCCAAGAGCGCTTTGGGTATTCGCCATACGCCGTTGACGGTGGTGGATGGACTGCTCAAACTCACGCATGTGTCGCAACTCGAGCGCCCGCAGGACCCGGACTGGTATTTCTTCAATGCGCACTGGCGCAATCAGTCGGTCCTGGAACATCTGCTGTGGGAGGATCGCGGCACGGCGCAGGAGTTCCAAGAGGCCACGCATGTGAGCATTCCTTGCCCCTTCTGCGGAGCCTCCTTTGAGGGCGAGTCAACGCAGCGTGTGTTTGAGTGCCCGTCCTGCGGCAATAAGATTGGCATTGCGGACCTGCTCAAGCCGGGGACGTTTAGCAAGCGCCTGACCATGGGCGTTGGTGCGGAGTATGTGCCCGAGCAGGGTATTCCCTGCGAAATCTCGCCGCAGCAGGCACGTGCCAACGCGCTGCAGCTGGTGCGCCAGTATCCGGATGCCTTTGCCGGGCACGACGTGGAAGACGCGATCCAAAACGACATGATGCTCTTCTATTTCCCCATGGCGCTGGCGGACTTGCGCATGATGGCGAGCTTCCCGGGCAAGGGCCTGAGCAAGGAGGCCTTGGTGTACTACGAGGTGCTCGACTGGGCATACCCCAGGGCAAACTACCTGGACGTTCGCCTCATGGGCATTTTGGAGCCGTGGGACTTTGCCAAGGTCGGTCCGTTCGATCCCGCCATGCAGGAAGGTGACTTTCGCGTTGTCTCAGTCGATGCGTCTACCAAGGACCAGGTGGTCATTGATAAGTTGGCGCTCGACGTTGCGGGCAACGACGCCGAGGCTGTACTGGGGCTCAATAAAAAGAGCATTCGCATGTGGGCGCGCAAGGCCCGCAAACATAAGGACGGCCTGGTGATGGTGCCGGTCTACTTTGTCGATCGTCCTGCCTCGGATAGTCGCGATGGCGAACAGGTGCGCATCGCCGTGAACGGCCAGACGGGCCGCGCGGCTGCGGTGGTGTTTAGTGACAAGCGCGAGACGCATGTGGTGGCACCGCTCAATCCCAACGTGATGCTGTCGAGCGAAAGCACCGTGCACGCCACGCCCATCGAGGTCAAATACGTTAAATCGCCGTTCCTATACCAGATCGTACGCCGTGGAGGCTGCGAGCAACCGCGCCAGGTTGCAGCCGCCGTCGAGGGTTCCTACCGAGAGGAGAAGCCCAAACGCAAGGGATTGTTCGCTGCAATCTTTGGGAAGTAGGGGAGTAGTGTCGGTCGGCGCTGCGATGCGATAGCTAGAGGAACGGGGCAGCTCGCAGGAGTGCGGACTGTCGTCTGATTGTTTGAGGGTGCCAGATGTAAATAAACAGTGGAGCGGCTGCAAAAGAGCCTCCTCACTGGGTAAAATCAGGTTGTGCCGCGGAACCCGCTCCTCAGCGCTTAAACTTCGGAGACGCGGGCAACGCAGGTATTATCGTCTAGGGCCGGCTGCAACCGGCCCTTTTCTGTGACAGCCAATGGACCCACATCAGACGAAGGCCGCGTCTTTGCCTGTCAGGTCATGCTCGCCAGCCACGGCTAGAATGTCGTTGCCGGCGTCCATGACCGGTATTGTTTCGTAGCGTGCGTCGCAACCGCGAGTGCGCCTGCGACGGCTGCGGTGGCTTCGGTCGCAACGTGCTGCTACCCTTGCGCTTCGCCATTAGACGCTTCATTGATGGCGCGGTACTCGGCACTCAGCTCGCGCGCCAGCTCTTCCTTGCTTGGAAGATACGGCAGGTATTTGGCGGCAAACACTTGGTCGTTGTCTTCGGGCAGCGTGTACTCGACGATCGAATCGCTTTTGTCCGCGCAGAGCACGATGCCTATGGGCGGATTGTCGCCTTCGTTCATGAGTTCGCGCGTGTAGTAGTTCACATACATTTGCATCTGGCCTAGGTCCTGATGCGTAAGGTCATCGGTCTTAAGGTCGATGAGCACGAAGCAGCGCATCAGATAGTTGTAAAACACAAGGTCAATATAGAAATGGCGTCCATCAAAGGTGATGCGCTTTTGGCGCGCCTCGAAAGCGAAACCACGGCCAAGCTCCAGCAGGAACTTCTGAAGATGCGTGATGAGCGCCTGCTCTAGATCGCTCTCGCGAAACGCAGTATCGTCCGAGAAACCTAAAAACTCCAGTACATATGGGTCGCGGATGATATCCTCGGGGCGACGAGCCGGGGCGCTCTTTTGGATTTCCTGGGTGACGGCCTCCTTGTCCTTGCTGGCAAGTAGGCGCTCGCGGAACATGGTATTGATCTGGCGTTCGAGCTGACGCGTGCTCCAACGAGAATCGGCGCATTCGTTCATGTACCAGGTGCGAGCGTCAGGGTCGGAAATGCGCATCAACCTGCGGTAATGAGTCCAGCTCAATTCGCTACGCAGTGCGTCGCGAATTGGAAACGCAAGAAAGAACTGACGCATATTGCGAAGGTTTGCGATGCCAAAGCCTCTTCCGAAATCCGCGGTAAGCCTTCTGGAGAGGCCTGCAATCAATGCCTCTCCATATGCTGCGCGCCCCTCTCCGCCCTGTTCATCAACAATACTCTTGCCGATCTCCCAATATGCCTCAACCATCGCAAAGTTAACGGCGGTATAGGCCTTGTCGCGAGCGGCGTTGAGAATCGAGGAGACCTGCTTGTAAAAACCTTCGGGCACGATTGCCGATTCTCCACGGTTTACCAGTTCGCCCATCACTGTCGCCCCACTTTCCTCTTGTGGAATGCATCTTTATCGAATTTAGTTTAAAGCCTCGCGCGGACACGAATTACTGTGCTGTTTGGCACCTTCGCATGGGGGCCTTGCGGTGACTAAAATGTGACCATAGAGACAGTTTTAGCGAACCCCACGGGAGTGACGCGTATGGACAACAACACGCTGCTATTCCAGGACAAAGGTTCGGGTAGCTTTAAAGACGTTAAGATCTACCCCAATCGTATCGAGGTGCTCAAGAAGGGCACTTTTGGCGGCAAGCACACCGAGATTGTTTATCTTAAGGACATTACGGGCGTCAATAGAATCAAAGGCCGCGATGTTTTTCTGCGCAATCGTCTGTTGACCGCTTGCGTCTTTAGCCTGAACAGCCGTGCGAAGGCCCAGGAGTTTGTTAACGCGCTGAACATGGTGATGTAGCCGATAGCGGCGTTCGGGCCAAGGTAAAAATCGGGGGCACAGAACGGTGTTCTGCGCCCCCGATTGAGTCGATGTGTCTAAAAGGCCGGCTTGCCTATTCGACAACGTCCTCGTTGTTTTCACTGTCACTGGCAAGCATCGCCGCGCCGGCGACCGTTGTCGCCACGGCGGCGGCAGCGAGCCCGGCGGCAACGCCAGAGCTGTCGCCCGTGTCGGCGAGCTTTCCGCCCGAGCCCTTGCCCTTGTTGCCCTTACCGTTCTTATCAGCGCTGCCTGCGTTGGAACCCGTGCCGCTGCCGGCGCCGGCGCCGGCAGCACTGTCCGAGGCCGCTACGGTAAAGCTTGCGGCTCCGTCGCTGGCGAGCGTGTAGTTCTGCGCCGCGTTGCCCAAGAGACCGTTCACGCGCACCCAGTACGTTCCTGCGGTAAATGCCTCGCCCTCGACCATTGCCGTGCCCGGAGCGCCGTCCGCGTCGTGCACAAACTCGAGCTGAGCCGTGCAGGCATCGTTTTCGAGTTTGCCCTCGAGCAGCGCCGCGACCTTTGTGCGCACATCCTCGCCGGCCTTAAGGCCTTCGAGCCCCTCAAAGTGGGGTGTCAGTGCGCGCGGATCGATATCGATGGGCACGGATCCCTGCAGCCCCGTAACGGTCTCGTTGCCCAAGGCGTCGACATCCACGTATTCGATGGTAAACGCATGGCCCGAAGCCGCCACGTTGAGTACGTTGCTGCTGTCGACAAGGCGGAAATGGCCCTCGCCAACGGTCTTGCCATCCTGGAGCGAGGCATCGCTCAGCGAGTCGCCGTACGTCATGCGCATGCGGGTCGGGAGGCAGCACGAAGCCGACTGCGTGTGCTTCGTATCGTAATTGTAATTGCGCTGGTAGATGCTCCGGGCCAGCGCCGCATCAACAAAGTCGGATGCGATGATGCCAATGTGCTTGAGGTAATCTGACTTTGTATCCTCGGTGCCGCTGGGATTGATGTACGGGCTCTTGTACAGATGCTCGTTGACTACTCGTGCCGAGGTAAAAGGATTGCCTCCGTGCGACAAGCCCGTGCAGCTGGTGTAGTTGATAGACCAGCAACGCTCCTGGACTTGCACCTCGGCCCCGGCATCGTCCACGACGTCCACCTTGTTGCACGTGCGCCCGGTCGTTTCCTTCAGCGCATTATCGACCCAGCTGAGCTTGTCGGTTCCCGTGAGTTTGTACTTGTCCTGGGCATATACCTTGGTGCAATAGGGCTCTTCATTGCCCGTTTCCCCTATGGCTTCAAATCCCCGCGCGTCTTGGACGAGACACATCGACTGCCCGGAATGCGCCTTGATCTTGTCATCCCATTGGGTGAGGTCGAGGCCCCACGTGTGGCCGCTTACGCTGTTGCCGGCGAGCCCAAATCGACGCAGCAGGACGATCTTTCCGCGCACCTCGCCCAGCGTGGGGACGTGGCTCGACGTGTAGAACAGGTTGGGGTTATCGGCCATAACCTTGGCGAAGGCCGTCGTTATGCTTTCGTCGGTAGCCTCATCGTTGCCGCGCGATGCGAGCATGATGAGCGCTTCTGACGGGTTTTCGTTCAAAAACGTTTTGAAGTACCCGATGACATCGGAGAGATGCAGATAGTTCCCGTCTTTTTTGAGTAGGTAGAAAATCCCGTGGTCGATGCCGGGGTCATCGCCCTTTCCGATCCGGATATCAAAATAGCGAATGCCTTCGAGCAACTGCGTGGGAATGTAATCCTGCTGGCATTTTACTTGCGAGGATTGGGGCTCAGTGTCGTTGTCCACGCTGCAGGTGCCCGAATCGTGCGTACCCGGGATGCTCAGCTCGTCGAGGAACTTGTTGTCGTCGACGTATTTCATCCAACATGGTCCGTCGACGTAGCTGCTGTACGTGATCCAGTCGAGGCTGCTAACCGTGGCATCGTTCTTTTTCATGTCGTAACCGATAAGTTCGAGCTCCCACGGAATGCTCTTACTCTTATGGCAGATCTTATTGTTGTCCTGGTCTTCGCCGTTCGATTCTATTGCCAGGTACTTAATGTCTTTTTTCTCGGTTTCTTTCTCGACCGTGCGGTCTCGGATGATATAGGTTCCGTTTGATTGACGCTCGAACGCAAAAGCGCGGCTGGGCTTGTTGTCATACTCGCCGCCCCATACGTGGATGACCTTTCCATCTTTGTCAGAGTCGTCGTCGACCGACCAAATGCTGTAGCCCGTCTTTTTATGCTCTTCGAAATTGAGCAAGGTGCGGATAGCATACCAGTTTGTATCGTCATTCTTGGTCGTTACGTTCTCAAGGATGAGCTTGCTGGACGTGCCGTCGTTAAACAGGTGGCAGACGTTGCCGCGAACGTTGCCGTCTTGGTTGACGCTCGCGGTGCGAAAATAGCCCGCGGGGCGAAGGCGAATGACGAAATTGTCGAGGCTGTCCGACGGTGCGGGTGTGTTGTCTGCAAATGCCGCTCGCAGGGGAATGCCCGGCGCTGCGGTTTCGGGCAGGCTTGCAAGTGGTGACAACGCCGCAAGCCCTAGGCCCAGCGTAAACGCTCGGCGGCTGATGGCATGGTGTTCGGTCATAACTTCTCCATTCGCAGAGTGCGGTTATGCGATAGTTTTGGTCACTATACTGCCCAGATGTTTAAAGATGCTGGTTGAATTGTCTGCGCGGCGCAATAAATCGGTGGGCGGACTTGTTGGGGTGTTTGTCGTTTTCGTACTGTTGCCACATTTGGGGCGGTTCCGGCGTCCGGCATCCTCGCGTTCGTCGGCTACAGGCATAAGAAAGGGAGGGTCGGTTTACCGGCCCTCCCTGGGTACGAAGCGCTGGGGTACCGTCGCTTGTTTGCACTGCGACCGTGTTTCCCGTTGCGCTCGCCAGTCGCTTAGCGCTTGATCTCGATATCGTCGAGCTTGACGTCCATGGCCTCGGTCTTGGCCTCGGCGATGTCGTCGGCAAATTCCAGAGACTTCATCATGGTCTCGACGGCGTCCTTGTGCTCCTCGACGTTGTCGATACGCACATACACACTGCCGCCGTCAACGTCGGTGAAGTATTCGGTCGTTACGCCGCCCGAGTGTGTATAGGAAGCGTTGCGCCAAGTCTTGCCGTTGTACTTGACGGGGTCATTCTCGGTCCACTCAAAGCTGGCATTCCACTTTGCCTCGTATTCGAACAGCTCGTCGGCGTTCTTGTCAGGATCGAAGACGGGGATGAAGCGATCGCTGGCGTGCTCGCTCTCGGTGAACTTAAACTGGGCCCTGTCGGCGGTGTCGCCGGCAACGTCGGTAATCTCGACGCCCTCGGGAACCTCGACCTTAAACCAAATGAAGTCGGTCCTCATATCCACGGCTGGCTTTTCTGCCCCGCCGCCACCGCCACTTCCGGTAGCGTCGCCGCTGCCACCGCAGCCCACCAGGGCAACTGCGGCAAAGAGACTGATGCAGAGGGTGAGAATCGCAAAGGCCTTCTTTTTCATGGTCGTGTCCTCCTCGATCTGTAACCGCCCATGGATTACCTGTCTTTACTGTACGCGTGGACGGCTCGCTAGGGTGGGCCATGTGTCCCATTCTGAGGGCCGGATTTGCGCCGTTAAGTGGCAATATGTTCGGGCGCAAAAGAGGGGAGGGCTGGTGCTGTCGGCCCTCCCCGGGTTGGGCGCCCGTTGTTTTAATGGGGCGCATGTGCGCGGGTGCGCGTAGGCGCGTGCGGGTGTCCCGTTACTTGATCTCGATGCTCGAAATCTCGACTTCGCGTGCCTCGGAAACTGCCTCTTCCATGTCATCGGGGAACTCGATGGAGTTGAGGAGTGCCTCGGCTTCTTTCTTGTGCTGGTCGAAGTTCGAGATGAGGACGTAGACGCTTCCCGGCTCAACATCGGTAAAAAGCATGGTTGAGATGCCGCTGTTGTCCTCGTATGTTCCGACGAGCCACGTCCTGCCGTTATACTCGACGGACCCGCCATCCTTCCACTGGAACGTATCCCCCTTCTTTTCCGCCTGGTCGGCGTGGGATTCCTCGGCCGTCAGCGCTTTTTTCCAAACGGGGATAAAGCGATCGGCCGAGGCGTTCTCGTCTTCGGGGAAGGTGAGCTGGACCCTGTCGGCATTCTTGCCGGCAGAGTCGCTTACGCCGACGCCCTCGGGCATCTCGACCTTAAACCAGATGTAGTCGGTCTTCTTGGCGACGGGGGCCTTTTCCTTGCTCTCGCTCTTGGGGGCGCTGCCGCCGCCCGATGCGCTCCCGCCGCAGCCCACAAGGGCGAGCGCGGCAAAGAGGGCGATGCAAAGGGAAAGGATCGATAGGGTCTTTTTCTTCATGGTGGCGTCCTCCTTGTCTGCCAGGGACATCGTGTGCCGCGGATCGCTGGGGCGGCGGTTACGCATGCGCATGATGTCTTTGTTTACTGTGCGGTTATTCTTCCATTCGTCGTCCGGTGCCGTGATGAGCTTGCCCCAACATAGGCTCCTTACCTATATGTATGCCCCAGTTGCCGCTGCCCGGAAGTCTCGAAAGGTGGGCCATGTGTCCCATGTTTGCGGTGCCGACGCCTATCGTTCGTCATAGAAATCCGCGATGGCCAGGTGCGCTGACGCTTATGTACTTATGGGCTAGACTTAGCACCATTATGTGATCGATGCGGTCGGTCGGCGGTTTCCACCCGACCGATGTATATGACTTGAAGGTGCATGCGTATGAGCCAAGAGATGATGGACAAGACCTGCCGCGGGTTTGCCGAGGCGCTTGCCGCGCGCGAGCCGGTTCCCGGCGGTGGCAGCGCGAGCGCCTTTGTGGGCGCGCTGGGCGCCTCGCTGTGCGGAATGGTTGCCCGCTACGGTGCGACCAATTCCGCGCTTGCTGATCGTGCGGATGACCTGACGCGTGCGTTTGCCCAGGCAGACGAGTTGGCGCAGGAGCTTGTGGGTCTGGTCGCCGAGGACGTTCGTGCGTACGGCCAGGTGTCCGCGGCGTACGGTATTCCGCGTGAGGACCCGGCCCGACCGGCTGCGATTCAGGATGCGCTGCATGTGGCCGCTATGCCGCCGTATCGCATTATGGATGCCTGCGGGCGCGCACTGGCGCTGCTCGAGGACATGGCCGACAAGGGTTCGCGTCAGCTGCTGTCCGATGTGGCGTGCGGCGCCGTATTCTGCCGCGCCGCCATGCAGGGCGCGAGCTTGACGCTCTTTGCGAACACCACGTCTATGAAGGATCGTGCACGCGCCGAGGAGCTCGAGACGGCGTGTGATGAGTTGCTCGACACATGGTTGCCGCGCGCCGATGCGCTGGCGCGCCGCGCCTCCGACGCTGCAAGAAAGAGGGGATAGCCATGGCTGAGCTACTGAAGGGTGCTCCCGTCGCCCGCGCTTTGACTGAGGAGCTCGCTGCCCGCTGCGCTGCGCTGCGCGAACGCGGTGTTGTTCCGACGCTTGCTATCGTGCGTGTGGGTGAACGCGAGGACGACCTATCCTACGAGCGCGGTGCCCTCAAGCGCTGCGAGAAGGTTGGCATTGAGGCTCGCCGCGTTTTGCTTCCTGCCGATGTTTCGCAGGACGAGCTGTTGACGGCCGTCGAGGACATCAATACCGATTCGGCTGTTCATGGCTGTCTGATGTTCCGCCCGCTGCCCGCCGGCCTTGACGAGAACGCCGTCGCCGCAGTGCTCGATCCCGCCAAGGACGTTGACTCCATGACGCCGGCTTCGCTGCTCACCACGCTTTCGGGGCGCGGCGAGGGTTTTGCCCCCTGCACAGCCGAAGCCGTGCTTGCTTTGCTGGATCATTACGGCGTTGAGCTGGATGGAGCTAAGGTTGCTGTGGTCGGGCGCTCGCTGGTGATCGGGCGTCCCGTTGCCGCCATGCTTACGGCGCGCAATGCCACCGTGACGACGTGCCATACGCATACGCGCGACCTTGCCGCCGAGTGCCGTGCGGCTGATATTGTGGTTGCGGCCGTTGGGCGCGCGCACACGATTGGTGTGGACGCGGTTCGCGAGGGCCAGACGATCATCGATGTGGGCATTAACTGGGATGAGGACGCTGGCAAGCTGGTGGGTGACGTCGATTTTGTTGCCGCGGCGCCGGTTGTTGGTGCCATCACCCCCGTGCCGGGCGGCGTGGGGGCTGTGACCACCGCGATTCTCGCCAAACACGTGATTGAGGCGGCGGAGCGGGTCGCGCGCGCAGACGTGGTGTAAGAGTGTCCTGAGGTCCGTCGCTGCAAGTCCCGATGTTACTCCTTCTTGAGACCGCGCTTCTCGACTATCTC
>JAGZQO010000029.1 GCA_018382125.1 Collinsella sp.
GACGGAGGCCACATTAAGTGGCCTCCTGTTCGTGCGGAACTCGCGATAAACTTAGCCCGTGCCGGGGCCGCTGAGCCCTGACCTGCCAATATGAGATAGGTTTATTTTGGTAGGTTTTATCAGGGGAAATACTGCTGTGTCTATCTACTGATCTGAAATCTGACTACTGAATAGACTGTCTAACTAAATAGCGAGCGGCACTAACCAGCCCTTTTGCTTGCGCCCGGGAGGGCCGCATATGAAGTTTATCGCGAGTTCCGCACGCAAAGGAAAGCACTTAATGTGCTTTCCGTCTTGCGCAGGACTGTAGAGCAGGAAACTTCATATGCGGCCCTCCCGGGCGCAAGCAAAAGGGCGACCCCTGTACGGAGTCGCCCTTGTTGAGCTGCTTATGTGTAGCTATTACTCGGCGTCGTGGTGACGGCGGGGCTTGCGGCCTCCGTTGTCGCCGGGACGGCGCGGACGGTCGCTGCGCTCGGAGCGCTCGCGACGCGGACGCACACGGCGCTGGAAGTGCTCGCCGTCGCCCTCTGAGGCACCCTCGGCGCGAGCCGGGGCCTCGGGCTTATCCAGACGATCGAGCGAAATCTTGCCGCGGTCATCGACTTCGATGACGACGACCTTGACCTCGTCGCCCACATTGAGGACGTCCTCGACCTTCTCCACGCGGCCCTTGGCGACGCGGGAGATGTGCAGCAGGCCGTCCTTACCGGGCAGCAGGTTGACGAAGGCGCCGAAGGGCTGGATGGAGACCACGCGACCGGTGTACTCCTCGCCCGGCTCGGGAACCTTGATGATGAGCTTGATGCGCTCGACGGCCTGGTCCACGGACTCGCCGGTGCCGCCGACAAAGACGGTGCCGTCCTCCTGGATGTCGACCGAAGCGCCGGTCTCGTCCTGAATACCGCGGATGACCTTACCGCCGGAACCGATGACGTCGCGGATCTTGTCGGTCGGGACCTGGATGGAGACGATGCGCGGAGCGGTGCTGCGTGTGGTGTGGCGCGGCTCGGGGATCACATCGAGCATCTTCTGCAGGATGAAGGCGCGACCCTCCTTGGCCTGCTGCAGGGCGCGGGCCAGGATGTCGAAGGTGAGGCCGGTGGCCTTGTTGTCCATCTGCAGGGCGGTGATGCCCTCGGTGGTGCCGGTGACCTTAAAGTCCATGTCGCCCAGGAAGTCCTCGAGACCCTGGATGTCGGACAGGACCACGGTCTTACCCTCCTCCTGGATCAGGCCCATGGCGATACCGGAGACCGGGCGCTTAATGGGCACGCCGCCGTCCATAAGGGCGAGCGTAGAACCGCAGGTCGAAGCCATCGAAGAGGAGCCGTTGGACTCCATGACCTCGGAGACGACGCGGATGGCGTAGGGGAACTCGTTCTCGTCGGGAAGCACCGGAAGCAGAGCGCGCTCTGCCAGATTGCCGTGACCGATCTCGCGACGCTTGGGGCTGCCCATGCGGCCGGTCTCGCCGGTGCAGAACGGCGGGAAGTTGTAGTGGTGCATGTAGCGCTTGCCCTCGGTGGGCTCGATGGTATCCAGACGCTGGCCCTCGTTGAGCATGCCGAGCGACAGGACGGAGAGCACCTGGGTCTGGCCGCGCTGGAACAGACCGGAGCCGTGAACGAGCGGCAGGTAGTTGTCCTTCACCATGATGGGACGGATCTCGTCGGCGGCACGGCCGTCGACGCGCTCGCCGGTCTCGACGACCATAGTGCGCATGGCCTTCTTCTCGAGCTTCTTGAGCGCCACGGGGATCTCGCGCTCCCAAGCAGCCTGCTCCTCCTCGGTGAACTCGGCGCGGATGGACTCCTTCAGAGCCTCGACCTTGCCGATACGGGAGAGCTTGTCGGCGTCGCGCAAGGCGGCTGCCATCTCGTCGTAGTGGGCGAAGATGCGCTCCTGGACCTCCTCGACGGGCTGGTCGAGCGGGTACTCCTTCTTGACGATGGGGCCGTTGACCTGCTCCCACTCGGCGACGAACTCATCCTGAGCCTGGCAGAAGGCAGCAAGGGCCTCCTGGCCAAACTTCATGGCGGCGAGCATGTCGTCCTCGGAGATCTCCTCGGCGCCGGCCTCGACCATCGAGATGAAGTCGGCGGATCCGCCCAGCTCCAGGTCCAGATCCGAGTTCTCGCGCTCCTCGTAGGTGGGGTTGACGATAAACTCGCCTGTCTCCACGTTACGGCCGATGCGCACGCAGGCAAGCGGGCCCTCGAAGGGCACGCCGCCAAGCGTCATGGCCAGGGATGCACCCATGACGTTGATGACATCGAAGGGGTTGACCTGGTCGGCGACGAGCGAGGTGGCGACGATGTGCACCTCGTTGCGGAAGCCATCCGGGAAGCTCGGGCGAATCGGGCGATCGATCATGCGGGCCGTGAGCGTGGCCTTCTCGCTGGGACGGCCCTCACGCTTGAGGTAGCCACCCGGGATGCGGCCGGCTGCGTACATCTTCTCGTTGAAGTCGACGGTCAGCGGGAAGAAGTCGTAGTTCTTGCGCTCCTTGGAGACGACCACGGTGTCGAGCATCGTGGTGTCGCCCTGCTTGACCAGGCAGGCGCCGGTGGCCTGCTTGGCAAGCTCGCCCGACTCAAAGGTGTAGGTCTTGCCGTACAGCTCAAAGTTCTTGGATACGAGTGTCATTGTTCTCCTTAACCCCGCAGACCCCTTGTCTGCGGGCTTCTCATGTGACGCGGGCCCCCTGCCCCCGCCACGCTTCAGAGCGTGATTGTTCGCGCCCTTACACAAAAAGAGCGCCCCGCTGCGCAGGACGCTCTTAGCATGTACAAATCCTACTGGATGTTGTCGCGGATGCCCAGAGCCTTGATGAGCTCACGGTACTCGACGATGTCGTTCTTCTTGATGTAGGAGAGAAGACGACGACGACGGCCGACGAGCATGAGCAGGCCACGACGGGTGTGGAAGTCCTTCTGGTGGGACTTCATGTGCTCGGTCAGCTCCTTGATGCGCTCGGACAGGATGGCGACCTGAACCTTGGGGTTGCCGGTGTCGACCGGGGTGTTACCGAACTGGGCAGTCAGCTCCGCCTTGCGCTCTTTGGAAACAGTCATTGTTTCACCTTTCGTTTTGCGTCGCCCACGGGCGACTCGATTCGCCTCGGACTGGGAAGCCGCCGGTGGAGCGAACAACCAAGGTCGAGGTACCAACAGGTCGGTATGTTACCACAAGCAGCCCGCGCCTGCGCATCATCACCGACCCAACATGAATTCCATCGCGCGGAGGCGCTGATCGGTGTGCGTCGCAGCCCAAACATGCGAAAGCCCGAGCAGGAATGCCGCCGTATGCGGGTCGATTCGCTCGGCCATGAGCGCATCGAAGGTCATGGACATGAGGGCGCGCAGCCATGCGGTCTCACCGGTCGACACCAGTTCGGCACCTGGAACGCTCGACGCGCACGACCCGCACATGAGACCGCCCGCCTGGGCTGAAAAATACGACAGCATGGGGTCTCCGCACAGCACACAGGCCGAAAAATCGGGACGATAGCCAACGTGCGATAGCAGCTTAAAGACATATGCCGCCACAAGTAGGTCCATATGTGCCGTGTCAAGCCCGCTGCCCACCAGGGCAAGCGCTCGCTGCGTTATGGCAAAGGTAAACGGGTCCTCGGCGTCCTCGAACGAGCACACGCGCGCGACCTCGGCGATCGCGCTTGCGGCGCAGGTCGTCTCGTAATCGGGCGCAGCGCCGAGCGGCGCCTCCATAAGCTCGGCCTGAGAAACCACGTCGAGTGACCGTCCATGTGCGAGCAGCATATCGACCGTACAGAACAGCTCGCAGCGCGCAGCCAGGCGTCCGCCGGGTTTGCGGGCGCCCTTTGCCACTGCACGAACCTGCCGTCCCCGCTCGTCAAGCATCGTCAAGATCAGGTCGGTCTCTTTGAGCTTCGTCTTGTCGAGAACGAGCACCTTGGTGCGATATGTCCGGGAGCCTGCCATGCGCGCCGCGCGTCCTTAGTCCTCGGCGTTGTAGCCAAAGCGGCGAATCTGGGCCTCGTCGTCACGCCAGCCGGCCTTGACCTTCACGTCCAGCTCCAAAAAGACCTGCGTGCCAAAGATGCGCTCAAGATCGCGACGGGCGTCGATACCGATATGCTTGATCATCTCGCCGCCCTTACCGATGATGATGCCCTTTTGGCCCTCGCGCTCGACGTAAATGGTGGCGTGCACGCGCAGCACCTTCTTGGTCTGCTCGAGCGCATCGCAGATCACGCCAACGGAGTGCGGAATCTCATCACGGGTGCGGCGCAAGACCTTCTCGCGTACAAACTCGGCAACGAGCGTCTCATCGGAAGCGTCGGTACCCATGTCCTCGGGGAACCAACGCGGACCCTCAGGCAAAAAGTGCGCAACGGTCTCGATAAATGCATCGACGTTGAAGTTCTTGACCGACGACGTCACAATCTCGTCGTCATATTCCATGAGTTCGTGGGCTGCCTTAAGCTGCTCCATGACCTGTGCGGGGTCGGCCTCATCGGCCTTGGTGAGCACCAGGACCTTCTTGCAACGAGCGCATCTGACGCGCTCGGCAACCCAGGCGTCTCCCCTGCCGATCGGTTTGGTGGCATCAATCAAAAACGCGACAACATCAACATCGTTCAGCTCGAACAACGCGCTCTTGTTGAGCTCGGATCCCAAGCCGTCCTTGGGCTTATGAATACCGGGGGTATCGACAAAGACCAGCTGGTAGCCGGGGCGGTTGACGACGGCGCGCATGCGGCGGCGGGTCGTCTGGGCCACCGGCGAGGTGATGGCGACCTTTTTGCCATAGCAGGCATTAAGCAGCGTAGACTTGCCAGCGTTGGGACGACCGACCAGGGCCACAAAGCCGCTGCGGAAACCGGGCTCAACGTCACCAAAGCCCGCGAGGTTGTCGTCCTCGTCGCACAGGGCGTCGAGTTCCTCGTCGCTCATACCCTCAAACGGGTCGAACTCCTCGACATCCTCGAGCTCCTCAGTATCCACCGCGTCCAGGGACTCGTCGTCCAAAATCTCATCGGCAAGCTGCATATTGTCGGACATGGGAATCCCTTTCTAAATAAAGCCGAGCGCGTGGGCAAATACCAGCAAGCCCACAATCGCGGCGGTGATGGAAAGAACGTATACGGAGGCGGCGGCGATGTCCTTCGCACGCTTGGCCAGCGGATGGAGCTCCTGGGTCGCCAGGTCGACGATGGCCTCCATGGCGGTATTGCAAAGCTCGCCGTGGATCACCAGGCCGCAACAGATGATAATCGTGGCCCACTCGGCAATGTCGAGCCCCACGATGCAGCCTGCAATGACGGTGCACACGCCCGCCACGAACATGACCTTAATGTTGCGCTCGGTCTTGACGGCGGTGACGAAGCCCTCCATAGCGTAAGAAAACGACTTTAAGAAGGACGGATGGTCCTTGTTCGATCCGGGAATCATAGACGGCTCCTAGTCGTGGGCGTGGTTGGTGATGGGGCCGACGTGGACTAGCTTGGGGTCCTCGCCGCGCTCGAGCGCCAGATCGCGCAGGATGGCGTCCTCGCGGGCCTCCATGACCTCGGCCTCGTCGTCCTCGATATGGTCATAGCCCAGCAGGTGCAGCATGCCGTGTACGAGCATCAGACGACACTCGTCAGCGGGGCTATTGCCAAAACCGGGGGCCTGACGGGCAATAACCTGCGGGGCCAAGATGATATCGCCGAGCTCGAGCGTCTCGTCGGCGGGAATATCCTCGTCAAAGGCCGAGTCGCATTCAAACGAGAGCACATCGGTGGTGCGGTCGATACCGCGCCACTCGTGGTTGAGCTCGTGCATCTCGTCCTCGTCGACATACGAAAGGGAAATCTCGACTTCACGCTCAACGCCCTCGGCGGCAAGCACAACCTCGCAGATGTGCTCCACCTCCTGCGCGTCGAGCAGCGTATCGAGCTCGGCATCGTTGCTGATCAATACACTCAACGGGACTCCTTTCGGTCACGTACGCGCTTCTCGCGCACATCATCATAAGTATCGTATGCCTCGACGATACGTCCCACCAAGGCATGGCGCACCACGTCGGCACGCTCGAGGTGCGAAAATGCGACATCATCGACACGGCCCAAAATCTTCTCGACATCCGCCAAGCCACCACGACGACCCACCAGGTCACGCTGGCTCAGGTCGCCGGTAATCACGAACTTGGAGTTGAAGCCCAGGCGCGTCAGGAACATCTTCATCTGCTCGGGCGTGGTATTTTGTGCCTCGTCGAGCACCACGAAGGCATCACTCAGCGTGCGGCCGCGCATGTAGGCAAGCGGGGCGATCTCGATCACGCCGCGCTCCATAAGCTCATCGGTGCGCTCGCGATCCATCATGTCAAAAAGGGCGTCGTAAAGCGGACGCATGTAGGGATCGATCTTTTCCTCGAGGGTGCCGGGCAAAAAGCCCAGATTCTCCCCCGCCTCGACAACCGGACGCGTCAAGATCAGACGGCCCACCTCGTGACGCTTGAGCGCGGCAACGGCGAGCGCCATGGCCAGATAGGTCTTACCGGTGCCGGCAGGACCCAGGCCAAACGTGATGGTATGCGTGCGGATGGCATCCACATAGCGCTTTTGGCCGAGCGTCTTGGGGCGAATGACGCGGCCGCGATACGAAAGCAGCACGTCATCGCGAAGTGACGTAGCCTCGTGCTCACCGTCGCGCAAGACGGCCAGGCAGCGAGAGACATCGTCGGCAGACAGCGTGCGCCCGGCGGCCGCCTCGCAAAAAGCGTGCTCGAAAAAGCGCGCCACGAGTTCGACCTCGTCCGGGTCGCCGCTCACGGAGATGCTATCGCCACGGGCGACCACATGAGCGCGAACCAAACTCTCGAGCGCACGAAGGACGCCGTCGCCGGCGCCCAAAACGCGCGAGGGATCAATCCCCTCGGGAACGGTAAGTCTAATCTTCGAGGCTTCCATGAACCTCCCTGCGTGCATGGACCAAGCCGGAATCATCGACTCCGATGATAGCAACATCGAGCAGGCACGGGGCTGTAAGTCCACAGGTATCGTCAAGACGGGCATGATGGAACGAGCCGAGCGTCAGGTTGTCGCCATACTCGAGCACGGCACGCTCGACCGTGCCCACGCGACGGCGAGCGTCGGCAATAGCGAGCTCCTGTGCAGCGGCCCGCATACGGCGGCTGCGCTCGGCCATAACCTCGGGCGGAACCTGGTCGGGCATGTCGGCAGCAAGGGTACCGGGACGCTTGCTGTAGCGGAACACGTGCATACGCGAGAAACCCACACGGCGGCACAGCGCCAGCGACTCCTCGAACTCCTCGTCCGTCTCGCCAGGGAAGCCGACAATAACGTCGCAAGAAAGTGACGCCTGCGGCAGATTGGCGCGAATCATACGCACCGTGTCCTCAAAGGCCTCCGCACTATAGGGACGGCCCATGCGATGCAGGGTCGCCGTGCAGCCGGACTGCACGGGCAGGTGCAAAAACGGGGCGATACGCTGCGGAAAGCGCGCCATAACCTTAAGCAGGCGCTCGGAGATATCCATGGGCTCGACCGAGGAAATGCGCACATGCGGAATAGACGTGCGCTCCATGATGGCCTCGAGCAGCTCATCGATTTCGACGTGCTCGTCGGTCGCGCTCTTGCCATCGTAGGCACCCAGGTTCACACCGGTCAGCACCACCTCGGGCACGCCGGCCTCCTGGGCCTCGCGAACTTGCTCGAGCACGGACTCGACGGGCACGGAGCGCTCGGGGCCGCGCGCCTTCCACACAATGCAATAGGTGCAGCGATGGTTGCAGCCATCCTGAATCTTCACGCCCAGGCGAGAGCGACCGAGCGCATCGACCACCTCGCCATCGCTGCAGGCGGGAACGCTATCGGACTCAACACCCAGCACCTCGCATACACGTTCGGCGACATCTATCTTGGACGGCTCGGCAATCACGCGATCCGAAAGCTCCGACAGCTCCTCGGGATGCAAATTGACCACGCATCCGGTCACGACCACATAGGGCTCGTTTGGATGGGCCAGCGCATGACGGACGGCCTTACGGGTCTTGGCCTCGGCCTCGCCCGTAACGGCACAAGTGTTAATGACGATCAGATCGGCATCCTGGGGCTCCACAATAGCAAAGCCCAAGCGCATAAGATCGGCAGTGATACGGTCAGACTCAACCCGGTTGACACGGCAGCCGAGGTTGACGACGGAAATATGGGGTGCGAGCACGCGGGCTCCTTAATCGAGGATATCGTCGAGGGCACTCTTGATACGGTCGGTCACCGACTTCTTACCGGAAGCGACGTCATCGCCCATCTCATCGGCAAAAGCACGGAGCAGCTCGCGCTGCTTATTGGAAAGATTGGTGGGAACGACCACGCGCAGCTGCACAATCAGACGACCGCGCGAGCCGCCACCGCCGATACGCGGCATGCCGTAGTTGTTGACGCTCACGGTGTCACCGTACTGTGTGCCGGCGGGAACCGTCACTTTAACGACCTCGTCAGGCATAATGCCCTCGACCTCAATCTCGCAACCGAGCGCGGCCTGCGCAATCGAGATATCGCTCACCAGATAGAGGTCATCGCCATTACGCTTAAAACGCTCGTGGTCGGCGACACGCACGTTGACGATCAGGTCGCCCGACGGCTCGCCACGAAGGCCGGCCTCGCCAAAACCACTCACGCGCAGCTGGCGACCGGTCGAAACACCGGCGGGAATATCGATGTCAATCTTTTCGTGAGAGGGCGTGCGGCCCTGGCCATCGCAGGTCTCGCAGGGATGATCGATGACCGTGCCTTCGCCGTGGCAGTCGGGACAGGGCGAAGAGGACTGAACCTGGCCCAGGAAAGAACGCTGGACCGTCGTCACATAGCCTGTGCCGTGACAGCGGCTGCACTGCTTTTCGGTCGCGCCCTCGGCCTTGCCGGTACCATTACAGTCATCGCAAGGGGCAAGGCGGTCGTAGCTGATCGTCTTTTTGCAGCCGAGCGCCGCCTCCTCGAGCGTCACCGAAAGGGAGATGGCCATATCGCGACCGCGACGGCGCTCGCGACGGCTGCGAGCGCCACCACCGGAGCCACCGCCAAAGAACGACGAGAACAGGTCGTCCATGCCCATGCCACCAAAGATATCGTTGATGTCGACATAGCCAGAGCCACCGGGGCCGTCAGCGGTGCCGTAACGGTCGTAGTTAGCACGCTTCTGCTCATCGGAAAGAACGGAATAGGCCTCGTTGAGCTCTTTGAACTTGGCCTCGGCCTCGGGGTCGTCCGAAACATCCGGGTGTACCGTACGGGCTTTCTTTAGAAACGCGCGTTTAATCGTCCGCGCGTCGGCATCCTTGTCAACGCCAAGTACCTCGTAGTAATCCCTATTTTCCGACACGACCGAATCCTTCCAACTTTCATTATTGTCACAGTGCGTCCTATACCCAAGCTGGGCCGGGCGCAAACAGAGGGTTTGATGTTATTGCATTCCGTACGGCGAAAGCACGGCCCGCTGCGAGCAGCTCGCGAACCAAACCGACACGAGCGCGAACATAAAACCGTTGGCAAATCCATTGGCAAACTGCATCGCGCCGCGTTTCCACCACAGCAGACTGCGATGAAGCACGCCGTCCGACAGCACCATGAACAAGCCCATGGCAAACGGAATGAAGCACATCATGGCGAAGGCGGAGAACACGCCCGAGATGGCCGACAGCACCAAAAACGGAGCGATAATGCCCATGAGGTAGAAGCCGGTGCGAGCCTTACCCTCCAGGCGCTCGGCCTCGACGTGCGCACGACCGACCAGATCGCCGCCCGAAGCGCCGTTCGTGCCGGCGTGACCCATGTTGGGGATGCGCACCTCGTCGCCATCATGCGTGCCGGCGGGAAACTCAATCGTCTGTTCGGAGGTCACACGGACACGGCCGCTGCCACTGCAATCGGGACAGGGGTCGGCAACGACCTTGCCGGAACCGCCGCACTCAGGACAAACCGTCTGGAACGTGCCCGCACCAAACAGGAAGGACAGGTCGACATCGATATGGCCGCGACCACCGCAGCTCGGGCAGGTATGGGCATGCTCTGACGAAACGGAGCCCGATCCACCACAATGTCCACAGGTGTCAAAGCGGGTATAGCGAACGGTCTTGTGGGCACCGCTCTTAGCCTCCTTGGCGTCGAGCTTGATATCGACGACCACGTTGGCGCCACTCTCGGGGTTGTAGGCCGCCTGGCCGCGACGAGGCTGGCCCCAGGCGCCCCCGAAGGGGAAACCGCCGTCAAAGGGATTGCCGTAACCGGCGCTGCCGGCATAGCCGCCGCCATAGGGCGAAGCCGTCGGCGCACCGGCAAAGGGATTGCCCGAGCGCATGGCGTCATAGCGAGCACGCTTCTGCTCGTCCGAAAGCACGGCGTAGGCCTCGGAAACCTCTTTGAACTTTTCCTCGGCATCTGGCTCTTTATTGACGTCCGGATGGAGCTTGCGGGCCTTTTGTTGGAAGGCCTTTTGAATATCACGCGAGGTGGCGTCCTTGGAGACGCCCAAAATCTCGTAGTAATCTTTTTCGTTCATCGTCGCCATGCGCGGCAACCTCCTGCTCACAGCAGCGTATATATTGCGGTAATTCTACCCGAGCGGCCTAAGCTAGACCCCAAAACAGCTCGAACAGCATATTTCCATCGAGCCAGCCCAAGTGGGTCGGCGCTAAACGGGCGCGGGCGCGACCTGCGATAACGTCTTTTGAGGTGACGCGCCCCGCCTGTCCTTCAACATGATCGGGCGCCCAGGTGGCAAGGCCCAACTCGAGCGCACGGTCGCAGGCCGCCGCCAGCTCGTCTGCAGCAATCACGCTTGCCGAGTGAACCAACAGTTCGGACCCAATGCCACGTGTCATGCGGCAGGCGAGCATCAAATCCTCGGCCACCGCCTCGCGCTGCGACAGATACTCGGCATCAAAGGTCGTCGCGGCATCCTCGCGTTGTACCAGACGCACGCGATGCGCTTCGCCGCGAGCAGGCACGTCGGGATACAGCCCGGCCAAACGATCGAAATCCTCGGCGTCGAGCATACCGGCGGCAGAACGACCCAAACCCAAATAGCCCTGTCCGGTCCAATAGGCAATGTTGTGGGCGCATTCATGCCCATCGAGCGCGTAGCTCGCCACCTCATACGGATGGTAGCCCGCCGAACTCAGCCGCTCGCGCGCAACGTCCATGCATGCGGCTTGGAAATCCTCATCGGGCTCGAGCGACTCATCGCGGCACGCCATGCGATAGAGGGGCGTCCCCTCCTCGAGCGTGAGCGGGTAAACCGACACATGATGCGGAGCCGCCGTCAGCACGCCATCGAGCGTGCTCTTCCAACTCGCTGCGGTCTGTCCGGGAAGCCCACACATAAGATCGCACGACACGTCAAGCCCAGCGTTCTTGACCGTCGCGATGGCAGCGAGCGCCCGATCGGCATCGTGAATACGGCCAATCGCAGCAAGCTCGTCGTTGTCGAGGGTTTGGACTCCCAGAGAAATGCGCGTGACGCCCACCCCGGCAAGCGCCGCGGTGAGCTGCGAAGTCAACGACTCAGGATTAGCCTCGCAGGTAAACTCAACGGGCTTACACCACGCAGAGATACGCCGGGCGAGTTCTACCAGACGCTCCCCCGCCAGCGACGGC
Organism: Collinsella sp.; assembly: GCA_018382125.1. Classification (GTDB taxonomy): domain Bacteria; phylum Actinomycetota; class Coriobacteriia; order Coriobacteriales; family Coriobacteriaceae; genus Collinsella. The sequence goes on from JAGZQO010000029.1 coordinate 11,645, forward strand.
GTGCCGCCGCCAACATAGACGGTGCGGACCTGCGCAAGCGCCCCGGCGTCTCCAAAGGCATCGAGGCGTGCATACAGCTGCTCAAAATAGGCATCGAGCGCAGCGCTCAGGTCGCACGGAGCGAAACTGCGCGAGTCAAAGTCGCAATAGCGGCATTTTTGAGCGCAAAACGGCACGTGCACATACAGCGCGGTAACGGCCACCCTTAAGCCTCCAGCGGATGAGCGGGCACCGACTCACCGGCGGCAAGCGCGGCCTCGCAGGCCACCACGTCGCACTCGATATCATCGACCAGCGCCATAAACTCCTCGTACGTGGAGCAGCGCACCACCCGAGCGCGCCAAGCGGCAGCATGAGGCATGCCCTTTAAGTACCAGCTTGCATACGTACGGGCGCGCGACATAAGCGGCAGAAGCTCGTGCGTCAACGTCAGGTGCTCACGCAAAGCCTCCAGGCGCTCGACCGAGGAGCGAGAAGGAACCGGCGTGCCATCGAGTGCAAGGGCTCGGGCATCGCCGAACACCCACGGATTGCCGTAGATTCCGCGCGCGATAAACACCGCGCTGGCACCCGAGCCGTGCAGATGCTCAGCAGCGTCCTCGGCCGAGAACACATCGCCCGAACCAATCACGGGAATCTCGACGGCTTCGGCAACCTCATCGACGACAGACCAATCGACCTGGCCCGTATAGAGCTGCGTGGCACAACGACCGTGCACAGCAACTGCAGAGGCGCCCGCCCCTTCGAGCATCTGGGCAAACGTTGCGGCATTGCGATCCTCGGCATAAAAACCCTTGCGGATCTTCACGGTCACGGGAACATGCGCCGCACCCACCGCTGCCTCGACAATCTTCTCGGCGAGGTCGGGCGTGCGCATAAGCGCCGAGCCCTCGCCCTTGGTAACGACCTTGCGAGCCGGACAGGCCATGTTGATATCAATCAATGACAGGCGATCGCCCACGCGTTCCTCGACGGCAGCGACGGCACTCGCAAACTGATCGGGCTTGGAACCAAAGAGCTGCACGCAAATCTGCTGTTCCTCGTCGGCCGGCAGCACCAGGCGCCACGTCTTGTTGCTGGCATAGGCAAGGCCTGCAACGCTCACCATCTCGCTGTAGGCAAAGTTGGCGCCGCGGCGGCGACACATGATGCGATAGGCGGGGTCGGTTACGCCCGCCATGGGAGCCATAAGGAACGGCTGCTCGGCATAGGCGCCCAGCAGCCGCTTGCTGTATTCAGAAAGCGCCATGGACCTACTCGTCCACCTTGAGAATCGCCATAAAGGCCTCCTGCGGAACCTCGACCGAGCCGATGGCCTTCATGCGCTTCTTGCCCTCTTTCTGCTTCTCGAGCAGCTTGCGCTTACGCGAGATATCGCCGCCGTAGCACTTGGCCAGCACGTCCTTGCGGCGCGCCTTAACGGTGGAGCGGGCGATGATCTTGTTGCCAATGGCGCCCTGGATAGGAACCTCGAACAGCTGTCGCGGGATGATCTCCTTGAGCTTATCGCACAGGCCGCGGGCCAGGCCATAAGCCTTATCCTTGTGTACGATAAACGACAGCGCGTCCACCTCGTCACCCGAAAGCAGGATATCGAGCTTGACGAGCTCGGAGGGGCGATACTCGTTGAACTCGTAGTCGAGCGAGGCGTAACCCTTGGTGCGGCTCTTGAGCTGGTCGAAGAAGTCCAAGATGAGCTCGGCGAGCGGCATATCAAAGCGCATCTCGACCGATTTGCTCGTCAGGTGGATCATATCGGTCGTGACGCCACGGTGCTCGATAGCGAGCTGCATGACGGCACCCGTATACTCGGGCGGACAGATGATCTTTGCCTTGAGGTAGGGCTCTTCAATACGCTCGATGCGCGTGGCCTCGGGCAGATCCTGCGGGCTGCGGACATCGAGCATCTCGCCGTCAGTCTTGTACACGTGGTAATCGACCGAGGGGCTCGTGGCGATCAGGTCCAGATTGAACTCGCGCTCCAGGCGCTCCTTGACGACCTCCATGTGCAGCAGGCCCAGGAAGCCCACGCGGAAGCCAAAGCCCAGCGCCACCGACGTCTCAGGCTCCCACACCAACGACGGATCGTTGACATGCAGCTTATCGAGCGCGTCGCGCAGGTTCTCGTAGTCCTTGTTGTCGATGGGGAACAGGCCCGTGTAGACCATGGGCTTGGCCTCGCGGTAGCCCGGCAGCGGCTCGGGGCAGGGGTTCGAAGCCCACGTAAGGGTATCGCCCACGCGCACGGCCTCGGGGTCCTTCAGACCCGTGACCACGTAGCCGACCTCGCCGACGGTCAGAGCATCGACCGGCGTCTCGGCAGGGCGCTTAACGCCCACGCCATCGACCAGGAAGTCCCCCTTGGCCTGCATCATGCGCAGGGTATCGCCCTTTTTGATGGAACCGTCAAAGACACGCACCGTGGCGACGACGCCGCGGTACTCATCGAAGTACGAATCCAGAATTAGTGCCTTGAGAGGGGCATTTGCATCGCCCTTGGGAGGCGAGATCAAAAAGACGATGGACTCCAGCAGATCGTGAATGCCCTCGCCGGTCTTGCCCGACACGCACACGGCATCGTCGGCGGGAATGGCCAGATCGTCTTCGATCTCGGTCTTGACCTCGTCGGGGTGCGCCGAGGGAAGGTCAATCTTGTTGATGGCCGGAACAATGTCCAAGTTGGCGTTCATGGCGAGCGTCGCATTGGAAACGGTCTGCGCCTCGACGCCCTGGGTGGCATCCACGACCAGCACCGCGCCCTCGCAAGCGGCAAGCGAACGCGAGACCTCGTAGGTGAAGTCCACGTGGCCCGGCGTATCGATCAGGTTGAACTGATACGTCTCGCCGTCGTCGGCGTCATAGGACACGCGGACGGCATTGGACTTGATCGTGATACCGCGCTCGCGCTCGATGTCCATCGTGTCAAGCAGCTGCGACTCCATGTCGCGCTCATCGACGGTATGGGTGAGCTCGAGGATGCGGTCACTGATCGTGGACTTGCCATGGTCGATATGCGCAACGATCGAGAAGTTGCGGATGTGGGAAATGTCAATTGAAGTATTCATGCGGACTATCTTACCCGAGCGGTACAAAAAATGGAGCCTGTTCCATAAAACAGGCTCCATTTATGCGCGTAATCTGTGTGATGTGGAATTTACAACTTAAGCGTTGATGCTGTTCACGAGCTTGGCAAGACCGGACTTGCGGTTGGAAGCCTGGTTCTTGTGGATGACATGCTTAGCGGCAGCCATGTCGAGACGCTTGGTGACGGTCTTGAGGGCAGCCTGGGCCTTCTCGGCGTCGCCCTCGGCGACGGCGGACTGGACGTGCTTGGTCAGCGTCTTGAGCTCGGACTTGACAGCCTTGTTACGCATGCGAGCTGCCTCATTGGTGCGGATACGCTTCTTCTGAGACTTGATGTTTGCCACTTCTGGAGTTCCTTTCGAGTTCCTTGCAAAAAATGTATGACACCTCTGAGACACGGTGAGGTCATGCAAGCGCCTACTATAGCACGCTCCCCCTCAAAGGGACAGAACGAATTTGTCAAATAGGCAGGTATCATCACGATTTTCTCAAGATGTTCGTAATCCAGAGCAAAAGCGCGGTCTTAGAATCGGCCGAGCCCTTGAGCGCGAGCTCCACATCGACGGCGCCCTCGAGCGCTGCGACGAGCTCTACCATCGAAAAGCGACGTGCCCAGGTCAGGTGATTCTTGACCTGCCAAGACTGGAGCTTGAGCGTCGCGGCCAGCTCACGACCCTGTCCGCGCGCATCGAGCGCCTTGGCGACGATAAGCTCGCGGATGCGGCCGCACAGCAATGTGTAAGTCCACACGTAGCTCTTGGCGGGCAGTAGATTGAAGAGCTCGAGCGAGCGGCGCATGTCACGGGCCGAGACCGCATTGAGAAAGTCCCAGGGTTGAACCTCGGCCGTACGTACAATCCAGCGCTCAACGTCGGCAAGCTCAATCTGGGGCGCCTCGACCATCTGGGCAAGCTTAGCCAAGTCGTTATCGAGCATGCGAGTGTTTTCACCCGAACGCGAGACGAGCTCCTCGGCGGCCGCCGTCGAGATCGACTTGCCGTGCTGCGTCGCCATCTGCTGCACGCGGCGCGGAAGCTCCCAGCGCTTGGTGCCGGAGCAATCGATCACGGCTTTCTTGTCGATCTTGGCGATAGCCTTATACAGGCGCGTATTCTTGGCAAGTGAGTCGGCGATAATGAGACAGACCGTCGTGGGGCTGGGACTTGCGAGGTACTCGACAAGCGGTTCCGAGACCGCCTTGGCAAGCTTGGAGCAACCGTCGAGGATCACCAGGCGAAACTCGCTACCCATGGGAAAGGTATTGAGCGAGCCGATGATCGACTCGATATCGGGATCTTTCGTCATGTCGCGTTCATCGAGGTTGAACTCAACCATACCCGACTTTTCCAAGCGAGCTTTCATACGTGAGACGGCGTGGTCGCGCTTGACCCCATCGGTGCCGACGATCAGATATGCCGGCAGCAGACCGGTTTCGGACATTGCGCTCCCCTCTCGCACACACTCGAATTCGTACCGTGTCATTTTAGCCCAGGGGTCCACCGCGCGCCAACGATGTCATCACGGCCGCTGGCATCGCATCGCAAAGCCCTTCGCGGTCGGCGAGACGGTAATGTCGCCGTGTTCGATGGTGCATGCGAACGCACCACCCGCTTCCTTAACGGCATCGATGCAGGCATCCGACGGATGGCCGTAACGATTCCCCTCGCCGGCGCTCGCGATAGAGAGCTCGGGCTTAAGCGTGCCCAGCAGGTCTGTGTCGACGGAAACTTTTGAGCCGTGATGCCCTAGCTTGAGCACATCGATATCACCCACCTCCTGTGCAAACTCGCGCTCCTGATCGAGCTCGGCGTCACCAGTAAGGAGCACGCGCAGGCTCTTGCCTTCCTGAGCGTAGGAGAGCAGCAAAACAAGAGAGTCCTCATTGCCCTCGCCATCCACCGTGTCAAACGGCCACATCACACGTGTCCGAAACGCGCCGATATCGACCGTGTGCCCGCAATCCACCTGCCGATACGTTACGCCCGGGCGATTTAGAACCTCAGCAGGCGCGCCGTCAAGCGCATCGGCCGCGACCACAATGGTTCCAACCGAAAACTGATCGAGCACATCAGGAAGACCACCCCAGTGGTCTTCGTCCCAATGCGTCACAAAGACGGCGTCGATATGGTGGACGTTATTGCGAACCAACGCCGACACCACGCGCTCATCGAGCCCACAGTCCACGAGCGCCACGGCGCCACCCTGACGAACCAGAATCGCATCGGCTTGGCCCACATCGAGCACCGTCACCGAAGGCGGAGCGAAGCGATCCCAGTAGATGTACGGAATCCCCGCTGCAAATACCAAACATAGCAGCCCCGCCGCCATGGGGCGTGCGCGGGGACGTGGCCACCAGACCAAGAGGACCGCCAGCAAACACGGCACTAGATAAATCCACATGCTATCGGACGGCACGCTCACGGATGCACCCGGCACGGCGGCAAACAGCTGCTCGAAGAACAACGCACAACGGGCGGCAATCATGGGCACAACGAGTGCCCAAGCTTGCAACGGCTCCACGAGCGAAAAGGGAACCAGCACGATAGACACAGCAAGCAGGAGACTCACCACCGGACCGATGACCGCATTCGCCAGCGGAGCAATGAGCGAGAACGTACCAAAGGCAGGAATGGTAATGGGAAGTGTCGCCAGTTGCGAGCAAAGCGTGACCGAAAGCATGCTGGCAACGCCCGATGGCACACCCAGCTCACCCAAAGCGAAGGTCACATAGGGGCAAAAGCACAGAATGGCTAAGACGCTGGCACATGAAAGCTGAAAGCCCATCTCGAACAGCACCGTCGGCCGCAGCAGCACAAAGATGGACATGGTTACGAAGAGTGCCGATGCGCCATGTCGGCGACGCCCCGCGCCGTTTACGACAAGCGTCGCGAACACCATGCAACACGCGCGCACTGCCGAGGGAGACGCGCCCGTAAAGGCAGCGTAGCCCACAAGCGTTATCGCCAATATCGCCCGTTGAAGACCGCGTGAACACCGAGTCTTTTGTAAAACGCCCTCGCTAACAAACCCCACGATAGCCAAATGGCTGCCAGAGACGGCGATAAGATGCGCCGTTCCCGTCACCGAAAACCAGTCGCCCGCCGGCTGGGCGCGCAGCTCGGCCGAACGACCGCAGACGGCACCAGCTATGAGCGCACGCGCCGGGTCGGTCGCAGGCACGATGGACGCAAGCAGCCCATTTCGCAGCCGAAGCAGCGGCCCCGGAGAGCCCTCATCGACCGACACAATCCGGATGACCTTCACTTTTCGAAGCTCGCCCCGAAGCACGCGCGATCGTCCATACGCGTCGTTCTCAAAGCGCGAAACGCGGCCGATAACACGCACATGAGACCCGGCACCAAGCTCGCGATCGCACGACAGCCGCACCTGACCCAAACGCTTTTCGCCCGCATACGCATCGCAGGTATAGGAGTACGCACCGTCATTGATGGACGGATCGCCGTGCACAACAAACTCGAGACTGCTCGCAGCCCGATTATCCAATGTCTTCGAAGCACGTAGCGCCCCAATCGCCCAACCCGCAGACACGACCGACCCCGCCACGATGCCAAGGGCCGCGGCATACAGCCATCGTCTCCACCGCACAAGGCGCATACAGGACCGAGCCAATACGATGCAAGCCGCAGCCGCAACGGGAATGGCCCAGAGCGATGCGACGGGCGCCGATCGCTCTCCCAGCAGCAAATCGGCTGCCACGTTAAGCACCAAGCCACAGCTCGTACACAGGCCGGCACAAAGGGCCATCGTCCACGGCATCAATGGCCGAGGTGGCATCACATACTCGCGCTCGGACGCACTCATACGCAGATGTAATCTTTGATTTTGGCGAGCTTCTTCTCACCGATTCCCGAGACGCGCATCAGGTCATCGACTGAGGCGAAAGCACCGTTCTTTGTTCGCTCATCGATAATCGACTGAGCCATAGAAGGACCAATGCCCGAGAGCGTCTGCAGCTCCGTCGCACTTGCCGTATTAATGTTCACGAGCCCCGACGAAGACCCCGCGCCAGGGGTCGTGGCAGCACTACTTTCGGCCCCGCCGACCGCCGCAGCAGCTTGTTGCTCCCCCACCGTCGGCACATAAATCTTTTGGCCATCTGTGATCTTGGACGCACGATTAAGCCCTGTCAGATCCGCCTCGGCCGTAAGCCCTCCGGCGGCATCGATCGCTTGGGACACCCGTGCTCCATCTTTGAGCCGATACACGCCAGGCCTCACAACGGCGCCATCAACATCGACGTACACCTCCGCACCAGAGGAACTCTTGGCCGAAGACTCATCATCACCAGGAGACGCATCCCCGGACCCGCGCACATCCGAGGCGCTCGCCTCGTCACTACGCTCAAACGACACGCCACCGGAGTGGCTATTAAAACTTGCCATCGCTAAGCCACTCGCGGCGGCAATGACAACCAGGATCGCCACGACCACCGCCTTATGGCCAAGCAGCTTTTCTGCCCAGCGGTCCATCCGTTTAACCCGTTCGTGTTGCTCGCGCTGCGCCATAGCAAACACCTCCCAACACCATCGTGTCAGGAAACGAACGCCGAAGCTTCCGCATGTCCATACCAGTTTTCGCGGTCAAACCAAAAGCTGACCAAAACCTTGCGAAAAAATGTCCATTTATACAGGCACACGTCGATAAATGAACAGTCTATCGCCAAAAGCCCAGATACAAAAAGACCGACGATGCAAATGCGCCGCCGGTCTATACAGAACATTATTCGTGATCTTGGTAAATCTCACGCGGAGCAAGCTCCGAATGTTTGCGTTTTAAGGTCTTAGGGGCCTTATACGTGTTGCTGGAGAAGTCGATGTACTCGGTCTGCTTGAGCAGGCGCTCGATCATCTCCTCGTGATCGAACAACTCCCAGGCCTCATGCACGGCATCGAGTTTGGCGTGCGTCTCGGGACGGCGTGGCATAAACAGCGTGCAGCAGTCGGGAGCGGCCTCAGTCGAGATATCAAACGTACCGATCTCCTCGGCGCGCGCGATGATCTCCTGCTTGTCCGAACCGATGAGAGGACGGAACACGGGGATCTTCACGGCCTCGTTGACGGCCATGATATTCTCAAGCGTTTGGGAGGCAACCTGCCCAAGCGATTCGCCCGTCACGATGGCCTTGGCGCCCTCGATGTGCGCAATGCGCTCGGCAACCGAATACATAATACGGCGATACATGATCACGCGCAGGTTGCTGGGACAGGTGACCGAAATCTCACGCTGGCAGTCACCAAACGGCACCACGTACAGGCGGCCGATCTGGACACCCGGCTCAAGCGCACGGATGATGTCCTGCACCAAATACTCGCTCGTATCGGGCGTCTGCGGACGACCGGAGAAATGTACCGGCACGCACACCGCGCCGCGACGCGCGAGCATCCAGGTCGCCACCGGAGAATCGATACCCGACGACAGCAGCGTCACGACCTTGCCGGCAGAACCCACCGGCAGACCGCCCACACCGCGCTCGGAGCGCGCATACACGTAGACGCTACCCTGGACCACCAGTACGTGCACCATAGCGTCAGGATCGTGCATCTGAACCTTTTTATCAGGAAACGCCTCGCACAACACCTCGCCCACCTGACGATTGATGTCAATCGAGGTGAGCTCATAGTCAGTATTGGAGCGCTTGGCGTGCACCTTAAACGAATCGAAGGAACCAAACTCGCGCAGCGCCTTCACGGCGGCGGCGCAGTACTCCTGCGGGTCGCGGTTGGTGTGATACGCCAAAGACACACGAGCAACGCCGGGAACGGTGCGAATGACACGCGCCGCCTCGTCGGCCTGATGCTCGTTAAAGGTCACGAGGATATAACCGGAAATTCGAGACACGGCATTCACGGAAAAGGCGGCCAAGGCCGCCTTGATGTTATCCATGAGGATATGCTCGAAATGTGCGCGGTTCTTACCCTTCAGTCCAACCTCGTGATAGTGGACCAGGCAGACGCGAGCCGCCATTTAGGCTTCAGCAACCTTGTGGCCGAGCGCCTTCTCATAACGGGCCTCGTCGTAAGAGATGTCGCCGTCGACAATCTCATCCATAGCCATCGAAATGGTATCGGCACCGGAAAGCCCGATGGTGATGTCATCGACATCCTGGACGGCAAGCACGCGGTTGTGCTGGCCACGCAGCATGCTATTGATGTCGCAGGCGCGCTTGGAAGCAAGCGAAGCGAGCAGGAAGCGGTTGTGATCGGTCTTCTCCAGAAGATCGTCAATGCAAGGCTTTACAACGGACACGGACCTCAGATCCTTTCATGCATATCGAGAACGCGAACGAGCTCATCGGTCGCGCGGTCGAGATCGTCATTCACCACGACGTCGTCGTAGCGGTCGGCAAGGGCAAGCTCATCGGCGGCGTTTGCCATACGCAGCTCAATCGTCTCGGGCGTCTCGGTACCGCGACCGACTAGACGCTCGCGAAGCACCTCGAGCGAAGGTGGCTTGATAAAGATCAGCACGGCCTCGGGGAAACGCTCCTTCACCTGCAGGGCACCCTGGACATCGATCTCCAAGATGAGAGACGAACCAGAGGCGAGCTTGGACTGGACCTCGCTCACCAACGTGCCGTAGCAGTTACCGTGGACCTCGGCCCACTCAACAAACTCACCGTTTGCCACGCGGCGGTCGAACTCCTCGCGCGTCAGGAAAAAGTAGTTGACGCCGTCGACCTCACCTTTGCGTGGTGCTCGCGTGGTAGCCGAAACCGTCAGGCCCAGGTTCGAGCGACGCTCGCGCACACGAGTGACGAGCGTGCCCTTGCCTGCACCTGACGGTCCAGAAATCACAAAGAGCTTTGAATCCTGAGCGCTCACTTATTTGGTCAGCTGCTCGAGGAGCTGCTCGCGCTGACGGACGCCGAGGCCCTGGACGCGACGGGTAGCGGAGATGCCGAGCTCCTCCATGATCTTGGCGGCCTTGGCCTTGCCATAACCGGGGAGAGACTCGATGAGGGTGGAAACCTTCATGCGGGAAGCGATGGGGTCATCGGAGTTGAGCACGGACTCGAGGGACTTCTCGCCCTTCTTGATCTGCTCGCGAAGCTCAGCGCGGGCGTGACGTGCGGCGGCAGCCTTCTCAAGAGCCTGCTTGCGCTGCTCGTCGGTAAGCTGAGGGAGTGCCATTCGAACCTCCAAATAGTTGGGTTATATCTGATGCAATAATTGGCATTTTAGCACGTCAAACGCACTAAATGCCCAATCGACGGCATCATAGGTTAGACGATACCTGCGAAAAGTGCAATATACGGAGGTCAAAGTTAAGCCCCTGACCTGCGATTCCACACAAAGGATGGGAAAGTTTTCGCAGGCACAGGGGCTAATTTGTGCTAATAAGACCCAAAAGTGGTGACTTGAGGGAATCTTTTAGGCGACGTTTTCGACCAGCTCGGCAACGATAGCGTCAAAGGCGGCAACCGGATCGTCGGCACCGGTGATGGGTCGGCCCACCACGATGTGGCTCGCGCCGCGCTCGATAGCCTGGGAGGGCGTCGCCACGCGGGATTGATCGCCCAGGGCGGCGCCAACCGGACGCACACCCGGAGTCACGATCAGCGCGTCGGGGCCCAGCAGCTCGCGCATGTCATGAGCCTCCATCGGCGAGCACACGATGCCGTCGATACCGTTGGCCTGGGCAAGCTTTGCCAGACGGGCGGCCTCCTCGGCCACGGGTGACTCGACGCCGATCTCAGCCAGCGAATCCTGGTTCATGCTCGTGAGCACGGTGATGGCGACGAGCTTGGCGCGGTCCTCGCGCGCCTCCTCGGCACCCTCACGGCACGCAGCGAGCATGGCACCAGAACCCAGGCCGTGGACCGAGAGCAGGTCGGCACCGGCAAGCGAGGCCGAACGGGCGGCACCGCGCACCTGATGCGGAATGTCATGGAACTTGAGGTCGAGGAAGACCTTAAAGCCCAGGTCCTTGAACGTCTTGACGATCTCGGGGCCCTCGGCGTAATAGAGCGTCATGCCCACCTTGAGCCAAGCGGCATGACCAGAAAGCTCGTGGGCGAGCTCGAGCGCACGCTCACGGTCACAGTCGAGGGCGACGATAACGCGGTCACGAGCATCGGTCTCTAGCATTCGAAAGCACCTACCAGCTCGTTGATGTCCTTCACGCCCTGGGACTCGGCCCAGGCCTCGAGCTCGCGCGCGATCTTAATCGAGGCGCACGGATCGACGAAGTTAGCCATGCCGACCGACACGCAGGTGGCACCAGCCAGGATAAACTCGGCCGCATCCTCACCCGTCATAACGCCGCCGACGCCATTGATGGGGATATCGACGGCCTGGGCGACCTCCCAGACCATGCGCACGGCGATGTGGTGGCACAGCGGGCCCGAAAGGCCGCCCTTGGGCTTGGCCACACGGGACTTGCGGGTATGAACGTCAATGGCCATGCCCTGGATGGAGTTGATGACCGAAAGGCCGTCGGCTCCCGCGGCCTCGAGAGCCTTGGCAATCTCGGCGACGTTGACCGGCGCCATCTTTACGAACAGCGGCTTATCGGTCACCTTGCGGCAGGCAGCCATAACGGCAGAGGCGCCCTCGGGCGAGGAGCCCATGGCGGCACCGCCGGCAGCAATATTGGGGCAGCTCACGTTGATCTCGTAGCCGGCAGCCCAGGGGCACAGCTCGACATACATCTCGAGCGCGCGGACAAACTCGTCAACGGAGTGGCCGGCGACCTGACAAATGACCTGGCAGCCATCCTTGGAAAGCTGTTCGAGCCACGGGCCGGACTCACGGGCAAAGGCGGCCACACCGGGGTTCTGAAGGCCCACGGAGTTGATCATGCCGCCCGGGATCTCGGCCATGCGAGGCGCGGGGTTGCCGGGCCAGGGCTCGGCAGCACAACCCTTGGTGGTGATGACACCCAGCTGGGAAACATCAAAGAAGTTCTGGAACTGCCAACCGTAGCCAAAGGTACCGGCTGCGGTGTTGATGGGGTTTTGCATCTTGACGCCGCCGAAATCGACGGCCATATTCACGGTACCCACTAGAAGACCACCACCTTGGAAGCATCGAACACGGGGCCGCACATGCAGGCGCCCTTCATACCGTCGACCGTCTCGACATTGCAGGTGTTGCAGGCACCAAAGCCACAGCTCATCATGCGCTCGAGCGACACCTCGCAGTACGCACCGGCCTCGGCGGCAGCGGCGGCGACCTTCTTCATCATGACGGCGGGACCGCAGCTGGCCACGTAGTCGTAGCCGCCCTCGCCAAGCAGCTCGGCGGCAGGATCGGTGCAAAAACCATGAGTGCCCAACGAGCCGTCGTCGGTGCACACGTTGACCGTAGCTCCCAGCGAGCGGAACTCATCGATGCCCACGGCCTTGGACGCAGTGCAAAAGCCCAGGCACACGTCAACGGCCACACCCTGCTCGGCAAGCTTACCGGCAAGGCACAGCACGGGCGGAACACCGATGCCGCCCGCAACGAGTAGTGCCTTCCTGGTGCCCTCGGGCACAAGCCAGCCGCGGCCACCAGGGCCCAGCAGATTAGAGGTGGAACCGGGGGCCATCTGCGACAGACGACGGGTGTCGTCGCCCACGACGGCGTACCACAGCTCGACGGTGCCGGCCTGGGCGTCGGCGCGATAGAAGCTCAGGGGCACGCGAAGCAGCGAGGACGCATCGCCGGGCACGGCAATGTTCACAAACTGACCGGGCTTGAGCGCACTTGCAAGCTTGGGGGCCGAGATGACGAGCGAGAAGATGCCGTCGGCGATCTCCTGGTTCGATACGACCTCGAAGTCGTGCATGCGTGCAGTGGAAGGTGTGGGCATAGACGCTCCAATCCCCCATGCGGTTGCATGGTCAAAACGAACAGAAAGCGCGGCACCGCAAGGGCACCGCGCACAAAAGCGATAAGGCTATGCTAGCAGATGCAGCCGTCGGCGAGCGTCTGCTTACCGCCGACAAACACATCGGTGGCACGACCGGTAAGCGTGCGGCCGGCGAAACCGGAGTTCTCGGCACGCGACTCGTAGCCATCCTCGCCAACCGTCCAGGTGGCGGACGCGTCAAACGCGGTCAGGTCGGCAACTGAGCCCGCCTTGACCTGAACCTGGTCGAGGCCCAGAATCTCACGCGGCTTGATGGCCATGAGCTCGACCATGCGGCCCACGCTCATCTTGCCCGTGTTAACCAGCTCGGTGAGCACGAGCGACAGCGAGGTCTCGAGGCCGATCATGCCAAAGGGCGCAAGCTCGAACTCGCGGGCCTTCTCCCACGGGGTGTGGGGAGCGTGATCGGTGACGATAGCGTCGACGGTGCCGTCGATGACGCCCTGACGGATGGCCTCGGCATCCTCCTCGGTGCGCAGCGGCGGATTGACCTTGAGCGAGGTGTTGTAGGTCTCGTCCAGGTCGTTCTCGGTCAGGAACATGTGGTGCGGGGTGACCTCGCAGGTAACCTGAACGCCAGCGGCCTTACCGGCACGCACGATCTCCAGGCCATGGGCGGTGGAGATGTGCTGGATGTGCAGCTTGGCACCGGTCAGCTTGGCGATCTCGATGTCGCGAGCGATCTGGAGCTCCTCGCCGGCAGCCGGCCAGCCCTCGAGAGCCAGACGGGTCGAGACCTTGCCCTCGTTGATCTGGCCGTGGCCGACCAGGTCCTCGTCCTGGCAGTGGCTCATAAAGACCTTACCGAACATCTTGCCGTAGTCCATGCAGCGACGGAGCATGCCCGCGCCCTGCACGCCGCGACCGTCGTCGGTGAAGGCGACGGCGCCGTGGGCGACCATATCGCCCATCTCGGACATGGCCTCGCCCTTAAGACCGCGGGTCATGGCGCCCGACGGATAGACGCGGCAGTGACCGACCTCGGCAGCGCGGGACTTGACGAACTCCACGACGGTGCCGTTATCGGTGACGGGATCGGTGTTGGGCATGGCGCACACGCCGGTGAAGCCGCCCTTGGCAGCTGCGCGGGTGCCGCTCTCGATGTCCTCTTTGACCTCATAGCCGGGCTCGCGAAGGTGAACGTGCATATCCACCAGGCCGGGGACGAGGTACTTGCCGGAAAGGTCGCGGACCTCGGCTCCCTCGACGGCGAGATTCTCGCCGACCTCGGCGATCTTATCGCCGTCAATCAGGACGTCAACGACACCGTCAAGCTCGACAGACGGGTCGACGACGTGGGCATTCTTAAGAAGCAAGGCCATTATCGGCACCTCCAAGCAGCAGATACAGGATAGCCATACGCACGCAGATACCGGCGTAGACCTGCTCCAGGATGACGGAGCGTTGCGGGTGGTCGGCCATATAGGAGTCGAACTCGACGCCGCGGTTGATGGGGCCCGGGTGGCAGATGATCGCATCGGGCTTCATGAGCTTCTCGCGGTCCTTGGTCAGGCCGAAGAGCTTGTGGTACTCGCGAATGGTCGGGAACGGAGCACCCTCGAGGCGCTCCTGCTGCACGCGCAGCATGTAGACGACGTCCAGCTCGGGCAGGACGGAATCGAGGTCGCTCGTCACGTGGTCGCAGCCCAGGACCTCGGGCGCCGGCGGCAGCAGCGTGCCGGGGGCGACGGCGTAGGTCTCGCAGCCCATGATCTTAAGAGCGGGGATCAGCGAGCCGCAAACGCGGGAGTGGGCGATATCGCCGACGACAGCGACCTTCAGACCGTGGAAGTCGCCCTTGTGCTCCCAGATGGTGTACAGGTCGAGCAGGGCTTGCGTGGGATGGTTGTGCTTGCCATCACCGGCGCAGATGACGCTTGCGGGCGAGTTCTGCGTGACGATGTAGGGGGCGCCGGCGTGCTTATCG
>JAGZQO010000030.1 GCA_018382125.1 Collinsella sp.
ATTTGAGACAAGGTGACGTGAAACGAAAGGGCGCTGACCTTCTGGTCGCGCCCTTGAAGTTGAACGTCAGATTGTCCAAATGCGGCCCGCGCAGCGTCGAGCAGTTACGGCGTTTGGTAAAACGCCGTAACTAACGTGCTCCGTACTGCTCGTAGTAGGCGTCGATGGCGGTCTTGAGCTCGTCGTCGATGACAACCTTGCCGTCGATCTCGTGGTTGTAGAGGGTCTCGACGACCTCGGCCATGGAGACGATGCTCGCGACGGGGAAACCGTACTTGGCCTCGATCTCCTTCTGCGCGGTGGTCACACCGCCCTTGCCGACCTCCATGCGGTTGAGGGACACGATCAGGCCCTTGATCTCGACATCGGCAGCAGCCTTGACCTTGGGATAGGTCTCGTCGATGGACTTGCCGCTGGTGGTAACGTCCTCGACCATGACCACACGGTCGCCGTCCTTGGGCTCATAACCCAGCAGGTTGCCCTTATCGGCACCGTGGTCCTTGGCCTCCTTGCGGTCGCAGCAGTACTTGACCTCCTTGCCGTACAGCTCGTGGTAGGCAATTGCGGTCACGACGGCCAGCGGAATACCCTTGTAGGCCGGTCCAAACAGCACGTCAAAGTCGTCGCCAAAGTTATCGTGGATGGCCTGGGCGTAATACTCGCCCAGCTTCTTGAGCTGATAGCCCGTCACGTAAGCGCCGGCGTTCATAAAGAACGGGGACTGACGGCCGCTCTTGAGCGTAAAGCTGCCGAACTTAAGGACGTCGGACTCGACCATAAACTTGATGAACTCTTGCTTGTAAGCCTCCATGCGGGCTCCTCTCGTAATCGCGTGCGTGCTCTTCAGTTTAGCGCAGGCGAGGCGTCGATGTGAGCGCGCTTTGGGGCCACGGCATTCTGTAAAGGCTTTGTCAGGGGGAATGGTTTTCCGAACAATGGGGTTGACATGTCAAACCCCCTCATCAAGAATACGGGCGGATTAAAAAGGGGTACGAGATACCCAAAGCGCGCTGCGCTCAGCCTTTAGGAGGTGTGCCATGGAAGGCAGTCCTAGTCGAAAAACCTGCATGTCGCCCTCGGCACGCCGCGAGGACTCCGCACACGCATAAACGCCACCGGCAGATCGCCAAAACCACCGCAAAGGCGCGCTGCACCCTTTGTGGGCTCAAGAGCTTGACGTGAGCGACATCTAGGTTTTTTGAAGCAAATACGACACGTACGCTAACTCCCCTCAACAAGGAGGACCCTATGCTGATGCTCAAAACCGTCACGGTACTCGAAGCCATCTCCAAGCGCCGCCGCACGGCGCGCCCTGCCGCTCATACCGGCCTGTCCAAGAACACCATATTCGCCGCCACCCATAGTGCCGAGGACGCCCTCGTACTGCTTGACGCCACGGCAAACGGCCTCACCGTCGAGCAGGCAACTGAGCGCCTGAACGCCGTCGGCCCCAACACCATCGAGGCAACGACCAAAACGCTCGCCCGCCGCATCGCCGACGCCTTCATCGATCCCTTCGCCGGTATCCTCGCCGCGCTCGCGCTGGTCTCGCTCTACATCGACGTGCTCGCCGTACCCGAGCCGCAGCGCGACCCCTCCACGGTCATCGTCATCGGCATCATGCTGCTGGTATCGGGCGGTATGAAGTTTATCCAGGAAGCCCGCAGCGGCAATGCGGCCGAGGCCCTTAAGGACCTGGTCTCCAACACTTGCACCGCCCTGCGCGACGGCGGGCGCATCGAGATCCCCTTCGACGAGCTCGTCCCCGGCGATGTAATCCGCCTCTCTGCCGGCGATATGGTGCCAGCAGACGCCCGCATCATCACCGCGCGCGACCTGTTTGTGATCGAGTCCGCACTCACCGGCGAGAGCGAGGCCGTCGAGAAGACCACCGCCGTCACCGTCGTCGAGGGCGCCGACGGCTCCGCACTGCCACTCTCTGCCTGCAAGAACATCGTCTTTACCGGCACCTCCGTGCAAAACGGCGCCGCCATGGCGCTTGTCGTTGCCACCGGCTCGGACACCTACCTGGGCGGCATCGCCAAGATGCTCAACGGGCGCGGCGAAAAAAGCGCGTTTGACCGCGGCGTCTCGAGCGTCTCCATGCTGCTGGTGCGCCTGATGCTCGTTATGGCGCCGGCCGTCTTTGCCATCAACGCCGCCACCAAGGGCAACGTCATCGACGCGCTGCTGTTCGCCACGAGCGTGGCCGTGGGCATCACGCCGCAGATGCTTCCCGTCATCGTGACCACGAGCCTGTCGCAGGGCGCCAAGGACCTCGCCCGTCGCCAGGTTATCGTCAAGGAGCTGCCGGCGATTCAAAACCTCGGAGCGATGGACGTCCCGTGCTGCGACAAGACCGGCACCCTCACCGAAGACCGCATCGTGCTCGAGCGCTACCTCAACACCGATGGCAACGAGGACGCGCGCGTGCTGCGCCATGCGTTTTTGAACAGCTTCTTCCAGACCGGCCTCAAAAATCTTATCGACCTGGCCGTAATCGACCGTGCCGATGTGACACCC
The DNA here is from genome assembly GCA_018382125.1 of Collinsella sp. Classification (GTDB taxonomy): domain Bacteria; phylum Actinomycetota; class Coriobacteriia; order Coriobacteriales; family Coriobacteriaceae; genus Collinsella. The sequence continues at coordinate 2,524 of JAGZQO010000030.1, forward strand.
TCGACCGTCGCACCCGATTCCATGCTGGGCCAGAGCCTGCGCGACCGCTACACCAAGGTCGACGAGGTTCCCTTCGATTTCTCGCGCCGTCGCCTGAGCGTAGTTGTCGCCGACGCCCAAGGCAAAACCCAGATGGTTACCAAGGGCGCCGCCGAGGAAATGCTCGAGATCTGCTCCTTTGTCGAGATCGATGGCATCGCTCAGCCGCTCACCGACGAGAAGCTCGCCCAGATTCGCAAGCAGATCGCCGGACTTAACGCCGAGGGCCTACGCGTAATTGCCGTGGCGCAGAAGACCAATCCGCGCTGCGTGGGCGAGTTTGGCATCGCCGACGAGTGCGACATGGTGCTGATGGGCTTTTTGGCCTTCCTCGATCCGCCCAAAGCAAGTGCCGCGGGCGCCGTCGCCACCCTCGAGGCCAAGGGCGTGGCGGTCAAGGTCCTAACCGGCGACAACGACCGCGTCGCCGCCACCGTCTGCGAGCAGATTGGTATCGATGCGAGCAACGTCTTGCTCGGCTCCGAGATCGATGCGCTCGATGACGCCGAACTTGCCGAGCGCGCCGAGAAAACCCACCTCTTCACCAAGCTCTCGCCGCTGCAGAAGGCGCGCCTGGTACGTGTCATGCGCGAGATGCTCGGCCACACCGTGGGCTTTATGGGCGACGGCATCAACGACGCCGCCGCCATGCGTGCGAGCGATTGCGGCATCTCGGTCGATTCGGCCGTCGATATTGCCAAGGAATCCGCCGATATCATCTTGCTTCAGAAGGACCTGGGCGTGCTCGAGCGCGGCATCATCGAAGGCCGCCGCACTTACGGCAACCTGCTCAAGTACCTCAAGACCACGGTGAGCTCCAACTTTGGCAATGTGCTGTCCGTGACCGTCGCGAGCCTGTTCTTGCCGTTTTTGCCCATGAGCGCCCTGCAGCTGGTACTGCTGTCGCTGGTCTACGAGATCGTGTGCATCGCACTGCCGTGGGACACCGTCGATGACGCCTGGACTGCCCGCCCGCGTGCCTGGGACGCCGCGTCCATCAAGGGCTTTATGCTCGAGCTGGGCCCCGTGAGCTCGCTGTTTGACATCGTGACCTTCGCCGCGCTCTTCTTTGTCGTGTGCCCCGCTGCCGTGGACGCAAGCTGGTCCGAGCTTGCCGCTGCGGGCGACGTCACGGGTATGGCGACCTTTGCTGCGCTCTTCCAGAGCGGCTGGTTTGTCGAGTCCATGTGGTCGCAGACACTCGTGGTCCACATGTTGCGCTCCCCGCATCTGCCGAGCCCGCGCGACCACGCCGCGCCCGCATTGTGCGTTCTTACCGTGCTGGGCCTGGCGCTCGTCACCTGGCTGCCGGCAAGCCCCATCGCCGATGCGCTCGGCCTCATGGCACTGCCCGCGAGCTTTTTCGCGCTGCTCGTCGGCATCGTCACCGCCTACATCGCGCTCACTCAGCTGGCAAAGCGCCGCTACATTGCACGCCACGGCGAGCTGCTGTAGCAAGCAGACGGAAAACACCCTGCCAGTTGCCGTTGCCACTACCACAGCTGCCAACGCCGCTGCCGTTGCCTCTGCCGCCGCCGCAGTCTATCCCCCCAGCAGTTGCGGTGGAATAGTTCCTGTTTAAAGCCCCGTGACTTTAATTTAGGGACTATTCCACCGCAACTTATTGGGAGATTAGCTAGTCCTTGGGTGTCCAGGACCAGAAGAAGTTGATGAGGGCCACGCGCGAGGCGGTGCCGGTCTTTTTGTTGATCGAGGAAATGTGACGATAGAGCGTGGAGCGCGAAAGGAAAAGCGTTGTGGCGATGTCCTGAACGCTCTGGTCCGAAACGACCAAGACCTCAAGAATATCGCGCTCGCGCTCCGTAAGCCCAAAGGTGGCGACGAAGGCATCGAGGCGCTCATCGGACGTGAGCTCCGCTGCCTCCACGGGCTCAGGGTCGGAGCATGTGGGCGCAAGATCCCCACCAAGATCGTCGGTGGCAAGCGGCAGTCCGTCCCGCATCGCGGCATCATCGGCTCGTTGCCCCAACTGCCCCAGCAGCGTAATCGCAATGCCCACAAACATCACGAGCGCCGCACCGACCGCAGCCAGCACATTTTGACTCGAGATAATCGCCACTGCCGGCGCCGTCACGAACATCGAGCACACGTTGTTGACGACGCGACCCATGCACGGCCAAAAATATGACCAGCGCGCATAGAGCGAGACGGCGGCATATTTTGTGGTAAAGAACACCACGAAAAAGCCCGAGCCCAGATAAAAGATGATCGTGGCAGCAAGCTCGTTGCCGCCATTGCCATCGACGATGAGCACAAAGAACGAAAGCGTGGACAGTATGGCGGCACATGTCATGCCGATATTCATATACGAGCGGCCGTGCAGGTCAAATAGTGCGCCAGCGACCAACGAGCTCACGACAAGCAGCAGGCGCGGCCAATCGCCCAAATCGACGGTTCCGACAGCATGCAGGGTCGTGAAGCCCGCGTTGAGAGCGGCGAATACGCTGGAAAGATACGCCGTCGCCACGGTCAGGCGAACTACGGCGCGACGGAATGCCGCCTTTGCCTCGGGATCGTCATGCCACTTGGCGCCATATTCCAGAGCATCTACCGAAAGCCCGGCAGCACTGGGTTCAAAGCTGGGATCGGACTCGTCGCGCAGCTTGGCGCGTCGGGCACCGTGGAGCAACGCCACCTGCGCGATCGCACAGACGACCAGAACAGCCTGCTGAGGAATGCCGACAGGCATCACCATGTGGTTGAGAACCTGCACCAGAACGCCCATGGCGTAAGAAAGTGCGGCGGCGCGCGCCAAGCAGGGCGTTCGCGCAAAGCGCCTCGCAAAATTTGCATGAGCAGTCGATCCGCAGTAGCCCAGCGCGCAGCACGCCACCAAACCGCCGGCAATTACCACCTCAACCTGAACCGCCATAATCAACAGCAGCAATGCCACCAGCAAAACGCCCGTGACGTCACTCGTTGCGTCGATAGTATGGGGACGGCGATAGTACAGAATGGGACGCACAAAAAAGCCAATCACGCTCGCGCCGATGACAAGGCTCTCATAAATAACGACCTCGTTCGGAGACACGAACTCGGCCATGCGCACATCAAAAAGATACTCGCACGCCAAAAACGTGAAGAAGAACAGCGCCAGGCATATAATCTCCCGAATGCCCCGACGCAAATATGCGGTTGTGTCTCCCATGCCCCTCATGGTTAACCCCCAGCCGTTCAATTGTCTGGAAATCTATTTTAATAAAGAACCAGTCTCAATATCGAAGCCAGGCTCGAAATGCTGCCAATTCGACCCCAGCCGTCCACATCACGCCGCGATTTTGAGCCGCATGGACCAGAAGGGACGCGCGCGATCTCTAGCTCGGCCAGGAGTGTCTCCAACTACCACTCATTTAAGTACGTCCCCAATGAGTGGCCGAAGAACGTCCCCAACGACTAGTCAAAAATGGGCCATGTGTCCCAGTTGTGGAGACTCCTTGAGCCGTCTGGGTATCGTGAAAGGCTGCGCACTCCCCCATCATCAAAAGTGACACACGCTACCAGTTGATGGGAGGCAGCCATGGGCTTCTTTGACAAGATGTTTGAGAAGAAAGAGTGCGCGATTTGCGGTACCGAGCTGGGACTTCTAGGTAAGACAAAAATCAATGAGGGCTACCTGTGCAAAGAGTGCGCCGGCAAGCTCTCCCCCTACTTCCACGGCTATCGCTCCAGCACCGCGGACGATATCCGTGAGCAACTCGCCTACCGCGAGGCCAATGCCGAGCGCTTGGCGTCGTTCAACCCCACGCGTACGCTTTCTGCCGGGCGCACCAATATTATGCTCGATGAGGACGCGGGCCTGCTGATCATCACTTCGCAGAGCCGCTGGCGCGACGCCAATCCCGACATCATCGAGTTCTCGCAGGTACTCGGCTGCGATATGGATATCGACGAGCAGCGCACCGAAATCTATCGCGAGACCAAGGACGGCGAGCGCGAGAGCTACAATCCGCCGCGCTACGACCTGGATTACGACTTTAATCTGACCATTCACGTCAACACGCCGTACTTTACCGAGATCAACCTGCGCGTAAACGACTCCACCATCGATCAGCGCGGCTCCATCGAATACCGCGAGGCCAAGCGCCAGGTAACCGAGGTCCGCGACGCGCTGGTGCAGCTGCGCCAGGAGACGCGCGACAGCGTCGTGGCCGCCAAGGCCCCCAAGACCGCGGTGACCTGCCCCTTCTGCGGAGCCACCACCATTCCCGATGCCAGTGGGCGCTGCGAATACTGCGGCGGCGCCATCGGCGCATAGCCTCCGGCACGGAAAGGACCGATCATGGCCTTCGAGAGCGTTAACTATCAGTGCCCTGCCTGCGGTGGCCCCCTGCATTTTGCAAGCGCCGAGCAAAAGCTTGTCTGCGACTACTGTGACTCACGCTTTGAAGTCGAAGAAGTCGAGGCCCTCTATCGCGAGCGCCAGGACAAGGCCGACGCCAAAGCCGATGCGGCAGCCGCAACGCCCAAGTCCGTCGCCGACGACGCGGTGCAGGAGCTCGCCCAAAACGCCGGCTACATCTGCTCGTCGTGCGGCGCCGAGCTAATCTCGGATGGCACCGTCGCCGTTACCACCTGCCCGTACTGCGGCAACCCCGCCGTGGCACCCGGTCAGCTCTCGGGCGACTTCTCACCCGACCTGGTGATTCCGTTTAAGCTCGGCCGCGACGACGTTATGGCCGCGCTCAAAGAGCACTACAAGGGCAAGATCCTGCTGCCCAAGAGCTTTGTCACCGGCAACCACATCGACGAAGTCCAAGGCGTTTACGTGCCGTTTTGGCTTTACGGCGCCCGCGTGGACGGCGAAGTGTGCTTCGATGCGACCAACGAGACCGTGACCGAGGAATCCGACCGCACCGTCACGACCACCGACCACTACGACGCCTACCGCAAGGGAAACATCTCGTTTAAGCGCGTGCCCGTCGACGGATCGTCCAAGATGCCCGACGGCCACATGGACGCCATCGAGCCGTTTGACTACGATGCCCTGCGCCCGTTTTCGGTCGCGTATATGCCCGGCTACATCGCCAACCGCTACGACGAGGACTGCGAAACCTGCAAGGCGCGCGCCGAACGCCGCATGGAGGAAAGCACGATCTCGGCCCTGCGCGAAACCGTCGTCGACGAATATGACGATGCCACGGTCGAAAGCAAGCAGCTCGACTACACCTGGGAAGACAGCGACTATGCCCTGTTCCCCGTGTGGATGCTTTCCACCTCGTGGAACGGCAAGAGCTACCTGTTTGCCATGAACGGCCAAACCGGCCGTATGGTCGGCGAGCTTCCTTGCTCCAAGCCCAAGCTCGCTATCGCCTCGGTGCTGTTCTTTGTGATCGGATTTGTCCTCTCCCAGATCCTCTTCATGGGTGAAAACGCCTTCGATCCGGATTACCTCACCTTTGATATCGAGGGCATCCTCATCAACATCGTCGCGCCGCTGATCATCGTGGTCATCGCAGACGTGCTGCTGGTGGGCCAGCTCAAGACGGCCAACGAGGCCACCCACGCCGATTGCTACTGTGGCGAGCTCGACCTGACCGAGAAGCACGACACCTTCAGCCACACCGAGACCACCGTTGTCATGAAGGACGACAAGGACGATTAACCATCCTGACCAATACCACCCGGCCTTTGACGAGAAAGGAAGATCACCATGGGACTCTTGAAAGCTGGATTGGGTGCTGCCGGCGGCGTCATGGCCGACCAGTGGAAGGAATTTATCTACTGCGAATCGATGCCCGCTGACGTCTTGGCCTGCAAGGGCAGCAAGCGCACCGGCGGCCGCAGCTCCAACACGCGCGGCGAGGACAACGTCATCTCCAACGGCTCGGTCATCGCCGTCAACGACGGCCAGGGCATGCTCGTGGTGCAAAACGGCAAGATCATCGAGGTTGCGCTGGAGCCCGGCGAGTTTGTCTTTGACACCGGCAGCGAGCCGAGCGTCTTTAGCGGCAACCTGGGCGACTCCATCAAGGAGACGTTCGCCAATATCGGCAGCCGTTTTACCTTTGGCGGCGACGCGGGCAAGGACCAGCGCGTCTACTTTATCAACACCAAGGAGATCATCGGCAACAAGTACGGCACCGCCTCGCCCGTGCCCTTCCGCGTGGTCGACAACAACATTGGCCTGGACGTCGACATCTCCGTGCGCTGCAATGGCGAGTATTCGTACCGCATCACCAACCCGCTGCTGTTCTACACCAATGTGTGCGGCAACGTGACCGATAGCTACACGCGCGACAAGATCGATAGTCAGCTTAAGTCCGAGCTGCTCACCGCCCTGCAGCCCGCCTTTGCCAAGATCTCGGAGATGGGCATCCGCTACAGCGCCATCCCCGGCCACACCACCGAGCTCGCCCGCGCGCTCAACGAGGTCCTCTCCGCCGACTGGCGCGATCTGCGCGGCGTCGAGATCGTAAGCTTTGGCGTCAACTCCATCGCCGCCTCGCAAGAAGACGAGCAGATGATCAAGGATCTGCAGAAGGCAGCGGTCATGCGCGATCCCACGATGGCGGCAGCCAACATCGCCAGTGCCCAGAGCGACGCGATGCGCGCGGCAGCGGCCAACCCCAACGGTGCGATGGCCGGCTTTATGGGCATGGGCATGGCAGGCGGCATGGGCGGCATGAACGCCAGTCAGCTGTTCGCCGCCGGCCAGGCACAGCAGCAGGCCGCCCCGCAGCCGGCACCTACCCCCGCCCCGGCACCGGCTCCCGCCGCCGCGCCTGCGGCCGGCACGTGGACCTGCAGCTGCGGCGCCACCAACACCGGCAAGTTCTGCCCCGAATGCGGCAGCCCCGCACCCGCCCCGGCACCGGCCAAGTGGTTCTGCCCCAACTGCGGTAGCGAAAACGGCGGCAAGTTCTGCAGCAACTGCGGAACGCCCAGGCCTTAACCCCTCTATCTGGTAATTGGCGGGGGATCCGCCGCCCCCGCATTTGCTTCTATGGGTTTTCACACAAGAAGGAGGACACCATGAAGACAACGTTCAAAAAGTCCGTGCTCGCATTCCTGACATGCGTCCTGGCGCTCGCTTTTGCCCTGACGGGCTGCAGCGGCGGCGGTGGCAAGGATCCCAAGGCCGACTTCGTTGGCAGCTGGGAACTCTCGGGTGGAACCGTGGATGGCGAAGAGCTGACCGATGAGTACATGAAGATGCTCGAGGATTGGGGTGTCCACTGCGTCCTGATTCTCGATGAGGACGGTACAGGCGCCCTCGACCTGTTCCTTGAGGTTGTCGACCTTAAATGGGAGGCCAAGGACGCCACCACCGTAACGATCACCGCCGAAGACGAGTCGCACGACATGAAGCTCAAGGACGGCAAACTCATCCTCGAAGAGGATGACGGCAATCTTGTCTTCACCAAGTCCGACAAGGATCTGTCCGGCACGGTGAAGAAGGATCGCGAGGCGGCCGAAAAGGAAGAGGAGATCGATGAGGCCGTCGAAGACGACGACGTCCAGCGCGTCGAAATCTCCCCCGCCGTCACCGTCGCCGATGACGATCTGTGCACCATCACCATCACCGAGAAGTTCAAGGACGACTGGGGCGACATCGGCTTTGTCGTCAACATCACCAACAAGAGCGACAAGGACCTGACCTTCTACGCCCCCTCCGGTAAGACCAACGTCAACGGCACCATGAAGGAACCCTGGTTCTCGGCTCACCTGATGCCCGGCACCAACGCCACCGAGGAATTCACGTTCTCGAGCGGCGAGCTCGATAGCCTTGACGACCTGGCCAACACGACCATCGGCATCGACGCCTATCTGACCGATTCCTACGAGGACGTCGCCTCCTACAGCGCAACCATCGCGTAACGGCAGACATCGACAGCCGCGGATTGGCGGACACATCCGCGCACATGACAGACGGGGCCGCAGGACATGATCCTGCGGCCCCGTCACTTTGCGCCGATGTGTAACGAGCGCTAGCGTTCCATATTGGGGACGATGCTGCCCTCGGTCACCGCGTGCACCGCCAGGCGCATGATGTTGTCATAGCCGGTCTTGCTCAGGATCTCGGATATGCGACGTTTGATGGTGCCTTCGCTCATGAACAGCTCGGCCGCGATCTCGCGACGGCTCTTGCCTTCGCAGGCCAGACGCAAAATCGATAGCTCAACGTCGTCGAGGGCCGCCGTGCCCGAGAAGATGCTTTCGGGCGGTTTGGGAAACGTACAGTAGCCCGCCAGCGTGGAGCGCATTACGGCAAACAGCTCGTCGATGCCGACGTTTTTGTACACAAAGCTATCGACGCCGGCCTCGCGCGCCTGGTCCACAAACGTAATCTCGGGCATGCCCGTCATGATAATGATGCGGCACTCGGGCAGCTGCTCCTTGATGCGCGCCGCCGCCACGATGCCGTTGGAATCGTGCTCGGTGCACACGTCCATCAAAATCATGTCCGGATGCTCCTTGAGCGCGACGTCCAAGGCATCTGAGGCATCGGCGATGGCGGCAACAACGGTCATGTCGGGCTGGTCCCCAACGGAGCGCGCGAGGCTCTCGCGCAGGATGGCCTGGTCTTCGACTATAAGGACGCGGATCATGAACTTCTCCTTTGGACCGTGGCGTTGGAGGCGAGCGGGATGGACACCGTAAGCGTGAAGGGCGGGGCGGTGTGGACTTCCAGGCTGCCGCCCAGATTCTGTGCGACATGCCTCATACCTGGGATACCCGTTCCCTCGCGATACGATACGGGTGCAGGCGCGCCGTCGTTAGAAACGGTCATCCGCGCAACAGCACCGTCTTCCGACGTCTCTTGCCACAGACGCACGTGGACCCGATGCGCCTGTGCATGCTTGGTGGCATTGGTCGAGGCCTCGCGGATAATCTGCAAAAATGCGGCGGCGACACGCGCGTCCTCAGGCAGCGCACCCTCAACATCGATCTGCACACTCACCAGGCCAAAGGCATGGACGATATCTCCCAGTTGCTCTGCCGGTTCGGTGTCGCCCCCGCTGCGCAGATCGGCAGCGATTGAGCGCAGCAGCGGGTCGATCTGCTCGAGTGACTCGTCATCCAGGCGCCCCTCCTCCAGATAACGATGGAGGATGGACAGGCGCTGCCCGATCACGTCGTGCACGCGAGCGCGCATACGCAGATAGGCCGCATTGTCAGCAACTTTTTTGACTTCTTCGATCTGGGCTTGGAGCTCTTGGCCCGCAAGCTCAAGCAGGTGGTTGGCTTGCGCCAGGCGATCATGAGCATGCGCATACTCTGTTACATCCAGGCCGATAATGCGCTCGAAGAGGCGGCCCGAAACCATAACGTCATCGTGCACAAACAAGCGAATCTCGGCGGGAGAAACCTCGACCACCGCCCGCGCCTCACCAAAGCGGTCCAGATTAATCCGCACGCGGTTCTGGCTGCTTTCGGGCATTTGCATGCTGAGTTTGCGCAGGTCGTTCCATGTACCGCTCATATCGCCTAGGTCGGTGGGCATATGAAGCTCCACCAGGTTTTTTCGCATGCAGCGGTTCATGAGCAGCGGGCGGCCCCTCGGGTCCAGATACAGGATGCCCACGGGAATCACGTTGATGGTTTCGATCGTCGAGAACGCGGTGATATCCTCCTGGCGGTTGCGGACATCCATCAAGAGCGCCGCAATGGAGCGGAACAGGAAAAACGCTCCCTCTGCGATAAGGACCGTGGTCCACGCCGAGCCCATGGCAAGCACCACCGGCGGTGTCACGGCGGCAACGAGCAACAGTTCGGCCAGCATGACGGGGCGACGATAGTGCACCATAAGCACCATGCCGTAGGCAAAGATCACGGCATTGAGCCACAACGCTCCGCCCATTGCCCTGGCGCAAACGTCAAGCGGCGCCACCAGATATGAGCCAGACGACGCGAACAAGATGAGCGCCGAAATAATTAGGTGAAGCACAAGGCTCGCCTCGTAGGCACAAATCACCTTACGGTTATAGGACGAGCGGCGCGATGCGATGAGCGGGACGTGGATCGTCTGCAGACACGCAGCCAGGGCAAAGACAACATCGAGCGCAACGATTTGGGGAAGAATGAGCGAAATCTGCATCGTCACTCACCCGCCCTCGGCATCAAGACGATCATGCGCAGCTGGCCGGGCTCGCCCTCAAGGCGGTATGCCACGTTGCGCCCTTGCAGAGCGCTTTCGAGCTCTTGCGCAGCGGGCGTCTGCGAAAGATCTGCATCATCGTTGGAAAAAAGCGCGGCACGCAGCTCGACACTGCATCGGTCATGATCGCCCAAGTGATACATAAGCGCCGGATGGTCGGTGGTGTAGGCAAAAAACGCAAAGTCATACACGCAGTCGTACAGGGCGCTTACCGTACTGGCGTGCATCGGACGCCGTATGGCGATAATCGAGGCGCAATCGATATCGATGGTGCGCAGGTCGCTTGCGAGCTCGTTGGCAATGAGCTGAATGCGGTCGCGATCAAAACCGCTCTCCCCGTGCTGTGCCAACGTGAGCGACCCCTTGCGCTTGCAATAGGCGACGAGCATCTTGGCGCGCTGCAGCATGCGGTAACGCTCGTGCGAAGACGCTTCGTCGGTCAACGGCGGCAACGAGCCCAGCAGGTCGTACATCTCTTCGAGCGCGCGGGCAAGCGCCTGGTCCACGTCTTGGACCAGCAAGGTCTCGGCCTCTTGATCTGCCAAATGCGCCTTAAGGCCGTAGTCGGCGGCGAGCAGCTCGTTTTGACGCTGCAGCTCCATTCGACGATGTGCCAGTTCACGGTTAAGCTCGTTGAGATCCGACACGTCTTGGGCAAGCAGGGCCGATCCGCCCAGCAGTGGAAAGGCACGGTACATCACATCGGGATCGGACGCCACGGCAAAGGCATGGGCGCGGCCGTGCGCCTGGGTCCGCAACTCCTCGCGCACGCCTACCGGCATTGGCTTTGACACTGGCGTGGCATAGACTTCCTGCAGGTCGCGCGTTAGAACTTTGAGGTCAAGCGGCAAGGTGTCGAAAATGCCGGCGATGTCGTGATATGACGGAATGACACCGCAATCGAGACAGATTTCCATCGCCGCCACGCACAAGACGCAATAGATGAGCGAGAAGTTGAGCCTCCATGCCCAGGGCACGCGCAACGCATATGAGATGGCAAAGAACGCGCCGCCCAGCAGCACGAGCGCCGCCGTGCCCGAGAAACGTTGGATGCGAAAGGACGAGGACCGGCCCACCAGGATAAAAAAGGCCACAAAGTTAAAGGCCGTCCACACGAGGACGGCGAAATAACCCCAGCCGTACGTGTAATCGTTGCTCCAGGTGTCGCTTGTACGGTCAAAGTGGAAGACCTGCTGGTGAAAATCGTTGGTGAGCACAAATCCGATAAGCAGGATAGCCACAATCCACAGCGCAGCGCAGTAGCGGCGACCCAGGCGGTGTTGCTCCAGGCCCGCAAGGCGCAGACCACACAACTGGTAGAGCAGCGGAATGAGTGTCATGGGCACGTAGTACAGGTACCACAGCACGGTGGCATAGAACGGCGTGAACGACTTGTACTTGAGAATGACTTCGATCATCCACAGGGCGCAGATGGTGGCGACGGCAACAAGGCGGCGGCGCAGCACATAGTCCAAACAGCGCAGATAGACCGATACGCCCCAGATCGAAAATATAATTGCGGCGACAAGCAGCGGGAGAGAGCTCGAGTGGGCGAGCGCATCCACGACCTCTTCGGACACCTCGCTATAGGCGGGCACGGCGTTAGAAAGTTTGGGGTCGAAGGCGAACAGCGCCGGCAAGACTGCCAAAAGCATGAGGAACAGCGCGGTGATGGCGCCGGCGATAGCAAAGACGCGGTGGCGGTACACCTGATGTGTTATGCCAACAAGGAATCTCGGCATGGCGAAGAGCCTGCCGCCCCTGGGATCCGCAGCCGGTGCGGTCCGGGCGGCCGCGTGGCCGATATGTCGCTCGCGGGTACCCATAGTGCTTTTAGTGTACCGACAGATGGGTCGAAAAAGCGGGCCGCATGTCCCAAAATCCGCAGACGGCAAGGCGCCCGGCGAGCACATACTCGCCGGGCGCCTTGGTTAGGAGGCTATGAAGTTGAGTGTCTCAGCTTCCTTAGGACAGGTCCTCACCATTCGTTTCAATGACATGCTTGTACCAGTCGAAGCTCTTCTTCTTGGAACGCTTGAGGGTGCCGTTGCCCGCATCGTCGCTATCGACGTAGATGAAGCCGTAGCGCTTGGACATCTCGCCCGTGCCGGCAGACACCAGGTCGATCGGACCCCAGGTGGTGTAACCCAGCAGGTCAACGCCGTCCTCGGTCACCGCGTCGCGCATCGCGGCGATGTGCTGGCGCAGGTAGTCGATACGGTAGTCGTCGTTGATGGAGCCGTCCTCCTCGACAACGTCCTTGGCGCCCAGGCCGTTCTCGACCACAAACAGCGGCTTCTGATAACGGTCGTACAGATCGTTGAGCGTAATACGGAAGCCCAGCGGATCGATGGCCCAGCCCCACTGGCTCTCCTGCAGGTAGGGGTTCTTGGCGCCGGCGAAGGCGTTGCCCTGGGTACGCTCGACATCGGGGTTATCGGCACCGGCGGAGCAACGGGTGCTGTAGTAGCTAAAGCTGATGAAGTCGACGGTGTTGGCGGCCAGGATCTCGCGGTCCTCGTCCGTCATGCCCACATCGATGCCCAGACGCTCGAGCTTCTTGACGGCATAGGCCGGGTAGTAGCCACGGCTCTGAACGTCGACGAAGAAGTAATTGTCCTGATTGTCGAGCTGCGCCTGGCGCACATCGCCCGGGCGGCAGCTGTAGGGGTAATAGCTACCTGCAGCGAGCATGCAGCCGATTTTGACCTCAGGGTCGATCTCGTGAGCGATCTTGGTTGCCCAAGTGTTAGCGCCGGAATAATTTAGCCAAATATAGTCGGCCGAGATTGACCAATCCCGGCCGACCCATTTTAGCCAACACGCCCGCATCTATGACTTTCCTATCGCATTCCTACATCCCCTCGGGCTGGATCCCCCTCACCTTCACCGCCTGGGGGACGGCCTCCACCGAGTAGGTGTCAAGCTCCCTGCCGCGGTAGCTCGGGCCCCGCATCACGAACACCGACGCCTTGTCGAACAGCCTGTCGAGGGCGCAGAGGAGCGTGTCGTCGCCCGTGAAGAACTCATCCCACCCGCTCGGGGCGATGTTGCTCGTGAGGACCATCGCGTTCGGCCCCTCCTTCTCGTAGCGCCTGTCGACGACATCGAAGAACAGGTCGGTGCACGGCCTGTCGTAGACGCATCTCCCCACCTCGTCAACGATGAGGCACGACGGCTTGACGAACGAGGAGACGACCCGCGAGGTGTTTCCCCGCTGGACGGCCTTCTGGAACCTGTCCCTGAGCTCGGTCGCCTTTATGTAGTAGGTCTTGAGCCCCCGCATGCAGCACTCGCGCCCGTAGGCCTGCGCGAGGTGCGTCTTCCCTATGCCGCCGGGCCCGACGAAGGCGACGTTGCGGTGCGCGTAGAGGTCGGCCAGCGACGGGAGCTTGCCCAGCGCGGCCGCGTCCCGGCCCTGGATCCTGGAGAAGTCGAAGCCCTCGAAGGTCTTGGGCTCGCGCCTGGGCAGCCTGCTCAGCCTCAGCAGCGTCTCGATGGAGGCGAGCCTCCTCTTCTCCGCAAGGTAGGAGAAGGTGGCTGCCACGGCGGCCATCTCCCCGTCGCCGAGGTCGAGGTCCGAGGCGAGGGTCGCGAGCTCCTCCGCCCCGACGGCGATCCCGAGCCTCGACGCGGCGTCGCTCGCGAGCTCGTAGGGGCTCGCCCCCGCGCCCGCCATCATTCGGCCCTCCCGAAGTCGAACCTCTCGAAACCGGGTTTCGTCCTGGGCGGGGCGATTTGCTCGACCACGGTCCCCACCGGCTGGGTCGGCAGCTCCTCGGGCTGCGCCGGCGATGTCTCCCACTGCCCCTCGCACCAGCTGTCGGCGCCGGTGCCGACGGCGTGGGCGACGAGCTCGCGGGAGAGGTCGTCGCTGTATATGTGCACCACGCGCCCCTCCCGGTTCACCCTGCACTCGCGGCGGACGTACCAGTAGGGCACGCCGTAGCGGTGCCCCTCGAAGCTCACGAAGCCGTCGAAGGAGATCTTCCGGCGCGGGCACAGGTACCGCTCGACCTCGGCCGTGACCTCGAGCGGCCTGGTGTTCGCCGAGCACGCCGCCTCGTGCTCGCGCATCGGGACGCATGCCGCCGCGCGCCGCCAGCGGCCTCCCTGCTCGGCGCACCAGAGGGCGGCCTCCCGGTTGAGGGCGTCAAGGTCGGTAAAGGACCTTCCCGCGAGGAAGTTCCCCTTCACGAAGCGGACGAGCCTCTCCACCTTGCCCTTCGTATAGGGGTGGCGCGGCCTGCACAACCTGGTGCGGAAGCCGACGACGCCCATGAACTCGGCGTAGTCGGCCTGCCAGACGGGCCGGCCGTCGGCATCGCGGCGGACGACCACGCTCTTCATGTTGTCGGTGAGCACGGTCGCGGGCACGCCCGGCGCCGAGAACGCGTGCAGCATCCCGATGAGGAGGTTCTCCTGGCGCGCGTTCGGGAAGAACTCGACGTGGGCGCCCCCGCAATGGTGGCAGACCATGGCGAAGCAGGCGATCCGCGCCCGCTCCCCGCCAGGGCGCTCGACCGCGACGAAGCCCCAGTCCATCTGGTAGGCCTCTCCGGGCGCCGTCCTGAAGCGCTGGCCGCGGCAGCCCTGCGGGGCCGCCTGCCGCCTCTTCGCGGGCACGAGGTCCCGGTGCGCGGCGATATAGGTCTTCAACGTGGTGAGGCCGCCGGCGTAGCCCTGGCCGAGCAGCCGCTCGAATATCACCTGCGAGTTGGTGACGCCCTTCCGCAGGAGGTCGTCCACCAGGCCGGTGTGGCCGGCGAGCACGCCCGGCGCGCCCCTCCTCCCGCTGTTCCCGTGGGGCAGGGCCCTGAACCCGTGTGCCCTGACCGTCCTCGCGCGGGAGCGGGTGAGCCCCGTCCTCCTGCAGAACTCCGCGAGGTTGCATGCCTGCGGGTCGAACCCGTCGCCCTCCTCCGCGGCCATCTCCCGGAGCGCCGCGTCTATAATCTCCTGTAGGTCATCGTGTCTCTCGTTCACCTCAATGGTCCTCCTAACGCCGGCGTGTTGGCACCACCAGCGTAGTGGCGGCGGGGAGGCACGGTGGCCATTATTCGGTGACCGGGATTGGTCAAAATAGTTTGACTATTAGCGGCTAAAATCGCCCGGCGCTAACACCCAAGCGCTGGCGACGAGCTCGTTGTGGGCGGCTAGGTACTCGACGGCCTCCTTGTTCTCGCCCTCCTCAAAGACCAGACCGGCACCCATAAACGGCAGGTGCAGAATCATATTGATTTCGTTGAAGGTGAGCCAGTACTTCACCAGGCCCTTGTAGCGGGTAAAGATCGTGGTCGCAAGGTTCTTGTAGAAGTCGATGAGTTTGCGGTTGCGCCAGCCGCCGTACTCCTTGATGAGGTGAATCGGGCAGTCGAAGTGCGTGATGGTCACGAGCGGCTCGATACCGTGCGCTCGGCACTCGCGGAATACGTCCTCGTAGAAGGCCAAGCCGGCCTCGTTGGGCTCGGTCTCGTCGCCGTTGGGGAAGATGCGGGTCCAGGCCAGGCTCATGCGGAAGGTCTTAAAGCCCATCTCGGCAAAGAGGGCGATGTCCTCCTTGTAATGGTGATAGAAATCGATGCCGGTCTGCGCAGGATAGTAATAGCCGTCCTCGAAGTCGAGCATCTTGCGCTGGCCGGAGACCACCGCGTAGCGCTCGGGGCCGTGCGGAGCCACGTCCACGTTGGCCAGGCCGCGGCCGTCCACGTCGTAGGCGCCCTCGCACTGGTTGGCAGCCGTCGCGCCGCCCCACAGGAAGTCATTACGGAAAGCCATGCATCAATCCTTTCGCACGCTGTTGTCATAGGCTCAGTATCCCTACAAACAACGCGTCGCTCAACGGCAACGACGCAGGTCGATACTTCTTTTCGCGTGCAGGCGCCCGGCAGCCGCCCCGCCTGACACTTTCTGATACCCGCCTGCCCAAACCACCACAAAGGGAACAGGCACCTTTGTGGTGGTTGGGCCCGGTTTGTCTCGATCTGTAACAGTTAGGCCGCCAAAACCGGGCCCGGTGTTACAGATCGAGATCTTTCGGGCAGCCCCTGCAGTTTGTCTAAATCTGTAACAGGTAGAGACGATTTAGCCCGCTAGATGTTACAGATCGAGACAGAAGATTCTAGTCGCAGGCGATGTCGAGGTTTTTGCCGATGAGGCCTACGTAGCCGCCCTCGGCAGCCTTGGGGCTGTCAGCATGGCAGAGAACCCACTTGTCGGCCTTCCAGTAGCAGTAGCTGTCGCCGGCCGTGGGCATGTCGGCCGCAGCCTCGGGGCGCGGACCGTTGGTGCCGGCGGGCAGCGCCACCATCACCTGGAAGCCACCGTCGTCGACCATGCACGGCGTGTAGTGAAGCGTGGTGTTGAAGACTTCGACGACCGTACCCGCCGGCACGCGAAACGCCTTGACGCACGCGGTGTCGAGCTTGCCGTCCTCGATCTCCCAGCGATGCGCCACGAGCAGGATAAAGTCGCGAGCGCCCAAGTTGAATTCGCTCGCGCGGTGATACTCCAGGCAGTTGAGTCGTGTATTGTGGCCGTTGCACCAGCCGAGCTGGAAGGGACGGCCACCAAACATGAGAAAGCCAAGCTTGTCGGCATCCTTGACGTCCTCGAGCTCCGGCGCACTCGCAACGTACTTGCTGCCCTCGGGAATGGGCGTGGCAGAGAGCGCCTCGAGCACGGGCGACGTAAGCTCGGACGGAACGTTATCCCAAACGTTGCCATAGGACTTAAACTCGGGATCGTTGACAGAGTAGATATGCATGTTCGCTCCTGTTCGTTTATGTGACAGTATGAACATTCTAGAACAAACATAAGCGATTTTAAACACTCGTCCCGACCACTCAGCAAAAAGGCGCCCCCGCACAAGCGAAGGCGCCCAATGCGCGCGTTTTGGGCGATAAAGCCCTTACGCCTGCTGATAGTGCAGGTGCTTCTCGTCGATATCGGCCAGGTCGCGGTCGAGGTAGCGGCGCGCAAGCCAGTTGGCCATGGGGAGGTTCTGGTCCAGGTAGTTACCGCACTCCTCGGGAGCGGCACCGGGGACATCGCCCTCAAAGCCGGCGACAAACTCGAACAGCTCACGCACGAGCGGCAGGATCTCCTCGCTCGTCACCTCGCCAAACACAACCAGGTAAAAGCCCGTGCGGCAGCCCATGGGGCCAAAGTAGACAATGCGGCCCGACCACTCGGCATGATTGCGAAGGAACGTCGCGCCCAGGTGCTCGATGGTGTGGCACTCGGCCGTGTTCATGACCGGCTCCTTGTTGGGCGTGGTCAGGCGCAGGTCAAAGGTGGTGACGGCGGCCCCGGTCGCCGGATCGCGGTCGATGCGGCTCACATACACGCCGGGCTCAAGCAACAGATGGTCAACGGAAAAGCTCGCAATGCGCTCCATGGCAGATCCTCTCGGTAGTCAATTTGGGACGGGCTCTTTTAGCTGGTTCGAATGGTCGCACCAATCATAACAGTCAAAAAAGCCCCGTCCCAAAAAGACAACTTAGCCAAGGACACGGGCCATACGCGTCTTGAACTCGGACAGGAAGCGCGGAGCATCCACGGTCAGTGCCACAAGCGTGCTCTTGTCCGGATCGGACAGGCGGCGCTCATCGCAGATGGTGCGACCGCGGTACTCGCCCAGCAGATCAACACGCAGGTTGCAGCCGAGCGCACCTACGAGCGTGGGGTCGATCGCCACGGCAACGGCCAGCGGATCGTGCAGCGCACAACCACCCAGGTAGGGTGCGTTCATCTCGTACGAGCCAATGTAGTGCTCGACCATGCTCGCAAATGCGCAGCCAGCCATAGTGCCCGAGCCCGTCCAGCCGGCAACGTCGCGGCGTGTGAGCACCACGCGATGCGTCACGTCCAGACCCACCATGGTGAGCTTACGGCCCGAGCGCAGCACTGCGTCGGCTGCCTCGGGGTCGCTCGCCATGTTGGCCTCGGCGCCCGCGCTCACGTTGCCGGGCACGGTAAGGGCGCCGCCCATCACGACCACGCGGCCGATGGACATCATCGCCGCCGCATCGCGCTCCAGGGCAAGCGCCAGATTGGTGAGCGGGCCGGTCGCCACGTAGACCAGATCGGGACCATAGGTGCGCGCGGCATCGATCAGATAATCGACCGCAGCGTTGCCGTCGGCCGAGGTCGCCCCCACCGGCTCGTAGGGCGACGCGGGCACGCTCGCGCCGCCAATGCCGTTCTTGCCGTGAATGAGCGCGGTGGACGCCGGCGGCGTATAGGGCTCAGTCGCCTGCAGAGGACGGTCGGCACCCAGGTACACCGGAACCTCGGGGCGACCCAGCAGATCGAGCACCGCCAGGCAATTGTGCGCCGATTGCTCGACGCGCACGTTGCCAAAGCACGTGGTGATGCCCACGAGCTCCACCTCGGGGCTCGCGATGGCATAGGCCAGCGCCATCGCATCGTCCACTCCCATATCCAGATCAAGGATCAGCTTCTTGATTGCCATTGTTCTACTCCGCTTCTCCGTCTTTATCGTTTAACCAAACCAATGTTCAACTTCGGCGCGCGTGGGAATCGATTGCTGAGCGCCCAGGCGCGACACCGTCACTGCCGAGGCGCGAGCACCCGCGGCCATGCACTCAAAGAGCGGCAAGCCCTCTAGGCGAGCCGCCGCCAACGCGCCGATAAACGTATCGCCGGCGGCCGTGGTATCGACTACCGTACTCGAAAGTGCCGGCATGCGCAGCAGCTCACCGCCATCGCCGAGCGTAACCGAGCCGGCACCGCCCAACGTGATGACCGCAGCGCCGGCGCCCTTGTCGAGCAGCGCATTGAGCGCGGCGACGCAACTCACATCATCCGTGGGCAGAATGCCCGTCAGAACCTGGCACTCGGTCTCGTTGGGACAGACCAGGTCGACCGCAGGCCAGACCTCCGCAGGCAGCTCGCAGGCAGGCGCCGGATTAAAGACCGTATAGAACCCCAGCCCGTGAGCGCAAACAAGCGCCTCGGCCGTCGCTGCAAGGTCACATTCACCCTGGGCGATAAAGACGCTTCCGGCAGCCGGGGCAATCTCGCTGGCGTCGCCGTCGAGCTCATGGGCCACCAGACGCCTCAACGCGCAGGCAACGTCCGCGCCCGCAAGCGCATGGTTGGCGCCCGGCGACAGCACGATGCGGTTGTCTCCCTCGCAGCGAATGATGGTCGCCGTTCCCGTCTCCACATCATCGCGATGCACTACAAAGTCACAGTCCACGCCGGCGTCTTGGAGCCCCGCCACGAGCGACGCGCCGAACGCGTCGCGACCGACCGCGCCGATCATGTGCGTGCAAGCGCCCATACGCGCGGCAGCTACGGCCTGATTGGCGCCCTTGCCGCCGGCGTTGGTGATAAACCCGCTGCCGCCGACGGTCTCGCCCGCACGCGGTATGCGCTCGCACGCCACCGAAAGGTCCATGTTCATGCTGCCGAACACCGCAACGATGCCGCGATCTGCCATGGAAACCTCCTCATCTGCGGGCCTTATGCCCACCGCAGCCGTCGATCGTGCACTCTCGCACCCCCTATAACTTTAGTTCACTTTGATGTGGACGCGCGCTTGAGCTTGCGCCAGCAGCAAGCATTCACAGGAGCAGGCAGCTACAATGAAGGCGTGCTGATTATTCTCGTCATTGGATGATGTTTTATGGAACAACTCTCGCAATCGGGCTCGCGCGGTCGACGCCGCACGGGCAACGAGCCGGCGCCGCACGAACGCGTGAAGGGCGAACGCCGTGCCAACGAACCGCGACGCACCGTGAGCCCCCATCGTGCTTCTGCCAACAACGCGGGCCGCGCCAACACTCCCGCCGCGGAGCAGACGCCTGCTCGCCCCAAATCCCGCTACATCCCTGCCCTTGACGGCCTGCGTACGCTCGCCGTCGTCGCGGTGGTGCTCTATCACCTTAACCTCACGTGGGCGCAGGGC
This sequence comes from Collinsella sp., assembly GCA_018382125.1. GTDB lineage: Bacteria > Actinomycetota > Coriobacteriia > Coriobacteriales > Coriobacteriaceae > Collinsella. The sequence continues at coordinate 22,620 of JAGZQO010000030.1, forward strand.
GGCCTGCTTGGCGTCACGATCTTCTTTGTGCTTTCGGGCTATCTGATCACGCGCTTGCTGCTCAACGAAGTCGCTAAGACCGGACGCATCGACCTTAAGAGCTTCTGGATTCGCCGCATCCGTCGCCTGGTCCCCGCCGTGGTGACCGTCGTGGTGGTAACCTGCGCGCTGTGCACTCTCTTTAACCACGTGATGCTCACCAAGATGCGCCCCGACATCCTGCCGTCGCTGCTGTTCTTCAACAACTGGTGGCAGATTGCCCAAAACGTCTCGTACTTCAATGCTCTGGGCGACCCCTCGCCGCTCACGCACTTTTGGTCGCTTGCCATCGAGGAACAGTTCTACCTGATTTGGCCGCCACTGCTGTTTGCCATGGTATCCATGCATGTGAGCAAACCCAACACGCGCCGCGTGGTTCTGGGCCTTGCCGTGGTATCTGCCCTAGCCATGATGGTGCTTTACAACCCTGCCGCCGACCCCAGCCGCGTGTACTACGGCACCGACACCCGCGTGTTCTCGCTGCTGCTGGGTGCCTGGATGGCCTTTATCCCCGATCGCGACCTGGCGCCGGTGCGTCTCGCTCATCGTTTGGGGCTCAATCGCCTGGCTGGCGCCGCCAAGCACGGCAAGAACGCCGAGGGCAAACCTGGCGAGAAGGCCGACGAAGCAGCCGAGACCGCCCCGGCACAGCCGAGCGCCCTCGTGCGTTTTTGGTCCTCGCCCGCATCCATCGATGTGTTGGGCGTCGTGGGTCTGGTTGGCCTTGCCGCCATGGTCGCGCTCACCAACGGCTACACCGCCTTCCAGTATCGCGGAGGCACGCTGCTGTGCTCGATCCTCACGCTCATGGTCATCGCGGCCTGCGTGCAGCCCCAGGGAATGGTTGCCCGCGCGCTGTCCGCCGAGCCACTCGTGTGGGTTGGCAAGCGCTCCTACAGCATCTACCTGTGGCACTATCCGCTGCTGCTCCTCATGAACCCGGTCGCCAACATCAACGATACGCCGTGGTGGCAGTACATTTTGCAGGTGTTGTTGGTGGTCGCCGTGGCAGAGTGCTGCTATCGCTTTATCGAGACTCCGTTTAGGAAGGGCGCCTTTGGGCGCACCGTCGCCGAATTCCGCGATGGCACCACCACGCCCGCCAACTGGGCACGCACGCACATCCCTGTCTGCGCAGCCTGCGCTGTCGTGTTGGTCGTTGCACTGGGCGGCCTGATCTTTGTGCCCGAGACGTCTGCGCTGAGCGGCGAGGGCGCCGAAGTTCTGAACAAGGAAGCCAAGAACACCGCGCCCACCGACCAGCAGGCGGCCGACGACACCGACAAGGACAACGACGGCTTCCCCGATGGCTCCTACGATCTGCTTATGATCGGCGACTCCGTGTCGCTGCGTGCCGTGGACACCTTTGACGGCGTGTTCCCGCACAGCCATATCGATGCCGAAAAGGGCCGCCAGTTCGATGCGGGCCGTGCGACATTTGAGGGCTATATCCAGCAGAACCTTGCCGGCAAGATCGTGGTCTTTGCCCTGGGCACCAACGGCTTGGTAACCGACGACCAGATCGACGCCATCATGGCCGATGCAGGAGATAGGCGTATTGTGGTGTTTGTGAACACGCGCAGCCCGCAGCCGTGGGTTGGCTCTACCAACCAGGCCATCGCCAACGCCGCTACGCGCTACAAGAACGTGCGCGTTATCGATTGGTACGGATACAGTGCCAACCGCAACGACCTGTTCGATGGCGATGGCACGCACCTATCGACCACTGGCGTGACTGAGTACCTCAACTTGATCCACGATGCCGTCAAGAAGGACCTGCCCGTACACCCCGAGGATCACGTCAACGATCCGCAGCCGGCAGCCGTCAAGTCTGCCACCGACGCACTCGTCAATGCGCTCGCTCTCAAGCCGCACAAGCTGGGCACCGACAAGTAACCTGCAGCGCAAACTTCCCACATCCGGAGGGGGTGTCTGCCACGGCAGACACCCCCTCCGGCAGTTAGGGACACTCCTGGCGCAGCCAATGAAGACCTCTACGGATGAATTCCAGGCCGCTCCGTCGCTCCAGACATCGTTTCCGCGCCTCGTGCCTGCCCCAAACAATCAAAACAAGCCCTTTTCGCCGCACCCTCAAAGGTCTGTGGGCAAAAAAGGGCAAATATGAGTACTGTTACCATTTTAGTAGCAGGCAAAACCACCCAAAATGACGTCCGAGCGACCCCTACAACCCCCTAAAGCAGCCAACCTGACTGGTTTAAGGCGTATTGGAGGGTAGCGCGCAGAGATGTGGTGTAAGAGGCGGGGCATGCCCCGCCTCTTCTCTTTTCTTGAAAGGGAGGGGACACCGCCTAGAATTCGTCGTTGGAGT